>NZ_JBVIDS010000001.1:0-749171 GCF_055572255.1 Streptomyces sp. NPDC030799 | reverse complement strand
CGAACCCCCACCCCTTTCCCCCCCACCCGGGGGTTGGCTTTTTCCGGCCTTTCCGTTTCCCGCTTTTCCGGCACTGTTGGGGCGGCCGTGGTGTTGTTCGCCGCGGCCGCGGTCGGGCTGTGGACCGGGTTCGGCGAAGAGTCCGCGCACGCCGCGGGCTCCGTGCCGAGTCCGGACCACGTGGTCGTCGTGGTCTTCGAGAACCACGCCTACAGTCAGGTCATCGGCTCCTCCAGAGCCCCGTACATCAACTCGCTGAAGTCGCAAGGCGCCAACCTGACGCAGTCGTACGCCGAGACCCACCCGAGCCAGCCCAACTACTTCGCCCTGTTCTCCGGTTCGACGCAGGGCATCACGGACGACAGCTGCTACACGCCCGGCTTCTCGTCGGCACCCAATCTCGCCTCCGAGATGATCGCCGCCGGCCGCAGCTGGGCCAGTTACAACGAGAGCCTGCCGAGCGCGGGCTCGACCACGTGCAGCAGCGGGAACTACGCGCGCAAGCACAACCCGTGGTTCGGCTTCAGCAATGTGCCGGCGTCGAGCGCGAAGACGTTCGCCCAGTTCCCGACGGACTACTCGACGCTGCCCCAGCTGTCGTTCGTGACCCCCGACCTGTGCAGCGACATGCACGACTGCTCGGTGTCCACCGGCGACACCTGGCTGAAGAACAACCTGGGCGCCTATGCGACCTGGGCGAAGACCCACAACAGCCTGCTCGTCGTCACCTTCGACGAGGACAACCGGCTGAGCGGCAACCGGATCCCGACCGTGCTGTACGGGCAGCCGGTGACGGCCGGGTCGTCCGGCTCCACGACGTACGACCACTACGACCTGCTGCGCACCCTTGAGGACACCCAGGGGCTGACCTCGCACGCGGGCAACGCCGCCGCCGCCCAGGACATCACCGGCATCTGGGCGTCCTGACGTGTACGTAGCGGACAGCCGCGCAAGTTCCCCCGCGCTCGACGGCGCTCGCGCGGGGGGACCCCCATCGGCGTCCGCGGACGGTGCCGTCCGGCCACCGGCCGGGCGGCGCCGTGCCGCGATCGCCCCGACTGTGCTCGCGCTCGGAACGGTCAGTCTGGTGACCGATGTGTCCTCCGAGATGGTCACGGCCGTCCTGCCGTTGTATCTGGTCACCGGGCTCGGTCTGTCCCCGCTGGGCTTCGGGCTGCTGGACGGTGTGTACAACGGGTTCTCGGCGGTCGTACGGCTCGTGGGCGGCCATCTCGCGGACCGCGGCGGCGGGCGGCACAAATGGGTCGCCGGGTTCGGCTACGGCCTCTCCGCCGTGTGCAAGCCGTTGCTGCTGGTGGTGCACTCGCTCACGCCGATCGGGCTCGTGCTGGCCGCCGACCGCACCGGGAAGGGACTGCGGACCGCGCCTCGGGACGCCCTGATCTCGCTGTCCAGTACGGCCGGGTCGCGGGGGCGTGCCTTCGGGGTGCACCGGGCGATGGACACGGCCGGGGCACTGCTCGGGCCGCTGGTGGCGTTCGTGATCCTGCGGGCCACGGTGGACGGCTACGACGCCGTGTTCACGGTGAGTTCCTGTGTGGCCGTACTGGGCGTTCTGGTGCTGGTGCTCTTCGTGCCCGGCGGGCGTGGTGGCGTGGTGGCCGCCGAGCGGCCCACTGTGCGGGGTGCGGTGGGGCTGCTGCGGCGGCGGGGGCTGCGGCGGGTCGCCGTGTGCGCGCTGCTGCTGGGTCTCGCCACGGTGAGCGACTCGTTCGTGTATCTGCTGCTCCAGCGGCGACTGGGGGTGGCGGACCGGTGGTTCGCGCTGCTGCCGCTCGGTACGGCTGCCTCGTTCCTGCTGCTGGCGGTGCCGCTCGGGCGGCTCGCGGACCGGGTGGGCAGGTGGCCGGTCTTCGTCGCCGGGCACGGTGCCCTGCTGGTCGCCTACGCGTTGCTGCTCACGGCGTGGCACGGCCCGGCCCTGCCGTACGTCGTCCTGGCCCTGCACGGCGCCTTCTACGCGGCCACCGACGGGGTGCTGATGGCGGCGGCCTCGGAGGGGGTGCCTCAGGCGCTGCGCTCGTCCGGGCTGGCCCTCGTACAGACCGGGCAGGCGCTGGCCCGGTTCGCGTGCAGTCTGTTGTTCGGTGCGGCCTGGACGGTGTGGGGCGACCGGGCGGCGCTGGCGGGCGCGGCCGTGGCGCTGGCCGCGTGTGCCGTGTTCTCCGTGGCCCTGCGCCCGAAGGGAACGGTGCCCGCATGACCGTACGCAGCCGCATCCTGATCCTGGTCGCCGCCGTCGCCGTGCTCGCGGCGGTGGGGCTGGCGTCCGTGCTGCACGCCTCGGCCCGCGCCGACCGCCGTGACCGGGAACAGGCGGGCGGTCCGCGGGTCACCGCGGGGGCGGTGACGCTGAGCGGGCCCGGGCGGATGGTGTTCCGGAACATGGCGTGGGGCCCGCACCGGGACGAGGTCGTCAGCGTTCCGGCCGGCGATCCGTCGGGGGAACGGACCGCGTCCGGGATCAAGTGCCTGCGTTTTCACGCCGCTTCGGGTACAGGCCTGTGTCTGCAGGCGGTGCACGGGCCGGTCTCGGACACCTACCGCGCGCTCGTCCTGGACGCCCGGCTGCGGACGGTGCACCGGTACGGCGTCCCGGGCATTCCGTCCCGGGCCCGGGTCTCGCCCACGGGTCACTTCGCGGCCTGGACGGCTTTCGTGGGCGGTGACTCGTACGCCGGAACGGACTTCTCCACGCGTGCGGCGATCGTGGACACGAGGAGCGGGGAGCTGATCCCGTCCCTGGAGGACTTCCGGATCGTCAAGGACGGCCATCCGTACCGGGCACCGGACGTCAACTTCTGGGGGGTGACGCTCGCGGCGGACGACCGCACGTTCTACGCGACGCTGGCGACGAAGGGGCACACGTATCTGGTCCGTGGAGATCTGCGGGACCGTACGGTCACGGCCCTGCACAGCAACGTCGAGTGTCCGTCCCTTTCCCCCGACGGCACCCGGATCGCCTACAAGAAGCGGGTCAAGGGCCTGCCCGCGGACGCCCCTTGGCAGCTGTACGTGCTCGACCTGCGGACGATGCGCGAGACTCCGTCGGCCGAGCGGAGGAGCGTGGACGACCAGGCGGTCTGGCGGGACGGCCGGACGCTCGTGTACGCCCTGCCGGGTGACTACGGCGCCGATCTGTACCAGGTGCCGGCGGATGGTTCGGGGCGGGCGCGGCGGATCAGTACGGCCGCCGTGTCGCCGGCGTATGTGCCCTGAGAGGGTGCTCCCTGCGTGCCGGGTGGCCGCCGCTACGGACGCCGGTCCGCACTTCGGGAGATCATGAAATCGGCGTGTCGAAGTCCATCTTGGGTGATTTTAACCCTAATCTCCGTTGCTGTAGGTGGAAGATCCGTGACAGATCGCATCCACAACTCACTCTATGGAGATCACATGAACAAGCTTCACAAGGCTGCCGTCATGGTCGCGGCTCTCGGGAGCGTCGGATTCCTGACCGCCGGCACCGCCCACGCCGGAGGCGAAGGCGGCAACAGCGTCATGCAGAGCTCGAACTGCCGGTCGCACGACCTGAACGTCGACGTCCTCGGCGAGGTCGGCATCCTCAACGGCGTACTGGGCAACGCGCTCAACGGCGAAGGCGACCCGGGCGCACAGGCGACGCACATCGGTTCGACCATGGGCTGCGACAACAAGGCCTGGTAAGAGGCCGGTTCAGCACCCCTGAACGGTGGGAAGTGGCTGGGCGGTGGCACCGAGAGCGCTGTCGGCGCACTCCGGTACCACCGCCCGCAACCGTTGAGGACCGACCGCCGGCCCGCGACTACAGCACCGGCAGGTTCTTCCGCAGCTCGAAGGCCGTGACCTCGCTGCGGTACTCCTCCCACTCCTGGCGCTTGTTGCGCAGGAAGAAGTCGAAGACGTGCTCGCCGAGGGTCTCGGCGACCAGGTCGCTGCTCTCCATGAGGGTCAGGGCCTCGCCGAGGTTCTGCGGGAGGGGCTCGATGCCCATCGCGCGGCGCTCGGCGTTGGACAGGGCCCAGACGTCGTCCTCGGCGCCCGGCGGCAGCTCGTAGCCCTCCTCGATGCCCTTCAGTCCGGCGGCCAGCAGGAGGGCGTAGGCCAGGTAGGGGTTGGCGCCGGAGTCCAGGGAGCGGACCTCCACGCGCGCGGAGCCGGTCTTGCCCGGCTTGTACATCGGCACACGGACCAGGGCGCTGCGGTTGTTGTGGCCCCAGCAGATGTACGACGGGGCCTCGCCGCCCGCGCCCGCCGTGCGCTCGGAGCCGCCCCAGATGCGCTTGTAGGAGTTCACCCACTGGTTGGTGACCGCGGAGATCTCCGCGGCGTGCCGGAGCAGGCCGGCGATGAAGGAGCGGCCGACCTTGGAGAGCTGGTATTCGGCGCCGGACTCGTAGAACGCGTTCCGGTCACCCTCGAACAACGACAGGTGCGTGTGCATGCCGCTGCCCGGGTGCTCGGAGAAAGGCTTCGGCATGAAGGTCGCCTGCACCCCCTGCTCCAGCGCCACCTGCTTCATGACCAGCCGGAACGTCATGATGTTGTCGGCCGTGGAGAGCGCGTCGGCGTAGCGCAGGTCGATCTCCTGCTGGCCGGGCGCGCCCTCGTGGTGCGAGAACTCCACCGAGATGCCCATGGACTCCAGCATGGTGATCGCCTGGCGGCGGAAGTCCATGCCGACGTTGGTCGGCGTGTGGTCGAAATAGCCGGAGTTGTCGGCCGGCGTGGGGCGGGAGCCGTCGAGTGGGCGGTCCTTCAGCAGGAAGAACTCGATCTCGGGGTGGGTGTAGAAGGTGAAGCCCAGGTCGGAGGTGCGGGCCAGGGCGCGCTTGAGGACATAGCGCGGGTCGGCGAAGGACGGGGAGCCGTCCGGCATGAGGATGTCGCAGAACATGCGGGCGGTCCCGGGGGTCTCCGCGCGCCACGGCAGGACCTGGAAGGTGGACGGGTCCGGCTTGGCGATCATGTCGGACTCGTAGACCCGGGCGAAGCCCTCGATGGCGGAGCCGTCGAAGCCGATGCCCTCGTCGAAGGCCTGCTCCAGCTCGGCGGGGGCCACGGCGACGGACTTGAGGAAGCCCAGCACGTCCGTGAACCACAGGCGTACGAACCGGATGTCGCGCTCCTCCAGTGTCCGGAGCACGAACTCCTGCTGCTTGTCCATCTTCCGCTACCCCATCCTTGCTGGTCAGGCCGCCTGTCCCCCATCCCTCGGGAGGCGGTCGGGCACCTGAGCATCCCACCACAACACCATTTCATGCGCGTTGCAGACCTTGATCGCCCGGGCGTCGTCGGCCTGAACGCCTCTCGTACGGCAGGTGTACTGCTCTCCCGCCCATCTTGCCTGCTCGGACCGACATCCGTAATGGCCGGTCCGTTTCGCGACGTGAGGGACACCACGCCCATTTAATTTGCATCTCAGATGCAAGTTTTCATAGCGTTCCGATCAGTCGAGTCGTGAGGAGTCCCGATGCTGTCCGAGCAGTCCGCAGCCACCGTCCGCGCCACCCTCCCCGCCGTCGGCGCGGCCATCGGTGAGATCACCGAGCGCTTCTACGCCCGCCTCTTCGCCGCCCATCCCGAACTGCTGCGAGACCTGTTCAACCGCGGGAACCAGGCCTCCGGCGCCCAGAAGCAGGCCCTCGCCGGCTCCATCGCCGCCTTCGCCACGCACCTGCTGGAGCACCCGGACACCCGGCCCGACGCGATGCTCGGCCGCATCGCCCACAAGCACGCCTCGCTGGGCGTCACGCCCGAGCAGTACGACGTCGTGCACGAGCACCTCTTCGCCGCCATCGCCGAAGTCCTCGGCGAGGCCGTGACACCCGAGGTCACCGCCGCCTGGGGCGAGGTCTACTGGCTGATGGCGAACGCGCTCGTCGCGATCGAGAAGCGGCTGTACGAGGAGAGCGGCGGCCGGGTCCGGCGGCCGTGGGAGGTCGTGGAGCGCATCGAGGAGACGGCGGACGTCGTCACCTTCCGGCTGCGCCCGGCCGACGGCGGCCCGGTGCGCGCCTTCCGCGCCGGTCAGTACGTCTCCGTCCAGGCCGAGCTGCCCGACGGCGCCCGCCAGATACGGCAGTACAGCCTGTCCGGGGCGCCGGGCGACAGCGTGCGCCAGTTCAGCGTCAAGCGCGTGAGCGGCGACGACGCCACCCCCGCCGGCGAGGTGTCGAACCAC
The DNA here is from genome assembly GCF_055572255.1 of Streptomyces sp. NPDC030799. Lineage (NCBI taxonomy): Bacteria > Bacillati > Actinomycetota > Actinomycetes > Kitasatosporales > Streptomycetaceae > Streptomyces > Streptomyces sp. NPDC030799. The sequence continues at coordinate 742,990 of NZ_JBVIDS010000001.1, read as the reverse complement.
CTCCACGCACGCGTGCGGCCCGGCGACGTCCTGGACCTGTCCGAGCCGTACGGCGACCTCGTCCTGGACACCGACGCCGCAACCCCGCTGCTGCTCGCCTCCGCCGGCATCGGGGTGACCCCCATGGTCGCCATGCTGGCCGACCTCGCGGCCACCGGCCACCAGGGCCCGGTCACCGTCGTCCACGGCGACCGCTCCCCAGCCGACCACGCCCTGCGCGCCGACCACGAGACCTACGCCGGCAAGCTCCCCGAAGCGTCCGTGCACTTCTTCTACGAGCGCGACGCGGAGCCCGGCACCCGCACCGGCCTGGTCGACCTGGCCGGCATCCCCGTACGGCCCGGCACGCGCGCGTACCTGTGCGGGCCGCTGCCCTTCATGCGCACGGTCCGCGCCCAGCTGATCGAGCGGGGCGTGGCCCCGGCCGACATCCACTACGAGGTGTTCGGCCCGGACCTGTGGCTGGCCCGGGGCTGAGCCCCTCCGGTCAGTGGGCGCCGAAGCTGCGGGCGCCCTCCCGGCCGGTCTGCTGGTTCTGCGCCACGTACGGGCGCAGCTCCTGCTCATAGGCGGCGAAGGCCTTGAGGTGGTCGCCGCCGGACTCGGCGAGGTGCCGGGCCAGGGTGCGGGCGCCGATCAGCGCCTGGGAGGTGCCCATGCCCGAGGTGGGGGCGGCGCAGTAACCGGCGTCGCCCAGCAGCACCACCCGGCCCTCGGACCAGCGGTCGAGGTGGACCTGGCAGGCCGAGGAGAAGTAGAGGTCGGTGGCGGCGGACATGTCGTCCAGCAGGCGGGGCACGATCCAGCCGGCGCCGGCCATCCGCTCCCGGGTGGTCCGCTCCTGCTCCGCGCGGCTCAGCAGGTCCAGCTTCGGCGAGTCGCTGGCGAAGGAGAGGCTGACGGACATCCGCTCGGGATCGGCCGCGCTGAACGCGTAGACCGCCCGGCCGGGGGTCTGCCACAGCACGCCCCGGTGGTCCAGGCCCAGCCGGTTCGGGGCGCTGAAGCCCGCACCCGACAGGCCGAGGTGCCGGATGGCCTCGCTGTGCGGGCCGAAGACCAGGCGGCGCACCACGGAGTAGATGCCGTCGGCGCCGACGACCAGGTCGTAGGTGTCCGGGGCGGCGCGTTCGAAGCCGACCCGGACCCCGTCGGCGTCCTGCTCGATCGCGTTGATCGAGTCGTCGAAGACATAGCGCACCTTCGCCGCCGTGTGCGCGTGCAGGATGCGCGTCAAGTCCCGCTTGGGCACCTCCAGTTCACCGGCGAAGTGCTCGGCGGGCAGCTCGCCCGTGCGGTTGCCGTCGGCGTCCAGCAGATCGGTGCCGCGCATCCCGGTGGCGTGCCCGCGCACCTCCTCCAGGATCCCCAGGTCCGCCAGCGCCTCGAAGGCCGCGCCGCGGAAGTCGACGGCGTAGCCGCTGTCCCGCAGTGCCGGGGCGCGCTCGACCACGGTCACCTCGTGGCCGTCGCGGTGCAGGAGGAGGGCGAGCGCGGGACCGGCCACGCTCGCGCCGGAGATGAGGACCTTCATTGACGTACCCCCGTCGTCGTTCTTGAGTCGGGGTCAGCCTTCACCAGGTCCGCCGGGCGATCAACGATGTTTTCCGGCCAGTGGAAACGCGCCCCCGTCCGGCCCCCGGGAGATGCCCAGCAGCAGGGGACCGGTGGGGTCGGAGACGATGTCCGCCACCGTGACGGAGTCCAGCTCGGCGAAGAAGGCCTCCTGCGCCCGGCGCAGCGCGCCGCGCAGGCGGCAGCCGGTGTTCAGCGGGCAGGGGGCCGTACCCGTCGTACCCTCGCAGTCGACCACGTCGCCGTCGCCCTCGAAGGTGCGCACCACCGCGCCGACCGAGGCCGTACGGCCCTTCCCGGTGAGCGTGAGACCGCCGCCCCGGCCACGCCGGGCGTCGACGAGGCCCAGGTGCTGGAGTTCCGCGACGACCTTCGCGGCGTGCGTGTAGGGCACGTCCATGTCCGCCGCGACCTGGCGGGTGGTGGGCATGGCGTCGGCGGCGACGGCCAGTCGCATCAGGACGCGCAGGGCCAGGTCGGTGGAGCGCAGGAGCCGCATACCACGAGCGTAGGTAATACGCACTGGCGGTTCAAATTATCCGGCCGTCCTTCCTCCGCAGCGCCGACCCTACGGAAGTTTGACCCGGCCTCCCTACGGAAGACGGCCCGTCCCGATTACGATCGGCGAGCCCGCCCTTACCGATGCCACCCCTTTCCCAGAAGGACACACCTCATGGGTACCGCCAAGAACAGCACCGTGGCGCGCAAGGCGCGCATAGAGGAGATGCGCCGCGCCGAGCACGCCCGCGAGCGCCGCAACCGTGTGCTGGCCGTCGCCGCGAGCGTGGTGGTCGTCGCCGGTCTCGTCGTCGGCGGCGTGGTCCTCGTGGACTCCCGGTCGGACGGCAAGGCGGACGGCAAGGCGGACAGCAAGGCAGAGGGCCAGGCGGACAACAAGGCGAACAGCAGGGCGAACAGCGCGAAGGACACCTCGGGCGGCGCCAAGGGCTCCGCCGGTGACGTCGGGCACTGGGTCACCGGTGACGACGGCGTGAAGAGCTGGACCGGCAAGCTGTCCCGGACACACGTGGCGACCGGGGTGGCGTACCCGATGCACCCGCCGGTGGGCGGCAACCACAGCCCCGTCTGGGCGAACTGCAACGGCGACGTCTATCCCGAGCCGGTGCCGGACGAGAACGCCGTGCACGCGCTGGAGCACGGCGCGGTCTGGGTGACGTACACCGGCAAGGCCAACAAGGCCGACATCGACGCGCTAGCGGCCAAGGTGAAGAAGACGCCGTTCTCGCTGATGAGCCCGTACGAGAACCAGGCCGCCCCGCTGATCCTGTCGGCGTGGGGCCACCAGGTGAGCGTCAAGAGCGCGAGCGACCCCGAGGTGGACAAGTTCTTCGCCACCTATGTCCAGGGCAAGCAGACGCCCGAGCCGGGCGCCCCCTGCACCGGCGGGGTCATGAAGTGAGGCGGCGGCACGTCGGATGGATCGCGGGCGCCGCGGCGGCGGTGCTCGTCGCGGCCGGCGCGATCACGTACGCGGTCGCCGAGGACTCCAGCGGCGGCTCGGCGACGACGACGCCGGGCCCCGAGTCGGCGGACGCCGGGTTCGCGCGGGACATGGCGATCCACCACCAGCAGGCCGTCGAGATGTCGTACATCGTCCGGGACCGCACGAAGAACGAGGACGTGCGCAGGCTCGCCTACGACATCGCGCAGACGCAGGCCAACCAGCGCGGCATGCTGCTCGGCTGGCTGGACCTGTGGGAGCTGCCGAAGGTGTCGGCCAAGCCGCCGATGACCTGGATGGGCATGGGCGGCATGGCCTCCGGCAAGGACGGCGCGCTGATGCCGGGCATGGCGACGAACACGGAGCTGAAGAAGCTCCAGTCGCTGAGCGGCAAGCAGGCCGAGATCCTGTATCTGCAGCTGATGACGGACCATCACAAGGGCGGGATCCACATGGCCGAGGGGTGTGTGGCCAAGTGCACCGTCGGCGTGGAGAAGCGGCTCGCCCAGGGCATGGTCGACGCGCAGCAGTCGGAGCTTGAGGTGATGGCCGGGATGCTGAAGGAGCGGGGAGCGGCGCCGCGGTCGTGAACAGCGGTACGTGAACAGTCCCCGGGCCGTTCCGTTACCCAACTGTGAGGTACGAAACGCGCAATTCGCCCCACCTGACGGGCACTTGAGCTTCTCTTGACCTTTACGTTCCCCTGGCATGAACGGTTCATCGACAGAGTGACCCCCATCATGTGATCCATTCGACCGGCCGAACCGCCGCGGGCCGGCGCGCGGATGCATGACGTACCGACCACTACATGCATGCGAACCGCATCGCAGGGGGTTCTATGAGATCCAACCGCGCCAAGCTGCGCGCTGTGAGCATGGCAGCGACACTGCCCATGGTCGCCGGCGCGCTGGCGCTGGGCATACCCGCGGCGCACGCCGCGGACAGCCCCGCTCGTGACGCACTGAAGGGCACCAAGCCGCTCTGGGCCACGGCCAAGGCGGACAAGGGCGCGACCCCGGACAGCGCCCAGGTGAAGGCCCGGGTGTACCTGGCCGGCAAGGACGCGGCGGGCCTCGCGGCCTACGCCAAGGCCGTGTCCGACCCCAGCTCGCCGCTGTACGGCAAGTACCTGAACGCCAAGAAGGCGCAGGCCCGCTTCGGGGCCACCAAGGCCCAGGTGACCGCCGTCAAGAACTGGCTGACCTCGGCCGGTCTGAAGGTCACCCAGGTCACCCCGCACTACGTCGCCGTCTCCGGTGACGTCGCCGCCGCCGAGAAGGCGTTCGGCACCCAGCTGCACAACTTCGCCAAGGGCTCGGCGACCTACCGCGCCCCGGCGCAGACGGCCTCCGTGCCGTCCGCCCTGAAGGACGCCGTCCTGACCGTCACCGGCCTGGACAACGCCCCGCACAAGGCGAACCACGACGACCAGCTCCCGCCGCCGGACGCCGTGTTCAAGAACTCCGGGCCGTTCTCCTCGTACTTCGGCTCGAACATCGCGACGACCCTGCCCGACGCGTACGGCGGCAAGATCCCGTACGCGATCAAGGGCTACACCGGCAAGCAGCTGCGCGCCGCCTACGGCGCCGGCTCCTACACCGGCAAGAACGTCCGCATCGCCATCACGGACGCCTACGCCTCGCCGACCATCGCCTACGACGCCGGCAAGTACGCGCTGAAGAACGGTGACGCGGCCTGGAAGACCGGCCAGCTGCACCAGGTGCTGCCGAAGAACTACACCAAGACCAAGGAGTGCGGCGCCGGCGGCTGGTACGGCGAGGAGACCCTCGACGTCGAGGCCGTGCACGCGGTAGCCCCGGCCGCCGACGTCACCTACGTCGGCGCGGCCTCCTGCTACGACGACGACCTGCTCGACTCGCTCAGCAAGATCGTCGACAACCACCTGGCCGACATCGTCTCCAACTCCTGGGGCGACATCGAGGGCAATCAGACGCCGGACCTCGCCGCCGCCTACGACCAGGTCTTCCAGCTGGGCGCGGTGCAGGGCATCGGCTTCTACTTCTCCTCCGGTGACGACGGCGACCAGGTCGCCAAGTCCGGTACGAAGCAGGTCGACACCCCGGCCAACTCGGCCTGGGTGACCGCGGTCGGCGGTACGTCCCTGGCCGTCGGCAAGGGCGACACGTACCAGTGGGAGACCGGCTGGGGCACCGAGAAGGCGACCCTGTCGGCCGACGGCAAGAGCTGGACCAACTTCCCCGGCACCTTCACCTCGGGCGCGGGCGGCGGCACCAGCAGGACGGTCGCCCAGCCGTACTACCAGAAGGGCGTCGTCCCGGACTCGCTCGCCAAGGCCAACAGCGCCGACGGCAACCGTGTCGTCCCGGACATCGCGGCCATCGCCGACCCGAACACCGGCTTCCTGGTCGGCCAGAGCCAGACCTTCCCGGACGGCTCGCAGCAGTACAGCGAGTACCGCATCGGCGGCACCTCGCTCGCCGCTCCGGTGATCGCGGCGGTCCAGGCCCTGGCTCAGGAGGCGCGCGGCGGCAAGGCGATCGGCTTCGCCAACCCGACCATCTACGCCAAGTACGGCAAGAAGGGCGTCTACCACGACGTCACGGACAACCCGACGGGCTCCGGCCTGGCGGTCGCCCGCATCGACTTCGTGAACGGCCTGGACGCCTCCGGCGGCCTCGCGACCTCGGTCCGCAGCCTCGGCAAGGACAGCTCGCTGTCCGCGGTGAAGGGCTACGACGACGTCACGGGCGTCGGCTCGCCGGCAGGCGGATACGTCGCGTCGTACGCGAAGCCCGCGAAGAACCACTGACGCTCCGCTGAGCGGAAGGGGCCCGGGGTCACGAAGACCCCGGGCCCCTTTGCGCCGGGTCAGTGGTGCAGTGCCCCCGACTCCTGCGGAACGCCGGACGTGACGACCCGGCCGGCCGACGGAGTCCCCCGGCGTCGGTCCACCGCGTACGCCACGCTCGCCACGCCCAGCCCCAGCACCGCCAGCGCCGCACCGGCGAGCGCGGGGGACGTCGTACCCAAGCCCGCCGCGAGGGCGAGGCCGCCGATCCACGCGCCGCCGGCGTTGGCCAGATTGAACGCCGCCTGGTTGGCGGAGGAGGCCAGGGACGGTGCCGCGGCCGCCTTCTCCATCACCATCAGCTGGAGGGGCGAACCCGTGACGAACGCCGCCATGCCCAGCAGTGCCACCGCCGGCGCCGCGCTCCACGGCGCCCGCATGAGGAGGGGGAACAGCAGGAGCACGAGCCCCAGAGAAGCCAGCCCGCCGAACAGCGTGCCCCGCAGGGAGTGGTCCGCCAGGCGGCCGCCCAGCAGGTTGCCCGCCGTGGCGCCCACGCCGAACAGGGCCAGCAGCAGCGTCACGTTGCCCTCCGCGAACCCGGCCGACCCGGTCAGCATCGGGGTGACGTAGCTGTAGGCCGCGAAGAGCGCGCCGAAGCCCGCCACCGTCGTACCGAGGGCCAGCCAGACCGGGAGGGAGCGCAGGGCCGCCAGTTCGCCGCGCAGGCCCGCCGACGAAGCCCCGTGCCCCCCGTCACGCGGAACGAGCAGGGCCAGCGAGGCGATCGCCGCCAGGCCGATCACGCTCACACCCAGGAACGCCGCGCGCCAGCCCAGGTGCTGGCCGACCAGCGTCGCCACCGGCACGCCCGCGATGTTGGCGACGGTCAGGCCGAGGAACATCAGGGACACCGAGCGGGCCTTGCGCTCCGGCGGGACCATCGCCGTGGCGACGACCGCTCCGACGCCGAAGAAGGCACCGTGCGGCAGGCCGCTGAGGAAGCGGGCGGCGAGGAGGGAGCCGTCGCCGGGAGCGAGGGCGGAGAGGGCGTTGCCGACCACGAACAGGGCCATCAGGGCGATCAGGACCGTGCGGCGGGACATGCGGGCCGTGAGCGCGGCGAGCAGCGGGGCGCCGATCACCACGCCCAACGCGTAGGCCGAGACCAGGTGTCCGGCGGTGGGGATCGAGATGTGCAGGTCGTCCGCGACGTCGGGCAGCAGGCCCATCATCACGAACTCGGTGGTGCCTATTCCGAAAGCGCCGACGGCCAGGGCGAGCAGGGCCAGGGGCATGAAGGGCCTGTGCCTTTCACGTAGGAGTCGACTCGACGTGGGAGTCGACGAGAGGGAGTTCCGTACAGCTTATGTTCAGCTACAGAACAAACTCTCCCCGGGCCCTGTTCCACCGGCTTACGAGGACGTGTCCAGCTTCACACGGGCGGCCACCGGGAGGTGATCGCTGCCGGTGCGCGGCAGTGTCCAGGAGCTCTCCGGCTCCATGCCCCTGACCATGATCTGGTCGATCCGCGCCATCGGGAACGACGCCGGCCAGCTGAACCCGAAGCCACTGCCGGCCGCGCCCTGGGTGGAGCGCATCTGGGAGGTGACGGCGTTGAGCGAGCGGTCGTTCATCGTGCCGTTCAGATCGCCGAGCAGGACGACCTGCTTCAGGGGCTCGTCGGCGATGGCCTCGCCGAGCGCGTCGGCGCTCTTGTCGCGCTGGCGGGCGGTGAACCCGGCCTCCACCTTCACCCGGACCGAGGGCATGTGGGCGACGTACACCGCGACGGGGCCGTGCGGGGTGGTGACGGTGGCCCGCATCGCGCGCTTCCAGCCGAGCTTGATGTCCACCGCCTGCACATCGCTCATCGGGTACTTGCTCCACAGACCGACCGTGCCGACGACCGCGTGGTACCGGTACGTCGGTGCGAGCGCCTTCTCGTAGACGGCCACCGCCGTGCCGGGGACCTCCTCCAGGGCCAGGACGTCGGCGCCGGAGGAGGCGACGTCACGGGCGGTCACGGCGGGGTCGGGGTTGTCGGCGTTGACGTTGTGGGTCGCCACCATCAGGTCGCCGCCCGAGCCCGACTTGTCGGTGAGCAGCCCGCCGAAGAGGTTCAGCCATACGATCGCCGGGAGGACGACGGCGATGAGCGCGGTCGCCGACTTCCGGATCAGGCCGAGCAGCAGCAGGACCGGGATGGCGAGGCCCAGCCAGGGCAGAAACGTCTCGGTCAGACTGCCGAGGTTGCCCAGCCGGTTCGGGATGCGCGAGTGCAGCAGCATCACCAGGGCCAGGAGCAGCGCCAGCACCGCAAGGACGGTGCCCCGGCGCCAGATCCGTGGATCCCCGCGCCACCCGGCGAGCAGACGGTGCGTCAGGCGCCGAAGCCGGGATCCCGGTCGCTCGGGCCCCGAGCCGCCGTCCGCCGTCTCCGTCATGTACGCCTGCTGCGCCATACCGTCTGCCTCACTGCCTGCCGTGCACACCGTCGTCCCCCGTGTTCTTCCGACCCTAGGGGATGATCGGCTCCGTTCCCGCCGTCCCATGACGGCCGTACGGAAGACGAGGACGAAAGAGCCGGGGCGGGGAGTTCCGTTTTTCCCGGGACGGCCGGGGTCTGTGACGAAACGCGCACATGAGTGCTACGAGGCTGTCGAGCTGACGGGGCGTAGGCCTGCCAGGACCGTGTCGACGATCTGCTCCGCCAGGCCCTCGGGCAGGTCGGCGTCCGGGCGCAGCACGGCCCGGGTGAGCATGGGGCCGACGAGCATGTCGTTGGCCAGTTCCAGGTCCACATCGGCGCGGAGTTCGCCGTTGCGCTGCCCGCGGCGCAGGACTTCGACCCCGAGGTCGCGCCGTGGCGCCACGACGTTCGCGTGGTACGCGGCCCAGATCCTGGGGCTGCTCTTGATCTGGGCGTGGGCGTTGTGCAGGAGCGCCGACGTCCGGCTGGCGAGGCCGCGCTGGCGCAGGTTCTCCAGCAGGACGACGAGGTCGTCGCGCATGGAGACGCCGGGGAGTTCGGGGTCGGCGGGCTCAGCGGCGCGCACGACGTCGATGAACAGGTCCTCCTTGCCGCTCCAGCGGCGGTAGATGGTGGCCTTGCCGACCCCGGCGGTGCGGGCGATGCGCTCGATGGAGAGTTCGGCGAGGGGCACGCCCTCCTCCAGGAGCTTCATCACGCCCTCGATGATGGCGCGCTCCACGGCCTCACTGCGGGGCCTGCCCCGTGCGGGGCAGCCCGGTCGCGGCCGGCTTTCGGCAAGGCTCACGTCGATCCGTCCTCTCACTGTGCTGCGGGAATTGTCCCGCAGCCGCCTCCTTCCCCCGTTGAACCGCGGTCCGCGTCAGTCGGCGGCCGCGACCAGCTCTGCTTCCTTCTCGCCCTGCTCGGTGGCGGGCGGCTTGCCCGGCAGGAACAGGGCCGTGACGACGGCGCCGATCAGTGCGACGCCCACTCCGCACAGCGCGGTGACGTGCATGGCGTGCAGGAACGCGTCGTCGGCGGGTGTGACCAGGGCCTTGCCCTGCGGGCCGAGCTTGTCGGCGATGCCGAGCGTGGCCTCGATGGACTCGGCGGCCTTGTCGCGCAGGGCGGGCGGCAGCATGCCGAGCTTGCCCTCGATGCCGTTGCGGTACGACGTGGCGAGCACCGAGCCGAGGACGGCGATGCCGAGCGCGCCGCCGACCTGGCGGAAGGTGTTGCTGAGCGCGGAGGCGGAGCCGGCCTTCTCGCGCGGCAGCGCCTGCATGATGACGACCGAGGTCGGCGTCATGATGTGCGCCATGCCGGTGCCCATGAGGAAGAAGACGACCTCGAGGATCCAGATCGGCGTGTCGGCCTCGAAGGTGGCGAACATGGCCAGTGTCGCCGCGATCAGCACCAGACCGGCGGTGGTGGTGGCCTTGTTGCCGAACCGGTCGACCAGCAGCCGGGCCCGCGGCGCGAAGATCAGCTGGGCGACGGCGAGCGGCAGCATCAGCACACCGGACTCCAGCGGGGAGTAGCCGCGCACGCTCTGGGTGTAGAAGACGCCGAAGAACGTGACGCCCATCAGCGCGAAGAAGACCAGCGCGATGGCGCTCATGGCGGCCGAGAAGACCTTGTTCTTGAAGTAGGTGACGTCGAGCGACGGGTGGTCGCTGCGCTTCTCGAAGACGACGAACGCGGCCAGCACGACGAGACCGGCGATGATCGTCGCCAGCACCTTGGTGTCGGTGAAGTCGGCCAGCTCGCCGCCCTTGATGATGCCGTAGACCAGCAGGACGAGGCCGACGACGGACAGGACGACGCCGACGGGGTCGAGGCGGCCGGGCTTGGGGTCGCGGGAGTCGGGCACCAGCCAGACCATCAGGACCAGCGCGAGGATCACGATCGGCACGTTGACGAAGAAGACCGAACCCCACCAGAAGTGGTCGAGGAGCGCACCGCCGGTGATCGGCCCGATGGCGATGGCGAGGCCGACGCCGCCGGCCCAGATGCCGATGGCCTTGGGCTGCTCCTCGCGCTCGAAGACGTTCATCAGGACGGCGAGGGTGGCGGGCATGACGAAGGCGGCGCCGACGGCCATCAGGGCGCGGTAGGCGATCAGCTGGTTCGGCGAGCCGGACTCGGCGGCGAGCATGGAGCCGATGCCGAACACGGCGATGCCGCCGAGCAGCACCTTCTTGCGGCCGAGGCGGTCGCCGATGAGGCCGGCGGTGAACAGCAGGCCGGCGAAGACGAGGGTGTAGGAGTTGATCGCCCACTCGATCTCGCCCTGGGTGGCGCCGAGGCCGGTCGGCGCGGGGCTGGAGATGGTCTTGATGGCGACGTTCAGGATCGAGTTGTCGAGCACCACGATCAGCAGGCTCAGCATGAGCACGCCGAGAATCGCCCAGCGGCGCCGGTGCACCGCTTCCGGTATCCGGGAGGCAGGGACGGGACTTGTCATGTGTTCGACCCTACGGCCATTTCGATACGGAACCGTCTCGTATCTTAATTCTTTACCAAGGCCTTACCCGCAGGGACCTTCCCGGGCGCCGGGCGGGGATCACAAGGGGCCCCTCTGGTCCTGACTGGCACGAGGTGCCACCATGGAGGCGATCCGGGGACGCCGTCAGGGCGCCTCGAGATGACTGAAGGAGCCGTTGCCATGACGCAGCTTTCGGCTGCCCAGAACAAGCCTTCCGACGGCAGCAAGGCGCTGTACGGGGGGAAGGGCACCCGCCGCATCACCGTCCGCGACATCACGCTCGCCAAGGAGCGGGGCGAGAAGTGGCCCATGCTCACCGCCTACGACGCGATGACCGCGTCCGTCTTCGACGAGGCCGGGATCCCGGTGATCCTGGTCGGTGACTCGGCGGGCAACTGTCACCTCGGGTACGAGACGACCGTGCCCGTCACCCTCGACGAGATGACGATGCTGTCGGCGGCCGTGGTCCGCGGCACCCAGCGCGCCCTCATCGTCGGCGACCTCCCCTTCGGCTCCTACCAGGAGGGCCCGGTGCAGGCGCTGCGCTCGGCGACCCGGCTGGTGAAGGAGGCCGGCGTCGGCGCGGTCAAGCTGGAGGGCGGCGAGCGGTCGCACGAGCAGATCCGGCTGCTGGTGGAGTCCGGCATCCCGGTCATGGCCCACATCGGGCTGACCCCGCAGTCCGTCAACGCGATGGGCTACCGCGTGCAGGGGCGGGGCGAGGAGGCGGCGCAGCAGCTGCTGCGGGACGCGAAGGCCGTACAGGACGCGGGTGCGTTCGCGGTCGTCCTGGAGCTGGTACCGGCGGAGCTGGCGGCCGAGGTGACGCGGGTGCTGCACATTCCGACGGTGGGTATCGGCGCCGGACCGGAGACGGACGCGCAGGTGCTGGTCTGGACGGACATGCTCGGGCTGACCTCCGGCCGGGTGCCGAAGTTCGTCAAGAAGTACGCGAACCTCCGTGAAGTGATGGGCGACGCGGCGAAGTCGTTCGCGGAGGACGTCGTCGGCGGAACGTTCCCGCTGGAGGAGCACTCCGTCCACTGAGCCATTGCGGCAACACCGGGCAGCCCGCCGATCATCCCCCGTCGGCGGGCTGGCCCTTTTTTGGCGCCTGATCCGGCGCCGCTCTCGCGGACGTGGCTGCTCGCCGTCGTGGTTCCTCACTTGATGGTTGCGGTGGTCGTCTGATGGTTGCGGTGGTCGTCGGGAAGTTGTCGGTGGCTGTAGGCGGCCTGTCGGTGGTTTGTCGGTGGCCCCTGGCACCGTCTTCCCCATGAAGCGAATCCACGAGAACCCCGTCGGCGCGAGCCACGCCGTGACGGTACGGGGACTGGTCAAGCACTACGGCGAGACCAAGGCACTGGACGGTGTGGACCTGGACGTGCGCGAGGGCACCGTGATGGGTGTGCTCGGCCCGAACGGCGCCGGCAAGACCACCCTCGTACGGATCCTGTCCACCCTGATCGCCCCGGACGCCGGCCGGGCGACCGTGGCCGGGTACGACGTCGTACGGCAGCCCCGCCAGTTGCGCCGGGTGATAGGCCTCACCGGGCAGTACGCCTCCGTCGACGAGAAGCTGCCCGGCTGGGAGAACCTGTACATGATCGGCCGGCTGCTGGACCTGTCCCGCAAGGACGCCCGCGCCCGCGCCGACGAGCTGCTGGAGCGGTTCTCCCTGACCGAGGCGGCCAGGCGGCCGGCGAGCACGTACTCCGGCGGTATGCGGCGACGGCTGGATCTCGCCGCCTCGATGATCGGGCGGCCGGCCGTGCTCTACCTGGACGAGCCGACCACCGGGCTCGATCCCCGTACCCGCAACGAGGTGTGGGACGAGGTGAAGGCGATGGTCGGCGACGGTGTCACCGTGCTGCTGACCACCCAGTACATGGAGGAGGCCGAACAGCTCGCCTCCGAGCTGACCGTGGTGGACCGCGGGAAGGTCATCGCCACGGGAGGGACCGAGGAGCTGAAGGCCCGCGTCGGCGGGCGCACCCTGCGGGTCCGGCCGGTCGACCCGCTGCAACTGCGCCCGCTCGCCGCCATGCTGGACGAGCTGGGCATCACCGGGCTCGCCTCCACCACCGTGGACACCGAGACCGGCACCCTGCTGGTGCCGATCCTCAGCGACGAGCAGCTGACCGCAGTGGTCGGCGCGGTCACCGCGCGCGGCATCACGATCTCCTCCATCACCACCGAACTCCCCAGCCTGGACGAGGTGTTCCTGTCCCTCACCGGCCACCGCGCCAGTGCCCCGCAGGACACGACGTCCGCCGACGCCCGCCAGGAGGTCGCCGTATGAGCGCCACCACCGCCACCACCGCTGTCACCGACTCCGACGTCCGTATCCCGCTGCGCGGGCATCTGCGGCACACCGGCGCGCTCATCCGCCGCAATCTGCTCTGGATCCGCCAGGACCCGGAGTCGATGTTCGACGCGCTGCTGATGCCGGTCGTCTTCACCCTGCTGTTCGTCTACGTCTTCGGCGGGTCCATCGGGCAGGCGCTCGGCGGCGGCCAGGGCAGGTACGTGCAGTACGTCATCCCCGGCATGATCGCCATGATGAGCATGACCCTGTCGCAGGGGGTCGGCACCGGGTTCAGCCAGGACTTCAACAGTGGCGTCATGGACCGGTTCCGGTCGCTGCCGATCGGCCGCGGGTCCGTTCTGTTCGCGAAGATCGCCGTCGAGCTGGCCCGCATGCTGTTCGCCACGACCGTGCTGATGGTCGTCGCCGTGCTGGTCGGGTTCCACATCCACCACTGGGCCGGCCTGTTCGCGGCCGTGGGTCTGTCCGCGCTGTTCGCCTCCTCGATCATGTGGGTGTTCCTCACCCTCGGCGTGATCCTGAAGAACGCGCAGTCCGTGCAGGCGATGGGCTTCCTGGTGCTCTTCCCGCTGCAGTTCGGGTCCTCGATCTTCGCGCCGCCGAAGTCGATGCCGGGCTGGCTGCAGCACTTCACCGACTACAACCCGCTGTCGACACTCGCGGACGCGGCCCGCGGCCTGATGGACGGCGGACCGGTCGCGCATCCCCTGTGGGTGACCGTGGCCTGGTCGGTGGGGATCACGGCCGTCATGGGACCGGTCGCCATCCACAAGTTCCGCACCAAGAGCTGAGCCGTGGCTCAGACCAGGGCGGTGGCCTCCGCGAGGGAGAGGCCACCGCCCTCGGCGTACGCGGCCCGGTAGGCCGGTTCGTCCAGGCCCCGGCGGATCCGGGCCTCGGTCAGGTCGTGGCAGCGCAGCTCGACGCCGGAGAGGATGTGGCCGGCCGGCAGCAGGGCGTCGGCGGCGCCCAGGCAGCGGGCGGCGTCGGCGGCGCGGCTGCCGCCGTCCAGGGCGGCCAGGGCCATCGCCGCGGTGGTGAGGCACACCGAGTGCAGATGCGGGGCGATGGTCTGGGCCAGTGGGTCGCGGGCGAGGTGCATCGCCCGCCGGGACCGGTCCAGGGCCGCCTCGGCATGCCCGTCCAGCGCGTCCAGCCAGGCCTCCTGGGCGAGGATCATGGAGTCGAAGACGACAAAGTGCGCGATCTTGAACTCCTCGCGCAGCAGGCGCAGTTGCTCCCGGGCCTCGGCGACGCGACCGGTCAGGCCCAGCCAGCAGCCGAGGAAGAGCCGGGCGGCCGGCATCGCCTCGTTGAGGGAGCCCTCCTGGCTCGCGATGACGTCCCGGAGCAGTTGCTCGCCGCGTTCGAGGTCGCCCGTCTCCATGAGCACGCTGCCGAGGCGGGCGCGGAGGACGGCCATCTGGCCGCGGGCGCCGAGGCGTTCGGCGTGTTCGATGGCCGCCCGGTAGTCGGCGGCGGCCTCGCGGTAGGCGCCCTGGCGTTCATGGGCCTCGCCGCGGGCGGACAGCGCCTCCGCGGTGCCCCAGGCGTCACCGAAGCGGCGGAAGATCTCCAGCGACTCCTCGGCGTCACGGGTGGCGTTGCCGGCCCAGGCGGCACGGTTGGCGAGGAGGTTGGCGCGCAGTTGCAGGGTCGTGGCCAGTTCCCACTCGAAACCGGGGGTGTCGCGGCAGGTCTGTACGCACGCGTCGATGACCGCCCACATCCGCTCGGCGCCGCCGGTCAGCATGACGGCGAAGAACCAGAGCAGGCCGGGCACCCGGCAGGTCTGCGGCAGCCCGGGCTCGTAGGTCTCCACGACGGCGTGCAGCTTGGCCTGCGCCTCGGGCGTCTGCCACGACTCCAGATCGTGGTCCATGCAGGCGAGATGGGCGAGGTGGACGCCGCGCCGGGCCTCGGCGAGGATCTCGCCGGTGTACGGGGGCGGGGCGTCGGTGCAGCGCTGCCACAGCGGTGCGGCGGGCCGTACGGGTGCGGCGAAGGGGTCGGGGCCGAGCGCCATGACCTCCTCGCACCAGGCGCGGGTCTCGATGCGCTGGTCCCGCATCTGCCAGAAGACCACCAGGGACAGTACCAGGCACAGCGCCTCCTGCTCGTCGCCCGCGGCGATAGCGTGCCGCAGCGCGGTGCGCAGGTTCTCGTACTCCAGCTGGAACCGGTCGATGGCGGTGCGCTGTCCGGGGCCGCGCAGCAACGGGTCGGTGGTGCGGGCGAGTTCGCGGTAGTACGTCAGGTGCGCGCGTTCGGCGTCGGCGCGGCGGCCGTTCTCGTCGAGCCGTTCGCCGGCGTACTCGGCGACGGTCTCCAGCAGCCGGTAGCGCATCCCGCCCTCGGCCACAGGCGCGGCCACCACCAGGGACTTGTCGACCAGGGAGCCGAGCGCGTCCAGGGCGACGGGGCCGCACACGGCCTCGGCGGCGGCCAGGTCGCAGCCGCCCGCGAAGACGGACAGCCGGGCGAGGACGTCCCGTTCGTCCTCGTCGAGCAGTTCCCAGGACCAGTCCACGACGGCCCGCAGGGTCTGCTGGCGGGGCAGCACGGTGCGGCTGCCGGAGGTGAGCAGCCGGAACCGGTCGTCGAGCCGGTCGGCTATCTGACGGGGGGTGAGCATACGCAGCCGCGCCGCCGCCAGTTCGATCGCGAGGGGCAGTCCGTCGAGCCGCCGGCAGATCTCGGCGCAGCCCTCGGGATCGTCCTCGGTACGGAATCCGGGCCGGGCCGCCGCGCCCCGGTCGGCGAGCAGCCGCAGTGCGACCGGCTCGGGCAGCGGCTCCACCGGACGCACCAGCTCCCCCGGCACACCGAGGGGCTCCCGGCTGGTGGCGAGGACGGTCAGCCCGGGGCAGCGGGCCAGCAGCCGCTCGGTCAGGTGGGCGGCGGCCTCGACGACGTGCTCGCAGTTGTCGAGCACGATCAGCATCCGGCGCCGCGCGCAGTGCTCCACGAGCCGTTCGAGGGGGTCGTCGTACCGGTCGGCGACCGCGCGCATGCTCTCGGCGCCGGCGCCGTGCAGCACGGTCTCGCGGGCGCCGATCGCGGTGAGCACGGCCTGCGGTACGGCGTCGGGGTCGTCCACGGGTGCGAGCTCGGCCAGCCACACTCCGTCGCGGACGGTGTGCCGTACCGCTTCGGCGGCCTCCTGGGACAGCCGGGTCTTCCCGGCGCCGCCGGGCCCGAGCAGGGTGACCAGGCGGGCGGCGGCGAGATCGGCGCCGATGGCCTCGATGTCGGCTTCCCGGCCGACGAAGGAGGTGAGCCGGGCGGGGAGGTTGCCGAGGACCGGGCGCGCGGGCTCCGGCGGAGCCTGGGTGAGCAGCAACTCGGCGTGCAGCGCCCGCAGTTCGGGGCCGGGGTCGGAGCCGAGCCGGTCCGCGAGCAGCCGTCGTACGTCCTCGTAGGCGGCCAGTGCCCGGGCCGGGCGGCCGGTGTCGCGCAGGGCGCGCAGCCGCAGGGCCTGCAGCGGCTCGTCCAGCGGGTGGGCGTCGCACAGGGCGGTCAGTTCGGGCAGCGACTGCTCGGCGTGCCCGAGGGCGAGGGCGGCGGTGTGCCGGGCACGCAGGGCGTCGAGGCGGCGGGTCTCCCAGCGGGCCGCCTCGGCGGTGTGGTCGGGCAGGTCGGCGAGGGCGGGGCCGCGCCACAGGGCGAGTGCGTCGTCGAGGACGGCGGCGGCCTTGGCCGGGTCGCCGTCGGCGAGTGCGGCAAGGCCGTCGCCGGTCAGCCGCTCGAAGCGGGTGAGGTCGACGTCGTCGGGCGCGGCGGTGAGCCGGTAGCCGCCCTCGGCGGAGGCGACGGCGTCCGCGCCGAGGGTGCGGCGCAGCCGGCCGACGAGCGCCTGCAGCGCACCGGCGGCGTCGGCGGGCGGCTCGGCGCCCCACACCTCGTCGACGAGCATGCCCACGGGCACGGTCCGCCCGGCCCGCAGCGCGAGCACGCCCAGCAGGGCACGCAGCCGCGCCCCGCCGACCGGGACGGCCGTACCGTCGGGGCGGAGTACCTGGGTGGTGCCGAGCAGGCGATAGCGCACGGGGTCCATTGTCTCCGAGCGCTCAGCGGCGGTCACCGGGTTTCGGCGGTGTGCCGTCCGGGACCTCCAGGGTGACGAGGACGCCGACGGCGCGGCGGACACGGTACGGAACCCGCCGCGCCGGCCGCTTGTCCTCCTCGAACCCCGGGAACCACTTGGGACACTTGTCGACGGGCTCCAGGGTCCGTGCGCCGGGCACCGGTTCCAGCGCGCGCCCGGCCGCCCGGACGACCACCGTGCCGGGCGCCGGGCCGGCGGGTTCGGCGGCGCCCGGGTCGTGGCGGGCCGTGTACTCCTGGTGCACCAGGTCGATGGCGCAGACCCGGCCGACGGTCCTGTGCTTCGGGCCTCCGTGGTTCTCCACCCACGCGTCGGCGCCGTACCAGCGGTCGTCCCTGGCCTGTGACCCGTCGACGGCGACCAGCCGCCAGCCGACCTCCTGGCCCACGCCGAACGGCCTGCCGCAGCACTCCATCTGCCAGTCCTCGTAGAACACCCTCATCCGTGGCATTGCCCCACGTTTTCAGGAACCGGACGGCGAGCGCGAGACGTTTCCCCCACGAGTGCGCGGCCGGTACGGTCGCATTCCCGACCGTCCCCGTCCGCACAGGAGTCCGCCGATGACCACCGCCACCACCCGCCGCGGCGAGCGCCGAGTCAGCCCGGTGTTCATCGGGATCCTGGCCGTGACGGCGGTGACGGGCTGGGCCACCTGGAGCGGGTACGCGGCGCAGCCGGGCGTCGCGGTGTTCCTGTTCGTGACGGCGGCCTGGATCGTCTCCCTGTGCCTGCACGAGTACGCGCACGCGCGCACGGCCCTGCACAGCGGGGACATCACAGTCGGCGCCAAGGGCTACCTCACGCTGAACCCGCTGAAGTACACGCACGCGCTGCTGAGCATCGTGCTCCCGGTGCTCTTCGTGATCATGGGCGGGATCGGCCTGCCGGGCGGCGCGGTGTTCATCGAGCGCGGCCGGATCCGGGGCCGCTGGCGGCACAGCCTGATCTCGGCGGCGGGCCCGCTGACGAACGTGCTGTTCGCGGCCGTGTGCACCGCACCGTTCTGGCTGCACGCGCTGGACGGCGTCCCCGCCGACTTCCAGTACGCGCTGGCGTTCCTGGCGCTGCTCCAGGTGACGGCGGCGATCCTGAACTTCCTGCCGGTGCCGGGCCTGGACGGCTACGGCGTCATCGAGCCCTGGCTGTCCTACCAGGTGAAGCGCCAGGTGGAGCCGTTCGCGCCGTTCGGTCTGCTGTTCGTGTTCGCGCTGCTGTGGGTGCCGTCGGTCAACACCGCGTTCTTCGACGTCATAGACGCGCTTCTGCAGCACCTGGGCGTGGGCGGCTTCTCGCGCTACTGCGGCCAGGAGCTGTACCGCTTCTGGCAGGGCACCCCCGAGATCTGCCAGGTCACCCCGTGACGGACGTGTCCTGCGCGGTGGTGGTCCGGTCGCGCTTGACGTAGTACCAGGTCATGTTGGACGTCAGGCCTGCCAGCAGCACCCAGACGATCCCCAGCCAGCTGCCCTGGGCGAACGAGACGACGGCGGCGGCCACGGCGAGGACGCAGACGACGAGGGTGTAGAGGGCGAGTCGCCGGGTCCGGGCGGGCGGGGGCAGGAGGGGCATGGGGTCGGCTCCTTGCGGGGGGACACTGCTGCGACGAACAGTGTCCCCCATCCGCTCACACGTCGGTGAGGCGGAGCCCGGCGTGTGCCTTGTAGCGGCGGTTGACGGAGATCAGGTTCGCGACCAGTGACTCGACCTGGTGGGCGTTGCGCAGCCGCCCGGCGAAGATGCCGCGCATCCCGGGGATGCGCCCGGCGAGGGCCTGCACGATCTCGACGTCGGCCCGCTCCTCGCCCAGCACCATGACATCGGTGTCGATCTGCTCGATCCCGGGGTCCTGGAGCAGGACGGCCGACAGGTGGTGGAAGGCGGCGGCGACGCGGGAGTCCGGCAGCAGGGCGGCGGCCTGCTCGGCTGCGCTGCCCTCCTCGGGCTTGAGGGCGTAGGCGCCCTTCTTGTCGAAGCCGAGCGGGTTGACACAGTCCACGACGAGCTTGCCGGCCAGCTCCTCGCGCAGGGACTTCAGCGTGTCGCCGTGGCCGTCCCACGGTACGGCGACGATCACGATGTCGCTGCGGCGCGCGGTCTCGGCGTTGTCGGCGCCCTCGACGCCGTGACCGAGTTCCTCGGCGGCGGCGCGGGCACGCTCGGCGGCGCGGGAGCCGATGATCACCTTCTGGCCGGCCCGGGCGAGCCGGTAGGCGAGGCCCTTGCCCTGCGGTCCGGTGCCGCCGAGCACGCCGACGACGTACCCGGAGACGTCGGGCAGGTCCCAGGGGTCCTTGGCGGGGGCCTTGGCAGGGGTCTGTGCGCTGTCGGTAGAGGTCATGGGGCGAGCCTACGTCCGTGGCGCGGGCGGCACGGGTTCAGGTGAGCCGGTGCACGGGGAGGGGGTGGCCCGGGGTACGTCCCCGAGGCGGGCGAATTCCGCGTGAACTCCACGTCACGAATGGCCGGTTGCGGCAGGATGCGGACGCATGGACGCCGTACGGGTCGCGTTGCTGCGGGAAGTGCTCGCCGGGACCGAGTGGCTGGGGGCCACCCGGCGATTCGCGGGGGTGCTGCGCGGGTCGGTGGTGGCGCACGGGGGCGGGTTACTGCTGGTGGGCACGCCGGCGTACGAGCCGTGGCATCTGGCCGCGCACCTGGTGGACGAGGCCGCGTGGTCCGGGACGCCCGAGCTGGCCCCGACCCTGGTACGGCATCACGCGCGCCCCTGCGACCCGCCGCACCTGGCCGTCGGACCGGGCCGGATCCAGGCGGCGCGGCGCGGCGAGACCCTGCTGGTGGTGGCTCCCGAGGAGCCCGCGCCGCTGCTGGAACGTGTCCACGACGCCCGCCGGGCCGGGGTGACCGTGCTGGCTCTCGGTGCGGGCGGGGGTGAACTCGCCGCGATGGCGCATGACACGCTGGCCGTGCCGGAGGGGGCGGAGCTGGACCTGGACACGGTGCAGCACCTGCTCAGCGCGGCGGCGGGCGAGAACGGCGGCTCTCCGAGGGTTCGGCGGGGGTTCCGGGACAGGCTGGCCCGGCTGACGGAGATCCTGACGGCACCGCCGCCCGCTCCCTGGTGACACAAGCGGCTCGGCACGGAAATACGGTTGCCCCTGCACCCGGCCCGGCCGAACATGCCCCGGTGACCCGCGCCCTTCTCCCCGACCTGTCCCCCTGGAAGGCATCCGCGGATTTCCGGCGTCTGTGGAAGTCCGGCCTGATCAGCAACTTCGGCAGCTTCCTCACCTTCGTCGCGCTCCCGGTCCAGCTGAAGGACCTGACCGGCTCCGCGGCAGCGGTGGGTGCGATCGGCGCCGTGGAACTGCTGCCGCTCATCGTCTGCGGCCTGTACGGCGGCGCCCTCGCCGACGCGCTCGACAAGCGGAAGCTCATCGTGTGGACGGAGGCCGGCCAGGGGCTGCTCAGCGCCGCCCTGCTGGTCGACGCCCTGCTCCCGCACCCGGCGGTGTGGCCGCTGTACGCCGTCGCCGCCCTCTCCTCCGCGCTGGTCTCCGTGCAGCGTCCCGCCCTGGACTCCCTGTGGCCACGGATCGTCGCCCACGACGACATGCCGGCGGCGGCCTCGCTGAACTCGCTGCGCTGGACCGTCGGCGGAGTCGCGGGACCGGCCCTCGCGGGCGTGGTCGTCGCCTACGCGGGCCTGGGCTGGGCGTACGCCGCCGACCTGCTGACCTTCGCCGTCTCGCTGGCGTTCATCGTGCCCATCGCCCCCTCCCCCGCCTCCCACGAGGCGTCGAGACCCTCGCTGGGCGCCGTCCTCGAAGGCGCCCGGTACGCCTGGAGCCGCAAGGACCTCCTCGGCACCTACGTCGTCGACCTCGCCGCGATGTTCCTGGCCATGCCGCTCGCGGTGCTGCCGTTCCTCGCCGACGAGCTGCACGCCGACTGGGCCCTCGGCCTGATGTACGCCACCGTGCCCGCCGGGGCGATGCTGGTGAGCCTGACCGGCGGCTGGGCGTCGAGGATCCACCGGCATGGGCTGATGGTGGTGCTGTCGGCGGCCGGCTGGGGCCTCGCGGTCGCGGCGGCCGGTGCGTGCGGGAACGTGTGGCTGGTCCTGCTGTTCCTCACCGTCGGCGGTGGGTTCGACATGGTCAGCGGGATCTTCCGGGCCGCGATGTGGAACCAGACGATCCCGGACGAGCTGCGCGGCCGGCTCGCCGGGATCGAGCTGCTGTCCTACTCGGTCGGCCCGCAGCTGGGCCAGGTCCGGGCGGGTGGCCTGGCCGCCTGGGCGGGCGTACGGACCTCCGTCGTCTCCGGCGGGCTGGCGTGCGCGGGTGCGATGGGGCTGCTGGCGCTGTGCCTGCCGGGTCTCATGACGTACGACGCCCGGACCGACGAGCACGCGGTGCGGATGCGCGAGCGCCGCGCCGCCGTACCGGCGTGACCCCTCGCCCTCACGCGTCGTCGGTGTCGCTCTTCGCGGACGCGTCGTGCCAGCGCGGGTCGTTCTCCCACTGGAGGTTGCGCTCGGCGGCGGTCTCCATCGCGCGCTGGGCCTCCTGCGGAGAGGCATACGGCCCGAAGCGGTCCTTGCCCGGGCAGTCCGGGCCCTCCTCGACCTTCTTGTGTTCCAGGCAGTAGTACCACTCGCCCGGCTTGCCGACGGTGCGCTTCTTGAACAGGGCCATGAACAGCTCCTCTCGCCACCGACATGTTCCCCCATGTGCGCTCGATAGACTCGCTGGCATGTCTGGCCAGTCGCTGCTCGTACCAGGGGAGCTGTCTCCCACCCGTTCGGTTCCCGGAAACATCCGCCGCCCCGAGTACGTCGGCAAGCCCGCGCCGGCGCCGTACACCGGGCCGGAGGTGCAGACCGCGGAGACCATCGAGGCGATGCGGATCGCCGGCCGTATCGCCGCGCAGGCGATGGAGGAGGCCGCGAAGATCATCGCGCCCGGGGTCACCACCGACCAGCTCGACAAGGTGGCCCACGACTACATGTGCGACCACGGCGCCTACCCGTCCACGCTCGGCTACCGCGGCTTCCCGAAGTCGCTGTGCACATCGGTCAACGAGGTCATCTGCCACGGCATCCCGGACTCGACGGTCCTCAGGGACGGCGACATCGTCAACCTGGACGTGACGGCGTACATCGGCGGGGTGCACGGCGACAACAACGCCACCTACCTGGTCGGGGACGTGGACGAGGAGTCCCGGCTGCTGGTGGAGCGGACCCGCGAGGCGCTGAACCGCGCGATCAAGGCGGTCCGGCCGGGCCGGCAGATCAATGTCATCGGCCGGGTCATCGAGTCGTACGCCAAGCGGTTCGGGTACGGCGTGGTGCGGGACTTCACCGGCCACGGGATCAACTCGTCGTTCCACTCCGGGCTGATCATCCCGCACTACGACAGCCCGCACGCGACGACGGTCATGCAGCCCGGCATGACCTTCACGATCGAGCCGATGCTGACGCTGGGCACCCATGAGTACGACATGTGGGACGACGGCTGGACGGTCGTGACGAAGGACCGCAGGCGGACGGCCCAGTTCGAGCACACGCTGGTGGTGACGGAGACGGGTGCGGAGATCCTGACCCTGCCGTAGCCGCCGCTTTTCGCTCGGCCCGCTCCCTTCGGGGGGCGGGCCTTTCTCATGCCCGGATCCGTGCCGGGGGCGGTCCTGATGTTTTTCCGACACACTGTCGGTAAACTTGCCGACAGGCCGTCGGCAAACCGAGGAGTGTCCATGGAGTCGTTCTCGTCCCTCATCCGCATCGCCTCCCACGAGCAGCACATGGAGGCGGAGACCTCGACGTTCATGGGCGACCTGCTCGGCGGCAGGCTCGGCGTGGACGCCTATGCGCGCTACACCGAGCAGCTGTGGTTCGTGTACGAGGCGCTGGAGAGCGGCATCGGGCGGCTGGCGGCGGATCCGGTGGCGGGGCCGTTCATCCGGCCCGAACTGTTCCGGCTGGCCGCGCTGGAGCGGGACCTGGCACATCTGCGGGGGCCGGAGTGGCGGGCGGGCCTGAGCGCCCTGCCCGCCACGCACGCGTACGCGGCTCGGGTCCGCGAGTGCGCCGAGCGCTGGCCGGGCGGTTATGTCGCCCACCACTACACCCGCTACCTGGGCGACCTGTCCGGCGGCCAGATCATCCGCGACCGGGCCGAGAAGACCTGGGGCTTCACCAGGAAGGGCGACGGCGTCCGCTTCTACGTCTTCGACGGCGTCCCCAACCCGGCGGCCTTCAAGCGCAGTTACCGGCAACTGCTCGACGGAATAGGGGTGGACGACCTGGAGAAGCAGCGGATCGTCGGAGAGTGCAAGCGGGCTTTCGCCCTCAACACCGCGGTGTTCCGGGCGCTCGGGGACGAGTTCCCGCTGAGCGCCTAACGCTCCAGGAACACCCGGCCGCCGATCTCCACCCAGCCGTGCGGCTGAGGCGCGGTCAGGATCTGGGAGCCCCTGCCCTGGGTGATGTTCAGGGCGCGGCCCAGCCGGTCGGTGAGGAGCAGTGCGGCGGCGCCGGTGGCCTCGTCCTCGTCGATGCCGTCGCCCCGGCCGGGGAAGGCGCGGGCCCGGATCCGGCCGGCCGCCTCGTCCTCCCAGGCCCAGGCGTAGATCCACTCCCCGGGCGGGGGCACCTCCAGGGCGTCGACCTCGGCGGCGGTGGCGTACTGGCGCAGGGTGCGCGGCGGGGCCCACTCCGCCCGTGCCTCGATCCAGCTGAACTCGCCGTCCAGGCGGGCACCGACCACTCCGGCCGGGGTGACCAGTTCGGGCACGTCGAGCAGCCAGGCCGTGCCGACGCAGGGGTGACCGGCGAAGGGCAGCCGCAGGGTGGGCGTGTAGATGTCGATCACACCACGCTCGGGGTCGTCCACGAACACGGTCTCGCTGAAGCCGAGTTTGCCCGCCAGCGCCTGCCGGTCGGTTCGCTCGGGCAGCACCGAGCCGTCGCGGACGACACCGAGTTCGTTGCCGTAGCCGCCGTGCGGTCCGCAGAAGACACGGAGTACGTCGTAGTCAGTCACGGGGGAATTGAAACATCGCGGCGGCGGCGAGCGCGTCCCAGGCGGGGGCGCCGCCGGGGAGCGGCCGGGCGCGGATGCCGGACGGTTCGTACGGCGTCCCGGCAGTAAGGCGACGGTCTGCCCACGGGCCATTCTGAGACGTGAATCACGACCCCGGGGGGTAGTGGTGAGGTAAGCCTCAGGTAAGTTAGGCCAGCCTCACCACACCAGATCCGCTGGGAGCCTGCATGCGAGCCGTCCGACTGACCGTCACCGCCGCCACGACCGTGGCCGCTCTGACCGCCCTCTCGGCCTGCACCGCGAAGAGCGAAGCCAAGGACGGCGACGCCATCCAGGTCACCGCCGCCAACTCGAAGTGCGACACCTCCGCCACGTCGGTCCCCGCCGGCCACGTCACGCTGAAGATCGAGAACAAGGGCACCAAGGCCACCGAGGTCGAGATCCTCTTCCCGGACGACCGGATCGTCTCCGAGAAGGAGAACATCGGGCCGGGCACCGAGTACACGCTGACCGCCGAGATCAAGGCGGGCTCGTACGAGATCGCCTGCCGCCCCGGCATGAAGGGCCGCGGCATCCGGCAGAAGCTCGACGTGACCGGCGGTGGTACGAACGCCAAGCGGAACCCGCAGCTGGACAAGGCGGTCGCCGACTACCGCCAGTACGCGCAGGACCAGGCCGACGCCACCGTGCCGCTCGCCGAGGCCTTCGCCAAGGCGGTCAAGTCCGGCGACCTCGACGCCGCCAAGAAGGCCTACGCCCCCTCGCGCCTGGGCTGGGAGCGCACCGAGCCGGTCGCCGAGTCCTTCGGTGACATCGACCCGAAGACCGACACCCGCGCCGACGGCCTGGAGAAGGGCCAGAAGTGGACGGGCTGGCACCGGCTGGAGAAGGCCCTCTGGGCGGACAAGAAGATCGGCGCCGACGAGAAGACCCTCGCCGACCAGCTGGTGAGCGACCTGAAGGACTGGCAGAAGCGGGTCGGCACGGCCGAGATCACCCCGACCTCCATGGCCAACGGCGCCAAGGAACTGCTCGACGAGGTCGCCACCGGCAAGGTCACCGGTGAGGAGGACCGTTACTCGCACACCGACCTGGCCGACTTCAAGGGCAACGTCGAGGGCGCGCAGAAGGCGTACGAGCTGCTCAAGCCGGTCGCCGCGAAGAACGACCCGGCGCTGGCCAAGGAGCTGGACAAGCAGTTCACCGCGCTGAACGGCGTGCTCGACAAGTACCGCACGGACAAGAACTCCTACGACTTCGTCTCCTACGACAAGGTCACCAAGGAGCAGCGCAAGGAGCTGTCGGACGCGGTGAACGCGCTCGCCGAGCCGCTGTCCAAGCTCGCCGCCGCGGTCGCGAAGTAAGCAGGGGGCAGAGCGATGACCGAGAACCAGGGGAGCAATCCGTCGCGCCGGGCGCTGATCGGCTGGGGCGGCGCCGGGCTCGCGCTCGGTGCCGCGGCGGCCGGAGGCGCGGTGGCGATGGCCAAGGCCGGCGACGACGTGGACCCGGTGGCCGCCGAGACGGGCGGCGCGGTGGAGTTCCACGGCGCCCACCAGGCGGGCATCGCCACGCCCGTCCAGGACCGGCTGCACTTCGCCGCGTTCGACGTGAAGACCGAGGACCGCGACGAGTTCGTCCAGATGCTCAAGGACTGGACGGCGGCGGCCCGGCGGATGACCGCGGGCGAGCCCGTCGGTGAAGGCGCCTACGGCGGACTCGCCGAGGCACCGCCGGACGACACCGGCGAGGCGCTGGGGCTCAAGCCCTCGCGGCTGACGCTCACCATCGGCTTCGGGCCCTCGTTCTTCGAGCACTTCGGGCTGCGGGACCGGCGGCCGGAGGCCCTGGCCGACCTGCCGCAGTTCCCCGGCGACAACCTGGACAAGTCCCGCACCGGCGGCGACCTGTGCGTCCAGGCCTGCGCGGACGATCCGCAGGTGGCCGTGCACGCGATCCGCAACCTCGCCCGCATCGGCTTCGGCAAGGTCGCCATCCGCTGGTCGCAGCTCGGTTTCGGCAAGACCTCGTCCACGACCCCGGACGCACAGACGCCCCGCAACCTGATGGGCTTCAAGGACGGCACCCGCAACATCGCGGGCACCGAGACGGACCGGCTGAAGAAGTTCGTGTGGGTCGGCGACGGCGACGGTCCCGGCTGGATGACGGGCGGGTCGTACCTGGTCGCCCGGCGCATCCGGATGAACATCGAGACCTGGGACCGCACCTCCCTGCAGGAGCAGGAGGACGTGTTCGGGCGGGACAAGCGCGAGGGCGCGCCGGTCGGCAAGGCCAAGGAGCACGACGAGCCGTTCCTGAAGGCGATGAAGCCCGACGCGCATGTGCGTCTCGCGCACCCGGACTCGAACAACGGGATCACGATCCTGCGCCGTGGCTATTCCTTCACCGACGGCACCGACGGCCTCGGCCGCCTGGACGCCGGCCTGTTCTTCCTGGCCTACCAGCGGGACGTGCGCAAGGGGTTCATCCCGCTGCAGCGCAAGCTGTCCGCGCACGACGCGCTCAACGAGTACATCCAGCACGTGGGTTCGGCGGTGTTCGCCGTGCCGCCCGGTGTCCGGGACTCCGGCGACTGGTGGGGCCGCACGCTGTTCTCCAAGGAGGCGTAGCCCGTGTTCTCCAACTACCTGATCGGTCTGCGCGAGGGCCTGGAGGCGTCGCTCGTCGTCTGCATCCTCATCGCGTACCTGGTCAAGACCGGCCGCCGGGACGCGCTGAAGCCGGTCTGGATCGGCATCGGCATCGCGGTCGCCATCGCGATGGGCTTCGGCTGTGTCCTGCAGTACGGCTCCCAGGAACTGACGTTCCAGGCGCAGGAGGCGCTCGGCGGCTCGCTGTCGGTCGTCGCCGTGGGCCTGGTGACCTGGATGGTGTTCTGGATGCGGCGCACCGCCCGGCACCTGAGGTCGGAGCTGCACGGCAAGCTGGACGCGGCCCTCGCCATGGGCACGGGCGCGCTGGTCGCCACCGCGTTCCTGGCCGTCGGCCGGGAGGGCCTGGAGACCGCGCTGTTCGTGTGGGCGTCGGTGCACGCGGCGAGCGACGGCACCCCGCGCCCGCTGATCGGCGTGGCCCTCGGCCTGGCCACCGCGGTCCTGCTCGGCTGGCTGTTCTACCGGGGCGCCCTGAAGATCAACCTCGCGAAGTTCTTCACCTGGACCGGCGGCATGCTGGTCGTGGTCGCGGCGGGAGTCCTCGCCTACGGCTTCCACGATCTGCAGGAGGCGAGCTGGCTCCCCGGCCTGACGAACCTGGCCTTCGACATCAGCGACACCATCCCGCCGGACAGCTGGTACGGCACCCTGCTCAAGGGCGTCCTCAACTTCCAGCCCGACCCGACGGTCCTCCAGGTCACGGTGTGGCTGCTGTACCTGATCCCGACGCTCGCGATCTTCCTCGCCCCGGTAGGGTTCGCCTCCGGAAAGGGGAAGGTGAAGGGATCCGATGAGCAGGGATCGCAGCCCGCGCAGGCTCCGCAGGCGTGAGAGGAACGCACTCATAGCGGCCACGCTGACCGCTTTGTCGCTCACGGCGAGCGGATGCGTGGTGGTGCACGGGGAGCGCGAGGTGCTCCCCGCCGCCAGCCGCGCCGAGGCCGCCAAGGCGCTCACCGCGTTCACGACCGCGTACAACAAGGCCGACAAGGCCTACGACAACTCCCTGGACGCGCCCTTTCTCACCGGCCCGTTCGGCGACATCACCGCCGCGCGGCTGAAGGCGCTGCACGCCAACAGCCCGTCCGGCAACCCGAACCACGTGCCGCTGACGCTGTCGGACGTGAAGATCACGATCCCCGAGAAGGCCGGCTGGCCGCGCTGGTTCGTCGCCGACGCCCAGGGCAACAAGACCGGCAGGGCCCGCTGGCTGATGGTCTTCACCCGGCAAGACCTCGGTCAGCGCTGGCGGGTGGCGTATGTGACCCTCCTGGCGCCCGGCACCGTGCCGGAGTTCAAGACGGACAAGGACGGCTGGGCCGAAGCGGTACCGGCCGACTCCGCACGGTTCGCCGTCGAGCCGGGGAAGCTGAGCGCGGACTACGCGACCTATCTGAAGAAGGGCGGCCGGACCTTCGCCGACGGCACGTACACCAGTGTCGAACGCGCCAACCGCGCCAAGCGGGACCGCAAGCCGGGGCTGGTCACGCAGTTCATCGACCGGCCGCTGACGAGCGGCGACTACGCCCCGCTGGCGCTGCGCACGGCGGACGGCGGCGCGCTGGTGTTCTTCACCACGCACCACTACGAGAAACAGACCGCCTTCACCGGCACCACGGTCCCGGCCCAGCCCAAGGACGTCCAGGCCCTGACCAAGGGTGAGGTGAAGCAGTCCCTGACCCTGGAGCTCATGTCGGCGGAGGCCGCCCTGGACCCGCCGGGAAGCGGCAAGGTGTCGGTGCTGGGGCGGGTGCCGGGTCTGGTGTCAGCGCAGGGCGAGTAGCGCTCCTAGGCGCCGCGCAACGGCCAGGCCACACTCTCCGTGCCCGTGTACCGCGCACACGCGTCGGTCAGCGCCTCCAGCAGACTCAGGGGATCCGGCAACGCATGCTCGGGCCCCCGCACCCACCGCACCTGCTGATCGTCACCGGGCAGCCGCGCCGGCGGCACCAGCACATACGAACCCCGGCAGTGCCAGCGCAGCCCCGGGTGCTCGTCCATGGTCTCGGGGTGGCAGTCCAGCTCGCACGGCCACCACTCGTCCTCGTCCTCGGGGGTGCCGCGGGTGAGCGTGAAGAACAGCATGCGGCCGTCGTCGCTCTCGGCGACGGGACCGACCTCGACACCGGAGGAGAGCAGCCGCTCAAGGGCCTCCCGCCCGGCTTCCAGGGGGACGTCGAGGACGTCGTGGACCATGCCGGTCGCGGTGATGAAGTTGGCCTGCGGCTGGTGCCGGGCCCAGCGCTCGAGCTGGGCGCGGTCGGTGGTGGACTGGGTCTGCCAGGCGAACGACACCGGGTGCCGGGCCGGGGTGGGACAGCCGACGCGGTCGCAGGAGCAGCGGTAGCCGGGGGCGGGGTACGCGGCCGGGGCGAGCGGCAGGCCCGCCGCGGCGGCGGCGAGCAGCAGGGCCTCACGGCCGCCGTCGTCGGCGGCTTCCTTCGGGCGGCGTCCGAGCAGCCACTGGGAGAGTTTGCCCTGCCGGCCCGACCGGCCGCCGAACGTCGCGCTCATCTATCCCCTCAGTCTGGTGGTCGCCTCGCTGGTGTGCGGACAGTGTGCCCCATCGTCCCATCTTCATCTGCTTCGGGGTGGCTGGGATGCGATTCCGTGCAGTGCGTACTCGACCAGGGTGTCCGTGTAGTCGTAGGAGATCGGTCCCGTGTGCTGCAGCCAGCGCTGCGCGAGCGGGGAGACGAAGAGCTCCAGGGCGATACGGGGGTCGACGCCGGCCCGTACGTCCCCGGCGTCCTGGGCGGCGCGCAGCCGGTCGACGTACAGCTGGAGCTGGGGTTCGAGGAGTGTGGTGACGAGCTCGCGGCCGAGCTCCTCGTCGACCACGCCCTCGGCGGCCAGCGCCCGGGAGGGCACCTCGAAGCGCGGGTCGAGCAGCTGGTCCACCGTGATCCGCAGCACCGCCTTGAGGTCGGCGGCGAGGTCCCCGGTGTCCGGGACGGCGTACGGCTCCTGGCCCGCTTCCCGGGCCGCCTGCCGGGACAGGTCGAGGAACGCCTCCAGCAGGACGGCCGCCTTGGAGGGCCACCAGCGGTAGATCGTCTGCTTGCCGACGCCGGCCCGGGCGGCGATCCCCTCGACGGTGGTCTTCCGGTACCCGACCTCGCCGACCAGGGCGAGGGCGGCGGCGTGGATCGCCCTGCGGGACTTCTCGCTGCGGCGGGTGGCGTCGGGGGCGGGCTTGTCGACCATGGGGCGACGTTAACAAGCCACGGCGGCTACGCGGACGGCTCCGGGGCGTCCTCCGGCGGCCACGGGTCTCCCCACTCGGCGTCCCGTGCCGCCTTGTACAGGTGGCCGTGTCGTTTGGTGACCGTCGTGCGGCGCAGTTGCTCCTCCGCCTCGCACAGATCCAGCAGCACCTGGCCCTTGCGGATCTGCGGGCGCCGGACCACGCGGGCGGGGGCCGGTTCGGCGGGCAGGCGGGTGGCGACGACGTACGAGAACTTCTCGTCCTCGTACGGCAGGGTGCCGCCCTTGACCTGCCGGTGCAGGGAGGAGCGGCTCACCCGGGCGGAGAAGTGGCACCAGTCCCTGCCGGGCTCGATGGGGCAGGCGGCGCTGTGCGGGCAGGGGGCGACGACGTGGAGTCCGGCGCGGATCAGGCGGTCGCGGGCTTCCAGGACGCGGGCGTAGCCGGCCGGGGTGCCGGCCTCCACGATCACCACGGTCTGCGCGGCGGCCGCGGCGGCGTCGACGAGGGCGGCGCGGTCGGGCCCGGCCAGCTCGTTGAGGACGTACGACACCGTGACGAGGTCGGTGTCCGCAAGGGTGAGGTCGGCGCCGATCCGGGCGCGCTGCCAGCGGGCGCCGCGCAGGGCCGGGTGGGCGGCGGCGATCTCCCGGCCGAGGGCGAGCGCGGGCTCGGCCCAGTCCAGCACGGTGACGCTGCGCTCGCCGGGCCAGGTCGCGGTGACGGCCCAGGTGGCGGCGCCGGTGCCGCCGCCGACGTCGACATGACTGCCGGGCGTCCAGTCGGGCACGGCCTGGGCGAACGCCTCCAGTGCCGAGCGGACCGCTTCGAAGGTGGCGGGCATGCGATAGGCGGCGTAGGCGGCCACGTCGGCGCGGTCGCGGAGGATCGGGGCGTGGGTGGGGGTCTCCCCGCGGTAGTTGGCGATCAGCCGTTCCACGGCTCCGGCGGCCTGGGTGGGCGGGAGCCCGGCGAGGACGTCGTCCAGGGCGGCGCGCAGGGTCTGGGCCGGGGTCACGGGGTCGTTCACCCGGTGATTCTACGGCGGACTCAGATCACCGCCCGTGCCAGAAGGGTGGCCAGGGCCGCCCTGGGCCCGCTGTCCGGTGCCTTGCGCCGGGGATGCACGGTGTTGGCCAGCAGCACCAGGAACGTGTCCGTCCTCGGGTCGAGGACGAGCGACGTGCCGGTGAAGCCGGTGTGGCCCGCCGCGCCGCTGCCCGCCAGTTCGCCCATGAACCACGGCTGGTCGACGACGAAGCCCAGCCCCGGCGGGGTCAGCAGCAGCTCGACGAAGTCGGGGCCGAGGATGCGGGCGGGACCGTAGGAGCCGCCGGCGAGCAGGGTGCGGCAGAAGACCGCGAGGTCGCGGGCGGTGGAGAAGAGGCCCGCGTGGCCGGCGACGCCGCCGAGCGCCCAGGCGTTCTCGTCGTGGACCACGCCCCGCAGCATCCCCCGGTCCGCCTTGGCCCACGGCCGCCGCTGGTCCTCGGTGGCGGCGGCGCCGGGGCAGGGTCCGAAACCGGTGGCCGTCATGCCGAGCGGGCGGGTGATGCCGTCCTGGACGAGGACGTCGAGGGTGCGGCCGGTGATGCGTTCCAGGACGGACTGGAGCAGGAGCATGTTGAGGTCGGAGTAGCGGTACCGGCCCGGCTCGGCCGTCGGGGCCTCGGCGCGCAGCAGCGCCAGCCGGGCGGCGTCGTCCGGGCAGTCGTACAGGGGCAGCTCCGGGCGCAGCCCCGAGGTGTGGGTGAGCAGCTGCCGCACCGTGATGCCATGGGCGGCTGCGGCGTGGAAGTCGGGCAGGTAGTCGCCCACCCGGGCGTCCATGCCGAGGGTGCCGCGCTCGATCTGCTGCACCGCGGCGACGGCGGTGAACAGCTTGGTGAGGGAGGCGAGGTCGAAGGGTGTGTCGACGGTGGCCGGGACCCGGGCGGCGAGCGGCAGTTCGACGCCGGTGCCGGTCTCGGGGTCGCAGGAGGCGTAGCGGACCGCCCAGCCCGCCGCCTCGGCCACGGCGATCACGGGGCCGCGGCCGGCCAGCACGACGGCGCCGGCCGCCCAGGGGCGGTCGCCGGCGGTGAGGGCGTGCACCTCGCCGACCAGGTGCCCGAGCTCCACGGGGTCGAGTCCGGCCCGTTCCGGCGTGTCGGCGCGCAGTCTGGGTGCGCTCAGTTCCCGTCTCCCTCCACCTGCGCACGAGTGTTCCCACGTGCGCTCCAGGGACGGCACATTCCCACGAAGCAGGCCGCCGCGACCAGTGCTCCCGCCAGCTGGACCACCGCCATGGGGACGGCGGTGTGCTCTCCGGCGACGCCGACGAGCGGGGAGGCGACCGCTCCGACGAGGAAGGAGGAGGTGCCGAGCAGCGCGGAGGCGGAGCCGGCGGTGTGCCGGGTGCGCAGCAGGGCGAGGGACTGGGCGTTGGGCAGGGTGATGCCCATGGCGGACATGAGGACGAACAGCGCTGCCGCGACGGGGGCGAGGCCCACGTCACCGAGGGCGCCGGTGGACATCAGCAGCAGCGCGGTCGCGGCGAGCACGATCACCGTCAGGCCGGTGGCGAGGACCTTGTCCAGGGCGACCCGGCCGACCAGCAGCTTGCCGTTGACCTGTCCGGCGATCACCAGGCCGACCGAGTTCAGGCCGAACAGCAGGCTGAAGGTCTGCGGGGAGGCGCCGTAGATCTCCTGGACGACGAAGGGGGACGCGGATATGTACGCGAACAGCGCGGCGAAGGCGAAGCCGCCGGCCAGCATGTAGCCGGTGAAGGGCAGGTCGGCGAGGAGCGCCCGCATGGAACGCAGGGCCGCGCCGACTCCCCCCTCGTGCCGGTCGCCCGGCGCCAGGGTCTCGGGCAGCCGCAGCCAGACCAGCGCGGTGAGCAGGGCTCCGACCGCCGTGAGGACCACGAACACCCCCCGCCAGTCCGTCACTCGCAGGATCTGCCCGCCGATCAGCGGGGCGACGACCGGCGCGGTCCCGGAGATCAGCATCAGGGTGGAGAAGAAGCGGGCCATGGCGACTCCGTCGTACAGGTCGCGTACGACGGCCCGCGCGATGACGATGCCGGCCGCGCCCGCGAGTCCCTGGGCCAGACGGAAGGCGACGAGGGTCCCGACGTTCGGCGCGAGGGCGCACAGGGCGGTCGCGAGGAGGTAGACGGCGAGGCCGGTGAGCAGGGGCCTGCGGCGGCCCCAGCGGTCGCTCATCGGGCCGACGACCAGCTGCCCGAGCGCCATGCCCAGCAGGCAGGCGGTGAGGGTGAGCTGGACGGTGGCGGCGGGCGCGTGCAGGGACTCGGTGACCTCCGGCAGGGACGGGAGGTACATGTCCATCGCGAGCGGGGGTGTCGCGGTGAGGCCGCCGAGGACGAGGGTGACGAGCAGGCCGGTGCGGCGGGTGCCGGCGGTCGGTGGCGCGGCAGGGGCGGTGGAGCCCTGTTCCGTCTCCGGTGGCGGTGCCGCCGCGTGCTCGGGCATGTGTTCCTCCCTGGGTGTGACCGGCACCCATGCTCTCAGCTCGCACAGAGTGCCGGGGTACGCATGAGCGAGGGCGGGGCGACGAGACGGCCGCCGTGACCGTGTAACCGTATGGCGGACAGTAGATTCCGTATGGCGGATGCTCCGCCTACGCTGCGGAGCCATGACTGACAGGCAATCGAAGATCGCGGTGGTGACCGGCGCCGGTTCCGGCATCGGGCGGGCCGTCGCCGTGGAGCTGCTCGGGGCCGGCTGGTCGGTGGCGCTGGCCGGCCGGCGCACCGAGCCGCTGGAGGCGACGGCGGCGCTGGTCCCGGGGGCCGCCGCGCTCGCCGTGCGCACCGACGTGTCCCGGCCCGAGGACGTGGAGGGGCTGTTCACGGCGACGGTGGAGCGGTTCGGCAGGGTGGACCTGCTGTTCAACAACGCGGGCACCTTCGGCCCCGGCGGAGTCCCCGTCGAGGAGCTGTCCTACGACGCCTGGCGGCACGTGGTGGACACCAACCTCAACGGGGCGTTCCTGTGCGCGCAGGCGGCGTACCGGCGGATGAAGGAGCAGGAGCCGCAGGGCGGCCGGATCATCAACAACGGCTCGATCTCGGCCCACACCCCCCGCCCGCTCTCGGTCGCCTACACCACGACCAAGCACGCGCTGACCGGGCTGACCAAGTCGCTGTCGCTGGACGGGCGGCCGTACCGCATCGCGGTCGGGCAGATCGACATCGGCAACGCGGCGACCGACATGACGGCCCGGATGCAGGCCGGTGTGCTCCAGGCCAACGGCGAGGTGGTCCCGGAGCCGGTGATGGACGTGTCCGACGTGGCACGCACCGTACGGCACATGGCCGAGCTGCCGCTGGAGGCGAACGTGCAGTTCGCGACGGTACTGGCGACGGCGATGCCGTACATCGGGCGCGGCTGACCCTGCGTGCGCAAGCGGACTTCGAACATCCGCGGTATTGCGGCCGGTCGAGCACATGTGCTCAACTTTCCTCCACAAGAGCTTCACACTTGGAGCATGTGGATTCCGCAGCCACACCGCAGCCACACCGAGGGGGGAGGCGGCGGCCGTTCCACCGGGCCGGAGTTGGGGGCGGCCCCCGCGCGGGACGCGGGGTGCGCACCGGCCGGTGGAACGGCCGCCGCTCGCTTCAGCGCCGGTGCCGGCCGCCCGGCGCCGCAGGCTCCTCGGCCTCCTGGGACGCCTCCGCCCCCGCGACCGCCGCCACCGCCCTGCGGCGCCGTTTCATCACCAGCACCCCCGCCGCCGCCAGCAGCAGCGCCGTGCCTCCCGCGCCCTCCACCAGCCGTCCGGTGGACGGGCCGCCGGAGCCCGAGCCGGGCGCGCCGGCCGCCGCCCGCACCGTCTTCCGCGCCGGCGCCGGACCCGCGCTCGCCCCGCCCTCGCTGAGCGGATCGACCAGCGTGCCCACGGCCTGTGCCGAACGCCCCGGTCCGAAGCCCCAGTCGAGCAGCGCGGCGGTCTGCTCGTAGACGGCGTTGCTGCCCTCGGCGGGGTGCATGACCGTCACCAGCAGGGTGCGCCCGTCCCGGGTGGCCGCACCGGTGAAGGTGTTGCCGGCATGGCTGGTGTAACCGTTCTTGACGCCGATCAGGCCGTCGTACGTCTTCAGCCCCCACGCCCCGGTCAGCAGGCGGTCGGTGTTCTGGATCTGGAAGGTCTTCTTGCCGCCCGCCGGGAAGTCGGCGGTCCGCGTGCCGCAGTAGCCGCGGAAGTCGGCGTCCTTCAGGCCGTGCCGGGCGAACAGCGTGAGGTCGTAGGCCGAGGAGATCTGGCCGGGGTGGTCGAAGCCGTCGGGGCTGACCACATGGGTGTCCAGGGCCTGCAGGTCCACGGCCTTGGCCTGCATCTCGGCGACGGTCCTGGCGATGCCGCCGTTCATGTGGGAGAGCACGTGCACGGCGTCGTTGCCGGAGCGCAGGAACACGCCCTGCCACAGCTGCTCGACGGTGTAGGTGATGCCGGGCTTGATACCGACGAGGCTGGAGCCGGCCGGAACATCGGCGACATCGGCGTCCTTGACCGTGTACCGCTCGGTGCGGTCGAACTTCTTCAGCACGGTGTCCGCGAACAGCATCTTCAGCGTGGACGCGGGCGGGAGCCGCCGGTGCGCGTTGAACGAGGCGAGCACGTCTCCGCTGTCGTAGTCGGCGATCAGCCAGGACTGGGCGGTGATCTTCTTGGGCAACCCCGAGGCACCGCGCACCTGGACGCCGGAGCGGGCCAGCCGCTCGCCCCCGACGACGGTGGAATCGGCGGCGGCCGCGGTGGCTGTGGACACGGGAAGGGCGGCGGCCGTCAACCCGAGGACGGCACGTCGGCTGAGCCGGGAACATTCACGCACCCGGGGACCGTACACCGCGCCCAGCAGGGGATTCCCTCAGGGCGGGCCGGTACGGCGTGGAATTTGCCGCGTTATGTAAATCCGATGAGTCGCCTCGGTTTCACAACTGCCTTTTACCTGCCCGTCCATGCCCGCCCGTCCATGCCTGCCCGTCTATGCCTGGCCGGTCTCGAAGCGGGAGATCCGGCCGTCGTCCTCCACCGTGAAGGTCCACCTGGTGCGCATCTCGCCCCAGGTGTCATTGCGGTAGCGGGCGAGCAGGGCGCGGCCGCCGGCGGACTCCTTGTCGACCTCCATGTGGCCGTGGGAGGAGAAGATCTCCCGGTCGATCCAGTCGGCGAGGTCACGGTCGGAGCCGTCGTCGGACATGGTCGCGCCGGGGGCGAGCAGTGCCATGAAGCCTTCCAGATCACGGGAGTTGACAGCGTTCACGAAGGCCCGGACGGCAGGGTCGCTGAGCTTGGCCGGCTGAATCGTCATGGCGCCAGGTTCACACCGCTCTCCCGGCCCCGCCACCCGAACGCCCGCCACGGCGGGCCCGCCGGTGCGAGAGCTGCGACGGTGGAAACGCGGGAGGAACCAGCCCCCGTCCGCCTGTCTGCATGGGAGTCACCGTGAGCTGTTACGACCGACGCGATCTGGGGCTGCTGCTCCTCAGGCTGGGGACCGGCGGGGTGCTGGCCGCACACGGCGCGCAGAAGCTGTTCGGCTGGTTCGGCGGGCACGGCCTGGAGGGCACCGGCCAGTTCATGGAGTCCGTCGGTTACGCACCCGGCAGGGCGAGCGCGACGGCGGCCGGGCTCGCGGAGGCCGGCGGCGGCACTCTGCTCGCCCTGGGTCTGGCGACCCCGGCGGCGGGCGCGGCGGCGGCCGGCGCGATGGCGGGGGCGGCGGCGGTCCACCTGCCCAACGGCTTCTTCGCCCAGGAGGGCGGCTACGAATACGCGGCGAGCCTGGG
Organism: Streptomyces sp. NPDC030799; assembly: GCF_055572255.1. Lineage (NCBI taxonomy): Bacteria > Bacillati > Actinomycetota > Actinomycetes > Kitasatosporales > Streptomycetaceae > Streptomyces > Streptomyces sp. NPDC030799. The sequence continues at coordinate 706,089 of NZ_JBVIDS010000001.1, read as the reverse complement.
CCTCGCGGCAGCCGGCCTCGGCATCGCGGGTCCCGGCCGGCTCTCCCTCGACCACGCCCTCGGCCATGTCTTCGACCGCGGCTGGATGGTGCCGGCGGCCCTCGGCGCCACGGCCGCGGCGACGGCGCTGGTCGTGGGCGTGCGCGCGCGGCGGGTGCGGGCGAAGCGGGAGGGCGAGCAGGAGGTGCTGTTCGAGGAGTAGCGGGGGGACGAGCAGGAGGCGCCGCTCCGGGTCACCCCGGCCACCCGGGCGTCAAGTATTCTTTCCCATTCAATTATTGGAAATATCTGACCGATGAGGTATCAATATAGCCACATAATCGTGCGGGAACGCAGACGGTTCGGGGGGATTCCGTGTGCAGCGCGACATAGAAGTGAAGCTCCTGCGTACGTTGCTGGCCGTCGTCACCGAAGACGGATTCTCCCGTGCCGCACAGTCGCTCCACGTCACCCAGCCGACGGTCAGTCAGCAGATCCAGCGGCTGGAATCGATCGTCCAGGCCCCGCTGTTCCACCGCGAGAAGCGGCCGATGCGCCTCACTCCGGCCGGGCGGGAACTGGTGGCGCACGCCCGCCGGGTCATCATGCTGAACAACGAAGTGCTGGATCGCGTGTCGGCGATTTCCAGCCAGGAAACATTCAGCATGGGCTGTTCCATCCATTTCACCGACGGCCTCGGCAGGATGCTCACCCGCATGGCCGTGGAGCGGCCCCATGTGCGGTGCGCCATGATCACCGGCCAGAGTTCCGCCCTCGCCGACCGGGTCGCCGAGGGCGAACTCGAAGCGGCCCTGCTGCTCGGCACGAACACCCCGCGCTGCGAACTGCTGGGGCGGCTGCGCCTCGACTGGTTCGGCCGGGTGCCGCTCACCGCCGGGAGCCGGGTGCCCATCGCCCTCATAGGCGGCCGTTCGGCGCTCAGCCTGCACATCGCCGAGACCCTCGACCGCAACGGTGTCCCCTGGTACTCGATCCCCTGGTGCTCCGACCCGCTGGCCGTACGGGCCTCCGTCCAAGCCGGCCTGGCCTACACGGCCCTGTGCGAGAACGCCCACGAAAAGCACTCGGAACTGCGCCCGGCGGCACCGGGCATGCTGGGCCCCGCTCCCGCGCCGCTGCCGGTGTACCTGGCCTTCTCCCCGACCGTCCGCGAGTCCGTCGTGGACGCGGTGCGGGCCGCTGCCCGCACCATCCTGGCGGACTCACCCGTCTCCCCGCCCTGAGCCGGCCTTCGCGTGGCCCGTGCCCTGGAGACCTCCGGCGACGGCCCGTGCTCGGGTGGCCGGCCCGGGGGATTGGCCGGCCGTGGCGGCCCGTCGCCGGAGGTGGATCGGTGACGGCTCAGTACGAGCCGCGGGCCGCCCCCCGCGCCGTCAGCTTCGGGCCGTACGGCGCCGAATCCAGCCACTCGCCCGCCCTGCGGCCCGCCGAGGCCACCGCCGCGGCGGCACGCTCGCGCAGCCACAGCGAGGGACGCCGGGCCAGCATGTGGTCCAGTGCGGTGGTGGCGCAGGCACGGTTGTAGGTGGCCGCGTCCTTGCGTTCCTCGGCGAAGCGGCCGATCGCCGCCCCGGCGGCGGCCCGGTCGGGGCCGGCCTCCAGGGCCCGGACGATCGCCTCCACCGCCCGGACCGCGTCCGGGATGCTGGAGTTCATGCCGCGGGCGCCGAACGGCGCGAACAGGTGCGAGGCCTCGCCGGTCAGCAGGATCCGCCGGTGGGTGTCCGTGAACCGGGCCGCGACCTGCTGGGCGAACCGGTAGGTCGAGACCCAGCGCACCCGTTCGCCGTAGGCCTCCGGGAGGATCCGCGGGATCCAGCGGCGCAGGCCCTCCGGGGAGACGAACCGCTCCGGGTCGTCGTCCGCCTTCAGGTTCAGGTCGACCCGCCAGCCCCCGGCGAAGGGAACGGTCAGGACGTTGCGGCCGCCGACGTTCGGGTGGCGGTAGTGGAAGACCCGTTCGATCGGCATGGGATGGTGCTCCGGGTCGTCGTCGAGGTCGACCACCACGAAGGTGTTGCGGGACCGCGGACCCTCCAGCGGGCTGCCGATCGCCGACCGCAGCACGGAGCGCGAGCCGTCGGCGGCCACCACGTAGTCGGCCTGCCACTCACGTCCCGCGGAGTCCGTGAGCAGAACGCCCTCGGGCGTGCTCAGCGCCGAGGTCACCTCCACGCCCCAGTGGAACTCCACCCCCTGCTTGCGGCACGCCGTCGCCATCAGGTCCTCGGTGATCACCTGTGGCAGGCTCGTGAAGTGCGGCAGCCCCTCGCGGGTCGTCGGCGGGTAGGTGCGGACGTAGATCTCCCGGCCGGCCCAGTACGAGCGCTTCGTCGCCCACATAAGGCCCCGGCCGGCCGTCTCGTGGCCGAGCCCGGGGCTGAGCCGCTCCAGTTCGCGCAGCGAGGCGCCATGCAGGTAAGCGGCACGGCTGCCGGGCCGTACGGTGTCCTCCGTACGGCGTTCCAGCACCACCGCGGGCAGGCCGGCGGCGCTCAGCGCCAGGGCGGCGCTGAGGCCCGCGGGACCTGCGCCCACGACGAGGACCGGGTGACGCGTGGAGGTGCCGGTGTCCGCGTTCATGCCGTCTCCTCGGCGAGGTGGAGGGTGTCGGAGGTGAAGCTGACGATGCGGCCGTCGAGACCGCCGGTGAGGGCCGCGTGCCACACGGCGGTGCGGATCTCCGTCCCGTCGCGGCGCAGTACGGCCTCGGCCGCGTCGGTGCTCAGTTCGAGGTAGTCGCCGGCCCGGCGTGCGGTCAGGCCGGCCGCCTCGGCCGCGCCCACCACCGGCGCGAACTCCGGTACGTCGAGCACGTACAGGGTGAGGCTCACAGTCCCGCTCCTTCCGTGCCCTTGCGGACCAGCTCCGCCTTGCGCTGCCACAGCGCCTCCACCGACGGCCGCGGGGACTCCGCGACGTCGGCGAGTGCGCGGACGGTCAGTTCGGCGTCCCGGGCGTCGATCGCGGACATCACCCGCAGCGGGCGGGTGATCTCCAGCTGGATGCCGTTGGGGTCGTCGAAGTAGACGGACTCGATGAGTTCGTGGGCGAGGGGCCGGGTGACCCGTATCCCGTGTGCCTTCAACCGCTCGCGCCAGGCGAGGAGCTGCTCCTCGGTGTCGACGTGGAAGGCGAGATGCCGGGAGCGGTGCATGAGGTCGCTCGGGGCATCCTCTTCCGGCAGTCCGAAGTAGTAGAAGAACGCGAGGCGGTTGCCCGCGCCCATGTCGAAGAAGAAGTGCACGAAGTCCGGGTAGTCCTCGGTGACCCATCCGGTGGCGGTGATGGCGTGCACGAGTGGCATGCCCAGGGCCTGGGTGTAGAACTCGACGGTGGCCCGGGGTTTCCAGGTGACGAAGGCGAGATGGTCGACCCCGTCGACGTGCAGGGCCGGCAGGCCCGGCCCGGGACGGGCGGACGGTGATGCGGTTGCCAATGCTCCTCCTGTGGTGGGAACAGGCGCTGCACGCCGGGGCGGGGTCGGTTCAGCTCGCGGAACGCCCCCTGAGCCCCGTCACGGCGATGATCGCCCCGAGCAGCAGGGTCAGACCCCCGACGACGAGGGCCCACTTGGTGCCGCCCGCGTTCGTCGAGGACAGGTTGAGGACCACGCCGAGGACGGCGACGCCGAGGGAGGCGCCGACCTGGCGGGCCGAGTTGAGCGCGCCGGCGCCGATGCCGGCCAGCTCGGGCGGTACGGAGCTGGCCATGCCGGCGACGAGCGCGGGCAGGGCGAAGGAGACACCGAAACCGAAGGCGAGCAGGCCGACGACGGTGGCGGCCAGCGCGAGACGGGAGTCGCCGGTGAACGGCGCCTGCAGCAGCGCGCCGACGCCCATCAGGACGAACCCGATGGTGGCGGGGCGGCGCGGGCCGATACGGCCGACGAGGCGCCCGGTGTAGATGGGGTTGAAGGCGGTGGGCAGGGTCAGCGGCAGGAAGGCCAGGCCGGCGCTGAACGAGGAGTAGCCGCGGCTCTCCTGGAAGTACAGCGACAGGACGAACAGCAGCCCGGACAGACCGAAGTTGGCGAGCAGCCCGGCGCCGAGCGCGGCGGAGAAGCCACGGCTGCGGAACATGCGCAGCGGCAGCATCGCCGCGTCCCCGGCGCGCGCCTCCGCGGTGACGAACACCGCCGCCGCGACCGCCGCCAGGACGAAGGAGCCGACCACCAGGCCGGTGCCCCAGCCCCGGTCCGGGCCCTCGATCAGCGCGTACGACAGGGCACCGAGGGCGACGACGGCGCTGATCTGGCCGACCCCGTCGAGGCCGCTGCGCTGCTTGCGGGCGGTCTCCGGGGCGAGGCGCAGGGTGATGACGAAACTGATCAGTGCCAGCGGCACGTTGATGAGGAAGATCGCGCGCCAGCCGACGGTGTCGGTGAGCGCACCGCCGACCAACGGACCGGCGGCGAGGGCCAGTCCGGTGATGGCGGCCCAGTTGCCGACGGCGCGGGCGCGGTCGGCCGGGTTGCTGTAGGCGTTGGTGATCACGGCGAGGGACGCGGGCAGCAGCAGCGCGCCGGCGACACCGAGGGCGAGGCGCAGCGCGACCAGTGCGCCCAGGGAGTTCGCGGCGGCCGAGACGCCGGAGAGGACACCGAAGGCCACCAGGCCCCAGAGGAAGATGCGGCGTCCGCCGAAGCGGTCGGACAGCCAGCCGGCGGTGAGCAGCAGAGCGGCGAAGGTGATGGTGTAGCCGTTGGTGACCCACTGCAGACCGCTGAGCCCGACGTGGAGTGCCTTGGAGATGGCGGGCAGCGCCACCGAGACGATCGTCATGTCCAGCAGGACCATGAAGTAGCCGAGCGAGAGCCCGACCAGCAGGGTCCGCGAGGGCTTGTCGGTTCGTGCCGGTGCGACGGAAGCCCGTTGCGGTTCCGCCTGCGTCGACATGTTTTTCTCCTTTGTTTCGCTGGAGTCAAATTGCCGCGCCACGCGGGGAGTCGGGCGGCGGCACAAACCATTCAAGCGGACCGGAAAGGCGAATTGTCGCTGGTGACGACGGGAATGCCCTATGGGTAACATCGGCTCAGCCGATCGGTCATCGGGGGGAGCACGGACGTGGAGTTACGGCATCTTCGAACATTCGAGACGGTCGCCAGGACGCTGAGTGTCACCCAGGCGGCCAGGGAGCTGCACTACGCCCAGTCCAGCGTCAGCGACCAGATCCAGGCGCTGGAGCGTGAGCTGGGGGTCGAGCTGCTCGACCGCTCGCAGCGGCGGGTGCGGCTGACGCCGCAGGGCGTGACGCTGTCGGAGTACGCCGAGCGGCTGCTGAAGCTGCTGGAGGAGGCGCGCTGGGCGGTGAGCAGGCCCGGCGCGGAGGTCTCGGTGGGCGCGCTGGAGACGGTGTGCCTGCACGTCCTGCCCGGGGTGCTCACGCGTTACCGCGCGCTGTACCCGGAGACGCGGGTGCGCATCGCCCAGGACAACCGGGGCGAGCTGTACAAGGCGGTACGCCGCGGTGACCTCGACGTCTGCCTGACCTTCGGAGACCCGCCGCCGGACGCGGGCCTGCACGCCGAGACACTGGCCGAGGAACCGCTGGTGGTCATCACCCCGCCGGACCATCCGCTGGCGGCGCGCGGCCGGGCACACCTCGGGGAGCTGGCCGCGGAACCCTTTCTCGCCACCGAACGGGGCTGCGGGTTCCGGGAGATGTTCGACAACACCTTCTCCGGGCCGGCCGCCAAGGAACCGGTCGCGGAGGTGTCGAGCATCGGCACCCTCGGCGCGTGCGTGGCGGCGGGCATGGGCTGCGCCCTGCTGCCGTCCCTCGCGGTACGGGCCCAGGCCGACCGCGGCGAGGTCGCACTCGTCGAGGTCGACGACGTGTCCCTGCGCACGCACATCACCATGACCTGGCTCGCACGCAACTCGACCAACCCGAACCTGATCACCCTGCAGACGGTGCTTCGTAAGCAACTGGGGGGCTGAGGCGGGCTGCCGGGCGGTGAGCGCGGGCCGCGGCGGCCCGGCCGGCGAGGTGACCCGGCGGTGGGGCGTCATCGCTGGGGCTCCCGCTCGTCCGGTGTCCGTTCCGGGGCGCGGCGGGACGGGTGGGCGGGTAGCGGGGGCAGGGGGATCGCGCGGAGGCGGGCTCGGGCGATCTTGCCGGTGACCGTGGTCGGCAATTGATCCAGCACCACCAGTTGTTCGGGGAGCTTGTAGGTCGCCAGCCCCTTCGTGAGGAGGTGGGCGGTGATGTCGTCCAACGTCATGTGCGTACCCTCGCGCAGCGCCACGATCAGGCACGAGCGCTGACCCAGTCGCGGGTCGGGGCGTGGGACGATCGCATGCTGGGCCAACTGGGGCAGGTCGTCGAGGAGTTCCTCCACCTCCAGCGCGCTGAACTTCAGCCCGCCCCGGTTGATCAGCTCGTCGGCGCGCCCGCGATGGACGACCGAGCCGTCCGGCTCCAGCGCGGCCCGGTCACCGGTGCGCAGCCAGCCGTCCGCGGTGAACGCGGCCCGGGTCAGCTCCGGGTCGAGGTGGTAGCCGGAGAACATGTACGGGCTGCGGTACTGCAGCTCACCGGTCTCGCCGGGCGCCGCGGGCCTCCCGTCCCGGCCGAGTATCCGCACCGCCGCACCGGAGACCGGCCGCCCGACGGTCCCGACCGCCTCGGGCCGGTCACCGGGACGGGTGTAGGTGCCGGCGCCGACCTCCGTCATCCCCCACTGCACGACGAGGCGCGCCCCCAGCGTCCGGCGGACCCCGTCGGCCAGCTCCCGGGGCACCGGCGCACCTCCGGTGCGTACCTCGCGCAGCGTCCGGACGGGCGGCCAGGAGGCCTCCGTACCGTCCTCCAAAAGGGCGATCAGATCGCGCAGTTGAGCCGGTACGGCGAACGCGGCGGTGGCGCCGGCCGCCTCCAGTGCGGCGGCGAACCGGCTCGGATCCCAGCCGTCGACGAGCCCGACGGCGCCGCCGGTGACCAGTGCGAGGTGCACGGACAGCAGTCCGAAGGCGTGGCTGAGCGGGCTCGCCGAGACGATCGTGTCGGCGGCGTCGAGGCCGCCGTCGGCCGCGACGGCCGCCGCGTTGCCGAGGAGCCCGCCATGGCTGTGGACGCACAGTTTGGGCCGCTGGGAGGTCGTTCCGGAGGAGGCCAGCAGCATCAGCGGGGTCCGCGGATCGGCCGGCGCGGGCGGCAGCCGCAGCGCCGGGTCGGCGTCCGCGTCCGGGTATGCGCCCGGGACCGCGTCCGGGTCCGCGTCGAACAGCTCGGCCAGGTCCGGCAGGCCGCCGGTGTCCGGGCGGGCGGCGCCCGCGGTGGACACCCACACGTGCCGTAGTCCGGGGCACCGTTCCCGCAGGGTGAGGATCTCACCGGTTCGGTCGTGCCCCCGCTGGAACGCCGCGGCGGCCAGCGCGACCGCGCCCGACTGCTCGATCAGCCGCTGCGTCTCACGGGTACCGTGCGCGCCGTGCAGCGGCAGCAGCAGCACGCCGAGCCGGGCGGTGGCGGCGTGCAGCACCACCAGCTCCCAGGAGTCGGGCAGTCGGGCCGCCAGTACGTCGCCGGCCGCGAGCCCGCGCCGGTGCAGCGCGGCAGCGGCCCGCTCCGCCTGTTCCAGGCAGTCCCGCCAGGTCCGCCACCGGCCCGCGTCCCACACGGCGGGCTCCGTACGGCGGGCGGCGGCGTGCTGCAGGGCGTCGGTGAACGTACGGGTCGCGGTCACGGGTTCCGTGCGGGAAACGGGGGCGTTCACGAAGCAACCTCCGAGGGCGGCAGAACGATGCAGACGCTGCCTTGCGACACGGATTGTGTGCGGCGCCGGATTCACTCGTCCAGCACCACCCGATAAGAAATCCCGATGGAGCAAGGGCCGCCTGCGCGCAATAAAAAACCTCAATGGAAGGGATTTCCCGGCGGCCCACGAAGGATTCTCCCCGTGTCACGCGCTCCCGGCCGCCCTGCCCGCCGCCGGAAAACGATCAACGGAAGGGAAACCGGGAGGTCGGCGGCACACCCCCTGGGCATGGAAACCCTTGATCTCCGCACGTGCGAGGGGGTGGGAAACAATCAATAGGGAAACGGGAAATTCCGCTTCTGGAAAGCGCCGAAACAGCCCCACCGAAACCGATCGCCGGCACCGATTCGCGCCATCGGGAAAGCCGATGCGCCGCATTTTCCCTGATGAGGGCGGCCGTAAGGCGGCGCGGCCGTGCTTTTTCGGGCCGCTGGAGCCCGGCAGCACCAAATCGCCCTTGTCCGGAAAGCACGCGGCGACACAGAATTCCCACGGCCCTGAGGCAGGAGGTATCGATGGCCTTCGTACATTCCTCTGGCACCACCGACCGGCAATCCCGTCCGACCGACGGACCGGCCGTGGAAGAGGCTTTCCGGGCGGCAGACCTGCGCCGCCTGGACGCTGTGATCCGTGACGCCCGGTTCGCCGCCACGGCGTCGGCGTCCGAACTCGTCGCGCCGGCGCCGCACGGCACCGGGGCGGCGCTGACCGAGCGGGAGTGCGTCTTCGACCACTGCGCCGTCCTGCTGTTCCCCACCACCCTCGCGGCGGGCCTGCGTGACCTGCGGGCGCGGGGGCTGGATCCCCTGCCGACCGTGCCCAGCACCGTGGTGCGCGCCCGCCTGGCGGAGCGTCACGGGCTGGACCCCGCGGCATGCGAGGTGCACATCACCCGGCTGCGGCTGGACTTACCGGACGGGCGGCGGCACCCCGCGGTGGAGGTCTTCCTCTTCCCGCGCGACAGCGCCGCGTTCGAGGACCGGATCGCGGTGCACGAGGCCGCGTACGGCTTCGAGAACCACACCGCGTTCGTCATGCCCCGGCCCTCCGGTCCGCTGCTGCGCCGGCTCGTCACCGCCTGGCACACCGAGGCCGGGCTGCTGTGGGAGGGCGGCGGACACAATCCGCACGAGGGCGGCCGGGACGGCTCCACCGTCACGTACTTCGTCCGCGAGCCCCGGCGGCCCGGCCGCCGCCGCTTCGAACTGCACTGCGCCGGCGACCTGCGCGGCGCCATCGCCGACCTCCCCCGACCGACGGAGGCGGTCCGCCACGCCTACGCCACCTGGCCGACCACGACCGGCACACCCACCTGAACCACGGGCAGCCCCAACCCGGCGGGGCCACAGCCGAAACGACTCACCCCGGCAGGCCCGACCGCCGAAGCCGCAGCCGGACCCGGCGAGCCCGGGAAGCCCGACCAGCGGCCGGTGGCCGGAACCGGCGGGCCCGGCAGCGTCAACCGCCGGACCGGGCGCCACCGACCGGCAGGCGCGCACAGCCCGAACGGCCGGGCCGGCAGCCTCCACCGCCGGACCCACGGTCCGAAGTGCCGGACCGGACCACCCCGGCCACCGGGCTCCACGGCCCGACCGCCACACCCGACCGCACCACCCGCCGGACCCCACAGCCTCCACCACCGGCCCCGACCGCCGGACCCGGCGACCCCGCGGAGCCGCCCGGCCCGCTCCGCCCGCTTCGACCTGCTCCGACCCGCGTGTCCCCTCTTCTGCCCCGCCTTCTTCGCCCACGCACCCAACCCCCTACAACCACCGGGAGTACTCGTGCTGCGGAACGACACGCTCAGGAACATCCCGCTCACACCCGAGCTGCACGACTACCTGCTCACCCAGGGCAGGATGAGTCCCGACCCGCTCCTGGTGGAACTGGAGGAGCGGACCCGGGCGGCGATACCCGACCAGGCGCACATGGTGGTCGCCCCGGAGGAGGCCGCGCTGCTGACCTTCCTGGTGCGGCTGCTGGACGCCCGGACCATCGTCGAGGTGGGCACCTTCACCGGATCCTCCTCGCTCTGCCTGGCCCGCGGCCTGCCCCCGGGCGGTTCCCTGATCACCTGCGACGTCTCCGCCGAATGGACCGCGCTGGCCGAGGAGTTCTGGGACCGGGCCGGTGTCGCCGACCGTATCGAGCTGCGCCTCGGCCCGGCCTCGGACACCCTGCGCGCCCTGCCCGCCGAACCGCACCTCGACCTCGCCTTCATCGACGCCGACAAGCCGGGCTACATCGACTACTGGGAGCAGCTGGTCCCGCGCATACGGCCGGGCGGGCTGATCCTCGTCGACAACACGCTCTTCAGCGGTCAGGTGGTCGACCCCTTCCCCGGCGAGAAGCCGGCCGCCGTGCACGCGTTCAACGAGCACGCCCGCAAGGACGAACGCGTGGAGCTGGTCATGCTCGCGGTCGCCGACGGCCTGACGCTGGCACGGCGGCTGCCCACCGAGGAGTCGACGCTCCGATGACGCCCACCGGATCGCCGTACGCGCCCCGACGCGGGCGTACCGCCGGGGGCCACCGTCCGCCCCCGCCCCGAACCGCAGGAGGACGAGCGTGATCGGGCTCTCCCGCCCCGGATATCCACTGCACTCGCTCGGCGTCGAGGTGCCCCTCGACGACCTGGACGAGGACTTCCCACGCGACCTGGGCGCCGCCGAACAGCAGCCGGACTGGGCCGACCCCGTCCAGGTCGCGGCGGCCCGCGCCGAACTGGCCCGGCTGCCCGGCCTGGTGACCTGGGAGGAGGTCCGTCTGCTGCGGACCCTGCTCGCCGAGGCCGCCACCGGCCACTATCTGGTGATCCAGGCAGGCGACTGTGCCGAGGACCCCGCCGAGTGCGCACCGGCGACGGTGATGCGCAAGGCGGGCCTGCTGGACGCCCTGGCCGGGGTGATGGTGGCGGGCACCGGGCAGCCGGTGGTCCGCATCGGCCGGATCGCCGGTCAGTTCGCCAAGCCGCGCAGCGCCGGCACGGAGCAGGTCGGCGGTGTGGAACTGCCGGTCTACCGCGGCCATCTGGTCAACGGCCCCGAGCCCACCGCCGCGGCCCGCCGCCCGGACCCCCGGCGCATGCTGGAGTGCTACTACGCCGCCCACCGTGCGGTGACGTATCTGCGGCAGCGCACCAGCGACTGGGCGCTGCCGACCGGGGCGCCGGTGTGGACGAGCCACGAGGCGCTGGTGCTGGACTACGAGCTGCCGCTGCTGCGGCGTACCACCGCGGGCCACATCCTGCTGGCCTCCACACACCTGCCGTGGATCGGCGAGCGCACCCGCCACCCGGACGGCCCGCACGCCCGGATGCTGGCGCATGTGACCAACCCGGTGGCGTGCAAGGTCGGGCCGGCGACCCGGCCGGAGGATCTGCTCGCGCTGTGCGCCCGGCTGGACCCGGGCCGCGAGCCGGGCCGGCTGACGCTGATCTCCCGGATGGGCGCGGCGGCGGTCCGCGACGCGCTGCCGCCGCTGGTCACCGCCGTACGCGAGGCGGGACACCGGGTGGCGTGGCTGTGCGACCCGCTGCACGGCAACACCGTCAAGTCGCCGTCGGGCGTCAAGGTCCGTTCGGTGCGGACGGTGGTGGCGGAGGTCCGGGCGTTTCTGGAGGTCGTCGCCAAGTCCGGCGGCACGCCCGCCGGGCTGCACCTGGAGACCACGCCGCACGAGGTCGCCGAGTGCGTCTGGGCGGATCCGGCGGAACTCGACACCGAGGCCGCGCGGACCGCGTGCCGGGCCGTCCCCGCGTCCCTGTGCGACCCGCGGCTCAATCCGGCGCAGGCGGTCGAGGTGGCCCGCGCATGGGCCGCACCTGCCCCCTGACGGCCGCCGGCCCCTTCCCGTCCCCCGAGCCGTCGCCGACCGGCGCCCGCCGGGCGGTCGACCGTTCAACCACCTGTTCACGAAAGGAATACGACCCATGTCAGAAACGATCATCCGCACCGACGACGGCACCTTCGCCATGATCAACGTCTTCGAGGTGGAGCCGGAGAAGCAGCAGGAGCTGGCCGAGGTGCTCAGCGAGGGCGCCGAAAAGTTCATCCGGCACCGGCCCGGCTGCATCTCCGTCAACATCATGACCAGCCTGGACGGCAAGCGCCTGGTCTACTACGCGCAGTGGCGCAGCAAGGGCGACATCAAGGCCACCATGGCCGACCCGGACGTCCAGGTGTACCGGGACCGGGCCGCCGCGCTGGGCAAGCCCGACCCGCACGCGTACACGGTGTTCGCCGTGCACCACCCGGAGAGCTGACGGCCGCTCCCCCAGTCCGGCACCGCGCCTCCCCGTCCGCCGGGGCGGCGCGGTGCCCCCGCACCGCCCCCCACTCGCCCGGGTAAGGAGACGCCCGCACCATGACCCGTCGTCTGTTCACCTCGGAGTCCGTGACCGAGGGTCATCCCGACAAGATCGCCGACCAGATCAGCGACACCGTTCTCGACGCGCTGCTGCGCGAGGACCCGGCCTCCCGGGTCGCCGTGGAGACGCTCATCACCACCGGCCTGGTGCACATGGCCGGCGAGGTGACGACCACGGCCTACGCGGACATCGCGACCCTGGTCCGCGACAAGATCCTGGAGATCGGCTACGACTCCTCCAAGAAGGGCTTCGACGGTGCCTCCTGCGGAGTGTCGGTGTCGATCGGGGCGCAGTCCCCGGACATCGCGCAGGGTGTCGACACCGGCGGCGCCGGGGACCAGGGCCTGATGTTCGGCTACGCGACCGACGAGACGCCGGAGCTGATGCCGTTGCCGATCCGGCTCGCCCACCGCCTGGCGGAGCGTCTGACCCGGGTCCGCAAGAACGGCACGATCCCCTACCTGCGTCCGGACGGCAAGACGCAGGTCACCATCGAGTACGACGGCGACAAGGCCGTACGCCTCGACACGGTCGTCGTCTCCTCGCAGCACGCCTCCGACATCGACCTGGAGTCGCTGCTCGCCCCCGACATCCGCGAGTTCGTCGTGGAGCCGGAGCTGAGGGCGCTCGGCGAGGGGGACATCAAGCTGGACACCGAGGGCTACCGGCTGCTGGTCAACCCGACCGGCCGGTTCGAGATCGGCGGCCCGATGGGCGACGCGGGCCTGACCGGCCGCAAGATCATCATCGACACCTACGGCGGCATGGCCCGGCACGGCGGCGGCGCGTTCTCCGGCAAGGACCCCTCCAAGGTGGACCGTTCGGCGGCGTACGCGATGCGCTGGGTCGCCAAGAACGCGGTGGCGGCCGGCCTCGCCTCCCGCTGCGAGGTGCAGGTGGCGTACGCGATCGGCAGGGCGGAGCCCGTCGGCCTCTTCGTCGAGACCTTCGGCACCGAGACCGTACCCGTGGAGCGGATCCAGTCGGCCGTCACCGAGGTGTTCGACCTCCGTCCGGCCGCGATCATCCGCGACCTGGACCTGCTCCGCCCGATCTACGCCCGGACGGCGGCCTACGGCCACTTCGGCCGCGAGCTGCCCGACTTCACCTGGGAGCGCACGGACCGGGCGGAGGCACTGCGGGCCGCGGTGGGAGGGTGAGATGCGGACGGGTGAGGTGCGGGAGGGTGAGATGAGGATCGCCGTCACCGGGTCCGTCGCCACCGACCATCTGATGACGTTCCCGGCCCGCATCACCGACCAGTTGCTGGCCGACCGCCTGGACCGGGTGTCGCTGTCGTTCCTGGTGGACACCCTGGAGATCCGGGAGGGCGGTGTGGCGGCCAACATCGCCTACGGGCTGGCCCGGCTGGGCCACCGTCCGCTGCTGGTCGGGGCGGTCGGCGCCGACTTCGAGGGCTACGGCGCCCGGCTGGCGGCCCTGGGCGTGGACACCGGTGCCGTCCTGGTGTCCGCCACCCGCCACACGGCCCGGTTCCTGTGCACCACGGACCCGGACGGCAACCAGCTCGCCTCCTTCTACCCGGGTGCGATGACCGAGGCCGCCGCGATCGACCTCGCCGAGACCGTCCGGTCCCGGGACGGCGTGGACGTCGTCCTGATCGGCGCGGACGACCCGGCGGCGATGGTCCGGCACACCCGCGCCTGCCGCACCCTCGGGATCCCGTTCCTGGCCGACCCCTCCCAGCAGCTGGCCCGGCTGGAGGGCCCCGACGTCCGGGAACTCGTGGACGGCGCCGACCACTTGTTCACCAATGAGTACGAGCACGGGCTGCTGCTCCGCAAGACCGGCTGGTCGCACGCCGAGGTCCTCAGCCGGGTGGGCACCTGGGTGACCACCCTGGGCGGCCGGGGCAGCCGGGTCGAACGGGCCGGGCAGCCCGCGGCGGAGGTGGCGGCGGCCCCGGCGACCGCGGTCGCCGACCCCACCGGGGTGGGCGACGCCTACCGCGCCGGCTACCTGTCCTCCCTGGCGGCGGGCCTGGACCCGGTGCGCTGCGCACAGACGGGCTCCGTGCTGGCCTCCCTGGCCCTCGCGACGGTCGGCACCCAGACCTACGACGCCGACCCGGCCACCGTGCAGTCCCTGCTCACCACGGCCTACGGCGCGTCGGCCACACGGGGCGCGCTGACACCGGGCTGAGGTGCCGGCAGCTGCCGCGTCTCTGTCAGGGCTCTGTCAGCCATAGGCTGGATCCTCGGTGCGCACGCACAGGACGCCGGAGCAACCGATCTTGGGGGGCAGGATGGTGTGGACGCAGTTGGTCGAGCCGCAACCGTTTGCAGCGCGGCGGCTGATCTGTTTCCCGCACGCCGGAGGGTCGCCCTACTTCTTCCGGGGGTGGGGCAAGGCGCTCCGGGATTTCGAGGTGCACACGGTCTGCTACCCCGGGCGCGCCGAGCGGATGGCCGAACCTCCCCCCACCGACCTTCTCGGCATGGCCGCCGACATCGCCGGCGCCGTGCGGGAATTGATGCGCGACGGACGGCCCACCGTTCTCTTCGGACACAGTATGGGTGCCATCGTCGCGTACGAGGTGGCCGCGGCTCTGGAGGAAGCGGGATGTGCGCCCGGTCATGTGTTCGCCTCCAGCGCCCGGGCGCCGCACCTGATGCGCCCCGATCGCGCCGACACCTGGGATGACGCCTCGATCACCGCGACACTGGTCGAGCTGGGCGGCACGGACGCCGAGCTCCTGGCGAATCCGGCGTTCGTCGATCTGGTGATGCCGTACATCAGGGCCGACTTCCGGATGCTCGCTTCGTACCGGGCGCCGAAACGAGCCCGGCTGTCGACCGCCGTCACAGCGATCGTCGGTGACATGGACCCCCGGGTCGACTCCCGTCAGGCAGCTGCCTGGCGGGACGCGACCCGGGGGCCGTTCCGGATGCGGACACTGCCCGGAGGCCACTTCTATCTGGCCGAGCGCCCTCCCTTCGCCGTGCTCACGGCGTCAGCGAGCGGTTCCTCCTGAGCCGGCCGGTCGTTCGCGGTACATCTCGGACAGCAGGAAGGCCAGGTCCAGGGACTGGGTGTGGTTGAGGCGGGGGTCGCAGGCGGTTTCGTAGCGGTGGTGCAGGTGCTCGGGGAGTATCGCGTTGCCGCCCCCGACGCACTCGGTGACGTCGTCTCCGGTGAGTTCCACGTGGATGCCGCCGGGGTGGGTCCCCAGTGCGTGATGGACCTCGACGAAGCCACGGACCTCGTCCACGATCGCGTCGAACCTGCGGGTCTTGTGGCCGCTCGCCGCGGTGATGGTGTTGCCGTGCATCGGATCGCTGATCCAGCAGACCTGTGCGCCCTCCGCCTTGACCTTCTCCACCAAGGTGGGCAGCAGGTCGCGGACCCGTTCGGCGCCGGCCCGCACCACGAACGTCAGCCTGCCGGGCTCCCGGTCCGGGTCGAGCCGGTCGAGCAGACCCATGACCGCGTCGGCATCGGCCGTGGGGCCCAGCTTCACCGCGATGGGGTTGGCCACCCGGGAGAAGTACTCGACGTGCGCCCCGTTCAGGTCCCGGGTTCGCTCCCCGATCCAGAGCAGGTGACCACTGGTGGCGTACGAGCGGCCGGTGGCGGCGTCGACGCGGGTCAGGGCGGACTCGTAGTCGAGCAGCAGCCCCTCGTGGCCGACGAAGAACTCGGCGGTGCCGAGCTCCCGGGTGTCGACCCCGCAGGCGTGCATGAAGGCCAGGGTGCGGTCGATCTCGTCGGCCAGCCGTTCGTAGCGCTCGCCGACCTGTGAGGTCGCCACGAAGCCCTGGTTCCAGGCGTGCACCTGGCGCAGGTCGGCGAATCCGCCGGTGGTCAGGGCACGAACGAGATTGAGCGTGGTGGCCGACGACTCGTACATCATCCGCAGGCGGGCGGGGTCGGGCCGCCTGGCCTCGGCGGTGAACTCCAGTCCGTTCACCGCGTCGCCCCGGTAGGAGGGCAGTTCCACCCCGTCCCGGCACTCCGTCGCGCTGGAGCGCGGCTTGGCGTACTGGCCGGCCATCCGGCCGATCTTGACGACCGGCAGGGCCGTGGCATGGGTGAGCACGACGGCCATCTGCAGGAGAGTCCTGAGCTTTCCGTGAATCGCCTCGGACGTCGTCCGCCCGAAGGTCTCCGCGCAGTCGCCCCCCTGGAGCAGAACGGCCTCGCCCCGGGCGACCGCGCCCAGCCTGCGACGCAGCAGATCGCATTCGGCGGCGAAAACCAGGGGCGGCGCCAGCGTCAACTGTTTCAGCACAGCACGCAATGCGGCCTCGTCGGGCCATTCCGGCTGCTGGGCCGCGGGGAAACGGCGCCAGGACTCGCTGCCGTGATTCTTCGCTTCGGGTTCCATCGGAGTTCTCATTGCTGCCTTCCGTGCGAGTGACGAACAGAAGATGGCTCGCATGCCGGCCGAGCTGGTTGTCGAACAGCTCAAACCAACGGGACTGCCCGGGTCAAGCGAATCGGGAATGGCCCGCATCCGGGGAATCGAATTGGTCTGGTGCCGGCGGCGCGCCCGCTGATTTGCTGACGCCAGTCGAACGGCACCGAATTCACGAGGAGTTCACCATGCCGGAAATCAGCACGATCGGTGTCCGGGTCGCCGATACCGGGCTGCCGCGCCACGACCCGCTCGATCTGTATGCGCTCATACGGCAGGTACTCCCGGCCCGTGACGTGTTCCTGTTCGAGAGCGTGGACGGCGCCGACCAGGATCGCCGCTCGGCCGTTGTCGGCTTCGGCCGGCTGGCCGAGATCAGAGTGTTCGACGGGTACGTCGAGCTGGACGGGGTGGAGCCGATCGCGCTCGCCCTGGCGCGGGAGGCCGGCTCGCTCGGGATGACCGCGGCCCTGCCGGCCGTCTCCGGTGTGCACACGGTGCGCTTCACCGACCCCCACCAGATGTGGGGTCTGCTGTCGCGCGCACAGGAGTTGTTCACCGTGGACACCGGCGTCCCGGCCACCGCGTACTCCTTCGGCTTCCTGACCAGCCTCGCCTACGAGTCCGCCTGGCACATGGAGGAGTTGCCGGACCGCTCCGAGCAGCCTCGGGGACCGGACATCACGCTCACGCTCTTCCGTGACACCGTCTGGTACGACCCGGCATCCGGACGGGTTCGCCTGCTGAGTGCCGAGAGCGACGCCTTCGCGGACGCACCGCCCCCGGTGGATGTCGTCGCATTGGCCCGGCAGGCCTGTGACGCCCTGGTTCCGGGAGCCGCCGCCGCTGTCCCCGAGGCGCCCAGCCCCGTGTCGGTGCACGACACCGTGCCCCGGGAACTCTTCCTGGAGTGGGCCGGCCGGTGTCTGGAGCACATCAGGGTCGGCGACATCTACCAGATACAGATCGGCCATCGCATCGACGTCCGCTCCGCCCTGACACCCCTTGAGGTCTACCGCCGGCTGCGCAGCCGCAACCCCTCTCCGCACATGTACCTGATGCCTCGCGCGGACAGCACGCTGATCGGCGCGAGTCCCGAGTTGTTCTTCCGTATCGAGGGCGACACGATCGTGATGCGCCCCATCGCGGGCACCGCGCGGCGCGGCCCCGACGAGGAGGAGAACCAGCGGCGCATCAAGGACATGCGGGAGAGCTCCAAGGAGCAGGCCGAGCACATCATGCTGGTCGACCTGTGCCGCAACGACATCGGCCGGGTGACCCGCCCCAGCACCCAGCCGGTCGAGCGGCTGATGGCAGTGGAGAGCTTCTCGCACGTCTTCCATCTCGTCTCCACCGTCACCGGCCGCCTGGAGGACGGCGTGGACACCTGGCAGGCCGTACGCGCGACGTTCCCTGCCGGCACGATGACCGGCGCGCCCAAGGTCCGGGCCATGGAGATCATCGACGGCCTGGAGGAGCAGCGGCGCGGCAGTTACGCCGGTGCCGTCGGCCTGGTGGACGTACGCGGCTGGAGCGAACTGGCGCTGTGCATCCGCACCGTCGAGTTCGACGGAACCCGGTACTCCACCCAGGCCTCGGCGGGGATGGTCGCGCAGTCGGACCCCGAGGCGGAGTGGCGGGAGACACTGGCCAAGATGGGGGCCGCCTACTGGGCCCTGACCGGCGAGGAGTTGCTGTCGTGAACACTGCCGAGCCGAAGGGCGTACCGGGCATGAAGGTCCTGCTGATCGACGCGTACGACAGCTTCGTGCACATCATCGACCAGTACCTGCGCACCCTGGGGGCGCGTACCGAGGTCGTGCGGTCCCTGACCCGCTCCCCCGACGAACTGGCCGCCTCGCGTCCGGACGCGGTGGTGCTCGGCCCCGGGCCCGGCCATCCCGCCGAGTCCGGCCATGTCGAACTCGTACGCCGGTTCGCCGGAGAGGTACCGCTGCTCGGCGTCTGCCTCGGGCACCAGGCGGTCGCACTGGCCCACGGGGCCCGGATCGAGGTGGCCGGCCAGGTGATGCACGGGCGTACGAGCACGGTGAGACACGACGGGGAAGGCTTGTTCCAAGGGCTCGGCAACACCCTCGAAGTCACGCGCTACCACTCGCTGATAGTCGCCGAGCCGCTACCCGAAGAGCTCGTCACGACCGCCGTCGCCACTGATCACGGCTATGTCATGGGGCTGCGGCACCGCACGCTGCCCATCGAGTCGGTGCAGTTCCACCCCGAGAGCATCACCACCACGGGAGGGGTCGCCATGATGCGCAACTTCCTTGCCATGGCGGCGGACGCGCAGGAGGAACTCAGCAACGCCTGACCTCCCCGATCGCGCGGACGGCCTCGGCCACCCCGGCACGCGGCAGGTGCGCGTGGCCCACCACCAGGGCCGGCGCGGACCTGCCCGGCCGGGCGTGGAACGCCGCGGCCCCGCGCACCAGGACGGAGCGCCGCAGCGCCCCGGCCACCAGCGCCGCCTCGTCGACGTGCCGGGGCAGCCGTACGTAGGCGTGCAGCCCGGCGCTCTGACCGAGCACCACCGCGCCGGCCAGGTGTCTGCGCACCGCTTCGTCCAGAGCGTCACGGCGGTTGCGGGCCAGGGAGTTCAACCGTCGCAGGTGGCGGTCGAACAGGCCGGTGCGCAGGAGTTCGGCGAAGGCCAGCTGGGTGAGGGTCTCGGTGCCCAGGTCCTGCCGGGCCCGTGCCCGGAGCAACCGGTCGAGCATCTTCCCGGGGGCCGCGAGCCAGCCCAGGCGAAGCCCCGGGGAGAGGGCCTTGCTGGCCGTACCGGCGTAGACGACCCGGTCGGGCATCGTGCGCTGCACCGCGAGGGGCCGGGCGCCTCGCTCGTACCACAGGCCGCCGTCGTAGTCGTCCTCGACCACCCATCCGCCGACGTCCCGGGCCCAGCGGGCCAGGGCGTCGCGGCGCTCCTCGGACAGGGTGACACCGGTCGGGAACTGGTGGGTGGGGGTGACCAGAACGGCACGCGCGCCGGACGCGGCCAGCGCCGCGACGTCGATGCCCTCGCCGTCGACGGGAATCGGCGCCACCCGCAGCCCGCTCTCGCGGACGAACTGACGCTGGCCCGGATGGCCCGGGTCCTCGATCGCGAGGGTGTCGATGCCCAGGCTCGGCAGCACGGCACAGAGCAGACTGAGCGTCTGGGCGAATCCGGCCACCACCATGATCTCCTCGGGCGAGGTGCGCACTCCCCTCGTCCGCCCCAGGTAGTGGGTGAGTTCGCGACGCAGCGAGGGTTCGCCGGCCAGCGGCGGGTAGTCGTGGTACGACGGGACCGCGGCCTGCACGGCCCGCTGGTAGCAGCGCAGCCATTCGCCCCGCGGGAAGGCCGGAGTGTTGCGGCCGCCGGGGCGGAGGTCCCAGTCGACCCGCGGCACCTGCCCTTCGTCCAGCAGGACGGGGACGACAAGCTCCCCCGCGAGATGTCCGACGACCTTGGTCCCGGCGCCCTGTGTCGCCTCCAGGTAGCCCTCGGCGACGAGTTGCCCGTACGCCTCCACCACGACGCTGCGCGAGACGTCGAGGTCGTCGGCGAGCCGGCGGCTGGACGGCAGCCGGGTGCCCGGATGGAGAATTCCGGCGGCTATCTCTCTCTTGATGAATTCCTGGATCTGCGAGGTCAGGGAATGCTTGGAATTCCTGACCACCTCTACTGCCATGTGCAGGGCCACCAGCCCCACCCCTTACTGAATGGACCGTACAGGTCGCCGGACATTGGTCTGGAACGAGTTCGGCGCCCTTCGCAGACTGGACGAGGAAACGTCCGCTGGCGCCGTTCAAGGAGAATTTCCGTGACTGCCGAACCGCAGGGCCGAACCTGGCCGGAACTGCTCAACGCACTGCTGGAACGCAGGAATCTGACTGTTCACGACATGGCCTGGGCCCTGGACGACGTGATGTCGGGGAAAGCCGGGGCGGCCAGGCTGGCCGGTCTTCTGGTGGCGCTGCGCGCCAAGGGAGAGACCGTCGACGAGATCGAGGGCATGGTGCGCGCCATGTACCGGCACGCCGTGCCACTCGATGTGCCGGGCCCCACGCTGGACATCGTCGGAACCGGTGGTGACGGCTCGAACAGCGTCAATGTGTCAACGATGTCGGCGATCGTCGCCGCCGCGGCGGGTGCGCGGGTGGTCAAACACGGCAACCGCTCGGCGTCCTCGGCCTGCGGGTCGGCCGATGTGCTGGAGGAGCTGGGGGTGGCGCTGACGCTGACGCCGCAGGAGGTCGCGTCGGTCGCCACGGAGACCGGCATCACCTTCTGTTTCGCGCCGGTCTTCCATCCGGCGATGCGGCATGCGGCCGGGCCGCGCCGCGAGCTCGGTGTCCGCACCGTCTTCAACGTCCTCGGCCCGCTGACCAATCCGGCGGCGCCCACGGCCCAGGCGGTGGGTGTGGCGGACCGGCGACTGGCACCACTGCTGGCCGGAGTACTGGCCCGCCGCGGGGTGTCCGCGCTGGTCTTCCGCGGCGACGACGGAATGGACGAGCTGACCGTCACCACCACCTCCACCGTCTGGTCGGTCGTCGGAGCCGAGGTCCGTGCCGAGACCTTCGACCCACGTGACATCGGGATCGACCACGCGCCGGCAGCCGCGCTGCGCGGCGGGGACCGGGCCCACAACGCCCGCGTCGCACGCGAGGTGTTCGCGGGGGCGCGGGGGCCGGTGCGCGATGCCGTGCTGCTGTCGGCCGCGGCCGGCCTCGCGGCCCTCCGGCCCAGTCGGCGCCCGGTCGCCGAGCGGCTTTCGGCGGGCGTCGAGCTGGCGGCCGAGGCCGTGGACTCGGGTGCGGCGGCCGGCGTGCTGGAACACTGGACGGCGGTCAGCGTCAAGCACGCGCAGGGCGGCTGAGCCGGCCGGCGGCCACCAGCGCGGCAACCGATCGCCGGGGAGTGCCGCCCGTGACCAGCGCTTCTCCGACCAGGACGGCGTCCGCCCCGTGAGTCGCACACTCCCTCACGTCCTCAGGTCCTCGAACGCCGGACTCCGCGACCCGTACCACGCCGTCCGGGAGCACGGGTGCGACCCGGGCGAACGTCGTGCGGTCCACCTCCAGGGTCCGCAGATCCCGCGCGTTGACCCCGACGAGACGAGCGCCGGCCAGCACCGCCCGCTCCGCCTCTTCCTCGTCGTGCACCTCCACCAGCGGTGTCAGCCCGATCCCGACCGCCAGCGCCAGCAGTTCGCCCAGCTGGGACGGCTCCAGTGCCGCGACGATCAGCAGCGCCAGACTCGCGCCGTGTGCCCGCGCCTCCCAGAGCTGGTAGGGGTCGACGATGAAGTCCTTGCGCAGCACGGGGACGTCGACGGCGGCCCGTACCGCGTCCAGGTCCCCGAGCGAGCCGCCGAACCGCCGTCCCTCGGTGAGGACGCTGATCGCGTCGGCACCGCCGGCCTGGTATGCGGCGGCCAGTGCCGCGGGGTCGGCGATCTCGGCCAGCTCGCCCTTGGACGGGCTGGCCCGCTTGACCTCCGCGATCACCTTCACACCGTTGGCACCACGCAGGAGCGCGACACAGTCCGGACCGGGGCCCGCGTCCGCTGCCCGGCCGGCGAGTTCGGCCTGGGAGACGCGCCGTCGGCGTACGGACAGATCGGCGCGGGCTCCCTCGATGAGTTCGTCGAGTGCGTTCATGGCTGCGTTCGTTCCTTTCCCGTTCGAGGCGCCTGGAGAAGTGACGGCTGCGGCTTGTGCACTGCCGGAGTTCAGAAGGGACTCGGGGCGATCTGCTGCGGGACGGCCTCGCAGTGCCGTCGCTGCGGGCTCACGGCCAGGCCTTCCAGGAGGGCCACGCCCAGTGAGGTCAACGTGTGCAGAACGGTGTTGCGGATACGACGGGTGGTGATCAGGCCGGTCCTGCGGAGCACGGCGGTGTGCTGGCTGGCGCCGGCCGCGGAGATGCCGAGCCGGTCCGCGAGCTGGCTGGTGGTGCAGGTGGTCCGTAATGCCCGCAGTGCGGCCGCCCTGGTCGGGCCGACCAGGGCCTCCAGCGACTGGGGTCCGTCGGCGGGCTCGTCCCACAGCTCCGCCGCCCGCTGAGCGTCCGGCGGCGCGGCGAACACGAGCGTCGCCTCACCGTCTCCCTGCCGGTTCTCGGTCAGCTGGGCCGGCCGGTGATGCAGAAAGACGGAGGGAGTGAGCACGAGTCCGCGCCCGGCGAGGTGGATGTCCTCGTCCGGCCCGCCAGGAATCTCAAGGACCGGGGAGCACCACCTGATCCTGGGGTGCAGGGTGCCCAGGAGCAGGTCCACTCCCCCGGCGACGAGGACCCTGCCACGCACATCGCACTCGGATTCCAGATAGGTGACGATGCGCGGCCAGTACGGGGCGACGGCCGCACGCCACACGTGTGGCAGGAGCATGCCATCACGATGGCCGGAGAGCTGCGGCGCGACCTGTCTGCGCCACCGGGCGAAGGGTGTGCCGACTCCCCGGGTCAGCATGCCGTGGGCGAAGGCTGTCTCGGTCAGCGGACCGGCCGTCGTCCTCAGCCGTGTGCGGGCGAAGTCGGCAGCGGTGAAGTGGATTCTCTGCATCGGGCCCCCGTTACTCATGTGAAGGAGCGCCTTCCGGCCCTTCCCATCAGCTCGGGCCGGCCAGTGGCCTACGACCGGCTGGCGCCCGGCCATCATCGGAACCCCCGCTGACACGGCGCTGACCCCCGCAAAGCGGTGACAGGCTCCCCGGGTGATGCCGTCGGACCGCTAGGAGTCCGCGGAGTCCTCGGGGTCCGCCCCGCCCTGCTCCCGGGCCGCGTCCTCCCGGAGCGCCGCCAGGATCGTGTCGACGTTCAAGCGCAGCTCGAACGGCGCCAGTTCGAAGTACTTCAGCGCCTTGCCGTCGTCGGACAGCTCCAGGCTCCCGATGACGATGCCGGCCTTCTCCAGGCGGTCCAGGTGCATGTAGAGCAGGGGGCGTGACATGCCGAGCCGCCGGGCCAGCTCACTGACGTACATCCGCCCCTCGGCGAGTTCGGCGACCACACGGAGGCGCTGGGCATGGCCGACCGCAGCCAGCACAGCCAGAAGCTCCTCGCTGGTCATGGCCCACCTCTAACGTCCCGGAATGTGTAACCCGAGACTTTGCCATGTCAGGAATGACTGTCAAACCGCGCCCCCGCAGGCCACCGCGACGGCGGTGAGCAGCAAGTCCTCACCGGCCCACCAACGGCCCCGGAAGGACGCCGCGTTCCAGATACCGCCCGCCGAGGTCCGGGCGTGGAAGGTACCGCTCGACGGGTGAAGGGTGACAGCGACGTCATGGAAGCCGCCCAGCGGGGTGCGTGCGACGGGAAACCATGCCTTGTACACGGCTTCCTTGGTGCAGAAGAAGAGCCGGTCCCAGCAGACCGTCGCATCGGCGCGTACCAGGTCGGCCAGCTGTTCGCGTTCCTCGGGCCGCGCCACGGCGGCGAGGACTCCGTCGCGCAGCGGGCGGTTGGGCTCGGCGTCGATGCCCAGGGCGCGCACATCGCCGCTGCGGGCCACGGCGGCGGCCCGGTATCCGCGGCAGTGGGTCATGCTGCCGACGATGCCGGCCGGCCAGCGCGGGGCACCCCACTCGTCCGGCACCAGGGGTACGGGGGACGCGCCCAGATGGGTCAGCGCGGCGCGGGCGCAGTGCCGGACGGTGGTGAACTCCCGGCGCCGCGCCCGGCCCACCTCGGCCACGACGGCCCGTTCCTCGGGGAGGAGCTCGGCGTCCGGGACGTCTCCCCGACGTTCCACGGCGACGACGGAGCGGGGCAGGACGTGCTCGATCATCCGAACCGCACCACGTGGGCCGGCAGCCGGCTCAACTCCGCCCCGTCGCCGGCCGGGAGCGCAGCGCTGCCACCACGTCCTCGGCCACCTCGGCGACACTCGGCCGGCCGAGCAGCAGTTCGCGTTCCACCGGGAAGCCGCACCGGCGTTCCAGTTCCGCTGCGAGCCGGGTGCTGGTCAACGAGTCGATCCCGAAGCCGCTGAGCGGCACATCGGGGTCGATGGTGTCGGGCGCCAGGTCCAGCAGCTTCGCCAGGATCCGGATCAGGTGGTCGGACACCTCGTGCTCGGACACTTCGTGCGGGGCCATCGGCCGGCCGTTCGTCTCCATCCGTCCTCTCCACTCCGTCAGCGGCTGGACCAGTGGGCGAGCAGCGGCAGCCGCCCCGCTGCCATCTGCTGGGCGCAGGCCCGGCGGCGGATCTTGCCGCTGGTGGTGCGGGGCACCTTGTTCGGGGCCACCGCGTAGACGCTCACCGGAGCGGGCAGCACCCGGGCGACCGCGATACCGGCCGCCCGTACGGCATCGGCCAGCTCCCGCGGATCCCGTTCCCTCGTCTCGACGACGACCGCGACACCGGGGTGCGCCTCGTCCAGCGGCCATGCGGCGGCACGCTGGTGCTCGAAGGCGGCGTGGGCGGCACCGGCCACCGCCTCGACGTCCTGGGGGAAGTAGTTCTCGCCGCCGATGATCAGTACGTCCTTGAGCCGTCCCGTGACGAACAGTTCGTCACCGTCGAGGAATCCCAGGTCGCCGGTGCGTACGTACCTCGTGTCGGCGTCCGCGGGGTCGCCTTCGGTACGTGCCGCGAACACCTCGGCCGACTCGGCGTCGCGGCCCCAGTACCCGGCGCAGTTCCCGGGGGCGTCCACCCAGATCTCGCCCACGACGCGCTCGGCCAGCGGACGACGGGTGTCCGGGTCGACGACACGCACGTGGACACCGGAGACGGCGGTGCCGCAGCCGACCAGTTCGACCGCGTCCGCGCCGGGGGACGCCGGCGTCGCCCTGCCCGCCGCGAGGGCGTCCCGCTCGTAGTGCCGGACCGGTGTCGGATACAGCGGCCGGTCCATGGTGACGGTGAGGGTGCACTCGGCGAGGCCGTATCCGGGGGTGAACACCTCCTCGCGGAAGAAGCTGCGGCGGAACGCCCGCGCGAAACGCCGCAGCGTCGAGGCGCGTACGGGCTCCGAGCCGTTGGCGGCCACCCGCCACGTGGACAGGTCGATCCGGGCCCGCTCGTCCTCCGGAATGCGTCGTACGCACAGGTTGTACGCGAAGTCCGGAGCGGCGGCGAACACATCCTCCTCCGCCTCGATGGCACGCAGCCAGATCCGCGGATCCCGGACGAAGGTGGCGGGTTCCATGGTGACGGCGGCCGCCCCGGACACCAGGGGCAGGACCACCCCGGTGCACAGGCCCATGTCGTGGAAGAGCGGGAGCCAGTTGACCACGGTGGTCTCGGAGTCGATCTCGCAACGGTCGCGCAGCGCCACCTGGCTGGCGACGAGGTTGCCATGGCTGACGAGCACTCCCCGAGGGGATCCGGTCGACCCCGAGGTGTACT
Organism: Streptomyces sp. NPDC030799; assembly: GCF_055572255.1. Classification (NCBI taxonomy): domain Bacteria; kingdom Bacillati; phylum Actinomycetota; class Actinomycetes; order Kitasatosporales; family Streptomycetaceae; genus Streptomyces; species Streptomyces sp. NPDC030799. Next base: position 680,216 of record NZ_JBVIDS010000001.1, on the reverse strand, counting down.
GGAGCAGGGCCGTGTCCGCGGGTGCGAGCGCCGCAGGCCCCGCCGGCGCGGCCGCGTCGCGTGCCGGCTGCCGTACGGGTATCCAGGTCACCGCGTCCTCGGCGTCCTCGGCTTCTTCGGCTTCGTCGGCTTCCTCGGCGGTGGACACCAGTACCGCGACCGGCGCGCAGTCCCGGCTGATCGCCGTGAGCCGTTCCGCACGGACGGTCGTGCGCTGCCGGGCGCCGGTACGCAGCTGAGGAACCGGCACGGCGATCATCCCCGCGTAGAAGCAGCCGAGCAGACCCACGTGGAAGTCGAGCCCGGGCAGCGCGGGCACGATCACCCGGTCGCCGGCCCGGCCCACTGCGCGCAGCGCGGCGGCCAGGGCACGGACCCGGTCCAGGAGAGCTCCTGCTGTCAGCTGCTCGGCCGGCTCCCCGTCGGCGTCCAGCGCGGTGAAGACCGGTCTGCCGGCGTCCGGTCCGTCCGCGCGCGCCAGCAGCGCGTCGACGACGGTGGCAGCCCGAGGCTGCGAGGTCGTACGGTTCACAGCTTCACTCTCCTCGGTTGACGGGGCGCTGGGCGTCATCAGGAGCCGGGCGCCGTGGGTCAGCCCCGGGCGCCCGGTGCCGGGGCGCCTTCAGCCGTGAGCGTGACGGGCAGGCCGCTGTACCCGTGGACGAAGTTGGAGTAGAGCCGCTGCGGCGGACCGTCGAGCCGGATCTCGGACACCATCGTGCGGAGCGCTTCGACCATGGCGTTGACATGAACCCTGCCCAGGAAGGCACCGAGGCAGAAGTGCGGACCGTGTCCGAAGGCCACGTGCTTGTTGGGGTTGCGCGCGATGTCGAAGACGTACGGGTCCGAAAAGACGTCCTCGTCGAAGTTGGCGGAGCTGTTCCACAAGGTGACCACGTCACCCGCCTTGATCACCTCGTCGCGCAGCGGAACGTCCACCAGTGCCCGGCGCCCGAAGTGCATGGCGGGGGTGGTCCAGCGCATCACCTCCTCGGTCGCGCTGTCGGCTCCGACCGAGCCGTCCTTCAGCTTCCGCCATTCCTCGGGGTGTTCACTGAACGCGATGAGACCGCCGATGGACGACATCCGACTGGATTCGTCACCGCCGAGGATGAGGGAGTAGCAGTTGAAGACGATCTCGTCCTCGGACAGCGGCTTGCCGCCCACCGTGGCCGTGGCCAGGACGCTGATGACGTCCTCACCGGGGTTCTTGCGCCGCTCGGCGGCGAGCTCGGAGAAATAGAGCAGGATCTCGTTGCGGGCCATCAGTTCGTCGAGCGCACTGTCCTCCGAGCTGTGCCGGGACAGCGTCTGGGTGTTCCACTCGACGAGGCGCTCACGGTCGGCGGCCGGCACATCCATCAGATCACCGATGGTGTTGATGGGAATGTGGTCGGCGACGTCGGTGACGAAGTCGAGCCGTCCGCGCTCCAGGGCCTGCCCGACGAGTTCCCGGGTGCGGCGGTGCACGCCTGCCACCACCGGTTCCAGGACCCGCGGCGAGAAGGACTTCAGCATCAGATTGCGGATCTCTCGGTGACGCTGTCCGTCGGTGACGGCCAGCATCTTGCGTGAGGCCGAGTCCTCCCCCTGGAGCAGGGTGGTCAGCACATTGCCGCGTTCCGAGGTGAACTGCTTGTTGTCCCGGTAGATGCCGACCACGTCGGCGTACTTGGAAATGGCCCAGAATCCGGGCATGGGGCTGCCGCTGACCTGCTGCCAGTGGACGGGGCTCTGCTCCCTGAACCAGCGCCACATGTCATGCGGGTCGTGGTCGAGGAAGGTCTGCGGATCGGTGAGATCCAGGCCGGCCGGATCCGGCCCGGAGGACTGCGTGCGGTCGTGCGTGTGCGTTGTCATGGGTGGTCTCCACCAGGCGTTGGGTCAGGAGCCCGCGGTGCGGTAGCGGCGCAGACTCACGGTGAAGCAGAGCGTGAACAGCACGCCCAGCGTCACCGCGATCACCACTGCGGGGTGCTCGGAAGGGAAGCTGCCGCTGGTCGTGGCCGGGTTCCCCCACAGATCACGGCAGGACGCGATGACGGCACTGATCGGATTCCACTCCGCGACGGGGCGGACCAGAGCCGGCATGGTGTCCGGGGCGAGGAAGGCACTGGACACGAAGGGCAGCACGATGACGATGAAGGGCGTGACCACGCTGATGGTCTCCACGTTGCCGAGCGTCATCGCGAACGCCACACCGAGCCAGAGCATCACATAGGTCAGGAGCACGATCAGCGCGAACCCGGCCAGCACGGGCAGGACTCCGGTGTGCGGCCGCCAGCCGAGCACCAGCCCGGCCGCGGTGACGACGGCCAGCCCGAGCATGCCCACCAGCAGGTCGGCGAGGGTGTGCGCGAAGAGCACGGCGGAGCGGCTGATGGGCAGCGATCGGAACCGGTCGACAAGCCCGCCCTGGAGGTCCATCGCCACCGACACGGCGGTCGGCCCGACGCAGGCGAGCGCCACCTGGACCGCGCCGCCGGCGAAGACGTACTCGCTGTAACTGCCTCCCGCAGGCAACGTGATGGCGTCCCGGAAGAGGTAGCCGACCATCACCATCGACACCAGGGGGCTCATCGCGACCCCGAGCACGCGGCCCGGAGCCCGCCGCAGGTGCAGCAGCCGCCGGCCGGTGACCGCGAACATCTCGGTGAACGCCGACCGCAGACCGCCCGGAGCGCTCGGCGGGCCCTGGCCGAGGCCGGCGGCAGCGGTATTCGTAGCCGTCGTCATCGCCCGTCACGCCCGTCCTGGTCCTGGTGGAGCCGGTCCAGCTCGGCGGCGATCGCCGGGCCGATCTCGGCCAGCGGGCCGGGGTTGAGGAGGTCGTCGTGGTTGCAGTCGATCCTGCGGACGTCGAGCGTGCCGCTGAAGTACGGCCGCCACCGCGGCGCCAGGTCCGGCGCGGCCTCGCCCGAGTCCGACCGCCCGGCGGCGTAGAGCCGCATCACCCCGTCGTAGTCCTGTGGTGTGTAACGGGCGTGCAGGACCTGGTGGTTGGCCATCAGGTCCACCATGCGCGCCATGCGTTCCTCCCCCATCTGGGCCAGCGGGCTGCCGTCGCTGCGCAGCGCCTCGATGACGTCCCCGGCCTCCAGCGGCCGCTCCCCGAATTCCGAACGGTCGTGCCCGATGCCCTCCAGCAGCCAGGCGAGCATGGCCTGTTCGTCCGGCTCCTGCTGTTCGTCCGCCGCTCCGGTGCGCGGGTAGGAGTCGAAGTTGGCCAGGAGGCCGACCTCGTCCCCTGCCGCGCGCAGCTGGACGGCCATCTCGTAGGCCAGCAGGCCACCGAGCGACCAGCCGAGCAGGTGGTAGGGCCCTTCCGGCCGGACCTTCTTGATCAGCCGGATGTACTCGGCCGCGCTCTCCTCGATGCTCGTGGGCAACGGCCCGGCCGCCACCACGTACGGCGCCTGAATGCCGTAGACGGGGTACTCGGCGCCGAGGTACCGGGTGAGCGGCATGTACGACAGGGCGAATCCGACCCCGCTGTGCACACAGAAGACCGGGGGGCGGCTGCCCGTGGGCTTCATGCACAGCATCGTGGCGAACGGGTCGGCGAAGTCCAGGCCGCTCGTCTCGTCGATCGCCTCCGCCATGATCTGCGTGCTCTGCCGGCGGGTGGCGGCTGCGGGCTCCGGCCGCGCGGCCGGGTCCGGCCGGTTCGCCGAGGTGGCCTTGACGGTGCCGGCCAGGGAACGGACCGTCTGGTGCGCAAAGACATCCGCGCCGGTGATCTCAAGGCCGGCCTTGCGGGCCAGCGCCACGAGCCGGAGCGACTTCAGACTGTTCATGCCGGACGTCTCGAAGAAGTTCTCGTCGACACCGATCTCGTCCAGGCCCAGGATGCCGGCGACGATCCCGCGCAGTGTCTCCTCGGCCGCGCTCAGCTCATCGGGTCCTTCGTGCGCCGTCGCCTGCCCGGCGTCGGAAGGGTCCGGTGCCGGTCGCACGTCAAGGGCCAGCAGATTGCCCGACTCATCCCATTTGGCCCGCTCTCCGGTCCGGTAGAGCCGGGAGCCGGCCGGCCCGTACGGGTTGGCGACGAACCGCTCCGCCGTCTGCCGGGGCAGGCCCGCGTAGCCACGCGCCGTCCCGGCTCCGCCGATGTACAACTCGCCCACCAGCCCCGGTGGAACGGGGGCCAGCCACTCGTCCAGGACATAGGCCTCGGTGTTCCACACCCCCTTGCCCGGCGTGTACGTCCTCGGTGTCGCCCAGTCCTGCGGCAGGGGTTCCTCCGCGCTCACTCCGGCGCCGGACAGCAGCGGCCCGAAGAGGCCGGTGCCGGAGGTCTCCTCGCGTTCCAGCGCCCACGCGAGACGGTTGAGCACCGCACGGTGCTCGACGACCGTGCCGCGGGGGCGGCCCGCCGCGTCGTCCTCCCGGATCACATAGGCGGCGTGTCCGGGGCGGAGCGGGGTGCCGCGGTCCGCGTCGGTGATCGGTTCGGTCCGCTCGCCGCGCACCGGTGAGCCGTCGAGCACCACCGCGGTGACGCCGGTGCTCCGCAGCCTGCTCGCCAGCCCGGCAGTCGTCACCACGCACAGCGGAGCGGTGTCGGCGAAGAGCGTCTTGATCCGTCCGATCGGCTCGTCCGCGGCGACCGTCACATAAGCCGTACCGGCCTTGAGGGCCGCGAGCACCGCGACGGTCTGCTCCACGGCACGCGGCACGGCCAGCGCCACGATCCGGTCGGGACCGGCACCGACGGCCAGCAGCCGGCGTGCCAGCTGGTTGGCCCGCGCGTCCAGTTCCGCGTAGGTGAGTGCCCTGGCCCCGGATCCGACGGCCACCGCGTCCGGGGTGCTCGCCACCCGTGCGCCGAAGAGCTCGGGCAGCGTCGTCGCCGGCAGCTCGTGGGCATGGTCGTGCCAGGCGTGCAGCAGCCGCTCGCGCTCATCGCCGGTGAGCAGCTGAAGACCGCTCGGGCGGATGTCGGGGTCGTCCGCCACCGAGCGCAGCACCTGCGTGAAATGCGCTGCGAGCCGTTCCGCGGTGGCCCGGGTGAACAGATCGGTGCTGAAGCTCAGCAGTCCCCGGATACCGCCCCCGCCCGGCCACGGCAGCAGCTCCAGCATCAGGTCGAGCTTGGCCCGGTCGGACCCGGCGTACACGGGCTCGACGGTGAGACCGGGAAGGTCCAGCTCCGCGTTCTCGTGGCTCTGGACGCTCAGCATCACCTGGAACAGCGGGTGCCTGTTCGCCGAGCGGGTCGCCTTGACCGCGTCCACCACCTGGTCGAACGGGACGTCCTGATGGGAGAAGGCTGCCAGGTCGGTCTCCCGGATCCGGTCGAGCAGTTCCCTGAAGCTCGGGTCTCCGCTGGTGTCCGCGCGGAGCACCAGGGAGTTGACGAACATACCGACCAGATCGTTGAGCGCCTCGTCGGTGCGTCCGGCGATCGGGGAACCCAGCGGGATGTCGGTGCCGGCCCCCAGTTTCGTCAGCAGGGTGCACAGCGCTGCCTGGTAGACGATGAACTCGGTGGTTCCGGTCTGCCGGGCCAGCTCGATCAAGGCCGCGTGCAGCCCGGGCTCCAGCTCGAACATCACCATGTCGCCGGAGGACGAGCTCGTCTCGGGGCGCGGGAAGTCGGCCGGCAGGCGGAGTTCCTCGGGAGACCCCGCGAGCACGTCCTGCCAGAAGGCCAGCTGCTCGGCGGCCACGCTGTCCGGCTCGTCCGGCGAACCGAGCAGATCGCGCTGCCAGGCCGCGAAGTCCGCGTACTGCACCGGCAGCGGGTCCCGACGCGCCGTCCGCCCCTCGCAACGGGCCCGGTAGAAGGCCGCCAGGTCGTCCAGCATCGGTGCGATCGACCAGCCGTCGAAGGCGATGTGGTGGAAGACCAGCATCAGCACCCACTCGTCCACGGCGACCGCGTACAGCCGGGCCCTCAGCGGTGGTTCGGTGGTCAGATCGAAGCCCAGGTCGGCCTCGGCGGTCAGGGCGGCCTCCAGCTTCGCCTCCGAGACGGTCCGGGTCCGCAGCACGGGGCCGCCCGTCACCGGGTCGAGCACCTTCAGCGACGGCACACCATCGGTCTCCGGGATGACCGTCCGCAGTACCTCGTGGCGTTCGGCCAGATCCGTCAGCGCCCCCTGCAGGGCGGCTTCGTTCAGACGGCCGGAGAGCCGGAAGGCCATCGGCGTGTTGTACGTGCCGTCGGTGTGTCCCTGGCTCCTGTTGATGAACCACTGCTGCTGCTGCGCGAAGGACAGCGGCAGCGGCGCGTCCTTCGGTGCCGGGGTCAGCGGGGGCCTGGCCCGGCCCGCCGCCTCCACGTGACCGGCCAGGGCGGCCACCGTCCGCGCCTCGAACAGCGCGCGGATCGGCAGTTCGACGCCGAGTGCGCTGCGGACGCGGCTGACGAGCCTGGTCGCGAGGAGCGAGTGGCCGCCGATGTCGAAGAAGTCGTCGTCGACGGAGACCTGGGACGCCCCGAGGATGTCGGCGAACAGACCGCAGAGGATCTCCTCGACCGGGGTGCGCGGCGCCCGGCCGCGGGGACGGTCGTCGAACCCGGGTGCGGGCAGCGCCTTGCGGTCGAGCTTGCCCTGCGCGGTCAGCGGCAGGGCCTCCAGGGCGACGACCGCGGAGGGCACCATGTAGTCGGGCAGCGACCGGGCGAGCTGTGCACGCAGGCCGTCCGCGACGGCGGGCTCGGCGGCCACGACATACGCCACCAGCCGGCGGTCGCCTTCCTCGTCCTCCGACACGATCACCGCGGCCTGCTCGACGCCGGGCTGGGCGAGCAGCGCGGAGGAGATCTCGCCGAGCTCGATGCGGAACCCGCGCAGCTGAACCTGGTCGTCGGCGCGGCCGACGTAGTCGAGCTGGCCGTCCGGCAGCCACCGCACCAGATCACCGGTGCGGTACATCCGGGCACCCGCGGGGCCGAACGGGTCGGCCACGAAGCGCTGGGCGGTGAGCCCGGGGCGGCCCAGGTAGCCGCGGGCCAGACCGCCGCTGACGTACAGCTCCCCGACGACCCCGTGCGGTGCCGGCCGCAGCTGGTGGTCGAGGACGTACACCCGGTGCGCGGCGGTCGGCCGGCCGATCGGCGGCCGGCCGGAGCCCTCCAGCGGACCACCGACGGTCGAGCTCACCACGGCCTCGGTCGGACCGTAGCCGTTGTAGAGCCTGACCTTCGAGGACCAGCGCTGGACGACGTGGGCGGGGACCTCCTCACCGGCCACCGCGAGACGCAGGCCGGCGGGGAGCGTGCTGCCCTCCGGCAGGCCGCCCACCACGGCGGGCGGCAGTCCGGCCAGGTTGACGCGGGCGTTGTTGATCAGGTCGACCAGCGGTTGTCCGGGTGCCCGGCACTCCTCGTCCGCGATCACCAGCGTGCCGCCGTTGAGCAGCGCGAGCATGATCTCCCAGACCGAGGCGTCGAAGCTGATGGAGGCGAACTGCAGCACCCGGGTGTCCTCGTCGAGGCCGAAGCGTTCGACGAGGCTGTCGACCATCGAGAGCAGCCCGGTGTGGGCCACGACGACGCCCTTGGGCCGGCCTGTGGAACCGGAGGTGTAGATCATGTACGCCGCGTTCTCCGGCCGCAGCGGGGCGGTCCGGTCGGCGTCGGTGAGATCGGAACCGGGCAGTGCGGCCAGCCGCTCCGCACGGGCGGGCGCGTCCAGGACCAGTGTCTCGGTCGCCGGCTCGGGCAGCTCCTCCAGTCGTGCCCGGGTGGCCTCATCGGTGAGCAGCAGCGCCGGACGGGCGTCCGCGAGCATGTAGGAGATGCGGTCCACGGGGTACGCGGGGTCCACCGGCAGGTACGCGGCGCCGGCCTTCAGTGCGGCGAGCACCGCCACGACCACCTCGGGCGAGCGCGGCAGCATCAGCGCGACGGTCCGCTCGGGGCCGATGCCGTGCTCGACGAGCAGCCGGGCCAACCGGTTGGCCCGCGCGTTCAGTTCGGCGTAGGTCACCTCTTCGGCACCGGACAGGACGGCCGTCTTGTCCGGCGCCCGGTCCGCGCGTGCCTCGAAGACCCCGGTGGCCGACTCTCCGGACGGTGACCTGACGTCGCCGTTGCCCGACCAGTCCTCGACCAGCCGGCTGTGCTCGTCTCCGCTGAGCGCGTCCAGCCTGCCGAGCAGGACGTCCGGCGCCGCGGCGAGTTGCTCCAGCACGCGGACGAAGCGGTGCAGGATCTCGTCGGCCTCGTCCGGGGTGAAGATGTCGGGCCGGTACTGCGCTTCCAGGCGCATCCGGCTTCCCGGGAACACATTGAGCGCGAAGGGGTATTCGGCGATGACCCGGGCTTCCCAGGCGAGCATGCTGAGGTCGGGGATGTGCTCGCCGATGCGGTCGAGGACACCGGTCGGATAGTTGTGGAAGGACACCACGGTGTCGAAGAGTTCACCGATCCCGGCGCCCTGCTGCACCTCGGCGAGACCCAGGTGGTGGTGGGGTTCCAGGTCGAGCTGGCGCTGCTGGAGCGATGCCAGCATCTCCTCGAAGGGCAGGGAGGGGTCGAGACCGACCCGTACCGGCAGGGTGCTCAGGAAGGAGCCGACCGTCCGCTCGATGCCGGGCACTTCTTCGGCCCGCCCGGAGACCACCGTGCCGAACGTCACGTCCTGCCTGCCGGTCAGCCGGCCGAGGGTGACCGACCAGCAGCCCTGCATGACCGTGCTCATGGTCAGGCCGCGCGTGGTCGCCCAGGCCGTCACCGCCGAGGTCAGCTCCTCGGGCAGCTCCATGTCCACGGACCCGGGCAGCACCGAGGCCCGCGGCCGGTCGACCGGACCGAGCCGGGTCGGCTCGTCGATGCCGGCCAGCTCCTTCTGCCAGGCCTCGCGCGCGGCCGCCTTGTCCTGAGCGGCCGACCACTGCAGATAGCCGCTCAGGGGAACCACCGGCGGCAGTGCCGAGGTGTCGGCGCCATTGGCCCACAGGGTGACGAGTTCCTCGGCGAGGACCGCGGACAGCGACCAGCCGTCCACCAGCATGTGGTGCGCGGTCCACACCACACGGTGCCGGCGTTCGTCGAGCCGGTAGACCGTGAAACGGGTCAGCGGCGCCCGGGTGACGTCGAAACGGTCCAGCCATTCCGCGTCGGTCAGCCGCTGGACCTCGGCGTCCGGATCCGTCCCGGAGAAGTCCGTGAGGTCCACTTCGGTCCAGGCCGGCTCCACGGAACCGGCGACCAGCTGGACCGGGTCACCCGCGTCCCGTTCACGGAAGCAGGCCCGCAGACTCGGGTTGCGGTCGAGCAGCGCCTCGGCGGCGGCGCGCAACGCGGAGCGGTCCAGGGGACCGGCCACATCCATGATCACCTGAAGGGTGTACGCGTCCATGCCCTGGCGGTCGAACTCCGCCTGGAAGAGCAGACCGCGCTGGAGCGGGGAGAGCGGCAGGATGTCGTCGAGCTGCGGGATGTCGCGCTCGTACGCCTCGATCTCCGACTGGGTGAGCGCCACCAGCGGGAAGTCGGAGGGAGTCCGGCCGCCCGTCCCGGGCCGCTCGGCATGCGCAGCCAGCGCCTCCAGTGCACGGAACCAGTCCTCGGCCAGCCGGTGCACCTCTTGTTCGGCCAGCAGTTCGCCCGCCCAGGTCCAGTCGGCGACCAGCACGGGGCCGTCCGCGCGGTCCTCGGTCATCGCGACCAGTTCCAGCGCATGCCGCAGCGGGGTCTCCGGTGCGGCGGTGAGGCCGGAGGCGCCGGCCACCATGGACCAGTCGCCGCTGCCGCTTTCCGTGGCGAACCGGCCCAGGTAGTTGAAGCCGATCCGGGGAGCGGCGCAACGGGCGAGCACCGCAGCGGTCTGCGGGTTGAGGTGGCGCAGCAGGCCGTGGCCGATGCCGTGGTCCGGCAGGGCCCGCAGGCTCTCCTTGACGCGCTTGAGCGCTTCGCCGCACGAGGCCCCGCCGTTCCACACCTCGGCCCAGTCCGGCTCGCCGACGTCGAGGCCGACCGGGTAGACGCTGGTGAACCAGCCGACGGTACGGGACAGATCGAGACCGTCGGCGATCGGCTCGCGGCCGTGCCCCTCCAGCTCCACGAGTGCGCGTGATCCCGCGCCGCGGTGGGCGAGAGCCAGCGCGAAGCCGGTCAGCAGTACTTCGTTGACCTCGGCGTGGAAGGCGGCCGGCACCCGGCCAAGGACCGCGGCCGTCTGTGCGGGGGACAGTTCGAGGCGGAACCGGCCCGCGCTGCCGTGCACGTCCCGGGCCGGGTCGAGGGGGCGGTCGGCGAGTTCGGTCGTCGCCGCGCCCAGCACCTCGTCCCACAGCGGGAGTTCCGCCGTACGACGGGTGGTCCGGGCCTGTTCGGACAGCACCTTCGCCCAGCGCCGGTAGGAGGTGCCGACCGGGCTCAGCGGTGTGCCGTCCCAGGCAGCCCGCAGATCGGGCAGCAGGATCCGCCAGGAGACTCCGTCCACGGCGAGGTGGTGGATCACCAGGAGCAGTCGGGCCGCGCGCTCCTCGCCCTCGTCGAGGAGCACCGCCTGGACCAGCAGGCCGTCCTCGGGGCGGAGCCGCGCCCGGGCCGCCGCGATCTGCTCGTCGAGCAGCGCGTCCTGGTCGGCGCCTGTTCCTTCGGTCTCGATCCTGCTCAGCACCTCGGTGGCGGACACCGCGCCGTGCGGCAGCGTCTCCAGGGACCACAGACCCGGCACCGGGACGGTGAGTTTCGTGCGCAGCGCGTCGTGCCGGTCGAGGACCGCCTGCAGCGCGCGCTGGAGCCGAGCGGGGTCGGCACCTGCGCCCGCGGGCAGCGTGATCGTGACGTACTGGGCGAACTCCCGGACGGCGGTGGGCAGTCCGGCCAAATCGGCACGCAACTGGTCGACGATCGGGGTCAGTTCGAGCTCGCCGATGCCGTCCGTCTCCGCTTCCTCGACTCGGTCCGTGCGCTTCGCCACCGCGGCGATGGCTGCCGGGGTGCGGTACTGGAAGACATCGCGGGAGGTGATGACGAGCCCGGCCCTGCGAGCCTTGCCGACCACCTGTATGGAGCTGATGCTGTCGCCGCCGAGGGCGAAGAAGTTGTCGTCCACGCCGATGCCGGGCACACCGAGGACCTCGGCGAGCACCTGGCAGAGGATCTCCTCCTGTGGGGTCCTCGCCGCGGTACGGCCGGTGGTCGTGACGGCGAACTGCGGTGCGGGCAGGGCCTTGCGGTCCACCTTGCCGTGCGCGGTGAGCGGCATCCGCTCCAGGGGCAGCAGCACCGCGGGGACCATGTGGTCGGGCAGCACCGCGGCGATCCGGTCGCGCAGTGCCTCGGTGTCGACCAGGCCCCGGGCATCGGCCTCTGCCACCACATAGCCGATCAGGCGCTGATGGCCCGCCGGGTCCGCCACGGCAGCGGCAGCAGCGTCCGCGACCCCGGGCAGGTTCCGCAGGACCGACTCGACCTCGCCCAGCTCGATGCGCTGGCCACGGATCTTGACCTGGTGGTCACGGCGGCCGGTGAAGACGAGTTGCCCGTCGGCGAGCAGCACCACCTGGTCTCCGGTGCGGTACATCCGGGTGCCGTCGTCCGCGAACGGGTCGGACACGAAGGTGCCGGCGGTGCGGGCCGGGTCACCCAGGTAGCCGCGGCCGACACCGGCGCCGGCCACGTACAGCTCACCCGGCACACCGCGAGGGACCGGTCGCAGGTCGTCGCCGAGAACGTAGAGCCGGGTGTCGCGCAGCGGCCGGCCGATCGGCATGGAGGCGCCGGACATCTCGTCCGCCGAACGCGCGTATCCGTGCGTGACATCGTCCGAGCACTCCGTGGGGCCGTACACGTTCGCCAGGGGGACGGCGGGATGACGCGCGAACCAGCGAGCGCACAACTCCGTCGGCAGCGCCTCACCGTTGGAGATCAGCCAGCGCAGCGCGGGGAGGGAGGGCGCGCCACCCGTGCTGTCCCACACGTCCAGCGTCGCCCGCAGCAGCGAGGGCACCACTTCGAGCACGGTGAGGCGCTCGGTCGCGATGATGCCGAACAGCGCCTGCGGGTCCGCCGCGTCCGCACGGGAGACGGCACGGACCCGGCCGCCGACCAGGAGCGTGGCGAGGGACTGCCAGACGGACACGTCGAAGGTGACGGGCGCGTTGTGGACGAGCGCGTCGGAGCGGTCCAGGGAGAGTTCCTCCACCTTGGCGAGCAGGTGGTTGACGAGTCCGCCGCGCTGCACCATCGCGCCCTTGGGCCTGCCGGTGGAGCCCGATGTGTAGATGACGTACGCCAGGTCGAGGGGACCGCCGGTGACGGGTGCCAGGGCCTCGGCCCCGTCCTGCGATCCGTCCAGCACCAGGACGGGGATCCCGTCCTCGGTCCCGCGTCCGGCCGCCACCTGTTCGGCGAGGGCACGGTGTGCGCTGTCGGTGACGACCTGGACTGCTCCGCTGTCCTTCAGGAGCTCCGTCAGCCGGGCCAGCGGTGCGCGCGGGTCCAGTGGCAGGAAGGCTCCTCCGGCGCCGAGCACGGCGAGCTCCGCGGTGACGAAGTCCCGTCCGGGGTCCGTCAGTACGGCCACCGGTCCGCCTGCCGTCAGCTGCCGGGAGGCGGCGCTGGCCCGGCCGACGAGCTCGGCGTAGGTCAGGCTTCCGCGGTCGTCGGTGACCGCCGTCGCGTCGGGCCGCTCGGCGGCGTTCACCCGCACCCTCTCCACGACGCCCTGGTAGGGCTCCTGGCTGCGCGGGCCGGTCAGCGCGGTGGCCAGTTCCTCCGCCTCGCCGGGGGACAGCACGTCGAGAGCGGTCAGCGGAGCGTCCGCGTCGGCGGTCAGGAAGCGGTCGAGGAAGGCGATGAACCGGGCCAGGTGACCGCGTACGTCGTCAGGGGTGTAGCGGGCCTCGTTGCCGCTGAGGTCGATGCCGATCCCGGCGTCTCCCTTGTCCGCGACGGTGAGTTCGAGGTCGTCGACGAGGCCGGTGGAGGGGCTGTGGATGGTGGCCGCGCAGGGGCCGATGCTCAGCGCCTCGACCTGCGGCATCATGTTGATGAAGGGGCCGAACGGCCTGCGGTCGTCGCTCGGCAGTCCCATCGCGCGACGGATCCGGCTCACCCGGTACCGCTGGTGCTTGAGTCCCTGGGAGAACGCCCGGTACGTCGTGGCGAGCAGGCCGTCGCGGGTCGTCGCGGGCTCCAGGGTGAGCCGCAGCGGCAGGTAGTTGACCACCATGCCGGGGATCTGCTGCATGGTGCCGCCCACCCGGCCCGTGACGGGCAGGGAGAGCAGCACATCGTGCGTGCCGGTCAGGCGCCCGGTGTACGAGCCGAGGGCCGCGACCAGAACGGTCTGCCAGGTGACCCGGGACTCCCAGGCCACGGCGCGCAGCCGCTCCGCCGTCGGTTCGGGCAGTACGGCCGCCTCGCGCAGGAAGGTCTGCGCCGGTTCCGCATCGCGGGTGGCGAGGCTGATCGGCTCGGGGCGGTCGGCGAGCGTCTTCTCCCAGTAGTCACGGTCGCGTTCGCTGCGCGGCGAGCCGGCGTAGGCCGCCTCGGCCTCGATCAGCGTGCGCAGCGGCGGGAAGCGTCCCTCGTCGAGCGAGGTGCCGGCGAGCATCGCCTCGTAGATCGCGGAGAGCCGCTGCCAGTAGATGACATAGCTGAACCCGTCGGAGACGAGGTGGTGGTTGAGAAGGCAGAAGAAGGTGCGGTCCTCGGCGAGGGTGAAGACACTCATCCGGAACAGCGGCACATGAGGCTCGGCCGCCAGCGGCAGGGGGACACGCAGATCGTCCTGGATCGCCGCGTGTGCCGCCGCGGCCGGGTCCTCGGCCGTGCTGACGTCCGTGACGGTCAGCGGGAGCTCGGCCGGCGGCTCGATGAACTGCCAGGGTTCGCCGTCCACTTCGGCGAACCGGGCGCGCAGGCACTCCGACTCCTCCGCCAGGCGCGCGAGCGCGGCCCGGAAGACGTCCTGGTCCAGTGGTCCGCGGATGTCCCAGTAGATCGCGGTGTTGTACGTGGCCCCGCCGCCCGAGAGCTTCTCGTCGAACCAGATGTCCTTCTGGCCGGCAGTCAGGGGCAGGCCGCCCGTCTGATCATGAGTCATAGCAATCCCCTAGCGAAGGTCACCTGGTGCGCACGGTCGATCATTCGAGAAGGCGCTGACAGTGGGCTGACTTGTGTCGTCGCCGGCCGGAGCGGTCAGCCGCAGCCGCCCGCGTGCGCGTCCTCGACCGACCGGCCGAGGGCCACCGCACTGGCGGGTTCCGGGACGGCGGAGTCCGGGACGGCCCTGGACCGCAGATGCTCGACGAAGGCGTCGAGCCGGTCGATCCCCCAGAACCGGGTGTATCCGTGCACGAAGAACGGCACGCCGAACACACCGTCGTTGCAGACTTCCATCAGGATCCGGACCCCCTCGGCACGCAGCTGGGGATCGTCGCTCGCATCGGCGATCAGCCGCTGGTCGATACCGAGGCGGGAACCGATGTCCGCGATGGTCGCGCGGTCGCAGATGTCGCGCCCCTCGCCGAACCGGGCCTGGTACACGGCCTCGATGTACGCATGCCCGAGTCCCCGGTCGCGGGCGACCAGGTAGCCGAGGTGCGGCACCTCCCACACCGGGTCGCGATCGACCGGCCAGGTCACCTTCAGGCCCCTGGCCCTGGTGAGCCGCCCGACGTCTTGCAGGACGTACCGGTTCTTCTCGCGGGACATCTCCGAGTAGGGGAAACTGCCGCCCTGCTCGGCGAGTCGCCGGGCGCTGTGCGGATCCGGCTCGAAGAACGGGAGCCACTCCAACCGGTCGACGAGATCCGCGTGCCGGCTCGTCATCTCGCGGTGGGCGAGCCAGGAGTACGGGCTGCGCAGGTTGAAATAGAACCGAGGCGTCTTGTTCTTGGCTGCTGAGGCCATGGCGAATTCACTCCTGGTCGTGGGATGGGGAACGTGCAGGCCGGAAGCCGGGCCTCAAGAGCCGTGCGCTCAGACGACGAGGCCACCGTCGATTCCGAACACCTGCCCGGTGATGTACGAGGCGCGGTCGGACGCCAGGAAGGTCACCAGCTCGGCCACCTCCTCGGGACGGCCGAGACGCCCGAGCGGAATGCGTTCCGTCATCCTGCGCATGTGTTCTTCGCTGAGTTCGGAGAGCATGTCGGTGGCGATGTAGCCCGGCGCGACGGCGTTGGCACGGATGCCGTAGCGTCCGGACTCCTTGGCCAGCGCCTTGGTGAAACCGATGATCCCGGCCTTGGTCGCCGAGTAGTTGGCCTGCGTGGCATTCCCGTACACGCCCGCGACCGAGGACAGTGTGATCACCGAGCCGGCCCGGCGCTTCATCATCGCGAAGACGGCCGCCTTGCACAGGTTGTACGTGCCGTCGAGGTTGACCCGCAGTACGGCGTCCCAGTCCGCTTCCGCCATCATCACCAGCGGGTTGTCGCGCACGATGCCCGCGCAGGAGACCACGGCGTGCAGCGGACCGAGCGCCTTCTCACTGGCGCCGACGAAGGCGCGTACGTCGTCGTGGCTGCTCACGTCCACCTGTGCCGGGAACACACGGGCCCCTGCGGCGGTCGCCTCGGCGGCCACGGCATCGGCGGCCTCCTTGTTCGCCTGGTAACAGAAGGCCACGTCGTAGCCCTCCGCGGCGAGCCGGGTCACCACATGACGCCCGATGCCTCGGGAACCGCCGGTGACCAGCGCGACGCGTCGTTCAGTTGCGGACATACGTGTTTCCTCTCCATGGGTACGGCTCGTGGGATGCCGGCGCGCAGCACGCCGGAGCCGGTCCGAGGGGAGGCCTGCCTGCCGCCTCCCCTCCACATCGGTCCCTCAGCCGCGCTCCGCGCCGCCGAGCACCGCGCAGCCGACGGTGCCGTCCCGGTCGATTCCGGTGACGAGGGCCGCTTCACCGGTACCGAGCCCGGAGGCGCCGGCGGTGGCGAGCACCGCGGCCAGCTGCAGGCTGGTCGAGGCGGCGGAGGTGTCCCCGAGCAGCGGCCGGCAGCGGACCCACTCCGGTTTCACCGCACCGAGCGCATCATTGATCGCCGCCTCCTCCGCAAGGGCGAGTTCACCGCCCGCACCGAGCGGCGCGACCAGCCGGATGTCCTCGGGAGCCACGGCGGCCCGCGCCAGCGCGTCCCGTACGCAGTCGGCCAGCGCCTTTCCGGCATCGGCGCGTTCGCCGTACGCCCGGAAACGTGTCGCCAGCACCCGGGCGAGCGGCACACGGCCCGCGCCACGCGCATCTGCCGCCGTCTCCATCAGGAAGACGGCGCCGCCCTCGCCGAGCGGGGTCGAGCGCTCCTCGGCCGCGCGGCCGTGCCACTCCAGCCAGGCGCGCTGGGCGGAGTATTCCTCGGCCGCGCCGCACAGTACCCGCGTGCAGTGGTTGCCGCGGTGCAGCCGTACCGCGTAGCTCAGGGCCAGCAGCCCCGTCAGCCAGCCGCCCGCGACGGTGGTGTTGGGGCCCTTGATGCCATGCCAGATGGCGCTCTGGCCGGCTGCCCGGTTCATCACGGTGTTCGGGAAGCGAGCCGGGTCGACATGGTAGGGACGCTCGCCGGCCAGGGAGTCCCGGGTGAAGTCCATGATGCTCTGGACGCTGCCCGAGCCGGTGCCGAGCACCAGGCCGATCTGCTCGGGCCGCTCGGTGAGTTCGGCACCGCAGGACGCGAGGAGACGGCCGACCGCGGTGACGGCGATCGCGGTCACCCGGTCCATGGTGCGGGTGCCCTTCTTGCCCACGTACTCCGCCGCGGTGAAGCCGGGCACCAGACCGCACCGGTCGAACGGGCCGGGCCAGGCGTCGCGGTCGAGCGCATCGACGGCGCTGCGCCCGGCGCCGATGCCTTCGGTGAAGGGATCGCTGCCCACGCCGTAGGGAGAAACGGCCGACCAGGCGGAGAGAACCAGTTCGGACATCACACAGCCTCCCGGTACCGGCCGAGGATGAGCACGGCGTTGTTGCCCGCGAAGGCGAGCGCGTTGTTCTGGACCACGTTCAGTTCCGCGGCCCGCGCCTCGTTGGGTACGCAGTCCAGGCCGCACTCCGGGTCGGTCTCCCGGTGATTGATCGTGGGCGGAATGAAGCCCTCGGTGAGGGCGAGCGCGCAGGCGGCCGAGGCGAGCGCACTCGCGGCGCCCATGGAATGGCCGATCATGGACTTGATGGAGATCGTGGGCGGGGGCGTGGTGAAGACCTGCCGGATGGCCCCTGCCTCGGTGACGTCGTTGGCGCGGGTGCCGGTACCGTGCGCGGAGATGAAGTCGATGTCCTGGGGCTTCACCCCGGCGTTGCGGTGCGCGACCTCCATGCACCGGGCCAGGCTGTCCTGGTCGGGTGCGACGGGGTGGTGCGCATCGCAGTTGAGCCCGTAGCCGAGGACCTCGGCGTAGATCCGGGCGTCCCGCGCCAGCGCCGAATCCAGGCTCTCCATCAGCAGGATCCCGGCGCCCTCACCGGTCAGGATGCCCTTGCGGTCCTTGTCGAAGGGCTGGCAGACCTCGGGGGCGATCGTGCCGAGCCGGTAGAACCCGGTGAAGGTCTTGCGGCACACGGCGTCGGCACCGCCGCACAGCGCCACGTCGACGTCGCCTTCACGGATCGCGTCGTAACCGCTGCCGATGGCGTAGTTGCCGGCCGCGCATGCGGTGGGGATGGTGAGCGCCTCGACGTCCGTCAGGCCGAGCTCGCGGACGATGCCGCTGGACAGTCCCCCGGCCTGCGCCCTGCGTACGACGGTGGCCGGCAGGTGTTCGGGGCCGTCCTCCAGCTGGATTCCGACGAGCGTGTCGAGGTCCCGGGATTCCGCGTCGGTGGTACCGACAGAGACCAGCGACCTGCGCCGCCTGAATTCCTCCAGGTCCATGCCCGAGTCCTCGACCGCCATCCGAGCCGCGGCGACGGAGAACTGGGAGGCCCGGCCGAGCTCTTCGGGATCGACGCGGTGGATCCACTGCGCCGGGTCGAAGTCGGTCACCTCGCATCCGTTGGCGTGCGCGAAACCCGTGGTGTCGAAGGCCGTGATCGGCTTGACCCCACTGCGTCCGGACCGCAGCCCGGCCAGGAAGTCCGTGACACCGAGCCCGATGCTGGTGACCGTACCGAGCCCGGTGATCACTACGCGGCGAGACCGCTGGTCGCTGTCGTACACCATGTGCTCCAGTCGTCCGGGCCGATACCTACTGGGACGCCTTCGCCGTCAGG
Organism: Streptomyces sp. NPDC030799; assembly: GCF_055572255.1. Taxonomy (NCBI): domain Bacteria; kingdom Bacillati; phylum Actinomycetota; class Actinomycetes; order Kitasatosporales; family Streptomycetaceae; genus Streptomyces; species Streptomyces sp. NPDC030799. The sequence continues at coordinate 662,091 of NZ_JBVIDS010000001.1, read as the reverse complement.
GCTTCGCCCACGACAGCGACGACGCTGTCCAGATTGACCATGCGGGCCAGTTCGGCCTGGTCGATATCGATCCCGAACTCTCGCTCCAGCTGCGAGAGAATCTCGATGGCGCCCATCGAGTCGGCCTCGTGGTCCTCCTTGAAGCGGCTGGTGCCGGTCATGTCGTCCGGTTCGATCTCAAGGATGTCGCAGATGATTCCCTTGATCGTGGCGCGGCTGTCGGCGTCCACCTGGTTCGCTGTAGTCATGACGACGATGCTGGCGGACTGCCCTGACAGCGAACTGACAGATCCTCATGCGGCGGGTGACGGCAACGGCAGAAAGCGTCCCGGCTCGTTTACAACGGGATATTCTTTGATCCAACGCCAGTATCCGGAGAGGGTTCTGACGTATTTGTAGTGGTACCGCCGCACCGCTTCCACCAGTCGGTGCAGGGTGTCCTTGGCAAGCGCACCCCGGCGCCACACGAGCATCATCTCTATGCTGTGCGGCTCACGGATGGGTACCAATTTCACCTCGCGTGTGGCACCGGTGGGAGGCGTCAGAGCGACGGCGTTCGCGTCCTTGACCCAGCTCATCGCTTCCTGATAACCATCGACATAATGGAGCGCCTTGAGATCCCCCTGGCCCAACTGAGCCAGCACATGCCGCTCCACCTCGTGGAACCAGTGGTTCCCCGAATAACGGACCCAGTCGAGATCGGCCAATTGGGCCGTTTCCACGAACGGTCGACCGGCCAGCGAGTGCCGCATCGACACCGCGAGCAAAATCGGTTCCTGCACAATGACGGTGGAGTCCAGTTCCGGCTGCTGGACCAGTTCCGGCGTGACCGTCTTCGAGCACGCGATCATCGCAACGGTGAGTGACCCGCGGCGTATCGCTTCCACGGCGGCGGCAGGCGCAAGGGTCTCGGTCTCCACGTCCGCCGACGGTACGGCGTCCCGGATCGCTCCGAGCAGGGTCGGCGGAGTCCATTCGGTGTTCCCGAAACGCAACGTGCTCTCGGCGTATGTGGCGGCCGCCCCCCTCACCTCGTCCGCCTGCTCGACGAGCCGCGTCATCATGGGAATCAGGACGTTGCCCAGAGAGGTCGGAACGACGCCGGCCCTTGAACGGACGAAGAGGTCGCCGCCGAGCATCTTCTCGATCCGCCGTAACTGGGTGGTGAGGCTGGGCTGTGGAAGATTCAACCATCCAGCAGCCCGGGATATACTGCCGGTTTCGGCGATTGTGGACACGATCCGGGCGTGCCTCAGTTCGAGTTCCATACCCCTGTTATCTCATGACTTGATCGATGCCGCAGGCACAGAGATACAAGTCGGGAAACGATGAGCGGAGGAAGTCGTACCGCTTGTCTGAAATCCAGACATGGGGCGGCTGAATATGAACGCCGCTCTCGATCACGCAGTCGACTCGACCAACCGCACCGGCTCACCGAACAAGGCGGCCATGTGACGCTCGCCCTCATAGGCGTCGCGGCCGTGCGCCATCCGCAGGTTGTCGAGCATCAGCAGGTCTCCGTCCTGCCACGGTTCCTTCATACAGGCGATCCGGTAGACCTCGTTGATGGTGTCGACCACCTCGACGGGGATGCTCCCTCCCTCTCCGTACGTCGTCCGGAACGGCAGGCCCTCCACTCCGTAGATCTCCTCCAGGTGCTCCCGGACGACCGGGTCGAGAGCCGACTCGTGCAGGAAGGCCGCCTGGTTGAACCAGACTCGCCGTCCGGTCACGGGATGGCGGAGGATCGCCGCGCGACGCTGGCGGGTCCGCAGGCCACCGCCCTCGGTCCAGGTGTGGTCGATGGCGTTGCCGGCGCAGTAGCCCGACACCGCCTCCCTGTCGTCGGTACCGAAGGCTTCGTTCCAGGTATGGCCGAACTCCAGGTAGTGACGGGCCAGTTGCCAGCCCTCGCGCTCGAAGCGCGCGACCAGGGCGTCCGGCAGGAGCTCCAGGACGCGTTCCCCGTCGGCCACGGACCATCCGCCGCCCTGCTTCGGTGCGACGAGGCAGCCGAACAGGGCGATCGAGGGCACCACGGCGGCGTAGCTCAGTTCATGGTGCATGCAGAGCTGGTCCTCGGACGGCCACTCCGATGCGGAGTAGACGAAGTCGGGGTGGGCGACCCTGCTGGTGAACCCCTCGCGCTCGGCCACACCCGTCACGCCGATCGCTCGCGCCGCCGCGGCCAGATCGGCCGGCGATGCCATGTCCAGGCCACGTATCAGGAGTGCCCCGTGCCGGGCGACCAGGGCCCGGATCTCGGCCCCCGGCAGATCCGAGGCAGCCATGAATCCCAGGTCCTCAAGGCCGGGCAGCCGGAGCGTCGGTATGCGCCCCTCTGCCAGCGTAAGGTGCCATCCCTCCGGACCGGCCTCGACGGCTGCCGGTCCGCTGGTGATTGTCATCCCGATGCCTCCAGTGATGTACGGGCCGGCCGCGGCGACGACGAGCCGGACGCGGGGCGTCCGGCTCGACCGCCGAGGTCAGGCCATCTGATGTGTTCTGAGATCCAGCAGGTTCGCGGCCTCGCTGAGGACCGGGGCCTTGGCCAGCTCCGCCGCACTCACCGTGTTGTCCAGAGCGATCACCACCCGCAGCAGGGCGAGCGAGGTCCCCCCGGCCTCGAAGAAGTGCGTCGCGCGGCCGATGCTCCCGACGGGAACCTTGAGGGCCTTGGCCCACAGTTCGGCGAGCCGGTGCTCGGTGGGAGTGCGCAAGGGTTCCAGCGGTCCGCCGGCCGTCTCGTCCGCCGGGTCGGAACCGGCGTCGGCCTGCAGGGTGAGCAGCTTGCGGTCGACCTTGCCGTTGGGTGTGAGCGGCAGCGTCTCCAACCGGTCGAACCGGCTCGGCAGCATGTAGGCCGGCAGGGAACGGGCGAGGACCGCGCGCACCTCCTCGGGCGAGATGCCCTCCGCCGCCGCGTAGAAGGCGATCAGGCGCTGGGCGCCGTGGCTGCCCGCGACCACGACGGCGGCATCGCGGACGCCGTCGACCCGCAGCAGCTGGTTCTCCACCTCGCCGATCTCGATCCGGAACCCCCGGATCTTCACCTGCGCGTCACGGCGGCCGAGGAACTCCAGGCGGCCGTCGGGCAGCCACCTCCCGAAGTCACCCGAGCGGTAACGGCGCCCGCCGGGGCGGTGCGGATCGGGAAGGTAGGCGGCCCGCGTGCGCTCCTCGTCGTTGATGTAGCCCCGGCCGACGCAGACCCCGGAGAAGACCAGCTCTCCCGGCGACCCCAGGGGCACCGGCCTCAGCCTCTCGTCGACCACCGTCACGCGCACATTCCGCACCGGCCGGCCGAGCGGCACGGAGGCTCCGGCCGGGGGACGGTGCAGCACTTCGTGATTGGTGTCGTCCGACGTCTCGGTCAGACCGTAGGCGTTGACCAGGGTGACGTCGGGCAGCGTGTCGAACCACCGCTGCGTCAACTCCTTCTTGAGCGCCTCACCGGTCACCGAGACGCAGCGAAGGCTGGGCAGCGGCCGCGGCCGGCGGCGCAGGTGATCGAGGACCACCTCGACGTACGAGGGCACGAGTTGGGCCACTTCCACGTCGTTCTCGGCGATCAGCGTCACGAAGCGCGCGACGTCGAGGACGTCCCGCTGCCCGACGATGAGCGTACGGCCCCCCACGGCGAGAGCCGCGACGAGTTGCCACAAGGAGATGTCGAAGCACTGCGGGGCGGTCTGCGCCACCACGGTGCCGGCCTCGACCCCGAGGTCCTCGATCTTGGCCAGAAGGTGGTTGAGGAAGCCCTCGTGCTCGCACATCGCGCCCTTGGGCCGCCCCGTCGAACCGGAGGTGAAGTAGATGTAGGCGAGCTGGTCGGCGGCCACCGGCAGGGCCAGGTCCGCACCGGACTCCGGGCCCGTGTCCTGACCGATCAGGTCGGCGAGTACCTCTGACCGGACGTCTCCCAGCTGGGAAAGGGCCACGTCCAGGCCCGGACTCACCCCCTTCTGGGTCAGCACCTGGCGGCAGCCGCTGCGCGAGACCATGTCGGTGATCCGGTCGGCCGGGAACTGCGGCTCCACGGGGAGATAGACGCCGCCGGCCTTGAAGACCGCGAGCACCGCGGTCAGCCACTCCAGGTCGCGTTCGGTCACGACCGCGACCACGTCCTCGTCACGCAGGCCGTTGCTGCGCAGCATGCGGGCGACCCGGTTGGCCCGCCGGTTCAGTTCCCCGTAGGTCCAGGACCGGCCCTCGTGCACGGCTGCCACCGCGTCGGGGCGCACCCGCGCCTGCTCCTCGAAGAGTTCGTGGAACCGCAGGTCGGGCAGCGCGCGCCGGGGGCCTGCCAGGCCCTCCCGCTGGAAGGCCTCCTCGGTCTCCGGAACGGGGTGCCACAGATGCTGAGCCGTCTCCGGCCCGGTGCCGAGCGCTTCCAGGGCCGAGAGCAGATAGCCGGCGATCCGGCCTGCCGCGTCGGCGTCCAACGCCTGAACACGGTGATTCAGTGACAGTTCGAGCCGGTCGCTTCGCAGCACCAGGCTCACGGCGAGGACCGTGTCGCTGTCGAGGTCCCCCGCGTCGACCGCGCGACCGGCCACCACGACGGTGTCGAACAGCGCTCCGGCACGGCGCAGTTCGGCCCGTATCCGGTTCAGCGACACCGTCTGGTGCTCTTCGGCGGCGGCTCGCACGACAGCGGCTTCGGCGAGGAGTTCCCGCCAAGGCCCCTGCCCCACGTGGACGGGACAGGGCAGCGGCTCGGCGGCCGTGTCCGCGGTGCCCTCCGGCAGGTATCCCATGACCACCGTCGGATCTCCGGTGACGGAAGCGAACACCCGGGCACAGGCGGCGATCAGCAGCGCGTCCAGGGGGACACCGGTACGACGGGCGAGTTCGAGCAGGGCAGCCGTCGTGCTGGGCGGCAGCAGGGTACGGCGTTGCCCGATCCGGTTCTGCGGACGTTCGTCGGCGCACCACTGCGGCAGGGGGGTGAAGTGGTTCCCGTCGAGAACTGCACGCCAGAACGCCTGTGCCTGCTCCTCGGAAGCCGCCGACCGCACTGACTGGTCCGCGGGTCCGTCCTGCCTGTCCGTCACGAGCCTTGCCCTCCTGGTGGGAGTCCGGCTCCGCCGGACATGAGTGGATGCCCGGCCGAGCCGGGTGTACGCCGAAGAATTCAGCCCGGTGCGCTTCCGTGACGTCAGGAGGGCAGACCGGAGGAGGCGGGGACCCGCCTGGGGCGGCCGAGCACCACGTCCTGCTTCAGGATCGCCTGGTAGGTGAAGTGCAGGGCGGGGCCGGGTTCCAGGGCCAGATCGTCGGCGAGGCGTCGGCGGGCTCCGTGGAACACCTCCAGGGCCTCCCGCTGCCGCCCGTGGCGGTAGAGCGCCAGCATCAGCAGCTCGCTCAGCCGCTCCCGCTCGGAGTGCTCGTTGGCCAACTGGCGCAGTTCGGACATGGAGATCCTCTCCGCGTCGACAGCCAGCTTCGCCGCGGTCAGGTCCTCGAACGCGGTGATACGGCGTTCCTCCAGGTGAACCGCCTGGATCCGGCAGCGTGCCGAGTCCCTGGTCTCCATCAGCGCGGGCCCGCGCCACAGGGCGAGTCCCTCTTCCAGCTTCGCAATCGCCGCGACGGGATGGTGCTGCAACAGGTCGGCGCCGGCGTCGGCAAGGACGAGGAACCGGTGCGCGTCCACCGCCTCGGGTGATACGTCCAGGACGTATCCATGGCTGTCGGTGCGGACGATCCTGTCGCCCGTCCGGCCGGTCACCGAACCCAGCAGCCGGCGCAGCCTGCTGACGACGGCCTGCAGGGCATTACGGGAATTGACCATCGGCTGGTCACCCCACAGCTCGTCCACGAGTTGATCGAACGAGACCGGAACCCGGGGAGACATGGCGAGGAGCGTCAGAACAGTGCTCGCTCGCTTCGACGCCACAGCGGACCGTCGTTCTCCGCAGGACAGAGTGAGCGCTCCCAGAACGTTGATGTCCACGGCGATAACCCCCGTAATCGGCGAGACTGGCATGGACCAGTTTTCGCCAGGTAACCCCAGCGGGGAAATATCACTTGCCCGGCCGCCACGGAGGCGGATGGTATGGCTCGGCCGGCCGGCGCCCGTCTCTGCCGCCCACGGCGGAGGTACCGCATATCCAGGACGCCGGACCGGCGGGGGATTTCCGGTCCGGCGTCCGCTCGGGGGCCCGACGGCTAGTACTGCTGGTGCATCTGAGCCGTCGGGACGGTGGCCGGCGCAGTGCCGGCCGGTGCGGGTACGGCGTTGCGCTGCGCCCGCCGCACCTTGCGGGAAGGCCACCAGCTCGCGTTGCCGAGCAGGATCAGGGCGCTCGGCAGGATCATGACCCGGATGACGAAGGCGTCGAGCAGGACCGCCACCGCGAGGCTGAAACCGATCTGCTTCATCTCGGCCAAGTGCAGGAGCATGAAGCTGGCGAACACCGTGACCATCACGACCGCAGCGCTGGTGACCACCTTGGCGGACTTGCTGATCCCTTCGATCACCGCCTGCCGGGTGGGCACCCCCCGCAGCGCTGCCTCCTTGATCCGGCTGACGACGAAGACCTGGTAGTCCATCGAGAGCCCGAAGAGGATCACGAACAGGAACAGCGGCACCCTGGAACCGATCGCGTGCGTCGCGCTGCTCTCGAAACCGAACACCGTGGACGCCCAGCCCCACTGGAAGAAGGCGACCACCAGGCCGAACGACGCCCCGACGGACAGCACATTGAGCAGCACGCCGAGCAGGGCGATGGCCGCCGAGCCGAACACGAACAGGGTCAGCACGAAGGTCAGCAGCAGCAGGAATCCGACGACCACGGGCAGCTTGCTGTTCTGGTGTGCCAGATAGTCGGCGTCCTGGGCGACGGGCCCACTGACGTGGAACTCGGTGTCCGGCACCTTGCCGAGCGTGGCCGGGAGATAGTTCTCGCGCAGTTCCTTCAGCGATCCCGAGGCCTGCTTGGAGCTCAGGTTGAAGGGCACGGACAGGTTCATCACGCTGATCCGGTGGTCCGCGGTCGACACCACTTCGGGCTGCTTCTTGGAGAACATCGGGTCGGCCTTGGCCCGTTCGGCCAGGTCGGTCAGTGCCGAGCGCACCTGCGCCGTGTGTCCGGCGTCGGTCTTCACGACGACCCAGTGCTCGGCGAGCAGGTCGGGGAATGCCGCGTTGAGCCGGTCGAAGACCTTCATCTCCGGGATCGACCGGGAGTGGGTGGCGACGTTCAGCACGCGCAGATGCATGCCGAACGCGGGCAGCGCGAGGCCGATCATGACCAGCACCGACACCACGAGGGTGCGCACCGGATGGTTCCTGGCAGGGCTCAGCAGCGCGGACGAGAACCGCCCGGCCTGGTCGGTCTTGGGCCGCTTGACCCGCTTGCCGCGCCGGGCCGCGCGGGCGGCCTTGTTGTCCAGGCGCTGACCGATCTTGACCAGCAGGGCCGGCAGCACGGTCATCGAGCTGAGGACCGCGACCAGGACGACCACGATCGTACCGATGGCCAGCGACGAGAAGATGACATCGGTGGCGAGGAAGAGGGTGGCGGTGGACAGTGCCACCGCGAGGCCGGAGACCGTGATCGCCCGGCCCGAGGTCGCGGCGGCGATACCCACCAGGGCCCTCGGGGTGAGCCGGCCGTCGGCAAGGGCCCTCTCCTCCCGTTCCCGCTTGAGATAGAAGAGCGTGTAGTCGACGCCGACCGCCATGCCGATCAGCATGATGACGCTCTTGCCGACGCCGGCGTCGGGCACCAGATGGGAGATCAGCTGGGACAGACCCATGGAGGCGCCGATCGAGGAGACCGCGAGCAGCAGCGGCACACCGACCATGATCAGCGACCCGAACACGACCAGCAGGGTGATCAGGGTGACCGGGAAGGTCCACTTCTCCGAGGTGGCGAGGTCGTCGTCACGCGACTTGTCCAGGGCCCGGTCGACCGAGGCGTCTCCGGTCTCCTCGACGCGCAGGTCCGGGTGCCCCTTCTGAACCTCGGCGGTCTGCTCCAGCAGCGGATCGATGTGCTGCGGAGCCTCCAGCCGGGGGCCGTTGACGGTCACTTCGACCATGAGCATCCGGCCGTTCTTCGACCGCACCGGATCGGCGACCTTGAGGACTTGCGGTAACCGCTTCATCCGGGCTGCGACATCCTGTGCGGCGCTCCGGGCCGCTGCGCCGACCTGCCCGCCGGACGGATCAGTGATCATGATCCGTTCGGCAGCTTTGTGCTGCAGCTTCCCCTCCGCCGCGATGGCTTCGGCCTTGCCGGCCTCGCCGACCCAGAAGTCCTTGTCGCCGGCGTTGTGCGTGCCGACGGCGCCTCCCAGGACAAGACAGAGAGCGACAAAGACGAACCATCCGACGATGGCCCGCCAGGGGTGCAGCGCACTCCAGGTCGCCACCCTCACGGTAAGTGGCCGTTTCCTCACTGCCCAACTCCTTAGCGGTAGTCACTCTTACCCAACGGGTGTAAGTCAGAAATTACAGGTGCAGCTCTGGACCGTCAACCGTAAGCTCCCGCCGAGTCGTCCACCGAGTCGTCCGCCGGACACGACGCGGCCCCTGTCACCTGCGGGGCAGGCGACAGGGGCCGCGCGAAGAGCGAGCAGGACCCGGCCTGATCGCGGGGCATCAGTGCGCCCGGATCGAACCAAGGTCCAGTGCGTGAGCTCCGTAGATGTCGCTCACCCAGTTGCTCTGGTACAGGGAATCGAGATAGCGCTCACCGAGGTCCGGAGAGATCGCCACTGCCGTGGGAGCCCTGCCCTCCCGGTGCTCGGCCAGCCAGCCGAGCGCGCCCGAGATGACGGTTCCGGTCGATCCACCGAGCAGGAAGCCGCCTCCGGCCAGCCGGTGGGCGACACGGATCGCGTCGATCTCCGGCACATGGACCACATCGTCCACGTACGAAAGGTCCAGCAACTGCGGCCGCACACCGGACCCCAGGCCCGGGATCATCCGAGGCGCGGGCGGTCCGCCGAAGGTGACGGAACCGACGGCATCGATGGCGACCACGGTGACCGGACGCCCCGAATCCTTGAAGTATCTGGCGCAGCCCATCAGCGTCCCGGTGGTGCCCGCACCGACGAACAGCACGTCGAGATCCGGGAAGCGTTCGGCGATGGCCGGCGCCGTGGTGCGGTAGTGGGCGCGCCAGTTGCACGGGTTGGCGTACTGGTTGAGCCACAGACAGCGGCTGTCGGACGCGCACAGCTGCCGTACGTAGTCGATCCTGGCGCCGAGGAACCCGCCCTCGGGGTCGGGGTCGGTGATCATGTGCACCCGAGCGCCCATGGCTTCCATCAGCCGTCTGGTGTTCAGGTTGCAGCGGGTGTCCGTCACACACAGGAACTGGTAGCCCCGGCTCGCCGCGATCATGCTCAGGGCGACACCGAGGTTCCCCGACGACGACTCGACGAGGATCGAGTCCGGTGTCAGGACGCCCTTGCGTTCGGCGTCGGCAATCATCTCCGACGCCGCCTTCAGCTTGATCGATCCGGCGAAGTTGAAGCCCTCGCACTTCAGGTAGAGCGGCGCGTCGAACACACTGCGCAGGTCCACATAGAGGTCGTCCACATGGAAGTCCTCAGGCACGGAGATCACTGGCACTTGGGCCTCCTGCCCTCAGGAACGACCGCTGGTCGTGCCTCGCCCATACCTGTCCACCTCGTGGAAGAAGCCCTCGATCACCTGGGCCTCGCCACGCCTCAGCACCTCGTCGTACACGTGCTTGCCGACCGCGAGATCGAGGATCCCGAGCCCGAACGGCGAGAAGATCACCGGGCGGTCCGCCGGGATCTCCACCTTCCCGGCCAGCACGTCGTACAGCGTTCCGTCGATGAACTCCCGGTTCCCGGTGAGCTTCTCGGTCAGGTGGGGCGACGTGTCGGCCTTCAGGCAGTGCTCGACGTCATCGAGCACATTCGCCGAGGCCAGCAGGATCTCGGGGGCCAGATCGCGCAACGAGACGTTGAGGACCAGCGGGTTGTGTGCGAACCAGCCGGGCTCGTGCACATGCGGAGCCGCCGCGACGGTCGCGAAGACCACCAGGTCCGAGGAGCGGATCAGATCCTCGGCGCTGTCGTGGACCGTGATCCGGCCGCTCTCACCCGAGCCCTCCAGATATGCGCGGAAGTCCCCCGCGTACGCGGCGGACAGATCGTGCACACCCACCTCGTCGAACTGCCAGCCGGCGCCGGAGAGATAGGTGTGTATGTGGCGGGAGATGAACCCCGTACCGACGAACCCGACCTTCTTCGGCCGGGCACGCCCCGAGGCACGGGAGAGCCGGTCCGCGGCGAGCGCCGCGGAGGCCGCCGTACGAGCGGCGCTGATGATCGAGCTCTCCAGACACGCCAGGGGGTAGCCCGTGTCGTAGTCGTTCAGCACCAGTACCGCGGAGGCCCGCGGGATCCCCGCTTTCACGTTCTCCGGGAAGCTGGAGATCCACTTCAGCCCGTCGACCCGCGTCCCACCGCCGAGGGAGGCCGGCAGCGCGATGATGCGGGCGGAGGGGCGGTCCGGGAATCGCAGGAAATACGACGGCGGGTTCACCGTGTCACCTTCGCCGTGCACCCGATAAGCCGCCTCCACCAGATCAATGGTGCGCTGCTCATGACCGGTCAGAATGCTGTGCACCTGCGAGCCAGGGATCACAGCGAACGGCGGAACAAGTTCTTCCTTCGTCATCCACAACTCCATTGCAATGGGAGGGCGGAGCGATTCCCACCCGATAACCCTGTTCGCATGGTGCCCATTGCCGCTGACAGCGGACTGACGTCTCTGCAGGGAACCCGGATCCGACGGTCGCTCGACCCCCTCCAAGGGGCCCCACCTGCGCCCTTCAGTCATCACTTAATCATCTACCCGGCGATTTGGCCAACTCCTAGGCTCAGTACTTGGTGGCGCCACCCAAAGTGTTTCAACGCACCGGGAAAGCCATCGAATTCCGCAACTCGTGGAGCTATCGAAGGAGTCGTCAATGCTGAACAAAGTCGTGATCGTGGGCGGCGGAACAGCGGGATGGATGACGGCCTCGTACCTCAAGGCCGCGTTCGGAGAGCGAATACAGGTCACCCTCGTCGAGTCGGGCAAGGTCGGTGCCGTCGGAGTCGGCGAGGCCACCTTCAGCGACATCCGTCACTTCTTCGAGTTCCTCGGGCTCAAGGAGAAGGACTGGATGCCGGCCTGCAACGCCACATACAAGCTCGCCGTCAGGTTCGAGAACTGGCGCGAGCAGGGGCACTACTTCTACCACCCCTTCGAGCAGATGCGCTCCGTCAACGGCTTCCCCCTGACGGACTGGTGGCTGCAGCAGGGACCGACGGACCGGTTCGACAAGGACTGCTTCGTCATGGCCTCGGTCATCGATGCCGGCCGCAGCCCGCGCCGGCTCGACGGCACGCTCATCGACCAGCCCTTCGACGAGGGCGCGGACGAAATGCAGGGCCTGACGATGTCCGAGCACCAGGGGAAGACCCAATTCCCCTACGCCTATCACTTCGAGGCCGCGCTGCTCGCCAAGTATCTGACGAAGTATTCGGTGGAACGCGGCGTCCAGCACATCGTCGACGACGTCCAGCAGGTGAACCTGGACGACCGCGGCTGGATCAGCGGCGTCACCACGGCCGAGCACGGCGACATCACCGGCGACGTGTTCATCGACTGCACCGGCTTCCGCGGCCTGCTGCTGAACAAGGCGCTGGAGGAACCGTTCGTCTCCTACAAGGACACGCTGCCCAACGACAGCGCGGTGGCCCTGCAGGTCCCGATGGACATGGAGCAGCGCGGCATCCTGCCGTGCACCACCGCCACGGCACAGGACGCCGGCTGGATCTGGACGATCCCGCTGATGGGCCGGATCGGCACCGGGTACGTCTACGCGAAGGACTACCTCTCCCCCGACGACGCCGAGCGGAGGCTGCGGGAGTTCGTCGGTCCCGCGGCGGCGGACGCCGAGGCCAACCACATCAAGATGCGGATCGGCCGCAGCCGGAATTCGTGGGTCAAGAACTGTGTGGCCATCGGTCTTGCCAGCGGATTCGTGGAACCGCTGGAGTCGACCGGCATCTTCTTCATCCACCACGCCATCGAACAGCTCGTCAAGAACTTCCCCGGCGCGGACTGGAATCCCACGCAGCGCGATCTCTACAACAAGTCGGTCGCCCATGTCATGGACGGCGTACGGGAGTTCCTGGTCCTGCACTACGTCGCGGCGAAGCGAGCGGACAACCAGTACTGGCGGGACACCAAGACCCGGGTGATTCCCGACGCGCTCGCCGAACGCATCGAGACCTGGAAGACCCAGCTCCCGGACTCCGAGACGATCTTCCCTTACTACCACGGTCTGCCCGCGTACTCGTACATGTGCATTCTGCTCGGCATGGGGGGTATCGACCTGCAGCCGTCCAAGGCGCTCGCGCTGTGCGACGGTTCGGCCGCCGAGCGGGAGTTCTCGGAGATCAGCGCAAAGACGCAGCGGCTGATCGAGGTGCTGCCCAAGGCGTACGAATACTTCGCCCACCAGCGCTGAGCGGACGGCAGACCGAGAAATGGAAACGCTGGGAAGGCATGCCCTGGACCTCGCGCCGGACGTCGTCCACGCCGCAGTGGCACTCGCCTTCATCCTGCTGATCGCCATGGCGGGCAGGGCCGCTGCCCGGATGCTGCGCCAGCCCGAGGTCATCGGGGAGATCGTGACGGGGCTGCTCGCCGGTCCCGCCGCGATCGCCCTGCTCGGGCGGGACACCTTCGGGACGGTACTGCCGGGCTCCGTGCTCGACCTGCTCAAACTTGTCTCCAAGGCCGCGGTGGTGCTCTTTCTGGTCGGCCTGGCCCACAAGCTGGGATCCGGTCCCGGCAGGCCTCCGCGCCGGAGCACGGCGTGGGTGGCGGCCGGCGCCCTTGTGCCACCGCTGCTGACGGGCATGGTCCTGGCCGCACTGGTCCTGCTCTTCGACGACACCGCGGCGCGCGGCAGCGCCCCCTTGCCCGCGTTCGTCCTGATGGTCGCGGTGTCGATGTCCATCACGGCCGTTCCCGTCATGGCCCGGATCCTGCACGACCGGGGGATGACGCAATCGGCCGCGGGCCGCACGGCGCTGGCCGCAGCCATCCTCATCGACGCGGTGGGCTGGCTGCTGCTCACGGTGGCCATCGGTCTCGGCAACGGCAACCTCACGGGTTCGCTGCACTCCGTCCGGGCACTCGCGTTCGGTGCGGTGTGCGCACTGGCCGTCCGTCACACACTGCGCAGCCGGGTCGCCCGGCGCGCCTGTGTGCGGCGGCCCCGTACGGTGGCGGTGCTGCTCGGCGCCACGACCCTGGGGGTCGCTCTCACGATGGAGCACCTCGGCATGACAGCGATTCTCGGTGCCGCCCTGGTCGGCCTGTCGATCCCAGCGGACGAACAGGCCCCCTGGGAACGGACGGTGGCCATGGTCTCGCACGTGGGCAGCGCCCTCGCGCCGGCGTTCTTCGTGGTCACCGGGATCACCGTGCTCACCGGCTCGTTCGCCGACATGTCATGGCAGCTGCCGGTCTCTGCCGTCGTGCTCGGCTGTCTGGGCAAGGGGCTCGGCGGGTATCTGGGGGCGCGTCGCGGCGGCCAGCCCGGGAGTGCGGCACGCCGGATCGCCGTCCTCATGAACACCCGAGGACTCACCGAGCTGATCGTCCTGCAGGCGGGTTTCAGCGCCGGGATTCTGACGGCGCCGATGGTCCTGGCCCTGATCGTGATGGCGCTGACGACAACAGCCCTGACGGGGCCGCTGCTGAGCCTTCTCGACCAGCGGGAAGCCGTCCACCTGACGTCCGAAACGGTTGCCGTGGCAACAGAAAGCAGTGTCCGATGACCGATCGCACCCTGAACCTCGGTGCGGAGGCCGACAAGGCGACACCCGACGGCTTCCGGACGATGATGAGCGGCTTTCCCAGCGGCGTCAGCGTGGTGACCACCACGGGCGGCGACGGAGCGCCGCGGGGTATGACGTGCTCTTCGGTGTGCAGCGTCTCGCTCGACCCCCCGACGCTGCTGGTGTGCCTGCGCAAGGGCAGCCCCACCCTCGAAGCGATCAACGAGCGGGGCGGCTTCGCGGTGAATCTGCTGCACGAAGGCGCACGCGAGGTGGCGGAGCTGTTCGCCTCCGGCGCCCCCGACCGATTCCACCGGGTCGCGTGGGAGCAGGCGGCGGACGCGGCAGGACCGCATCTGGTCGGCGACTCGCACACCGTCGCGGACTGTGACGTGGTCATGAGCCAGCCGACCGGCGATCATGTCACCGTCTTCGGCGAGGCTCGCCTGATCACCCACCGGCACGGCCGTCCGCCGCTTCTCTACGGGCTGCGGCAGTTCCACTCCTGGCCCCGTATCTGACGCCGCGTCACCGAACGAACAGCGCCGCCCGGCCCGCCCCTTCCCCCGAGGGGCGGGCTTTCGTACGGCTGCACACCTTTGACGGCGCGTACCGTCATGTGTAAGTTTCGACTTACACACCCGGACGCTCGGAGAGGGTGAGCCATGACAAGCGAGGATCTGCTGGCAGTTCTCGCTGCCATCGGGCACCGGCAACGCCTCCGCGCCGTCGCGGAACTCGCTGACGGCCGGTTGTACGTCAGCGAGTTGGCCAGGCGCCTGGAGATGTCCCGGCCGCTGCTCTACATGCATCTGGAGCGTCTGGAGAAGGCCGGTCTCGTCGTCGGGAACCTGGAGCTGTCCCAGGAGGGCAAGGCGCTGAAGTACTTCGAACTGGCATCGTTCGACCTGCACTTGAACATCGATCTGATCGTCAGGGCCGTCGCAGAGGACACGGCAGAGCACGACCGAACAGAGGGGACCGCCACATGATCGGCGCTGTCATCACCATCGCCATCATTCTGCTTGTCGTCGGTGGCATCACAGGAAGCGTCGTCGCCTACTTCAGGCTGCTGCGACACCGTGCCGACGCCGCCGCCATGGCCGGATACCGAAAGCTGGCCGAGGAGGTGACCGCCGCCCAACTGGCTCTGCAGGGGCAGTTGGGGGCGCTCGACAAGCGGATCCAGGCGGTCGAGGGTCTGCTGCGGAGCGTCGGATGATCGCGCTGGAACCCGGCCGGCGGCTGCCGGTGCGGCGCCACCCGTTGCGGATGCTGCTCTCGGCCGCCCCCTGGCACGCCACGGGGTATCTGGCCAGCTATCTGGTGACCGGCCCCGCGCTGTTCGCCGTCGCGACGGCCGCCGTCCTCCTCGGGGTGGTGTTCATGCAGTTCACCCTCACCGTGGCACTGACCGTCGGCTCGGCCTGGGTCGTACGCTGTTGCGCCCAGGTCGAGCGGGGCCGGGCGGTACTGGTCGACCGGCCGATTCCGTACGCCTATCAGGAGCCCCCGAAGCCGGGCCTGGTGGAGCAGCTCAAGGCCCGCTGCGGCGACCCCGCGTTCTTCCGGGACTGCGTCTGCCTGGTCGTCCTGTTCCCGTTCCTCCTGCTCCTCGATCTCCTCACCCTGGTGGTGTGGCTGCCGCTCCTCGCCGGTGTCTCCCTGCCGCTGTGGTTCTGGACCATCACCTCCCGTCAGCCGGACGGCAGCCTGATCAACGGTGCATGGATCGGCGGGCCCGACGACGGCGACCCCGGCCTGTGGATCGACAGCTGGCCCGCCGCCCTGACCACGGCGGTGATCTGCCTCGCCCTCGCCCTGTGCGCCTCCTACCTCGTCGTCGCCGCCGCCCGGCTGCATCTGACCGTCACCCACCGTCTGCTCCGCCCGCCCCCCGACCCCCTGGCACAGATCAAGCGGATCCTCGCCGAGCCCGGTCCTCTTGCGCGCGCGGCGGCCGACCCGCGGCACGCCCTCACCACGAGCGAAGGACACTGCCCATGAAAGCGACGCCGAGCGTGCTCACCGAGGACGTCGTACACCTTCAATCCGTACGCAAGATCTACGGCAGATCGAAGAACCAGGTGGCGGCCCTCGACGGCGTGACCATCAGCCTCAAGCGGGGCACCTTCACCGCGGTGATGGGGCCCTCCGGGTCCGGCAAGAGCACCTTCCTGCACTGCGCGGCCGGACTGGACCGCCCCACCTCCGGGTCGGTGGTTCTCGACGGCATCGACCTCTCGCCGCTCAAGGAGCGCGAGTTGACCGAGTTACGTCGCGAGCGGATCGGCTTCATCTTCCAGGCGTTCAACCTGCTTCCCGCGCTGAACGTGGTGGACAACGTCACCATGCCGCTCAGGCTCGCAGGCCGCCGGCCCAAGAAGGCCGCGGTGGACGAGGTACTGGAGCGCGTCGGCCTGGCGGCGCGGCGCACCAACCGTCCCGGCGAGCTCTCCGGCGGGCAGCAGCAGCGGGTCGCCATCGCCCGGGCGCTGATCACGAAACCCGCGGTGATCTTCGGTGACGAACCGACCGGCGCCCTCGACACCTACGCCGCCCGCGAGGTGCTGACGCTGCTGCGGGAGGCGGTCCGGCACGCGGGGCAGACCATCGTGATGGTCACCCACGACCCGGTGGCCGCGTCGCATGCCGACCGCGTGCTGTTCCTCGCCGACGGACAGTTCGTCAGCCAACTGGACCGCCCGACCGCCGACCAGGTGGCCGAGCGCATGACACACCTCGGCGCCTGGGGCCTGGACTCGGCCGCGGTGCGGGCCGGACACGGGGTGTCCCGGTGATCGGAGTCGCGCTTCGCACCCTGCGGTTCCACAAGGGCGGATTCATCGCCTCCTTCATCGCGCTGTTCTTCGGCGCCACGATCGTGATCGGCTGCGGCGGGCTGTTCGAGACCGGTCTGCGCAGCGACGCGCCCCCACGGCGGCTGGGCGGCGCCCCGATCGTGGTCACCGGCGACCAGAGCCACCCCGGCACCCACGGGGAGTACGTCTTCTCCGAACGCCTCCGCCTGGACGCCGGACTCGCCGGCACGATCGGTGCGGTGCCCGGGGTCTCCCGCGTCCTGCCCGACGTGTCGTTCGACGCGACCGTGCTGCGGGACGGCGGCAAGGGGTCCGCCGCCCGGGTCACGGGCCACGGCTGGTCCTCCGCCCTGCTCGCCCCGTACCGGATCACCGACGGCACCGCGCCGTCCGGGCCCGGCCAGATCGCGCTCGACGCGCGGTTCGCCGCGCGGGCCGGTCTGAACCCCGGCGGACGGGTCGAACTCCTGGCCGGCGGTGGCGTCGAGCGGTTGAAGGTCACCGGCCTGGTCGGCGGCTCCGGCGCGGACAACGCCGTCTTCCTCTCCGACCGGGCGGCCGCACAGGCCGGCGGACGCCCCGGCAGGGTCGACAACCTCGGCGTGCTCACCGAGCCCGGCGCCGACCTCGGCCGCGTCGTACAGGACATCGAGAAGGCGGTGGAGGGCAAGCCCGTCACCGTACTCACCGGGGACAAGCGCGGCTGGGCGGAGAACCCCTCCATCATCACCGACGGCACCAAACTGGTCACCCTCGCCTCGGTGTTCGGCGGCCTGTCCGCGATGGTCACCGTCTTCGTGGTGTCCAGCACCATGGGTCTGTCGATCCAGCAACGGCAGCGTGAGATGGCCCTGCTCCGGGCGATCGGCACCACGCCCGGCCAACTGCGCAGGATGATCCTCGGCGAGACGCTGTTCGTCGCCCTCATCGCCACCGCGCCGGCCTGCTACCCCGGTCCCCGCGTCGGACGCCGGCTGCTCACCGCCTTCGCCGACGGCGGCGTGGTGCCCGACACACTGGCGTACCGGGCCGGCTGGATACCGATGGTGACCGGCGTGGGCGCAGCGCTGCTCACCGCGCTCGGCGCAGCCTTCATCTCGGCGCGGGGCGCGACACGTACCCGGCCCACCGAGGCACTCGCCGAGGCCTCTCTGCAGCGCAGGTGGTTCAGCATCCCCCGACTGGTCTTCGCGCTGCTCTTCCTCGGCGGTGGCACCGCGCTCGCCCTGGTCACCGCGCACCTGGACGGCCCCATGGCCGGCAGCACCGCGACCCCGGCGGCGATGCTGTGGACGGTCGGGTTCGGACTGCTCGGTCCCGGCCTCGCCAAGGTGATCGCAGCGGTGCTCCACTGGCCTGTGCGCGTGGTGACGGGACTGTCCGGCCGCCTCGCCACACTCAACGCGAAGGCACGCACGAGCCGTATGGCCGGAGCCGTGATGCCGGTCATGCTGGCCACCGGCCTGGCCACCGCGCTGATCTACCTGCAGACCACCCAGTCCAGGGGGGCGCAACAGGCGTTCGACGACAACATGCGGGCTGATCTCGCGGTCACCTCCGTCTCCGGTGGCCTGCCGCTGTCCCTGGTGGACACGGTCAGGAAGCAGCCCGGGGTGGCGGCCGCCTCCGCCCAGGTCTCCAGCCTCGGATACCTGGAGCCGAGGACGCCGCCCACACAGTCCGAGATCGACGAAGGGGACTTCGAGCCCACTGAGATGCCGTTGCAGGGTGTCACCTCCGAAGGAGTGGCCGGCACCACGGCCTTCCGTGCCAGGACCGGCACTCTCACCGCGCTGCACGGCAACACCGTCGCGCTGCCCGCGTCGAAGACCGACGGGCACAAGCTCGGCGACGAGGTACCGATGCGGCTGGGCGACGGTACGGAGGTCCGTCTGGAGCTGGTCGCCACCGTCGGCGCGCGCCGCGGCTACGAGACCGCGCTGGTGCCCGCCTCCCTCCTCGTCCCGCATACCGATTCCGGTCTCGTTCCGCAGATCACGGTGAGTGCCGCCCCCGGGACCGATCCCGCCCGGCTGACGCGGACCCTGTCGGCACTGGCCGACGCGCACCCCGGTCTGGACGTGCTTCCCCGGGCCGCGGTCAGCGCGGTGCACCAGGACGAGGACGACACGCAGGCCTGGATGGCGTACATGGTGCTCGGTGTGGTGATCGCCTATTCCACGATCGCTCTCGTCAACACCCAGGTCCTCGCGACCACCGAGCGACGGCGCGAGTTCATGCTGCAGCGGCTCATCGGGGCCACCCGGCGGCAGGTGCTGCGCATGATGACCGTGGAGGCGGCCCTGGTCGCGGTCGCCGGCATCGTGCTCGGGGTACTGGTCGCGGTGCTGACGCTGGTGCCGCTGAGCCTCAGCGTGCTGGGCTCGCCCGTGCCGGACGGCTCGCCGTGGATCTTCGCCACGGTCGTGACGGCTGCCTTCGCCCTGACGCTGAGCACCACGCTGCTGTCGGCGATGCTCGTCCTGCGCAACCGGCCGAGCGGGATGGTGGGCATCCGCGAGTGACGCGGCGCGGGGCGCTCGGCAGGGAATCCCCGGCCGAGCGCCCCGTGGTCTTCTCCCCGTGGTCTTCTCCCTACATGCCACAGGTACGTCGCAGGCGTGCGGATGACGAGGCATGCTGGATGACCTGTCGGCCGGTTCGGGCGGCCAGGGCGGGACGGGGCGCCTCGGCCACCGCGCCCGCCCTCGACGTGGAGCGCGACGGCAGACCGTCCAGCAGGGCCAGGCCCAGCGGGCTCACCGTGTGCAGTGCGGTGTTGCGGATACGGCGGGTGGTGATCAGGCCCGTCTGGCGCAGCACCGTGGCGTGCTGGCTGGCGCCGGCCGCGGAGATGCCGAGCCGGTCCGCGAGCTGGCTGGTCGTGCAGGTGGTCCGCAGCACCCGCAGGGCGGCCGCCCTGGTCTGGCCGACCAGAGCGCCCAGCGACTGGGTGCGGTCGTCGGGCGCGTCCCACAGGCCCGCGGCCCGTCGGGCGTCCGGCGGCGCGGCGAACGCCAGAACGAATTCCCCGCGCTCGCAATGCTTCCCGGTGAGCTGGGCCGGGCGGTGGTTGAGGAACACGGAGGGGACGAGCACGATGCCGCGTCGTTCGAGATGGACGTCCTCATCGGGGCCGCCGGGAATCTCCAGCCGCTGGGAACGCCACTTGGTCCCGGGGTGCAAAGTGGCCAGCAGCAGCTCCACCCCGCCGCCCATCACCACCCGGCGGCGCGCTTCGCATTCGGCCTCCAGATAGGCCAGCATGCGGTCCCAGTACGGCGCGACCGCCACGCGCCAGACCGCCGACAGACCCGTGGTGTCGCGGTGGGGCGGCATCTGCGCCATCAGGGGCATCTGGTGTGCCGCCCCGCGGGCCGCGCGGTCCTCGGCACGCTCGATCAGCCGCAGCAGCGCCTCGGGATCACTCTCGACGCCCCTGCCCCTGGAGCGCAACGGTGACCCGGAGGGCAGCTGTTCAGCGACCTGCCGACTCCATCGGACGTACGGCGGTCCCACCGGCCGTCCGAACAGGCCGGACGCGAAGGCGGCTTCGACGAGCGGCCCGGCGGTCGTCTCCAGCCGGGTCCTGGCGATGTCGGCCGCGGTGAAATGAATTCTCTGCATGAAGAACTCCCCCGTACCCGTTTTCAGTTGATCCTCAGGCTATGAGGATCAACTGAACCCGGCCAGGGCTGCGCCTGGTTCCCTGGTCGCTCGTCCGCCCCCGGAGCGGGGCGGTGGGGGGATTCAGCGAACCTCGGCACCAAGGCGTGTTCAGGCGGACTGGCCGGTGAGCGTCACGAAGACGTCGTCGAGGGTCGGTCTGCGCAGCGCGAAGTCGACCGCTTCCACACCCTCCTGCCGCAACGCGGAGGCGGCGTTCGCGATACCGGTCATGCCGTCGCCCAGCACGATGGAAACGCTGCGACTGTCCGGGTCCACGGACGGTTCGTCCGCCGAGATCCGGCGCAGCGCGGTGACCGCGGCGGACACCTCGTCCGGGCGCGCCACCACGATCTCCAGGCGTTCCTCGCCGACCTTCCGCTTGAGCTCGTCCGGGGTGCCTTCGGCGATCACCCGGCCCGAGTCGACGACGGCGATCCGGTCGGCGAGGGCATCGGCCTCGTCCAGATACTGGGTCGTCAGGAGCACGGTCACCCCGTCCGCCACCAAGGCCCGGACCGCGCTCCACAGCGCCATCCGGCTGACCGGGTCGAGCCCTGTGGTGGGCTCGTCGAGGAAGAGCACCGACGGTGTCGTGACCAGGCACACCGCCAGGTCCAGGCGCCGCCGCATGCCACCCGAGTAGGTCCCCACGGGCCGGTCCGCCGCATCCGCCAGATCGAACCGGTCGAGGAGCTGCGACGCACGCCCCCGCGCGGCGCGCCTGCCGAGATGGAGCAGTGAACCGATGAGAACGAGGTTTTCGCGGCCCGTGAGGAGTTCGTCCACCGCCGCGTACTGGCCGGCCAGGCCTATCCGTCGACGTACTTCGTGCGGCTGGCGCACCACGTCGAACCCGGCCACTTCGGCGCGCCCCTCGTCCGGTTCGACCAGAGTCGCCAACGTACGCACCGTGGTCGTCTTGCCTGCCCCATTGGGGCCGAGCAGGCCGAGCACCGTACCGCCGGCAACGGCGAGGTCGACTCCCGTGAGGGCCTCGTGCTGCCGGTAGCGCTTGCGCAGCCCGTCCGCCTGAATCGCCATGCTCACAGTTGGTCCTCCGACATCCAGGCGAATCGACGGATACTCAAGAGACCTGTGTGCCGGAGGCCTCGCGCAGACTGCGCGGGCGCATATCGGTCCAGTGCTCCTCGATGAAAGCCAGTGCGGTGTCCCGCGGGCTTTCGTCGAGGGCCACCTGCCAGCCCTGCGGCCGCTGGGCGAATGCGGGCCAGAGAGAGTGCTGGCCTTCGTCGTTCACCAGCACGAGGAAGGTTCCGTCCTGGTCATCAAAGGGGTTCGACACGTCATGCACTCCGGTGTCCGAGTCGTATGAGGTCCGGGCGCCTGGCCCGGTCCCTCATGCTCCCGGCGCACGCTGACACGGCGCTGACTGTCCCGGGCTCAGTCGACGCTGCGCAGCAGGCTCTCGACGGACTTGACCCGGTCGTGCAGTTGGGCCAACTGCCCCTGCAGCTCCTGCTGGTTGGCCACCGCTTCGGTGGCGAGCCTGCGGTACTCGGCCATGGCGACGGCGTCGGCACGGTGGCGCTGCAGTCTGAAGTACGCGACCACACTCGCCGTGATGCCCCCGATGACGATCAGGACGATGGCGATGGTGATGACAGCGCCGGTCATGTGCTCTTCCCCTTAGGCTCGTTGAGTTCCCGCGTGGGATCGTATCCGCCGTCAAGTGCTGGCCGGTCGGCTCCAGTTCGAAGCCCGCCAACTTCATATCGTCATCATCACTGTGCAGGAGGCTCGGCACTCGTCCCTATGGAGACGTGACGACGGACGACCCGGCAGGGGCGAAGGAGGCGGCCGTCCGCCCAGCCGTTGAGCGAACGGAGTCGACGGGTCGTGACGTCCGTGACGAACGGTGAGTAGCCATGGCCTACCGTGCGACACGGCCCGCTCCCAGCGCCGTCTGCATCTCGGCAG
Organism: Streptomyces sp. NPDC030799; assembly: GCF_055572255.1. NCBI lineage: Bacteria > Bacillati > Actinomycetota > Actinomycetes > Kitasatosporales > Streptomycetaceae > Streptomyces > Streptomyces sp. NPDC030799. The sequence continues at coordinate 639,826 of NZ_JBVIDS010000001.1, read as the reverse complement.
CACTTTCCTTGCTCGCCAGCACGACCCTGCTGGACTTCACTCCATGCCACCTAATCGGTGCAGTGGAACTTCTTGGTTTCTCGAGGGACGAAGTCGTTGACGAAGCGTTGGAGTTTCTTGTAGCCGGTGGGGGTGTTCTCGACACGGTCACCGAAGAAATAGACCACGAAGGACATGTATGCGGTTCGAGAGGTGCAAGTGGCCTGAACCACGGCGTGGTCGCTTCCGATCACCGCATGTCCAGGGAAGGACACGGCCCGCTCGGCGGCGTACTTGTACGGTGCTCCCACGGCCTTCCAGTCCACCGGGTCCGGGCTCCGGTCCCGCCGCATGATGTCGACGTACAGCACCCGGTGACCGTCGACACTCAGGGTGCAGCCCGCACCCGGCTGGGCTTCCAAGGCGGTGTACGTCTGCTTCACGGATCCGTCGTGCGGGATGAGTGGTGACAAGGTCGCCTTCGGCACAGAGACCTTGCAGAAGTCCGAGGGAACGGTGGCGTGGGTGCTGCAGCCCGCCGCTGCTGCCATGACGGCGCTGCACAACAGGGCCGCCGCCATGCGCCTCGGTGTCATCACTGAGCTCCCGCCAGGCCGCGGGCCTGTGCATTGCCGTTATTGGCCGATGTGTTGATCTGGTCGTACATGCCCTGTCCGTGCGAGTAGTCGGTGTGGGTGTCGGCCCAGTGGGAGTTGGCCGCGTACCACTGGTTGGCAATGGCGTTGAGCTGGTTCTGGCGATGGTGGAAGGTCGCCTGGCTGTCGCTTGTGAGCTTGTCCGCCTGATGCTGCTGTTCGTCCATGACCCAGGCAGTGGTGATGACGTCGGCTCCACGCTGCAAGGCGTCGCCATAGACCGGGACGAAGTTCAGCATTCCACCGGTGAGGTGGTAGCTCCACGCCTTGTCCCATGTGTAGTCGTGCTGGTCGCCCTTGAGTGCCAGGTACCGGCCCTCCTCCATGAAACCGACCGCGGTGCCGGCCGCGTGGAGGGTGTCTTCCGGGTGTCGCGAAGGGTCGTGAATGTCGTCCATGATCGCGTAGTTCATACCCGTGTGAAGCAGATTGTAGGAGTCCTGGCTCCGCGATATCTGCTTCGTCATCTCCAGCACCTGGTCACGGCTCAGCTTCGGGCCGTCGACGGGGTGCCGGGTGTCGCTCGGGTCGCTCATCGCCACATAGGTCTCGTGACCGTGATTGGTCATGATCTTCGCCATGTCGTCGCGTAGGGACGGCGGCATGTCGTCTCCCTGCTTGGACAGGATATCCAGTGCGTGCACGAACACCCTGTTGTTGGCGTCCGTGTGCGACGTCGGTCCCACCGGGCGGGGTCCGTGCGGGTCGATGCCGGTGGCTGCTGCGGTCAGAGCGTCACCCAGTCCCCTGCGATCGTCGATGTCCTGTACATCGGACGTATCGATTTCTCGGTTCCCCTGCCAGTCAGTGGTGTTGACGACATTCCAGTCTCGGTCCTTGAGGAGGTAGTGGAGACGGTCGTCAGTGCCGCCCGCGTGCGGGTCGAGATAGCCGGCGGCTGCCTCCGGGTCACGCCCCATGATGCCCAGGGCGCCGTCAACCGGGTCATTGGCGAACCAGCCGTCGCCATTCTTGCTGTCGAAGTTACCGTACAGATCCCAGACGTTCGGGCGGTCCTTCTCCGCGGCGATCGCACCGTCGGCGACATCGGACAGGAACTGCGGTGAGTAGCCGCTATGTCCCTGCTGCATCAGCGTGACCAGACTCTGGTAGCCGCGCACCTGCTGACCGTGCCCCTTGGTGACCATCTGGATCTTTTCCCCGGCGGCCTTGAGGTCGTACTTGTCGGCGCCGTGTTCCCTCAGGTCGTTGCCGAACCTGATGTAGAACTGGGCGTCGTCAGTCCCCAGCCAGTTGTCGAAGGCATCGTTGTACCCCTTGGACCCGAAGGGCAGGTGTTTTCCGTTCGCGTCCTTGAAGTCCGGGATACGAGTGGCGGTCGCAAGCGAGTCGGCAATGCCTCCGTTGATCTGGAGGTAGGCGTTCTTGTCCTTGGTGTCGTCGAAGTACGCCAGGTCGTCGATCTTGTTGGTGAGCTTGAGGGTCTTGTCCGCACCGAGGGAGTTGAGGAGAGTCTGGCTGAAGACCTTGTCGTGGGAGTTGTCGCGCATCAGGCGCTGCCACTCCTTCAGGTCGTCGCCCTGCAGCTTGTCGCCGTTCAGGATCTGGTCGGCATACTGCTTGGCCTCGCGGGCCTCGTACACCTCGATGTCGCCGACGGCGGAGCCGTTGAAGGTGTGGCCGCCCTGCCCCACCGCGTCGTCGAAGGCGCGCTGGATCCAGCTCTTGATGCCGGCGGCCTCGTGGAGAGCGAGCCTGACGCCCTGGTCGGCGTCGTCCACCTTCTGTACGGCGTCCTTGATCTTCTTCGTCCAGGCCGCTTCAGCATTCTTCGCCTGGGACACGTACTTGGGGTAGTCCTCGTCGTGCCGCATCGGGGTGAGCTTGCTGAAGTCGTAGACCGCCTCGCCCTGGCTGTTGACGGTCATGTGGTCCGCCTTCACCTGCTCGACGACGTCGTTCACGTTGCCGATCAGTTTGGAGAGCTGCTGATGGGCGTCTCGCAGGATTGAGGCGATGGCGCGGGCTTCGGTCTGTGCATCCTTGAACTGCTGGCGAGTGGCAGCCAGTTGCGCGGCCCTGACTGCGGCAGTGAGGCCTGCCGTGTCCTCGGTCGCGGCCGACTCCACCTTCGCGGCATAGAGGGTCTCCAGGTCCTCGAAGCCGCTGGCCATGTCCTCCCAGTCGGTAGCCGCCGTCGTCAGAGTACCGAGCTTGATGGTGACCACGTCCTGATAGCTGAGCATGCCCGTCCTTCTCCCCGTCCCCGTTTCCCCGTTTTCCTAGCCCTCGCGCCCCTGGTGGGGCCCGGCCTTGATCTGCGCCGTCCGGCTACCGACTCCGTAGTCGACGTATTGGAGGTGCTCATGGCTGCCCTCCAGCGCTGCCTTGTCCTGCCCAAGGCGCGCCTTCAGGTTCTTGACCTGCAACTCCCATTCCGCGTGGGCGTCCTTCAGCCCAGAACCGGTCTGCCAGCCACTGAACTCCCGCACAGCCGCAGAGGTGGACTCGTCGGCGTGACTGCCGGCCTTGTCCGTGCCCTGCGGTATCTCACCCTGCAAGGCCTTGACTGCCGTGTCGTTCCCCGCCTTGTTCGTCTTCACATCAGGCGCGCCCCCGGCGCCAATATCCGCCGCGCTGTCCAGCCGCATCCCGTTCTGCCGACGAGCCAGCGCGGCGGCCTTCAGCTGCTCCCACTCGTCCCACGCCATCTCAGGGCCTCCCCCCGTAGTTGCTGTCTCCGTGCCACGGTGCCTGCCCCGGTCCTGGCGGCGTGGCTACGTGAGTCTGGGCCGCCCCCGCGGAACGTCGACGCCTGCGCACGGTTCCGGCGGTGAAAACCCCACCCACAAGCACTACGACGCCAGCGCCCCCGAGAATCCATGGAAGTGCAGAGCCGTCGTCGGTAGATGCGGTTGCTGCCGACGGGCTGCTGTCGTCCTTGGCGGAGGCCGTGGCCGACCCGTTGGGTGTCTTGGATGCCGCTTCCTTGAAGTCGGGCAGCGGGTAGACGTCGGCCGGGCCGGGGTCGCCGGGGTCGGTCAGCGCGATGCGGGGGCGGACGGCACCGTAGCCGATGTAGTCGGTGCGCTCCTTGCCGCTTGTTGGCTTGCTCGCCGTGTTAAGCATGACCCGCAGCACTTGGTTGTTGGTCCAGTTCGGGTGCTTGGACCAGATCAGAGCAGCGGAAGCGGAGGCGAGGGCGCTGGCGTCGCTGGTACCGTGCGAGTCGCAAACGCCGCTCTTGCTTTCGAGGCAGGCGGAGATGATGGCCTCGCCCGGCGCGACCACGTCCACCTGGGAGCCGTGCTCGGACTCCTTCGTAGCCTCGACGTTTCTGTCGATCGCCCCGACACCCACCACACCTGGAGTGGCCGCCGGATAGTTGACCTCGTTGACGGTGTCCCCGTCATTGCCCACAGCTGCGAAGATCAACTTTCCCTTGGACAGCGCATAGGCGACAGCCTCCGTCAGCTCCCGAGAGCTCTCGGTACTCCCCTGCGAGATGTTGATGACCTGGGCGTTCGAGTCGGCCGCAAACCGGATGGCCTTCCCAACGCTCGTGGGGAAATCGTCCTGATTGCCGTCGGTGCGGTTGCGCTCAATGAAGCCCGGGATACGGATTGGCATGATCTTCGCACCGGGGGCCAGACCGTAGGAGCCGGTGGTGGCACCTCTGCCGCCTGTGCCGGCGATGAGGACAGCCATGCCAGTGCCATGTCCGTCGTAGTCCGTGCGTTCGTCGTCGGCCCGCTTCGAGAAGTCCTTGCCAGTCACAACCTGGCCGCGCAGGTCGGGGATGTCGGCCTGCACGCCAGTATCGATCACGGCCACGGTGATGCCCTTGCCCGTACTGGTCTTCCACATCTGCTCGGCGTGCATGGCATCGAGGTACCACTGTCGCTCGCGGACGGTATCGGCGTACGCGGGAGTGACGGCCAAGCTCGCCAACAGGACCCCGAGGGCTGCGGACACGGCCCGTCCGTACCATCTGGCCTGCTTGCTGCGGCTGCGCATGGTCATCCCTCTCGTCCTATATCTCGTCAGGCCCTTTGGGCAGGGGCGGCGGAGTCGGTCGACTCTCCCTCTCCTCTGCCTGGTCATCCCTGTCCACTGCCTGCTGAACCCTGTCCTCAGCCCGGCCGGTCGCTCGGCTGCCGGAGCGCTTGTCGCGAGCGGAGCGGACATCGCGGTTCGCGGCAGGTTTGGCGGCACCCAGGGATGATCCACCGCGTCGCGGCATTTGCTCGGCTGCGGCAGCCTCACTCGCGGCTCGGACACCTCGCGAGGTGAGCCCTGCCCTTCCGCGGTCTCGGGATGGTCTGGGTTGTCCCCCGACGATGCCGTTGGACGGGGCAGGCATACGCCCCCTCGCCGTGCTCTCACCGTCCGCTGCACGGCTGTTGCCACGGGCTGGGGTGGCGCCTGCAGAAGGACGGCCCGGCACGGTGCCACTACCCCTGGAAGGTTGCTCCTGGTTCGGAGTGCCGCCGATGACGTTGCCTCGCGGAATCGCACCGGTAGGCCGTCCTGCCGACGGCGGGACGGGGCGACCACCGGTGACGCCATTGCCTCCTCTGGCCGAAGGGGAGCCGATCGGCCCGCGCCCAGCACCAGGCTGGCCACCGGTCAGACCAGGGCCGAATGGGCCGCCGCGTCCCGGGATACGCGGACCTGTGGACGCGCCCGGCCCGGACGGCGTGGTCAGTGGGCCCCGACCCCCGTACACGGGACGTTCACCACCTCCCCGGACACCAGGCGGCGGCGTCGGTCCTGCCCCGAACGAAGGCGGGAGCGGCACGGTTGTCCACGGTGTCCGGCCGTCAGGGCCGCTTGGCCCGGCGGGCGGCGTCGAAGGAGAAGAGGGAATTACCGGAGGGGACGGCAGAGTTTTCACGCTGTCGATCGCGGTGCTCGTTGGCTCTGGCACGTGGCCCGGCAGCGTGTCGGGAACATCCGGCACATCCGTCACGTGGTGCCGCACAGACGGTGGTGGTGCCGCACTCGTACCACCAGGGCTCGCTCCCACCTTCGCTTTGTGCCCGGATGGCCTCTCTGGCGTGGCTATGCCTTGGACAGCCAGGGGCGTGGCCGCGCCCCGGGTTGCGGTCCCCTGACCGGAGGGAACGTCGACGGCTGTGGTGCCGTAGAAGGTGGTCGGCACGAATTGCTTGGGCAACTCCGGAAACTTCGGTGCCTCCAGCGCGGTGATCTGCTCCGTCGAGGCCGTGTACGACTGGGCAAGCTTCATCATGAGGCCGCCGGCCTCGGCGCGGGAGTCGGCGTACTGAGTCTTGGCCTTTGTCACCTCGGAGCCCGACGGACCGCCAGCATGGCTGCCGACATCCGTAGCCTTCGCCGCATGGGCGTCAAGCACTGAGCGCGCGCTGACACTCTGGTTCCGCAGCGTCTCAATCTGCGGCTTGACCTCGTGCAGCGTGTCGGCCGCGTGGCCCAGCCACTTGCCCGCATTCTCGCTGTAATCCCCCAGGCTCAGTGTGGTCAGCGCCGCCTGGTAGCACCAGGTCCGAAACGCCTCGCCGCCCTCGCCCTCCCACTCGACCGCCAGACTGTGGTTCAGCAGATCGCCGCCGATCTCCTTGATCGTCTTGGCGGCCTCCGTCAGCAGTTCACCGAGCCCCCTTGCCGTCGGCCCGTCGGCCGGCTCGACCATGGCCCACAACTGTTCGGGGTCTTGGAGCAAGAACCGCTCCTGTTTGATCGTCTCCCACATGCGGCTGGCAAAGTCAGACATTGAGCCGCCCCGCCTTCCCTGTCGAGACCATCCCGTCGCACTGTCTCGTCACCATGGACGTCACAGGCCACCTGCCTGCGAGTCGGGCGCCGCACCGTGCCCGCCGTTGCCGGCTCCGTCAGCCCCGCCGCCGGCGTGCCCCTCTGCTCCCAGCCGGCCCTGATCGACAGCCAGCTTGTTGGCCTCGACACGGATGCGGTGCAGGCGATCGCGAACGTCGTCGTCGAGATTGTGGTAGTTGGCCTTCGACGCGTCGACCGTGACCATCAACCCTTCGATCTGCAGCGCCAGCATCTTGGACAAGTTCTCCAGCTGGGAATGTACTTGGGCGTAGGCGCCGTGAAGTGCGTGGGCTTCGTCGAAGTTGCCCAACCGCCCCGTCGGCATGGAACCGTCCGCGATCCTCTGTGGCGCGGCCTTGGATTTCTCCAACCGGATCAGAAGGTCGTTCACCCGGTTCTTGAAGGTCGTCAGCGTCTCGCCCTCGACCCGCAGTTGCTGGACCATGGCGGCACCGACACCTGCGACCGGCCCGATACCGGACGCGGCAAGCGCGCCAGCTGCCGATACCAGCGCAGCGGCAGTAGCCTGCGGGTCCTCCGTGTTGTCGGCCACTGAGTCCTCCCCCGTGCAGTCAGCCCCTCAGCCACTCGCTTGCGGTGCCCCTGCCATCTCCATCCGTAACAGAAGCAACCCAGGGACGATAGTCGTGATCTTGCCTGGTCACGGAACTTTGACGCCGGCTCGGTCCACGACCGGCCGGAAAGTGACCATGCCGTACGTCACAGTCGTCCCGCTGCCTCTGTCTCGGTCCTTGTCGCGCCCACAAATGGGGCAGGGGAGGCGTGTGCCGTCAGAAACAGGGCGTCTCGCGAATGGCTGGTACGGAATGGCACCAGCCGCAACCTGGGCCTCGCGCTTGGAAGGAACTACGGCCCGGCGAATACTCCGACCCCGACGTGGTTGGCCCCGACGAAGCCTCTGCCGGTGGCGCCAGTTTGGGGGTCCGGCGGCACGAATGCTCGTACTGGCTTGTCCCCCACTTGCTCCGCTTGAGGACAGGCTCGTTGTAATCGAAGCGCACACGCAAGACCGCATGGCAGGCACTCGAATTAGTTGAGGAACGTGCCGATTTCAGGGCGGCGACTGCCGGCACGGCGTTCGCGGCCGGAAGACGAGACCACATGACACCACGGCCGCGGTGCACATCGCGTGCACAATCCCTCGGGAACTCCGAGGGAAACCGCAGGCACACCCAGCCGTACGTTTTGAGGGCCTGACCAAGAAATTTCCCCTGATCAGAGCCCCAATGGCAGACGAGTCGGGCTGTACGCCGGGTTCTGTTCCCCGGTGTCCTCGCGGGCGCCGGGGCGACGGCCATCCATCTAGGGCCGGTGTTGCCACCGGCCTCGTGCGGTCTACCCGCGGACTCGGGCGGGCAGCCCTCGAACGTCCGCGCAGAAACACCGGAGTGTTTCCTTTTGACCTTGCTCCGGGTGGGGTTTACCTAGCTGCCCAGGTCACCCTGGGCACTGGTGGTCTCTTACACCACCGTTTCACCCTTACCGAGGACGAGATCCCCGGCGGTCTGCTTTCTGTGGCACTGTCCCGCGGGTCACCCCGGGTGGCCGTTAGCCACCACCCTGCCCTGTGGAGCCCGGACGTTCCTCGGGAAGCCCCCTAGGGGGACTCCACGCGGCCGTCCGCCCGGCTCGTCTGCCGTATCGACCATGGTACCGGGCGCCGGGACCGGCGCGGACCGGCGGCCGTGGCCAGGACCGAGCCGGCCAGGATGAGGGCGAAGGCCGCCAGGACCGTGGGGGTCAGCGGCTCGCTCAGGAAGACGGCACCCGCCGCCACCGCGACCGCCGGGTTGACGTACGTGATCACCGTGGCGCGGGTCGGGCCCGCCTCCTTGATCAGCTCCAGGAACGCCACGAACGCCACCGCCGTGCAGAGCACGCCCAGGCCGGCCAGGGCCGCCAAGGCGGTGGCGGAGGGCACGGACGACGGCCGGGCCAGGAACGCCACCGGGGCGTAGACCACGGCCGCCAGGGTCAGACAGGCCGCCGTCAGGTGCAGGGAGGGGACGTCCTTCAGCCGGCGCGCGGCTATCAGCGGAGCGGTGGCGTAGCCCAGGACCGTCAGCAGCACCTCGGCCAGGGAGCGGGCGTCGCCGCCGGCCAGGTGGGGAAGGGTCAGGACCGTCACTCCGCCGAGGCCCAGGGCGAGGCCGGTGATGCGGCGGGCTCCGAGGTGTTCGGGGTCCCCGGGCGTGGGAGTCCCCCCGCTCGACCGGAGCCGGGACTGGGCGAGGGCGGCGACCACGCCCACGATCGGCACGCCCGCGATCAGCAGACCGGCCGTCGAACTGGACAGATGCCGTTCGGCGTCGGTGAGCGTGAACCAGGGGACGATGATCTCCAGACATGCGAAGGCCAGCAGGGGCCGCCAGTGGGCGCGTACGGTGCGGGGCAGGCCGCCCTGGCGCAGGGCGAAGGGCAGCAGCAGGAGCGCGCCGAGCGCGCAGCGGGTGAACACGACCACCGGCGGGGACACCTCGTCCACCGCCACTTTGATCATCAGGTAGGGGACGCCCCAGATCACTCCCATGAGGGAGAACAGAAACCAGCCACGTGCAGTCATGCGGTGAGTTTCGGCCGTGTCCTCACGGCGTGTCTTGAACGTTGTTGCGATGCGCCCCCGAGGTGACGCTGCTGCGGTACGCCGCCGGCGTCACCCCGAGCACCCGGCGGAACCAGCGGGTCATGTGCGCCTGGTCCGCGAACCCCACCAGGCCCGCCACCTCCGCCGGGCGCAGGCCGGCCTCCAGCAGGCCCCGCGCCCTGCTCACCCGGTACTGGGCGAGCCAGGCGTACGGGGGTACGCCCATCGTCGTACGGAAGGCCCGCAGCAGTTGGTAGCGGGACAGGCCCAGGTCGGCGGCGAGGCAGGACAGCGGCGGGGGTGCCGTGAGTTCGTCGGCGAGGCGGTCGCGGACCGTCAGGGCGATCGTTTGCGCGCCGGGGACCAAGTCGCGTCCCGGTCTGGCGGTGGAGTGGCGGCGGGACAGCGCGGTCAGCAGCCAGGGCAGGACGGACTCGGCCTCCAGGGGGTCGGGGCAGGAGCTGAGCTCGGTGTGGGCGCGGCGGAGCGCGGCGGCGAGTCCGGGGTCGTCGAGGAGCGGTTCCCGGAAGTAGGGCAGGCCGCCGAGGATGCCGTCGGTCAGCAGTGCCGGCTCGGCGTACAGGGCGCGGTAGGCGTAGCCGTCGGTGGTGTTGGCGGGACCGCCGGTGTGCATCTCGCCGGGGTCGAGGACGACGATGGTGCCCGGTCCGGTGCGGATGTGGCCGCCCCGGTAGTCGATCACCTCGCAGCCGCCGACGCAGACGCCGATCGTGTACTCCTCGTGGGCATGCGGGGCATAGGTGTGCCGGCGGAAGTTCGCCGTCAGGAGGTCGAGCGGCGGCCCGCCGTGGCCCAGCCGGGCCCGTGTCCACCGCGCCTGTTCCGTCATCGGGCACCCCCTTGCCTGTCATGCGCTCACGGGTGCAACGCCTTCGGACCCCGATTCCATGCCGCGCCCGGACCGGCCTCGGCCGTCAGGGCCCGTCGAGGCCCGTCCGTTCGAGCGCGGTGAAGGCGGCCTCCAGGGCCGTTCGGTGGTCCCGGGCCACGTCCTCCACCGCATCGCCCGCCATCAGCCTGCGTACGGAGGCGGTGAACACCGTCCGGTAGGCCGCCACGACCAGGGCCGCCAGGAGGTCGGGGTCGGGCGCGCCGGCCTCGGTGAGGGCGGCGGCCAGCGCCCGTTCGGCTTCCTCGGCCCCCTCCCGGGCGCGGGCACGCAGCGCCGGCGAGTCGACGACGACCCGCCAGAAGGGGGCGAAGGTCTCCCCCACGCCGCCGAGCGGGTGCCGTTCGGCGAGCAGGCGCAGCGCCAGGCCGCGCAGGGCGGTGAGCGGGGACTGGCCGGGTGCGCGGTCGCGGACCGCCCCGGCCAGGAGCTCGGCGGCCTGCGGGATGCGGTCGAGGAACAGGTCCTCCTTGCGCGGGAAGTAGTTGAAGACCGTCATCGCGGAGACGCCCGCCGCGCGCGCCACCTCCGCGACCGTCACCGTGTCGAAGCCGCGCTCGGCGAACAGACCCGTGGCGATGTCCGAGATCCGCTGCCGCGTCTCCCGCTTCTTGCGCTCCCTCAGCGAAAGTTCCTCATCCATGGGAAAACTATATCCGCTCAAAATTTTTAGTGACTATAGTGAGTGCGCATGACGACGATGACCGAGTACGACGTGGTGGTGGCGGGCGCGGGGCCCGTGGGGCTCTTCCTCGGCTGTGAGCTGGGGCTCGGCGGTGCGCGGGTGCTGGTCGTGGAGCGGCTGGCCGAGGTGGACGAGACGATCAAGGCGGGCGCGATCAACGTCCCGAGCGCGGTCTCCTTCTACCGGCGCGGGCTGCTGCCCGAGCTGGCGGCGGTGTGGGAGGCGGCACAGGAACGGCTGCGCGCCTTCCGGGAGAGCGGCAGGCTCGAATCCTGGGGCAAGCTCCCGCCCAAGTTCGCCGGGCACTTCGCCGGGATCACCATGGACCCCGATCTGTTCGACGGCTCCGACCCGGCCTGGGCGGACGCCGGCCCCGCCGGGGAGATGGGGCTCGGCGTGCCCCAGGCCGAGGTGGAACGGATCCTGGCCCGGCGGGCCGCGCGGCTCGGGGTGGAGGTGCGCCGGGGTGTGGAGCTCACCGGCTTCGACGCCGACGCGGACGGGGTCGCCGTACACACCGGCGAGGGGACGGTCCGAGCGGGCTGGCTGGTCGGCTGCGACGGCGGCCGCAGCACCGTCCGCAAGCTCGCCGGCTTCGACTTCCCCGGGACCGAACCGGAGATCACCGGCTATCAGGCGGTCGTGGAGATGTCCGGCGGCGAGCGGCTGCGCACGGGCTGGAACACCACCGACGTGGGAACGTACGTCCACGGGCCGTTCCCCCGGCGGATCCTCAGCGTGGAGTTCGACGGGCCCCCGGCCGACCGCTCGGCGCCCATCACCGCCGAGGAACTGCAGGCCAGTCTGCGCCGGGTCGCGGGCGTTCCCGAGGTCACGATCGACAAGGTGATCACCGCGACCCGGTTCACCGACAACGCCCGCCAGGCCACCGACTACCGCAAGGGCCGGGTGCTGCTCGCGGGCGACGCCGCGCATGTGCACTCGCCGTTCGGCGGGCAGGGACTCAATCTCGGCATCGGGGACGCGATGAACCTCGGGTGGAAGCTGGCCGCCGTGATACGCGGCACGGCACCCGAGTCGCTGCTGGACAGCTACACCGCCGAGCGGCATCCGATCGGCGCCTGGGTGCTCGACTGGACCCGCGCGCAGATCGCCGTGATGCGCCCGGACCGGCACGCCCGCGCCCTGCGCCGGGTGGTCACCGACCTGGCGCTGACCACCACCGGCACGACGTATCTCGTCACGAAGATCTCCGGCATCTGGCAGCGCTACGACCTGCCCGGCGACCACCCGCTGACCGGTGCCAGCGCCCCCGACCTGGTGCTGGCCGACGGCTCCCGGCTCGGCGACCATCTGCACTCCGGGCGCGCCCTGCTGCTCGACCTCGCCGACGACGCCGGGCTGCGCGCCCGCGCAGAGGGGTACGGCGACCGGCTGGAGGTCCGTACGCTCGCCTGCCCGGACCGGCCCGGCCTCAAGGCGCTGTTCCTGCGGCCGGACGGATTCGTGGCCTGGGCCGCCGAGGACGAGGGCGGCAAGGGTCTGCCGGAGTCCCTGGAACGCTGGCTCGGCAAGCCGCACCTCGCCGCTTGACCCTGTCGCGACGTCAACGTCTGTACTGGTCCCATGCGGATCGGAGAACTCGCCGCCGCCGTCGGCGTCACGACGCGCACCGTGCGGCACTACCACCACCTGGGCCTGCTGCCCGAGCCCGAGCGCAGGTCCAACGGCTATCGGAGCTACACGCTGCGGCACGCCGTCGTCCTCGCCCGGATCCGGCGGCTGACCGAGCTGGGGCTGGGCCTCGCCGAGGTACGGGACGTGCTCGCCGACGACGCCGGGAAGGACCTGGTCGAGGTGCTCACCGAGCTGGACGAGGACCTGGCCCGGCAGGAGACGGAGATACGGGAGCGCCGGCAGCGGCTGCGGGCGCTGTTGGATGCCGGGGAGCTGCCCGCCGAGGGGCCCGTCTCGCCGGAACTGGCCGAACTGTTCGGCTCGTTGGCCGACGGCGGCTCCCCGACGGCCGCCAAGGACCGCGAGGTCCTCGCCCTGATCGACACCGGGGCGGCGCCCGAGGAGCGGGAGCGGCTGCTGTCCGCGCTGCGCGGCGCCCTGGACGACCCGGACACCCTGGCGCGGACCCGCGAGGCGTACGCGCTGCTCGACGCGCTCGCGGAGGCCGGACCGGACGATCCACGGGTGGCGGAGGCCGCGCGGACCCTGGCCGGCTGCATCCCCCCGGGACTGCTGCCGGCCGGTCCGGTCGATTCCGGCCACCCCGTGCTGCGCGCCCTGTACGCCGACTTCGCGCCCGCCCAGGCCGAGGTGATCCGCCGCGCGCTCAATATCCTTGCCACCGAAAGGAGATGAGCATGTTGACGACAGTGGGGCGGCTGGCGCGGCACGAAGCACGGCTCTTCGCCAGCCTGGCGCTGTGGCTGGCCCGGCGCACCCAGGGCACCACCGGCGGGCGGGCGTTCGGATACACGCGCGGGCAGGGTGCCATGATGGCGGGGCTGGTCTTCGTGTGCGTGGTGGAGACGGTCGGTGTGTCCGTGATGCTCCGCGACATGCCCACCGCGCACGACGTCCTGCTGGTGGTGGACGTCTACAGCGTGCTGTTCGTCGTCGGACTGCACGCGGCCTGCGTGGTCCGCCCGCACGTGCTGACCCGGGACGCCCTGCGGGTGCGGTACGGCGCCCATGTGGACCTGCGCATCCCGCTGGAGGCGATCGCCGCCGTACACCGCCGGACGCGGATGACGCACGAGCCGGCGGACGACGTGCTCGACCTCGCGGTCGGCTCCCAGACGTCGGTCGAGCTGGAGCTGGCCGAACCCGTCACCCACCGCTCGTTCCTCGGCCGCCCCCGCCGGGTGAGGGTGGTGCGGCTGCACGCCGACGACCCCGGCGGCCTCGTGCGGGCGCTCACCCCGGCCTGAACTGGATCTTCGCCGTCCCCGGGCCGGTCCGGCCGGCGCTCGTCGACGCCGTACGCTGGCGCGGAGGTCTACGTGAGGAGTACGTGTTGCTGGTCCTGCTGCCGCCCTCGGAAGGCAAGGCGAACGCGAGTGAGGGTGCCCCGCTGGAGCTCCGGTCGCTGTCGCTGCCGGGGCTGACCCCCGCGCGGGAAGCCGTGCTCGGCGAGCTGGTCGAGCTGTGCGCCGCCGACGAGGAGAAGGCGCGCGAGGTGCTCGGGCTGAGCGAGGGGCTGCGCGGCGAGGTCACGAAGAACGCCGGGCTGCGCACGGCCGGCGCCCGCCCCGCCGGGGAGATCTACACCGGTGTGCTGTACGACGCCCTCGGCCTGGCCACGCTGGACGCGGCGGCGCGGCAGCGCGCGGCGGACTCGCTGCTGGTGTTCTCCGGGCTGTGGGGCGCGGTGCGGGTCACGGACCGCATCCCCTCCTACCGCTGCTCGATGGGTGTGAAGCTGCCGGGGCTCGGCGCGCTGGCCGGGCACTGGCGGACGCCGATGGCCGAGGTGCTGCCGGCGGCGGCCGGGGACGGGCTGGTGCTCGACCTGCGCTCCTCGGCCTACGCGGCGGCCTGGAAGCCGAAGGGCGAGATCGCGGGGCGGACGGCGACCGTACGGGTGCTGCACGCACCCACCCGGAAGGTGGTCAGCCACTTCAACAAGGCGACCAAGGGCCGGATGGTACGGAGCCTCATGACGGCCGGTGCCGCCCCGCAGGACCCCGCCGAGCTGGTCGAGGTGCTGCGGGAGCTCGGGTACGAGGTGGAGGCCGAGGCGCCGGGGAAGGCCGGGAAGCCGTGGTCGCTGGATGTGCTGGTGGAGGAGATCCACTGAGGGGCGCCACTCACCCCCGCACTGCATTGCAACATGTGCAACAGCCTTTGTGCATGTTGCATCCCCTGGGCACGATGAGGGCATGACCTCACCGCCGCCCTCCTCTTCGGCTGCCTCCGTACTGGATCTCGCGCCCGTCGTGCCCGTGGTGGCCCTCTCCGACGCCTCCGACGCCGTACCGCTGGCGCGGGCGCTGGTGGCGGGCGGGCTGCCCGCGATCGAGGTGACGCTCAGGACTCCGGCGGCCCTGGAGGCGATCCGCGCGATCAGCGGTGCGGTGCCCGGGGCCGTCGTGGGAGCGGGGACGGTCATCAGCCCGGAGCAGGTGACCGAGTGCACGGCGGCCGGGGCACGGTTCCTGGTCAGCCCGGGCTGGACGGACGCGCTGCTGACGGCGATGCGGGCGTCCGGGGTGCCGTTCCTGCCCGGCGTTTCGACCACCTCGGAGGTGGTGGCGCTGCTGGAGCGCGGGGTGCGGGAGATGAAGTTCTTCCCGGCGCAGGCCGCGGGCGGCACCGCCTATCTGAGGTCTCTGGCCGGACCGCTGCCGCAGGCCCGCTTCTGCCCGACGGGCGGGATCGGTCCGGCGACCGCGCCGGAGTATCTGTCCCTGCCCAACGTCGGCTGTGTGGGCGGGAGCTGGATGGTCCCGGCGGACGCGGTGGCCGCCGGGGACTGGGCCCGGATCGAGGAGCTGGCGCGGGGCGCGGCGCAGTTCGCGGGGCTCAGGGACGCAGGTGGGACGTGTCGTTGAACAGCCGTACGCTCGCGTTGCCGTCCGCGTAGTACGCCACCGCCGACAGGGATGCGGCGGACAGCTCCATGCGGAACAGCGACTCGGGCGGGGCGCCGAGGGCGAGGCGGACGAGCGTCTTGATCGGGGTGACGTGGCTGACCAGCAGGACCGTGCGGCCCGCGTGGGCCGCGACCAGCTTGTCGCGGGTCGCGGCGATCCGGGTGGCCGTCTCCGCGAAGCTCTCGCCGCCGCCGGTGGGGTGGGCCTCCGGGTCGGCGAGCCAGGCGTTCAGGTCGTCCGGGTAGCGCTCGCGGACCTCGCCGAAGGTCAGGCCCTCCCAGGCGCCGAAGTCCGTTTCCCGCAGGCCGTCTTCGATCGTGACCTCCAGGCCGAGGCGGGCGGCGACGGCGGCGGCGGTTTCCCGGGTACGGGTGAGGGGGGAGGCGACGACGGCCTGGACGGTGCCGCGCCTGGCGAGTGCCTCTGCGACACGGTGGGCCTGTTCGCGGCCGGCGGCGGAGAGGGAGGGGTCGGTGCCGCCGCTGCCGGAGAAGCGTTTCTGGGGGGTGAGGGGGGTTTCGCCGTGGCGGAGCAGCACGAAGGTTGCCGGGGCGCCGAGGTCGGGGGCGCTGCTCCAGCCCGGCGACGAGACCGGCTGCTCGCCGGCGGTGGAAGGGAGCTGCTCGCCGGCGGTGGACGGGAGCTGCTCGCCGAGAGGGGCCTCTCCCCGTTCCTGAACGGCCCGGGAGGTACCCCCGGCGCCCGCGGTGCGGTCTGCTTCGGACTCCGAGGGAGCCCACTGGTCGCCCCTCGACCCCGCGTCCATCGCCTCGTTCGCCAAGCGGTCGGCGTGTGAGTTCTGGGCGCGGGGGATCCACTCGTAGGTGACCTGGTCCGGCGGGAAGACCGACCGTGCCTCGGTCGCCAGCGGCTTCATGTCGGGGTGCTTGATCTTCCAGCGGCCCGACATCTGCTCGATGACCAGCTTGGAGTCCATGCGCACATGGACCCGGGCCGACGGGTCGAGGGCGTGGGCGGCGCGCAGGCCGGCCACCAGGCCCCGGTACTCGGCCACGTTGTTCGTGGCGACGCCGAGGTACTGCGCGGCCTCGGTCAGGATCTGACCCGTCACCGCGTCCCGCACGACCGCCCCGTAGCCCGCGGGCCCCGGGTTGCCCCGCGACCCGCCGTCCGCCTCGACGATGAACTCCCGCACCCCGACAGCCCCCTTACCGGCTCCTACAGACCCGACTCGGCCGTACGCACCAGGATGCGACGGCAGTTCTCGCACCGCACCACCGTGTCCGGCGCCGCCGCGCGGATGTCGTTCAGCTCGGTGATCGCCAGCTCCTGGCGGCAGCCCTGGCAGGTGCGGGCGTACAGCTTGGCCGCGCCGATGCCGCCCTGCTGCTCGCGCAGCTTGTCGTAGAGCTTGAGGAGATCGGCCGGGACGGCGGCCGCCACGACCTCGCGCTCCTTGGTCACCGAGGCGGTCTCGCCGTCGATCTCCTCGAAGGCCGCGTCCCGGCGGGCGGTCGCGTCGTCGATCTTCGACTGGACGGAGGCGACGCGCTCGGTCAGCTCGTTCACGCGCTCCTGCGCGGCCTCGCGGCGCTCCATGACCTCCAGGACCACGTCCTCCAGGTCGCCCTGCCGCTTGGCGAGGGAGGCGATCTCGTGCTGGAGGTTGGCCAGGTCCTTCGGCGAGGTGACCGCGCCGGAGTCCAGGCGCTGCTGGTCGCGGGCGGCGCGCTGGCGCACCTGGTCGACGTCCTGCTCGGCCTTGGTCTGCTCGCGGGCGGTGTCGCTCTCCTCGGTCTGCGCGGCGACGAGCAGGTCCCGCAGCTGGGTGAAGTCCTTGTTCAGCGAGTCGAGCTCGGCGTGCTCGGGCAGCGACCTCCGCTTGTGCGCCAGCTGCTGCAGGCGGACGTCGAGGGCCTGGACGTCGAGGAGTCGGATCTGGTCGGCGGGCGCGGCGTTCAGTTGGGGGCTCCCATTAGCTAGTGGTGACGGTGGACGCCGCGTGGGCGGTCCAGGGGTCGGTGACCGTCTTGGAGACATGGACCCGAAGGTCCCAGCCGTGGCGGTCGGAGATCTCGTCGAGCTGGGCTGCGGCCAGCTCGCACCAGGGCCACTCGGTGGCCCAGTGCGCCGCGTCGAGCAGCGCGAGGGGGCTCGTGGCCACCGCCTCGGAGGCGGGGTGGTGGCGCAGGTCGGCGGTGAGGAAGGCGTCGACGCCGGCCGCGCGGACCTGGTCGAAGAGGCTGTCGCCGGAGCCGCCGCTGACGGCGACCGTGCGGACGACGGCGTCGGGGTCGCCGGCCACCCGGATGCCCTGCGCGGTGGCGGGCAGCCGCTCGGCGGCGCGCTCGGCCAGCTCACGGACGGTCAGCGGGTGGTCGAGTTCGCAGACACGGCCGAGGCCCCGGCAGCCCTGCGGGTCGGTGGGGTCCGGCACGAGGGGTCGTACGACCCTCAGGTCGAGCGCGCCGGCGAGGGCGTCCGACACACCCGGGTCGGCGGTGTCGGCGTTGGTGTGGGCGACGTGCAGGGCGATGTCGTTCTTGATGAGGGTGTGCACGACACGGCCCTTGAAGTGGGTCGCGGCGACCGTGGTCGTCCCGCGCAGATACAGCGGGTGGTGGGTGACCAGCAGGTCGGCGCCGAGCTTCACCGCCTCGTCGACGATCTCCTGCACGGGGTCGACGGCGAACAGGACCCGGGTGACCTCCTGGTCGGGGTCGCCCACGACCGTGCCGACCGCGTCCCAGGACTCGGCCCGCTCGGCGGGCCACAGGGTATCCAGCGCGGCGATGACTTCAGACAGACGGGGCACGAGGGAAAGGCTACCTGGCTGGTCCCCGGGCCGTACCGCATGCGCCGGGTCTGACCCCGCTCAGCACATAAGCACCGGTTTCCTCAGGTGAATCGCTTCTGCGCCACCCTTATGTGTGAAGCGGATGTCGGCCGGTCCCCCGCCTGTGCGTGCGAAAACTAGCTTCGTTCGCCGGAGGTGACCGAACGATGACGGCCTGTGCGATCGAACCCCCGTCGACCGGTGCGGAGGGCGGCGGGGCGGGGTGCGCCATCACGGCGGACGGCGCGTACGCGGCACGGCTCGCGCGGGACGGCGAGTCGTGGTTCCCGGAGCGCTGGACGCTGGACGGCCCGGAGCCGTACGCGGTGCCGCTGCCCGGCAACCAGCCGGAGGAACCCGGCACCGAGGTCCAGCCCCTGTCCGACGGCCGGGTGCTGATCCACCGGCTGGTCGAGCACCGGCACGCCTTCTCGCTGCTGTACCCGACCGGTCCCGGCACCGGTGAGCTGCCGCTCGGCGCGGTGGAGTGCCCCGAGCCCGGCACCCGGCTCACGCTGCTGCCGCCGGCCCCGGGAGGTGCACGGGCGTACGCCCTCGCCGCCGGCCCGCGCTCCAGCGCGGTGTGGCTGGTGGCGGGCGGCACCTACGGGCCCGAGCGGCTCGCCGAGGTGCCGGGGCGCTGTTCGGGCGGGGTCTGGCTGGACCGCACCGGACGGATGCTGGCGCTGGACCGGCAGCTGGGCGGGCCGGTCAAGACGGTCGTGGTGGACCTGGAGCGCGCCGAGGTGTCACCGCTGCTGCAGATCGCGCCCACGAGCCACGACCGGCTGCTGCTCGCCGACCCCGACAGCGGGCTGCTGCTCATCTCCTCCGACGCCCCCTCGCCGGGGGAGGAACGATTGGGCTGGGGCGTGCTCGGCAGCATGCTGCCGGTCCGCTTCCCGGAGAGCCTGCGCATGCCGGACTGCGTGGTGACGCCGTTCGCGATCCAGCCCGGGCAGGTGCTGATGCCGGAGAACTGCGCGGTGGCGCTGCACGTGGACGGGCCGGTCGGCAGCTGGGTGAGCACCTGGCGGCCGGCCGGACGGCAGGTGAGCCATCTCCCGGCGCCGGCGGGCTGGCTGGCCGGCGCCGGGGTGTGGACACGGGACGGGGTGCTGCGGCTGCCGTACGCCACGCCGGAGACTCCCTGCGGCGTGGCGGAGCTGACGGCGCCCCGGGGGGAGACGGGAGACCCGGCTGCCGCGGAGAGCGGCATCGCCGGGCCTTCGGGGGGTACCGGGGGGCCGGGGGACGCGGGCCCGGAGGGTCCGGTCCGGGACGGCACGGCGGCCGAGGCACCCGGGGCGTCGCGGCCGCCGACGGAACCGGACCCTCCGGGGCCTGCGCACCTTCGGGCTGCGCAGCCGGTGGTGGCACGTCCGGTGCCGTTGCAGCAGGCACCTCTGGGACGTCTTGTAACGAAGTAGTGGCGGTCGGCGTGTGCGCCTGGATTCGGCCGGTGGTGTGTTGGTTACACTCGCCCGGCTGTACGAAAGATCATATGACGGGGTGAATACGTCCGATGAGCGACACCAGCACGACGGAGCAGCTGTCCGCCGACTCGCAGGAGGCTGCCGGCCACGGCCGGCACCGGGGCCCGGTCGCGGCCCAGGAGAGCGAGACGGCTCCGCACGGCCGGCACCGGAGGCCGGCCGAGGACACCGCGGAGGCGGCTGCCTGACGGTTGCAGGGAGAGGGGGTGCCCCGACGGGCACCCCCTCTTCGCGTTCTCAGCCCCTGTTCTCAGCCCCGCTTGAGCCCCAGCACCTCCGCCGCCGCGAAGGTCTCCGCCTCGGGCCGGTCCGCGTAGTGCGGGGTGAGCAGCGCGTCGAGTTCGTCGTACGTGAACGTCTCCTGCTTGCTGTCGAACTTCGCCCGCACCCGGGGCCGTTCGACGATCGCGACCATGCCGCCGTGGACGACGAGCAGCTGGCCGTTGATGCGGGCGGCGGCCGGTGCGGCCAGATAGCCGACGAGCGGGGCGACATGTTCGGGGGCCAGTGGATCCAGGCCCTGGTCCGGCCGCTGGAAGCCGGCGAAGACGTCCTCGGTCATCCGGGTGCGGGCGCGCGGGCAGATGGCGTTGGCCGTGACGCCGTACTTGGCGAGGGCGAGGGCGGTGGAGGTGGTCAGGCCGACGATTCCGCCCTTTGCCGCCGCGTAGTTGGGCTGTCCGGCGGAACCGGCGAGGAACGCCTCCGACGAGGTGTTCACGATCCGCCCGTACACCGGTCCCCCGGCGGCCTTCGACCGCTCCCGCCAGTGGGCGGCGGCGAAGCGGGTGGTGTTGAAGTGCCCCTTGAGGTGGACCCGGATCACCGCGTCCCACTCGTCCTCGGTCATCGAGAACACCATGCGGTCGCGCAGGATGCCCGCGTTGTTGACGAGGATGTCCAGCTTGCCGAATTCTTCGACGGCCGACCGGATCAGTTCGCCGGCCTGCCGGAAGTCCGCGATGTCCCCGGTGTGTGCGCGGGCCCGGCCGCCGCCTGCCCGTATCTCGGCGGCGACCTCCTCGGCGGGACCGGCCGAGGACGCACCGGACCCGTCCCGTCCGGGCTGTCCGTAGTCGTTGACGACGACGGCCGCGCCGAGCCGGGCGAGTTCGAGGGCTTCGGCGCGGCCGAGCCCGCGTCCGGCACCGGTGACGACGGCGGACAGCCCTTCCAGTGGCAGTGCCATGTCCGTCCCCGTCCTCAGATCTCGATGCACGTACGCAGGGCCGTCCCGGTCCGCATCTGGTCCAGCGCCTCGTTGATCCCCGTAAGCGGCACCCGGTGGGTGATCAGCCCGGCGAGATCGACGCGGCCCGCCCGCCACAGGGCGATGGTCCGCTCGTAGGAGCGCAGCACGTCCCCGCCGCCGTACATGGACGGCAGGATCCGCTTCTCGTCGAAGAACAGCTCGAACATGTTCAGCTGCAGGAAGTCGTCCATGGCGCCGGCGCCGACCACGACCAGGGTGCCGCCGCGCCGGGTGTTCTCGTACGCCGTCCGCGCGGTGGCGGACCTGCCGACGACCTCGAAGACGTAGTCGAAGCCCTCGCCGCCGGTGATCTGCTGCTTGGCGTCGGCCAGCTCCTCGGGCGAGACCGCCTTCGTGGCACCGAACCTGAGCGCCGACTCGCGCCGGGAGGCGACCGGGTCGACGGCGACGATCTCGGCGGCTCCCTTCAGCCGGGCCCCCTGTACGGCGGAGATGCCGACACCCCCGCACCCGATGACGGCGACCGACGAACCGGCCTGCACATCGGCGGTGTTGAGGGCGGCGCCGAGTCCGGTGGTCACACCGCAGCCGATCAGCGCGGCGATGTCGAAGGGCACGTCCTCGGGGATCGGCACCGCGCAGCCGGCATCGACCACGACCTCCTCGGCGAAGGTGCCGGTGCCGGCGAAGCCGAAGCAATCGGTGCCCGAGCGCTTGAAGTTCGGGGTGCCCGCGTTCATGAACCCGGCCAGGCACAGCTGGGTCTGCCCGCGCCTGCAGGCCGGACACGCACCGCAGGCGGGCAGCCAGCACAGGACGACCCGGTCGCCCGGCTTCAGACCCCGCACCCCCTCCCCCACCTCCAGGATCTCGCCCGCACCCTCGTGGCCCGGCACGAACGGCGCGGGCTGCGGCAGCACCCCGTTCATCGCGGACAGGTCCGAGTGGCACAGTCCGGTGGCCCGCACCCGGACCCGGACCTTGCCGGGCCCGAAGCCCACCGCCTCGACGTCGTCGAGGACCTCCAGCTTTTCCTGGCCGATCTCGTGCAGTACGGCTGCGCGCATGGTGCGGCTCCCCTCGATACGGGTTTCAGGAGTGCTCTACGACGGTGTCGGCCAGGACCGGTGCGTCGTCTCTTTCGACCGCGCTCACCGTCACCCGCACCCGGTCCGGCTCGCGCCACATGCGGATACGGAGGGTCTCGCCCGGATACACCACCCCGGCGAACCGCGTGCGGTAGCTCCGCACACGGCCGACATCGCCGCCGAGCAGGGTGTCGACGACCGCCTTCAGCGTGATGCCGTAGGTGCACAGGCCGTGCAGGATGGGCCGCTCGAACCCGGCGAGCTTGGCGAACTCGGGGTCGGCGTGCAGCGGGTTCCAGTCGCCGGAGAGGCGGTAGAGCAGTGCCTGGTCCTCGCGGACGGTCCGCTCGACGGTGCGGTCGGGATCTCCCGTCGGCGGATCCGGGCGGGTGCCGGGGCCGCGGTCGCCGCCCCAGCCGCCTTCCCCGCGTACGAAGATCTGCGCGTCGTTGGTCCACAACGGGCCCTGTGCGTCGGCGACTTCGGTGCGCATGACGAGGACGGCGGCCTTGCCCTTGTCGTACACCGCGGCGATCCGGGAGGTGGCGGTGGCGGTGCCCGCGGCCGGGATCGGGCGGTGGATCTCCAGGCTCTGGCCGCCGTGCAGGACCTTGGCCAGATCGACGTCGACGCCCGGCACGGACAGACCACTGATCACGCCGGGGGAACCCGCGCCCGCGACGGTGGCGAAGCTCGGCAGGACGTGCAGCCGGGACTCCAGGGTGTAGCGCAGCTCGTCGGGATCGGTGGCGGGGATGCCGGCGCCGATGCCGAGGTGGTAGAGCTGGACGTCCCTGGTGGTCCAGGTGATCGGGCCGGAGCGGGGCTCGGCGGCGAGGGCCTTGGCTGCGTCGATGGGCATGGGGCTCCTGAGAGGTCTCAAGACCTCGGCACGGCCGTCCGCACCGTCGGCCGCACCGAGGTCGCCACGGGCCGACCTAGAACGCGTTCCAGTCCGGCGCCCTCTGTATAGCCGAGCCCTCCACAGTTGTGAAGGCTCCTGACGTCGTGTCAGCTACCGGCCGGCAGTGACATGTGTACTGCCGGAGTCGGTACAGCCGCATCTGCCGGAGGCGGGGCCGGGCTCCTAACGTCGTAGGCATGACACAACGGGGATACGCCGTCTCCTTCGCGGGGGCGGTCACGTCGTACGGCGCGCCCCGGGGTGCAGGTGCCATCATCGTGCTGACGGCTTGGCTGATTCTGTTCGGTTCGTACGCCGTGCTGTCGTACCGCCCTCGGGCGGGACCATTTGACC
Organism: Streptomyces sp. NPDC030799; assembly: GCF_055572255.1. Classification (NCBI taxonomy): domain Bacteria; kingdom Bacillati; phylum Actinomycetota; class Actinomycetes; order Kitasatosporales; family Streptomycetaceae; genus Streptomyces; species Streptomyces sp. NPDC030799. The sequence continues at coordinate 616,790 of NZ_JBVIDS010000001.1, read as the reverse complement.
GGGGGAAACACAGACATGAACTGGGTGTCGGGAGTTCGCTGCCAGATACAGGCCCTCCAGGCCGAACGGCGCCAGTGGCGGGCCGAGCACGAGCGCTTCAAGGCGGCGCAGCGGTCCGCCCGGAAGGCGGGCAGGAAGCCGCACGTCGACCACCCGGGCCCGCCGCCCACCGGCTTCACCCTGCTGCCCTGGCTGCTGATGGGAATGGGGTCCTTCTCCAATCTCCTCCAGGGCAGGACCCCGAACCCGTTCATCGGTTCCCTGGGCCTGCTCATCTTCAACTCCCTCTACATCTACGTCACCTTCCGCTCCTTCGACCGCGCGAAGCGGGAGGCCGCCTCCACCCGGGTGGCACTGCTCCTCATGGGCCTGGTGACCACCGGTCTGGCGCTCGGCTACGGCGGCAACTGGCTGATGTTCTTCCCGTTGCTCGGCCTCGCCGTGGGCGCGGCGCTGCGCGGGCCGTGGCTGGGCCGCACCGGGCTGCTGCTGACGGCGTACGCGACCTGTGTCTCGGCCGTCCGGGGCGGCTGGGGGGACGCGACGAACATCGGCTACGCGACCTTTCTCTCCAGCATGGTGACCGCCGCGATCCTCGGTCTGTCCGAGGCCGTACGGGAACTGCGCGCCGCCCGTGAGGAGCTGGCCCGGCGCGCGGTGGAGAAGGAGCGGCTGCGCTTCTCGCGGGATCTGCACGACCTGCTCGGGCACACACTGTCGGTGATCGTGGTGAAGTCGGAGGCGGCCCGGCGGCTGGCTCCGCGCGACATGGACGCGGCGCTGGGCCAGATCACGGACATCGAGTCGGTGGGCCGGCAGGCGCTCACCGAGATCCGCGAGGCGGTGACCGGCTACCGCGAGGGCAGCCTCGCCACCGAGCTGACCCGGGCGCGTTCGGCGCTGTCCGCGGCGAGCGTGGAGCCGGTGGTGCGCCAGTCCGGGGTGCCGCTCGAACCGCAGACGGAGGCGCTGCTGAGCTGGGTGGTGCGTGAGGCGGTCACCAATGTGGTCCGGCACAGCGACGCGGGCCGCTGTGAGATCACCGTCGAGAGCGGCACCGAGCAGGCCCGGCTCACCGTGACCGACAACGGCAGCGGCAGGCCCGTGCGCCGGCCCGAGCAGGGCATCGGCGGCACGGGGCTGAAGGGGCTGACCGAGCGCCTCGCGGCGGCGGGCGGCTCGCTCACGGCCGGCCCGTCGCCGCGCGGCGGTTTCACGGTGACCGCCGAACTTCCGGCGGCAGCGGCGGAGTTCGCGGACGCCGCGGCTACGGCGCCCAGGGCGAGCTGACCGCCCAGCTGACGTCGTCGGTCCAGGACGTGCTGCTGTCGAAGGCGTTGGAGCCGCCGTCGCTCGCTGTGTAGAGGTTGTAGGCGTAGTGGCGCAGGTATCTGGTCGGGTAGTTGTAGGAGGCGAACGAGGTGCCGGTGCCGCTCTTGCCGGTCTGCGGGCAGAAGGTGGCGTCGGCCCGGAACTGGGCGGTGCCGTCCATGGGCTGCCGGTAGAGCCTGTAGTTGTAGTGGCGCAGGTAGTCGCCGGGGTAGTTGCGTGACTCGAAGGAGACACAGGAGCTGCGCGCGAGGCCGCGGCGGACGATCCAGGTGGCGTCGCCCTTGTCCGTGCCGGAGCTGCTCGCGGTGACGGAGGAGATGACACCGGCGTCGTTGTGGTGGCGGACGTAGTCGGCGGTGCAGCAGGCGGCGGTGGCGCGCAGCGAGATCTCCGAACCGGGGGTCAGGGTGCCGGTGCTGCCGGTCGCGCCGCCGTAGCCGGCGGAGACGATATCGGCCTGGACGGCGTTGTCGGCGGCGTCGGTCGGGATGCCGGAGGTCATCACGCCCTCGAAGAAGGAGCCGATGGAGCCGTTGCTGTTGTCACCGCCGGTGCCGAGGACGATCGCGCCCTCCTGGTGCATCGGCGAGTATCCGCTCCTGGTCGGCTCACCCCCGGAATAGGTGGTCGTGAGCCCGCCCGACTGGGCATTTCCGTATTTCAGCGCGAAATGGTTCTGCCCGTTGTTCTTGAGCAGCGCGGTCACGAAAGGCAGTGGTCCGGTGCCGGTGTCGGAGGTGTTCCTGCTGTATCCGGCATCGGACTGGAACAGCCCGTTCTCCAGGTCGGCCTGCACCCACGGGCCCTGTCCGTAGCAGGGCGAGAACCAGCACTCGGTGCCGAAGTTGATGGCGTCCATGTGGCCGTTGCCGGTGTCCTTGTTGTTGGTCTCGGCGTTGCCGTAGTCGAAGCAGCAGCGGTTGTTGACGTGCGTGCCGGACGTCACCATGTACATCCCCTCGGCCTGCCCGTTCACGGCCACACCCGAGGTGGAGTTGTCCCGGTAGCCCATGCCGGCGGAGATCTCCAGGCCGTAGACCTGGTGGCCGCCGACGGTCACCGGGAGCGCGTCGGCGGGCGCCCCGACATCGGCGGCGCCGGCGCCGCCCGCACCCTCGACGGTGAGGTCGTTGTGGCGGGAGGACTGGTCGTAGATCTCGGTGATGATGCAGGTGGTGCCGGAACAGAAGGAGTCCTGGGCGGCCGCGTCGGCGTAGCCGCCGGCGGACAGCACCCCGATGTCGGTCCTGGCCCCGTCCGAGGCGCGCTGCACCTGGTAGAGCCGTCCGCTGTACGACCCGTACAGCGCCCGGACCAGGCTGTGCGCGGCGACGCAGGGGGTGCCCGCGGCGGCGTAGATGTCGCAGGGCAGCGAACCGGCCGCGGCGGCCTGGGGCGCACCGGTGCCGAGGAGCAGTGCGGCGAGGGTCGCGCAGACCGCGAGGACGGACAGGGCGGCACTTCTCAGCCGCCGGGGGCCGGTGTGGGGGGATCTCATGGGCACGGTGCACCTCGGATTCTTGGCCGATATTTCGGACAACGTTCGGCCGAAATACCGAACCTATTTTCAGCGGTGGAAATTGCGCGGATTCCTGGAAATGCACCGGCGATTGTTTGATCGCCCCCGGAGACCGTCAACCCCCGCCGCAGCGGACCATGCCAAGTCTTTAATCGACGGCGGCTGCCCGACCCGTGGGCCACCGCTGGACGGAACCCCGTCCCGCCACTTCTGCGGCGGGCGCGGCGCCGGACCGCCGTTCACGGCCTAATCTGACCTGATGAACGAGATGCCCCGGGGGCACCGGACCGGCAAGTCCATTCGGGTGCTGCTCGCCGAGGATCAGGGCATGATGCGGGGTGCGCTCGCTCTGCTGCTCGGTATGGAGGAGGACATCGAGGTGGTGTCCCAGCTGGGCTCGGGCGACGGCATCGTCGACGCCGTGCTCGTCCACCGGCCGGACGTGGCCCTGCTGGACATCGAACTGCCGGGCATCAGCGGGCTGGACGCGGCGGCCGAGCTGCGGGAGCAGGCGCCCGACTGCCGGGTGCTGATCCTGACCACCTTCGGCCGGCCCGGCTATCTGCGCCGGGCCATGGAGGCCGGGGCGGCCGGGTTCCTCGTCAAGGACGGGCCCGTGGAGGAACTGGCCGCGGCGATCCGGCGCGTGCTCACCGGGGAGACCGTCGTCGATCCGGCACTGGCCGCCGCAGCCCTCAGCGCCGGACCCAGTCCGCTGACGGCCCGCGAGTGCGAGGTGCTGAAGGCGTCGGTGGACGGGGCGACGGTCGCCGACATCGCCGGCACGCTGCATCTGTCCGAGTCCACCGTCCGCAATTACCTGTCCTCGGCGATCGGCAAGACGGGCACCCGCAACCGGGCGGAGGCGGTGCGGGAGGCCCGGCAACAGGGCTGGCTGTGACCGCGCCTTCCACCCGCCCCGCCTGTCATCGCGTCACTTTGGCGTCCTTGTACGCGGTGCCCTCCGGTGCGACGCAAGCGAACCACTTCGCCCCGGGATAACCCGCTGCCGACACGATCGCCGGACGGGGCACGTTGTGCTCGTAGACGACCGGGCCGCTCCTCGCCTTGGTGGTCGTGCCGTCCTTCCAGGTGCAGGTGACCTCCCGGGCGGTCTCGGCGACCTGCCCGACCACCAGCTGGTCCCATGTGCCGCTCGTGCTGTCCAGGGGGTTGCTGGCCGACAGCAGGTCGCTGCCCGAGACCCGCTCCGGCTTCGTCCTGGAGTCGAACATGATCGGCTGGGGGGCCTGGTCGCCGAACTTCCGGGTCACGAAGAACGAGGTCTTGCCGATCAGGTCGGTGGGCTTGTCGACAGCGGGCGTCATGTTCAGCTCTCCCATGGCGGCGTACTGCCCGTCCGCCTCGGCCTTGTTCTGCGGCGCTCCCCATACCTGGACGTCGACGTACCAGGACGTGCCCTTGTACCGGCCGCGCAACAGCGGGGTCTCCTGCGGCTCGTACACATGCCGTGCCGCGGGCGAGGTCGGTTCGGTCGCCGCGTTTCCCTGCCGGTCCCCGTGGCCGCCGCCCGGCAGGCCGGTCACCGCAAGCGTCACCCCCGTCGACCCCGCCAGCACCACGGCCGTGGCCGTCGCCACCGCCCAACGGCGGGCTCTACGGCGCCGACCGCCGCGGATGACCGCCTGGACAGGGGCTGTACCGATCTCCACCTCGTCCGCGGCGTCCGCGAGCAGGAGGGCGATGTCCGTCTGCGTCATGTCGGTCATCTGGTGGTTCTCCCGGTCCGCGCTCATCTACTTCAGCCCTCCGTGCGTCACCATCTCGGCCAGTCCCGGTATGGCCCGGAGTTTCGCGATGCCCTTGGCCGCGTTGCTCTTCACCGTGCCGACCGAGCAGCCCATCGCCTCGGCCGCCTGGGTCTCCGTCAGGTCCTCCCAGTAGCGCAGGACCACCGCCTCCCGCTGCCGCACGGGCAGTTGGGCGAGCGCCTTGAGCAGTGTGCCGCGGTCGTCGGCCTGCGCGATCCGGTCCCCCGTGTCGGCCACCTCGTGCACCAGGCCCGAGTCGTCCTTGGGAGCCAGGAACTCCTTGAGCCTTTTTCTGTGTTTGCGCGCATGCAGGTTGATCATCACGCGCCGCACATAGGCCTCCGGATCATCGGCCGTGCCGACCTTGCGCCAGGCCACATAGACCCGCTCCAGCGTGGACTGGACCAGGTCCTCCGCGGCGTGCTGCTCCCCCGTGAGGAGAAATGCCGTACGCATCAGGCGCGGCCAGCGGCCGACCATGAAGCTTTGGAACTCCTCGTTCCGGTCGCTCTTCCCGTCCCCCATGGGCACCTCCCTAGATGTCAGAAGGAGTCCATGGGCGGCCCGGACCGTTGCCTCACCGGGAGGAAGTCGCGGAAATTTTTCGCGGCAGCCACAGCAGCATCAGCACCGCCGCGCCCAGCAGCACCGCCGTACTGGCCCGGAAGGCCAGCGCGTAGCCGTCCGTCAGCGCTTGGGGACCATGGCCGCTGCCCGTGCCCGCCGCGGCGACGGTCGACATCACGGCCAGCCCGAGTGAACCGCCCATCGTCCGTGAGGTGTTGATCAGCCCCGACACCACCCCCGCCTCGCCCGGTGCCGCCCCCGACGTGGCGAGGGAGGCCAGCGGGGTCCCCGCCAGACCCGCGCCGAGCATCATCAGGATGCCCGGGATCATGATCGTGGTGACGTACGCCCCGTGCGCGTTCATCGTCGACTGCCAGCCGAAGCCCGTGGCGGCCACCAGCGTGCCCAGCGCCGCCACGGTCCGCGCGCCCGCCCCCCGCATCAGGCGCGGCGCCAGCTTCGAGCCGACGACCACGGACAGCGAGCTGGGCACGAGGGCGACCCCGGCGGCGAGCGGCGAGTAGCCGAGGACGTTCTGGGCGTAGAGCGTCATGAAGTACCACATGCAGAACATGGCCGAGCCGGAGAAGAACATCGCCGCGTTCGCCGAGGCGACCGAGCGCAGCCGCAGCAGCCCGAGCGGCATCAGCGGGGCCGCCGTACGCGCTTCGACCAGCAGGAACAGGCCGATCAGCAGCAGCCCGGCGAGCAGCGGCAGCAGCGTGGCGGGGGCCGTCCAGCCCTCCGCCTCCGTCTGCGAGATGCCATAGGCGAGGATCGCGAGGCCCCCGGTCACCAGCAGTGCGCCCGGCAGGTCCAGGCGCCGCCCGTCGCCGGCCCGGCTCTCGGTGAGCCGGCGCGCCGAGCCGGCCAGGACCAGCGCGCCCACCGGCACGTTGATCAGCAGCACCCAGCGCCAGGAGAGCACGTCCACGAGCACCCCGCCGACCAGTCCGCCCGCGGCCCCGCCCCCGGCGCCGACCGCGGTCCAGGTGGCGATCGCACGGGCCCGCGCGGCGCCCTCCGGCACCGCGGAGGTCAGCAGGGTCAGCGTCGAGGGGGCCAGCACCGCCGCGCCCAGACCCTGCACGGCCCGCGCCAGCAGCAGCTGCCAGCCCTCCTGGGCGAGGCCGCCGCCCAGCGAGGCCAGCGTGAACAGGCCGAGGCCGACGAGGAACATGCGCTTGCGCCCGTACAGGTCGCCGGCCCGGCCGCCGAGCAGCATGAATCCGGCGAAGGCGATGGCGTACGCGTTCACCACCCACTGCAGGCCCGACGGGGTCAGGCCGAGACCGCTGCGCATGGACGGCAGGGCGACGTTCACCACCGACACGTCCAGGACGACCAGGAACTGTCCGGCACAGGCGAGTGCCACCACCAGCCAGGTGGGCGCGGTCGTACGGCGGCGGGATATGAGGGCTGTGGTGTCGGGGGCTTCCAGCATGGGTGTCATGCTCTCAACCCGGTTACGGTCCTTGCATCGGCATTTCGGACCACCGGCACGACGCGGGTAGTAGGTCGTACGGCCTAGGGCGTGCCGGCCGGCCTGATCCGAACGACACCCCCTAGACCGCCCGCAGGACCGTGACCACCGCCGCCCCGCCCAGCCCGATGTTGTGCGCGAGACCCACCCGCGCGCCCGGCACCTGCCGCTGCCCCGCCGTGCCGCGCAGCTGCCACACCAGCTCGGCCGTCTGGGCCAGCCCGGTCGCGCCCAGCGGATGCCCCTTGGAGATCAGCCCGCCCGACGGGTTCACCACCCAGCGGCCGCCGTATGTCGTGGCACCGGATTCGACCAGCTTCCCGGACTCCCCCGGGGCGCACATGCCGAGCGCCTCGTACGTCAGGAGTTCGTTGACCGAGAAGCAGTCGTGCAGCTCGATCACGTCCACGTCGTCGATGCCGACCCCGGCGCGCTCGTACGCCTGCCGGGCCGCGTCCCGGGACATGGGCTGCCCGACGACGTCGATGCAGGACCCGGACGCGAAGGACTCGGCGGTGTCCGTGGTCATGGCCTGCCCGGCGATCTCCACGAGACCGGTGGGACCGTGCCGCGAGGCGAACCGCTCGGACACCACCACGGCCGCCGCCGCGCCGTCCGAGGTCGGCGAGCACTGGAGCTTGGTCAGCGGCCGGTGGACCGTGCGGGAGGCGAGGACGCCGGCGACGTCGTACACGTCCCGGAACTGGGCGTAGGGGTTGTGCGCGGAGTGCCGGTGGTTCTTGGCGGCGACCGCGGCGAGCTGCGCCTCGGTCGTGCCGTACCGCTCCATGTGTTCGCGGGCCGCGGCACCGAAGATCTGCGCGGTGGGCGGGGCCTGCTCGAAGCCGTGCCGGGCGGCCATGATGCCGTAGTGCCGGGCCACGGGAGACGTCGTGAAGTCCCCGCCGTCCGCCCCTGCCCCGAGCGCGCCCTTCTTCATCTTCTCGAAGCCCAGCGCGAGCACGCAGTCGGCCGCGCCGCCCTCCACGAGCTGCCGGGCGAGCATCAGTGCGGTCGCGCCGGTCGCGCAGTTGTTGTTGACGTTGTAGACGGGGATGCCGGTCAGGCCGAGTTCGTAGGCGGCGCGCTGGCCCGCGGTCGAGGGCTGGAAACAGTAGCCCACGGGAACGTGTTCCACGTCCTCGTACACGACCCCCGCGTCCGCCAGCGCCGCACCGCCGGCCTCACGCACCATGTCCCAGTACTGCCACTGACGGGTCTCGGGCTTCTCGAACCTGGTCATCCCGACCCCGGCTACATAGGCCTTCATGGCGCGCAGACTAGAACTCGTTCCACCAATGAACCAGAGGTGACGGTACGTCAGATCCCCATGAGATGGTCAAGAATTCATTAGAGGCCCGAAGCAACGGAATAGTTGCCTGTGCATACGAGGTTTACCCGGCACTCATGTACACGGGAGGCCTCACTCAATGACCCACACGACGACCGACCAGCCGCCCCGGAGGGCGAGCGGCGCCGTGGTCCCGGTGCTCGCCTTCGCGGGCATCGTCGTCGCGGTGATGCAGACCCTGCTCGTGCCGGTCATCAAGGACCTGCCGCAGCTGCTGGACACCGCCCCCTCCAACGCCACCTGGGTGCTGACCTCGACCCTGCTGTCCGGCGCCGTCGCCACCCCGATCATGGGCCGGCTCGGCGACCTCTACGGCAAGCGGCGGATGCTGATACTCAGCCTCGCCGTGATGGTGGTCGGCGCCCTGATCAGCGCGCTCACCAGCCAGCTGCTCGTCATGATCGTCGGCCGTACCCTGCAGGGCTTCGCCATGGGCGCGATCCCGCTGGGCATCGGCCTGATGCGCGACATGCTGCCGCGCGAGAAGCTCGGCTCGGCCATGGCGCTGATGAGCTCCTCGATCGGCGTCGGCGGCGGCCTCGCCCTGCCCGCCGCGGCCCTGGTCGCGCAGCACACGGACTGGCACGCCCTGTTCTACGGCGCCGCGGGCCTCGGCGCGCTCGCCATCGTCCTCACCCTCCTCGTCGTACCCGAGTCCCCGATGCGGGCCGAGGGGTCCTTCGACCTGCTCGGCGCGCTCGGCCTGTCCACCGGTCTGGTCCTGCTCCTGCTGCCGATCACCAAGGGCAGCGACTGGGGCTGGTCGTCGGGCACGACGCTCGGTCTGTTCGCCGCGTCGGTCGTGGTCCTCGTCCTGTGGGGCCTGTACGAGCTGCGCGCGCCGGCACCCCTGGTCGACCTGCGCACCACCGCCCGCCCGGCCGTCCTCTTCACCAACCTCGCGTCGATCATGGTCGGCGTGGCGTTCTACGTCGTCTCGCTGGTCCTGCCCCAGCTGCTCCAGCTGCCGAAGGCCACCGGCTACGGCCTCGGCCAGTCCATGGTCGTCGCCGGTCTGTGCGTCGCCCCGCTGGGCCTGACGATGATGTTCACGGCGCCGGTCTACGCCCGCCTGTCCGCCAAGTACGGCCCGAAGACCACCCTCATCATCGGCCTGCTGATCATCGCGCTCGGCTACGGCGGCGGCCTCGGCCTGATGGACGCGGCCTGGCAGACGATCGTCACGTCCGTGGTCCTCGGCGCCGGCATCGGCCTCGCCTACTCCTCGCTGCCCGCGCTGATCGTCGGCGCGGTGCCGGCCTCGGAGACCGGTGCGGCGAACGGCCTCAACACGTTGATGCGGTCCATCGGTACGTCGGTGTCCAGTGCCGTCATCGGCATGGTGCTGGCCAACACGGCGAACGACGTGGGCGGTGTCGCGATCCCGACCATGCACGGCTTCCGGGTGTCTTTCCTGATCGCCACGGCCGCGGTGGCGGTGGGGCTGCTGCTCGCGCTGTTCCTGCCGAGTGCTCGCCGCGCGGCCCGGCAGGAGCACACGCAGCTCCGGGCCAGCAGCGAGGAGGACGCCGTGCTGGAGCAGGCGGAAGAGGTCCTGCGGGGCTTCCGGGGGCGGGTTCTCGGTGCCGACGGCGCGCCGGTCGCCCGGGCCAAGGTCACGCTGATCGACCGGCGGGGGCGGCAGGCGGGGGCGACCGTCTCCGACGAGGACGGCAGCTATGTGCTCGCGGTGCCGGCGCAGGGGGCGTATGTGCTGGCCGCGAAGGCCTCCGGCCATGGGCCGCTTGCTTCCTCCGCGACGCATTCCGGGGAGGAGCGGGCTGTCGAGCTGGATCTTTCGTTGCCTGGGGAAGTCGTCAGCGCCTAGAGCTCGGGGGGTCTGGCCGGTTCGCGGCTGTCCCGCCGTCGTGGCTGATCGCGCCGTTCCCCGCGCCCCGTTGGGGCGCCTACCGCACCCCCTGCCGAACAAGTGGGCAGGGGGTGCGGCAGCATGGGCCCCGGAACAGACGTACGACTGGAAGGCCACCCATGACCGCCCCCGCCCCCAAGCCCGAGATTCTGGCCGCGTTCGAAGGGGCCAAGGGGTTCATGCCCGTGGACGAGGGGCTGGCCCTGTACGCCGCAGCGGTGGAGGCGGGGCGGCTGGGGCTGCCGCTGCTGGAAGTGGGCACCTACTGCGGGCGGTCCACCGTGCTGCTCGCCGACGCGGCCCGTGCGGCCGGGGTCACGGCACTGACCGTCGACCACCACCGGGGCAGCGAGGAGCAGCAGCCGGGCTGGGACTACCACGACCCGGAGACCGTGGACCCCGAGGTCGGGCTGATGGACACACTGCCGGCGTTCCGCCGGACGCTGTTCAGGGCGGGCCTGGAGGAGCACGTGGTCGCCGTCGTCGGACGCTCCCCGCAGATCGCGGCGATCTGGAACTCCCCGCTCGGCTTCGTGTTCATCGACGGCGGCCATACGGACGAGCACGCCACCGCCGACTACGAGGGCTGGGCCACCCATGTGGCCGAAGGCGGCTTCCTCGTCATCCACGACGTGTTCCCGCACCCCGAGGACGAGTTCACCGGGCAGGCGCCGTACCGGGTGTACCTACGGGCTCTGGAGTCGGGCGCGTTCACGGAGGTCTCGGCGACCGGCTCCCTGCGTGTCCTGCGGCGAACGCGCGCGGGCATCTGAGGCCCCGGTTAGAGTCACAGACGTGTCGTACCTAGGCCCGGAGTTCGATCCCCCGCAGCCCCGCCGGTCCCGCCGCCGCCCGCTGGCCGTGGCGCTCGCCGTGCTGGTGCCCGGTGCGCTGCTCGGGTGGGTGGCGTACGAGGCGGCCGGCGGCGGGGCCTCCGCCGCCCCGGGCGCCCGCGGCGGCTCCGCCGTGCCGGCCCCCGCGTCGACCTCGCCGTCGGCCCCGCCCGCTTCTCCTGCGGACGGCGGCAAGCGGGCCTCGGGGGCGGCGCCCGCGGACGGTCCGTTGAAGGGCAAGGTCGTCGTCGTCGACCCGGGGCACAACCCGGGGAACTTCCAGCACACGGCCGAGATCGGCCGTCAGGTGGACATCGGGACGAACTGGAAGGAGTGCGACACCACCGGAACGTCCACCAACGACGGTTACACCGAGGCCCAGTTCACCCTCGACGTCGCCCACCGGCTGCGCACGCTGCTGGAGCAGCAGGGTGCCACGGTGAAGCTGACCCGTGACGGCGACAGTCCGCCCTGGGGGCCCTGTGTGGACGAGCGGGCCCGGATCGGCAACGCCGCGCACGCGGACGCGGCCGTCTCCATCCACGCCGACGGCTCCGCCGAAGGCAACCGCGGCTTCCATGTGATCCTGCCGGGGTCGGTGCACGCCGGTGCCGCCGACACCCGCCCGATCGTCGACTCCTCGCACGACCTCGGTACGCGCATCGCCGGCACCTTCCTGCGCGACACCGGTGAGCCGCCGTCCAACTACGTGGGCGAAGGTACCGGTCTCGTCACACGTACGGACCTGGGCGGTCTCAATCTGTCAACGGTTCCGAAGGTGTTCATCGAGTGCGGCAACATGCGCGATAGCAAGGACGCGGCACTGCTGACCAGCGGAGCCTGGCGGCAGAAGGCTGCGCAAGGGATCTCTGAGGGAATCGTGAGTTTCCTGCACGCGTCCTGACCGGCGGGCGGAACCGGCCGGACAGGCGGATCTTGCGGGCGGTAGTGTCTACCGACGACGAGACGACTTACGAAGGACCTTTGAAGTGAATATCCGCTCCCTCACTAGAGGCGACGGCGTGGTGATCGGAGCAGCGGTGATGCTGTTCATCGCGTCGTTCCTCACCTTCCAGAGCTACTCCTTTTTCGGCGGCTCAACCAGCGGGAATGCGTGGGACGCCCTGGGCACGGGCCTGGGCATCTACATGGGCGCGGTGATCGGTGCCGTCCTCATCGTCGTCAACCGCTGTCTGCCGCAGCAGCGCAAGGTGCTCGGCCTCGACCTCGGCCAGACCGGCACCGCGTTCGGAGTGCTGGCGGCCTGGTCGCTGCTGTGGACGCTGATCGACACCCCGGACGGTGCCGACGCCGGCGCGGGCCTCATCCTCGGCTTCATCGCCGCTCTCGTCCTCGCGGGCGGCGCCATCGCCACCCCCCTGGTCCCGGCCCTGCAGGCCGCCCTGGTGCCGGCCCCCACGCCGGTCGCGCCGCAGCCCTACGGCGCCCAGCCGCCCGGTGGTTACGGCTACCCGGGTGCTCCGGCCCAGCCCTACGGCGGCCAGCCGCAGGCGGGTCAGCCCTTCGGGCAGCAGCCGCAGGGCGGGCCGGCGGCCCAGCCGGCCGCGGCCCAGCCGGGCCCCGCGGACTTCTCGCCGTTCTGGTTCGCCGTTCCGGTCGCCCGTCCCCTGTTCCCGGAGGACGGTTCGCCGAACCCGATCGCCGAACTGGCGCCGGGCACCTGGTACCTGGCCGTCGAGCAGCGCGGCGCCGCGCTGGTCGCGCAGACCCAGGACGGCCGCCGCGGCGTGCTCCAGGACACCTCCGGCATCCAGCGCGGCTGACCGCCCGCACCTCGCCGCAGCGACGGCCCCTCACCCTTCCGGGTGCGGGGCCGTTGTCGTACAGTCGGCTCCCGACCAGTTGACTGACGGACCGTCAGGAGGCAGGACCATGCGGCTGGGTCTCGCACTCGGGTACTGGGGACGCGGTCCTGACGCCGGGCATGTGCCGCTCGCCCAGGAGGCGGAACGGCTCGGCTACGACTCCGTGTGGACGGCGGAGTCCTGGGGATCGGACGTCTTCACCCCGCTCACCTGGATCGCCGCGCACACCTCGACGATCAGGCTGGGCACGGCGGTTGCCCAGATGGCCGCGCGATCGCCGGCCACCACCGCGATGCACGCGCTCACCCTGGACCACCTCTCCGGCGGACGGATGCTGCTCGGGCTGGGCCTGTCCGGACCGCAGGTCGTGGAGGGGTGGTACGGCCGCCCGTTCCCCAAGTCGCCGCTGACCGCGACCCGGGAGTACGTGGACGTCGTACGGCAGGTGCTGCGGCGCGAGGCGCCGGCGCAGGCCGAGGGGCGGTTCCATCCGCTGCCCTACCGGGGCCCGGACGGCACGGGGCTCGGCAAGCCGCTGAAGTCGATCACGCATCCGCTGCGGCCCGGCCTCCCCGTCCTGCTCGGCGCCGAGGGACCGAAGAACGTGGCGCAGACACTCCGGATCGCCGACGGCTGGCTGCCGCTGTACTGGTCGCCGAGCCGGCCCGAGGTGTACGGGGACATGGTGCGCAAGGTGCCGGAAGGGTTCATGGTGGCTCCGCTGGCCCGGGTGAAGGTGTGCGACGACGTGGCCGAGGGGCTGCTGCCCGTGAAGGCCATGCTCGGGTTCTACATCGGCGGGATGGGCCACGCCTCCCGCAACTTCCACGCCGACCTCATGGCGCGCATGGGGTACGAGGAGGAGGCGCGGCGGATCCAGGAGCTGTTCCTCGCGGGGCGGCGAAAGGAGGCGGTGCTGGCCGTGCCGGACGCCTTCGCCGACGAGATCTCGCTGGTCGGCCCGCGACAACGCATCGCCGAGCGGCTGGAGTTGTGGCGCCGGGGCCCGGTGACGGACCTCCTGGCGCTGTCACCGGACCCGCACACCCTCAGGGTGCTCGCGGAGCTGAACTCCGAGGGCACCCCCTAACTGCCCTTGGCGAGCTCGGACGCCGAGGGCACCTGGTCCCTGACCGGGGCGCCGGCGCTCGCACCCGCGTGCTTGACGTCGCCGATGACGTCGTTGAAGGAGGAGGCCGCGCCGGCGTCACCCTTGCGCAGCCTGGACGGCAGGTTCTTCAGGGCGTCGATGCCGGCGCCGAGCGGTGCGAGCGCCTTGGCGAGCGTCGGGTCGCCCTGCGCGTTCCGCTGGGCCGCCTTGAGCCGGTTGTAGGCGAAGGCACCGGCGAGGCCGGCCTTCACCAGGGCCGTCCTGCGGCCCTGGGCGCCCTTGTTGAACGCGCCGGCCTTCCAGGGCTTCACGATCCACTGGTAGGCGGCGCCGGCCGCGAGACCGGCGTCGAGCACGAAGCGCGTCTTGGCGAACGTGCGCCGCTCCGCGGAGGTGGTGGGGGTGGGGGTCCCGGCGGCCAGGACCGCCGTGCTGTCCTTCGTACTGGCCTTCTCGACGGTCCTCTCGCTGCCGCAGGCGGTGGAGCAGGCCAGCAGGGCGCAGCACAGCGTGAGCGCCACGCAGAGGCGCCGTATCGGTACGGGCACGGAAGTCCTCCGGACATGTCCTCCCCGAGCGATCTGCTTCCTCCGGAAGCCTCACCCGCGACGGCAGGTTCCGCCACTCGGCGGGAGCCGGCCGGGTTTCACCGTCCCCCGCCCGGCAATCCGGAAGGTATGTCCCCTCGATATCGCAACGGTGCGAATCAGGCCGGGACGGTCATCGCGGTCGTCGCCGACATCATGGCCCTGATCCTCGGCCTGTGGATCCTGATGTACCTGCTGGACGCGAACCGGGCCAACAGCCTGGTCCAGTTCGTCCACGACGCCGCCGCCTGGCTGGCGGGCTGGTCCCATGACCTGTTCACGTTCAACGCGGCCTGGGCCCGGGTGGTCGCCGGTTACGGCCTGGCCGCGGTCGTCTACCTGTTCGTGGGCCACGCCATCGCCAACCGCATGCACCGGCACTGAAGCCTCGGGCCACCCCCTAGCCGCAGCAGTCGGGGTCCAGGCCGGTCGGCAGCTGTTCGCCGCCGAAGACCGCGCACGTCGCCTCGTGGCCGCCGAGCGCGGCGACGGCGAGGAGGAGGGAACCGGCCGTCCAGCTGGTGAGCTCCCGGGGCCAGATCGCGTCGTCCTCGAAGACATAGCCCGTCCAGTACAGGCCGCTCTCGGGGTCGCGCAGATGCTGGATGGACTGCAGGATCGCCAGGGCCCGGTCCGACTCCCCCACCGCCCACAGGGCCAGGGCGAGTTCGCTGGACTCGCCGCCGGTGACCCAGGGGTTGGGCACCACGCAGCGCACGCCGGCGCCGGGCACGACGAACCGGTCCCAGGACTCCTCGATGCGGGCTTTGGCCTCCTCGCCCCTCAGCGCGCCGCCGAGGACCGGGTAGTACCAGTCCATCGAGTAGCGGTCCTTGTCCAGGAAGCGCTCCGGGTGGCGGCGGATCGCATGGCGGAGTCCTCCCACCGCCAGCTCCCAGTCCGGCTGCGGCTCCTCACGCTGCTCGGCGATGGCGAGCGCGCAGCGCAGCGCGTGGTGGATCGAGGAGCTGCCGGTGAGCAGGGCGTCCGCGGTGGGCGTGCCGTCGTCCTCGCGGCGCCAGCCGATCTGGCCGCCGGGCTGCTGGAGTGCGAGCACCCACTCCACGGCCGCGTAGACGGTCGGCCACATGCGGTCCAGGAAGGTGTCGTCGCCGGTGGACAGGTAGTGGTGCCACACGCCCACGGCTATGTAGGCGACGAAGTTGGACTCGCGGGCGCGGTCGGTGACGTCGTCGTGGGCGCCGTCGGCGTAGGCGGCGTACCAGGAGCCGTCCTCGTTCTGGTGCCGGGCCAGCCAGCTGTAGGCCCGTTCGGCGGCCTCGTGTTCGCCGGCCGCGTCCAGGGCCATGGCGGCCTCGGTGTGGTCCCACGGGTCCAGGTGGTGCCCGCGGAACCACGGGATCGCACCGTCCTCCCGCTGTACGGCGAGGATGCCGGCGACGGTCGCGGCGGCCTGCTCGGCGGTGAGGACCCCGGGCAGGACGAGGTGTTCTGTCCGGGGAGTGGTCACTTGGCGGCCACCTCGTCGGACAGTCGCGGCAGATGCGGCTTGGTCGCGTAGACCACGAAGCTCTTGCCGATCAGCGGGTTCAGCGCCTGCTCGGCGACCCGGGTGGCGAGCGGTTTCTTCATGATGTCCCAGACCAGCAGCTTGTGGTACGCCCGCACCGGCAGCGCCTTGTCGTTGTCGACGCCGAACGCGCACTTCAGCCACCAGTACGGCGAGTGCAGGGCGTGCGCGTGATGGCTGCCGTACGGCTTCAGGCCGGCCTCGCGGATCTTCGCGACCAGTTCGTCGGCCTTGTAGATGCGGATGTGGCCGCCCTCGACCTCGTGGTAGGCGTCGGACAGCGCCCAGCAGACCTTCTCCGGGCCGTAGCGCGGCACGGTGATCGCGATACGGCCGCCCGGCTTGAGCACGCGGACCATCTCGGCGAGCACGCCCTTGTCGTCGGGGATGTGCTCCATCACCTCGGAGATGATGACGACGTCGAAGGAGTCGTCGGGGAAGGGCAGGGCCAGCGCGTCGCCCTCCATGGCCGTGGCGGTGGCGCCCTCCGGTGCCTCCCCGGCCTCCTTCATCGCCGCGAACCACTTGGCGACCTCGCGGATCTCCTCGCCGTTCTGGTCGAGGGCCACGACCTGGGCTCCGCGCCGATAGCACTCGAAGGCGTGCCGGCCGGCCCCGCAGCCGAGGTCCAGGACTCGGTCGCCGGGGGCGAGCGGGAACCGGGAGAAGTCGACGGTCAGCACGTGGCCCTGCTTTCGGGGTAGACGCCGGTGTCACTCGCCGAGGCCGCGGAGGCAACACTCGCCGAGGTCGCGGAGGCAGCACTCGGTGCGGCCGCGGGGCGGCCGGGTATCGGGGCGGCGGAGCGGCCGGGTATCGGGGCCGGTGAGCGGCCGGTGGTCACCGCGGCGCGGCCCGGGCCCGCGGAGCGGGCGATGGCCTCGCGGTAGTGGGCCACGGTGCCCTCCGCCGCACGGGCCCAGGTGAAGTGCCGTAGCACTCGCTCCCGGCCCGCGTGGCCGAGCCGCACCCGCAGCTCGCGGTCCCCCAGCAGTCGGCCGAGCCCGGCGGCCAGCGCGCCCGCGTCGCCGGGCGGTACGGCCAGGCAGGTCTCACCGTCGCGGCCGGCGACCTCGGGGATCGCACCGCCGGTCGTGGCGAGCAGCGGGGTGCCGGTGGCCATGGCCTCGGCGGCGGGCAGCGAGAAGCCCTCGTACAGCGAGGGCACGCAGGCGACCTCGGCCGAGCGGATCAGGTCGACCAGTTCGGCGTCGGAGATGCCCTTGACGAACTCGACGGCGCCTGCGAGGCCGTAGCGCTCGATCGCCGCCGCGACCGGCCCCTCCTCGGGGCGCTTGCCGACGACGACGAGATGGGCGGCCGGGTGCTCGGTGCGGACCTTGGCCAGCGCCTCCACCAGGAACACCAGCCCCTTGAGCGGCACATCGGCGCTGGAGGTGGTGACGATCCGGCCCGGCACCACGGGCACGGCCGGATTCGGCGCGAACAGATCGGTGTCGGCGCCGATGTGGACGACGTGGACGCGGTCGTCGCGGACGCCGAGGTGGTCCACGATCTCCTGGCGGGAGCTGCCGGAGACGGTGAGGACCGAGGGCAGCCGGCGCGCGACGCGCTTCTGCATGCGGGTGAAGGCGTACCAGCGCCGGACCGAGTACCGCCGCTGCCAGCCCTCGGCCGCGTCCAGCTCCAGCTGCCGGTCGACGGTGATGGGGTGGTGGATCGTGGTGACCAGGGGGGCGCCGATGTCGCCCAGCAACCCGTACCCGAGCGTCTGGTTGTCGTGGACGACGTCGAACGCGCCGCGCCGGGCGCGCAGATGGCGGCGGGCCCGCAGGGAGAAGGTCAGCGGCTCGGGAAAGCCGCCGGTCCACATCGTCGCCACTTCCAGGGCGTCGATCCAGTCCCGGTACTCGTCGCGCCTGGGGGTGCGGAAGGGGTCGGGCTGGCGGTAGAGGTCGAGGCTGGGCAGCTCGGTGAGGGTGAGGTGGGGGAAGCCCTCGTCGAGCACGGGGTACGGCTGCGAGCCGATGACCTCGACCCGGTGGCCGAGCCGGGCCAGCTCGCGCGAGAGATGCCGGACGTAGACGCCCTGGCCGCCGCAGAACGGGTTCCCTTTATAGGTGAGGAGCGCGATGTCGAGCGGTCGCTCGCCGTCGGCTGCGGGCTCCTTCTGGGCACCCGCATCCCGGGCCTCAGCGGTCACTCCGTGCCCCCTTCTGCCTGCACTGTCCCGCGAGACTATGCCGGGACGCTAATCTAGAACAAGTTTCAGACTTGATCGTTCAAGAGGCTCTGAATCTACCGGCAGGTAGGGGTGCTGTGAGCAGTGGATCAGGTGATTCGCGCCACGGCGCGTCGCCCTGCCATGCTGTCTGATCACGTGCCCCACAGACGCCTTCACCGACTGTCACGGACGGGACCCATGCCTGCGGACATTCCTACGGAATCCAAAGTGGAATCCAAGGTGGGAGCCAAGGGGGAAACCGGTACGGTCCGGCCCTCGTCGTCGTCGCTCACCGAGCGGCAGCAGGCCCGCCGCCGCCGGATCCTGCACGCGAGCGCCCAGCTGGCCAGCCGGGGCGGTTTCGACGCCGTACAGATGCGCGAGGTGGCCGAGTCCTCCCAGGTCGCCCTGGGCACCCTCTACCGCTACTTCCCCTCCAAGGTGCACCTGCTGGTCGCCACCATGCAGGACCAGCTGGAGCACATGCACGGCACGCTGCGCAAGAAGCCGCCGACGGGTGACACGGCCGCCGAGCGGGTGGCGGAGACCCTGATGCGCGCCTTCCGCGCGCTCCAGCGCGAGCCGCACCTGGCCGACGCGATGGTCCGCGCGCTGACCTTCGCCGACCGCAGTGTCTCGCCGGAGGTCGACCAGGTCTCCCGCCAGACCACCCTGATCATCCTGGACGCGATGGGCCTGGACGACCCCACGCCCGAGCAGCTCTCGGCGGTCCGGGTCATCGAGCACACCTGGCACTCGGCCCTGATCACCTGGCTCTCGGGCCGCGCCTCCATCGCCCAGGTGAAGATCGACATCGAGACGGTGTGCCGCCTGATCGACCTGACGGAACCCGGCGCCCATCCGTGATCACCGCCGCCGGCTCAGTGTCCACGCTGCTGCCTTCGCTCGGCCCGCCGTTGCCGCGCACGGCGGCGTTCCTCCTGCTGCCTGGCGATGTTGCGTGCTGTGCGCTGCGCGGCGACGCTGTACCGACGTGTGGCCAAGGGGGTCACCGTGCCGAACGTGACAAACCCGTCTCCAGCAACCCTGCCAGTCCCCAGCTCATGACGCATATTCCCACTGCGTTGAACACGGCCCCCGCCCCTCGCCACTTCATGCGCGGATCATAGGAGCAGCGGCAAGCGACGTACGCCGTGAACAGCGCCGACCATGGTCCGAAGGAGACGGCCTAGTCCTCCGGCGGGAACACCGGCTCCCCGCTCTCCAGCAAGGTGATCAGGATCGCCTCCACCGGGCAGCTCTCCGCCGCCTCCAGGATCGGCTCCGCGGCGTCGGGGTCCGGGTCCACCGGGTGGGACTGGCGGGCCGGGTCGAGGCGGAAGGCGTGCGGGGCGTGGTGGAGGCACTGGGCCGAGCCGATGCACAGCGACCGGTCGACCTCGACGTGCCAGCGGTCACCCATGCTCACGCCCCCGCCGGCAGGTGGATCATCTTGTGTTCGAGGTACGCGCCGAAGCCCTCGGGGCCGAACTCCCGGCCCAGTCCGGAGTTCTTGTAGCCGCCGAACGGGCCCAGCATGTCCAGGCTGAAGGTGTTGACCGAGTAGGTGCCGGTGCGGACCTGCCTCGCCACCTCGATGCCGTGCTCGGCGTCGGCCGTCCACACGCTGCCGGACAGACCGTAGTCCGAGTCGTTCGCGATCTTCACGGCCTCGGGTTCGTCGTCGTACGGCAGCAGGCAGATGACCGGTCCGAAGATCTCCTCGCGGGCGATGCGCATGGTGTTGTCGACGTCGCCGAAGAGGGTCGGTTCGACGTACCAGCCCCGCTCCAGGCCCGCCGGCCGGCCGCCCCCGGTGAGGATCTTGGCGCCCTCCTCCTGGCCGATGCGGATGTAGTCGAGGTTGCGGCGCTGCTGCCGCTGCGCCACCAGGGGGCCGACCTGGGTCGCCGGGTCCAGCGGGTCGCCGACCCTGAGCGCGCTCGCGGCCGCTGCGAAGGCGTCGGCGAACTCGTCGTAGCGGGCGCGCGGCAGGAGGATGCGGGTCTGGGCCACGCAGGCCTGCCCGTTGTTCATCCAGGCCGCCGGGACGATCCCCGCCACCGCCGCCTCGACGTCCGCGTCCGGCAGGACGACCGCCGCCGACTTTCCGCCCAGTTCCAGCGTGACCCGGGTGAGGTTGCGGGCGGCGACCTCCATCACCCGCTTGCCGGCCGCGACCGAGCCGGTGAAGGAGACCTTGTCGATGCCGGGGTGCCCGACCAGGTACTCGCCGACCTCCCGGTCGGCGGGAAGGATGGAGAGGACGCCCTCGGGCAGACCGGCCTCGCGGGCGATCTCACCGAGGAGGTAGGCGTCCAGCGGGGACTCGGGGGACGGCTTGAGTACGACCGTGCAGCCGGCCAGCAGCGCGGGGGCGAGCTTGGCCGCGGCGACGAACTGCGGGACGTTCCAGGGGACCACGGCGGCGACGACACCGACCGGTTCCCGGCGGACGAGGATCGGGCCGAGCACGCCGTCCCTGCGCTCCTCGTAGGTGTAGTCCCGCGCGACCCTGATCGCCGCGTCCCACACCATCATCGCGCCGAGCGCCTGGGCGAGGACGCTCCAGGAGTACGGGGAGCCGTTCTGCGCGGAGATCACCCGGGCGATCTCCTCGTGCCGGGCGGCGATGGCGTCCTTGATCCGGGTGACGACCTCGATCCGCTCCCCGAGCGTCGCCCGCGGCCACGGCCCCTCGTCGAAGGCGCGGCGCGCCACGGCCACGGCCCGGTCCACGTCCTGCCGGCAGGCGTGCGGCACCCGGCCGATGACCTCCTCGGTGTGCGGCGAGATCACCTCGATGACGTCCTCGCCCAGCGGATCGGTCAACTCCCCGCCGATGAACAGCTGTCCGTGTTCCACGAGCTCGGTCATGGCCTGCCGCCTCCCGCCGCACCGCACGTTTCTGACGCTGTTTCAGAACTGATATCAGTTCTAGTTACCATGGGCAATGGCCGTGGGCCGGAGGGGTGGAGGGCTGATGGTGCAGACGTTCGAGCACGGCGGGGGCGTACGGTCCGTGGCGGTTCCCATCCCGGACAACCCCCTCGGCCACACGCTGGTGTACGTGGTGGACACCGACCGCGGCCCGGTGCTGGTCGACACCGGGTGGGACGACCCGGGCTCCTGGGACACGCTGGCGGAGGGCCTGCGCGCCTGCGGCACCACGGCCGGCGAGGTCCACGGGGTGGTGATCACCCATCACCACCCCGACCACCATGGCTTGTCCGGCCGGGTGCGCGAGGCCTCCGGCGCATGGGTGGCGATGCACGCCGCCGACACCGCGGTCGTACGGCGCACCCGGCAGGCCCCGCCCGAGCGCTGGTTCACATACATGAGCGCCAAACTCGCGGCGGCCGGCGCTCCGGAGGAGCACCTCGCACCGCTACGCGCCCCCGGCGTCCCCCGGACCCTGCCCGGCCTCTCCCCCGCCCTGCCGGACCGGGAGATCGTCCCCGGCGAACTCCTCGACCTGCCCGGCCGCAGGCTGCGCGCGATCTGGACCCCGGGCCACACCCCCGGCCACGTCTGTCTGCACCTGGAGGAGGAGCACCCCGCCCGGCTCACCGGAAACGGCCGCCTGTTCAGCGGTGATCACCTGCTCCCGCGGATCACCCCGCACATCGGTCTGTACGAGGATCCCGACGACACGACCGTGACCGATCCCCTCGGCGACTATCTCGACTCCCTGGAGCGGATCGGCCGGCTCGCCCCCGCCGAGGTGCTGCCCGCACACCAGCACGCCTTCACCGACGCGACCGGCCGGGTACGCGAGCTGCTCGACCACCACGAGGAGCGCCTGGCCGGCTTGCTCGCCCTGCTCGCCGAGCCGCTCACCCCCTGGCAGCTCGCCGAGCGCATGGAGTGGAACCGCCCGTGGGCCCAGATCCCCTACGGCTCCCGGAACATCGCGGTCTCCGAGGCCGAGTCCCATCTGCGCCGCCTGGTGAAGCAGGGCCGCGCGGAGCCGGTGACGGGGAGCGAGCCGGTGGCCTACCTCGCGGTGTGATCCGGTGACGAACCCCTGACGTACCTCGGGCGTACCTCGCGGTGCAATCCGGTCGCCTCGCCCGGGGCGTCCCTATTGGATGGGCGCATGGACCCTTTGCGCAGTCTCGTCGCCCAGCACGCCTGCGAGCGCCTGATCATCGACTTCGTCCACCGGCTCGACCTCGGTGAACCGGCTTCCGTGGCCGAGCTGTTCACCGAGGACGGCAGCTGGGAGTGGCCCCCGCCGGGGGACGGGCGCCGGATCGAGGGCCGGCAGGCGCTGCGGTCGTACTTCGGCTCCCGCCCCGCCGACCGGCTCTCGCGCCGCCTGATGTCCAACGTCCTGGTCACGGTGACCGACTGGACCACGGCCAGGGCCGTGTCGTACTTCTCGACGTACCGGGTCGACGGATACGCGGGCGGCATGGTCCCCGCCGGGCCGCCCGTCCAGGTGGGGCACTACGAGGACACGTTCCGCCGGGTCGACGGCAACTGGCTGATCGCCTCCCGCACCCTGCACCTGCCCTTCGCCGGCGACACCCCGAAGGTCGGCTGAGGACCGATGCGGGCCGGTTGGGCTCAGCCGTGTCCGCGCTCCGCCGTAATGATCATCTCGGCGAGGTCGGCGAGCGTGGCGAGCTGCCGTGCGTTCATCTGCGGGGCGCGGGCGGCGAGCCGGACGAGACCGCTCTCACGCAACCGCACCAGCGGGTCCGCCTCGGCCTCCAGACACTGCAGCACCGGGCGCAACGCCTCCTGCAGCGCCTCCGGTTCGTCGGCGGTGAAGAAGCCGGCGGGCAGGCCGAAGAAGCGGCGCAGCCGGTCGGTGTGCTGCAGTCCCGGCATCCCGCTCTTGCGCCATTCGCTCAGCCACTGCCGGCTGGTTCCGGCGATCCTCGCCAGCTCGTCCAGCGAGTACCGCTTGCCGTCGGGCCGGCGCCGGGTCTCGCGGATGAAGTCCAGCCGCTGGCGCACCCGCCCGGCCAGAGAGGTCTCCGTCGCCCGCCCGCCGGCGAGCAGTTCGACGACGACGTTCACGGGGATGCCCGTGCGATGGGACAGATCGGCCACATCGAGGACTTCCGGCAGCCGGCCGGGCCTGCCGGTCAGCTCGCCGAGCCGGTCCAGGACAGCGGCCAGCGAGGCGTAGGCGTCACTCACCGAGGTCCCCCCTGGCGTGTCGTCCGTTCGGTGGCTGGGCTGACGGCGAGGCTACCCGGTCACTCGTTCGCCGACCAGACGCGACAACGCTTCCTGCTGAAGATGGCAGTAATCGTTGACAGTTGAGGGTGCGACGGGTGAGGATCACGACACAGAGAGCAAGATGCGACCCGCCCGGGTGCCCTAGACCCGCCCCGGGTGCCGTCTATGGGGGAGCGGCATCCGGGGTGTTTCTCTGTCCCGCTCCTCCTGCGAAGGTGGTGCGCCGATGCCGCAGCCCGTCCTTCTGCTCGGGGCCGGCCGGGCCGCACACGGCGGATACCCGCTGGCACGGATCGCCGCCGTACGCCCGGTGGTGCTGGCCGACAGCTCGGTGCCCGGCTGGGCGCGGCCGTTCCTGTCCGGCCATCTCCAGGCCGACCCGGCACGGGAGGCGGAGACCGCCGAGACGGTGGCGCGGTACGCCGCCCGGCATCCGGTCGCCGGCGTGCTGACCTGGAGCAGGGCACACCTGGCCGTGGCCGCGCGGATCGCCGGACGGCTCGGCCTGCCGGGCCTGCCGTACGAGACGGCCGCCGTCTGCGCCGATCCGCCGGCCTTACGGGCGCTGTTGCTCCGCAACCGGGTGGTGCCCACGGGACCGGAGGACACGGAGGGGCCACTGGTGTCCGCCGAGACCGTCGTCCTGGACGACGAGGTCCGCATCACCGCGCTGACCCGTACGACGTCGCTGGGGCATTCCGTCCATGCTCATGACGCCCTGCTGCACAACCCGTTTCTCCGGCAGAGCGTGCAACGGGCGGTACGGGCGCTGGGTCTCACCCACACCGTCGCGCATGTGAGCCTGCGGCTGACCGGGCGAGGGCCGCGGGTGACCGCGGTCGCTCCGCATCTGCCGGGTGATCTGATTCCGTGGCTGGTGGAACGGGCGACGGGAGTGGATCTGGTGGGGGCGACGCTGGCGCTCGCGTGCGGGGCGGTGCCTGAAGTGACACCTACGCGGCAGCGGGCGGCGGCGATCCGGTTCGCCGACGGCGCCTGCCGACGGGCCTCGCGGGAGTACTGGGTCGTCGAGGGCGCGGATGCCCTGGAGTGCGAACGGGCCTTCGACGCGGCGTAGCCCGCCCCCCTCAAGACAGTTGCCCCACCGCTCGTATGACGTGCTCGGCCTCTTCGAGGAGCTCCAGCTCCCTCGGCGTCATCGTCGGGTTGGCCGCCCTGCGCCGCCGCGACCCGGCCCGGTACGGCGTGCAGTCGCCGCAGCAGCGAGGCGAGCAGGGTGCCGGCCTCCGCCGCGCCGACCCGGCCCTCGCCGGGGGCGGTCAGCAGCGTCGGGCCGGACAGGCTTTTCAGCGTCAGATCGGTGCGTGAGCCGGTGGGTCGCCCCCGTGGCGCGGGACAGCCGTGCCGACGTACGTATGCCATCACGGCGCACGCGGCTGCCGCGTCCCCCCGGCCGTCGCGGTCCCGGCGCAGGACCCAGGCGTCGTCGACCTCGTACACATCGGCCGAACGGCCCTACCCCAGCAGTCTCCCCGTCTCCGTCATGGCCGTGACCCTGGTCACCGCTGTCCTGTGCCCACAGCCACTCCTCAGGGCGCTGAAGGCTGCCGGTAAAGTGGCGGGGTCGTCATCACACCCGTACGGGGGGAAGCCGGTGCAATTCCGGCGCCGACCCCCATCCGTGAGCCGCTGTTCGCGGTGAGCCGGACTGCCCCGTACGGCACGTTGACCGGCTTGCGTGCGTCGGCCGCCCGCCGCGCACGGCACCGTCGAGGTTTACGGAGCCGAGCCGCCCGGGGCCACCCGCGCGCTGCCCGGCTCCCTGCAGGGAGAGGCAGTCGCCGACCATGAACGTCCGCCGCAGTGCCGCGGCTCTCGCCGCCGTAGGCGTGCTGGCCGCCGCCGCACCCGCCATGGCCGCCGGCCCGTCCCCGTCGCCCAAGGTCGCGATCCCGTCCGGGCTGTACGGCACGTCCGACCCGACCTACGACGGTGTGTGGCGCCAGTCGCTGACGCTGGTCGCCCAGCGGACCCTCGGCTACCGGCCGGCCGCCTCGGCCGTCGACTGGCTGGCCGGGCAGCAGTGCGGCAACGGCGCGTTCGCCGCGTTCCGCGCCACCCCGGACAAGGCCTGCGACGGCAAGGTCATGGTGGACACCAACAGCACGGCCGCCGCCGTCCAGGCGCTGCAGGCCGTCGGGGGGCACGACGCGCAGGTCCGCAAGGCCCTGGTCTGGCTGACGAACGCACAGAACAAGGACGGCGGCTGGGGGTACTCGCCGGGCGGCGCGAGCGACACCAACTCCACCAGCGTCGTCATCGGCGCGTTCGCCGCGGTCGGCCAGGACCCCGCTCGGGTGCGCACCGGCGGCAAGTCCCCCTACGACCTGCTGGCCGCCATGTCCGTGCCCTGCGACCAGGACGGCGGCGGTGCCCTCGCCTTCCAGCCGGACAAGAAGGGCAAGCCGGCCGCCAACGCGGACGCGACGGCGGCCGGGGTGCTCGGCGCGCTCGGCAAGGGGTTCGTCGTGCAGGCCGGCAAGGCGCCCGCGCACGCCGCCTGCAGCCGGGCCGGCCACCCCGGCCCCGCGCAGGTCGCGGACAACGCCGGCGCGTATCTGGCGGCGGCCGTCGCCAAGACCGGCCACCTGCAGTCCGTGCTGCCCGGCGCCAAGGACCGGCCGGACTTCGGCAACACGGCCGACGCGGTCGTCGCGCTCGCCGCGGACGGGCGCACCGAGCAGGCGAAGGCGTCGTACGCCTGGCTGGAGAAGAACGCCTCCCAGTGGGCGGCGCAGAGCGGTCCGGCGGCGTACGCCCAGCTGATCCTCGCCGCGCACGCGGTCGGCGCACAGCCGGGTGACTTCGCCGGCACGAGCCTGGTCCGGTCCCTCAACGAGCTGGGGCCCGCCCCGCAGATGGCGACCGAGCAGAAGCAGAAGACGAAGTCCGACAGCGGTTCGAGCTTCGGTGTCTGGTGGTTCGTCGGCGTCTGCCTCGTCGCGGGCATCGGCGTCGGCTTCCTGATCAGCGGCCGGAAGAAGCAGCAGCCGTGACCGCGGTCCGCCGCGCCGCGAGCCTGCTGGGCGCCGTGCTCGTCCTGCTGGCCGGGGCCGGGCAGGCGCACGCCGTCGGCTACCGCTACTGGTCCTTCTGGGAGCGGACCGGCGGACACTGGACGTACGCCACGCAGGGCCCGTCGACGGCCCGTCCCGACGACGGCGCCGTGGAGGGCTTCCGTTTCGCGGTGAGCGCGGACTCGGCGGACGCGAACCGGCCGCGCGGCGCGACGGACTTCGGCACGATCTGCGCGGCGACGCCCGCCACGTCCGGTACGAAGCGGGTGGCCCTGGTCCTCGACTTCGGCACCGCCGCGGACGCACCGTCCGGCGAGACACCGCCGGCGCGTCGTACGGCGTGCGCGCGGGTGTCCGCCGACGCGACGACGGCGGACGCGCTGGCCGCGGTGGCCAAGCCGCTGCGCTACGACTCCAACGCGCTGTTGTGTGCGATCGCCGGCTATCCGAAGAGGGGCTGCGGGGAGCAGGTGGCCGCCGGCCGGAAGGCACCGGAACAGAGCGGCGGTTCGTCGAGCGGCCCCTCGCTGGGTCTGCCGATCGGCGCGGGTGTCGTCGCCCTGCTGGCAGGCGCGGCGGTGTGGCAGTCCCGACGGCGGCGAAATGTCTCCGGTTGACCGCGGCCCGTCCGTGGCTGGTCGCTCTCACCGGGCGCAGCCTGCCGCTGTTCACCCCGGTGCCTGGTGGCTCTGGTCGTTGAGCCTCGGTACCGCCGCCACCCGCACCACCAACCCCCTTCTCCTCGCCCTCCTCATATCCGCCTCCGCCTACGTCGTGGCAACCCACCGCACCACCACCCCCACCTCCCACGCCTACACGGCCTTCGCGAGAGTCGCCCTCGCCGTCCTCCTCGTCCGCCTCCTCTTCGCGATGGCGCTCGGCTCCCCGATCCCCGGCACCCACACCCTCCTCACCCTGCCCGAAGTCCCGCTGCCGCACTGGGCACAGGGCATCCACCTGGGCGGCAAGGTCACCGCCGAGGCGCTCGTCTTCGCCGCCTACGACGGGCTGAAGCTGGCCACCCTGCTGATCTGCGTCGGCGCGGCGAACGCGCTCGCCAGTCCCACCCGGCTGCTGAAATCCCTG
This sequence comes from Streptomyces sp. NPDC030799, assembly GCF_055572255.1. Classification (NCBI taxonomy): domain Bacteria; kingdom Bacillati; phylum Actinomycetota; class Actinomycetes; order Kitasatosporales; family Streptomycetaceae; genus Streptomyces; species Streptomyces sp. NPDC030799. The sequence continues at coordinate 589,503 of NZ_JBVIDS010000001.1, read as the reverse complement.
CCCGGCGCGCTGTACGAGGCCGGCGTCGCCGTGGTCGTCGCCCTCACCTTCGCGCCGCACCTCATCGCCGACGTCCAGCGCCTGCGCGCCGCCCGCCGCCTGCGCGGCCGCCCGGACCGGGGCCTGCGCGGTCTGCTGCAGGTCGGGCTACCGGTCCTGGAGGGCGCGTTGGAACGCTCGGTCGCGCTCGCCGCCGCGATGGAGGCCCGTGGCTACGGCCGCACCGCCGAGGTCCCCGCCGGTGTCCGCCGTACGACGGCCGCGCTCACCCTCGGCGGCCTGCTCGGCGTGTGCGCCGGCACCTATGGGCTGCTCACCGCGGAGGGCGGCGCGTACGGCGTCCCGCTGCTGCTCGCCGGTGTCGCCGCCGCGCTCGCGGGTCTCAGGCTCGGCGGCCGGCGTTCGCCGCGCACCCGGTACCGGCCGGACCCGTGGGACGCGCGGGCCTGGCTGGTCGCCGGCTCCGGTGTCGCCGTCGCCGCGCTGCTCACGCTCGCCTCGGCCCGCGACCCGGAGTCCCTGCACCCCGGTGTCGTCCCCCTGACCGCCCCCACGCTCCCCCTGTGGCCCGCCGCGGCGGTCCTTCTCGCCCTCCTCCCCGCCGTCGTCGTACCCCAGGCCCCCAAGGAGCCGTCGTGATCCGCTTCGAGGATGTCAGCGTGACGTACGACGGTGCGGCCGAACCCACCGTCCAGCGCGTCGGCTTCGAGGTTCCGGAGGGCGAACTGGTGCTGCTCGTCGGCCCGTCGGGGGTGGGCAAGTCGACGGTGCTCGGCGCGGTGAGCGGTCTGGTGCCGCACTTCACCGGCGGCACCCTGCGCGGCCGCGTCACGGTGGCCGGCCGGGACACCCGCACCCACAAGCCGCGTGAACTCGCCGATGTGGTCGGCACGGTGGGGCAGGATCCGCTCGCGCACTTCGTGACCGACACCGTGGAGGACGAACTCGCCTATGGCATGGAGTCCTTGGGGCTCGCCCCGGAGGTGATGCGGCGCCGGGTGGAGGAGACCCTCGACCTGCTGGGCCTCGCCGGACTGCGCGGCCGCCCCATCGCCACCCTCTCCGGAGGGCAGCGACAGCGCGTCGCGATCGGCTCCGTGCTCACCGCCCACCCGCAGGTGCTGGTCCTGGACGAGCCGACCTCGGCACTGGACCCGGCCGCGGCGGAGGAGGTCCTGGCGGTGCTCCAGCGTCTGGTGCACGACCTGGGCACGACGGTCCTGATGGCCGAGCACCGCCTGGAACGCGTGATCCAGTACGCCGACCGCGTGGTCCTCCTGCCCGGCCCCGGCGAAGCGCCGGTCGTCGGCACCCCGGCCGAGGTGATGGCCGTCTCCCCCGTGTTCCCGCCGGTGGTGGACCTGGGACGACTGGCGGGCTGGTCCCCGCTGCCCCTCACCGTGAGAGACGCCCGCCGCCGCGCCGGGGACCTGAGGGAACGCCTGGCCGCAGCCGTGGGCGCACATGCCGCTTCGGGTGCGGGGACGCGGGGGCCGGTCGCGCCCACGCGGCGACAGCCGCACATCGGATACAGCCCCACGCTCCCGGGGAACTGCGGCCCCGTCGAGCGCGGAGGCGCGGCACCCCGCGAGCGCCCGCAGGCGGACCAGCCCCCGGCCCGCACCGGCACAGGGCGCCGCCTCCGGTTCCGGCGCCGTCCCGCCCCCACCGCAGAAGCCCGGCGGACGCACATCGCCGAAGTCCGCTCCCTCTCCGTCCGCCGCGCCCGCACAGACGCCCTCCGGCGCGTCGACCTGACGGTGGCTCCCGGCGAGACCATCGCCCTCATGGGCCGCAACGGCGCCGGAAAGTCCACCCTGCTCAGCTCCCTGGTCGGACTCGTGACTCCCACCTCCGGCACCGTCACCGTCGGTACGGTCACCCCCCACCTCGCCTCCCCCCGCGACCTCGTCCGCCGCGTCGGCCTGGTCCCCCAGGAGCCACGGGACCTCCTCTACGCCGACACGGTCGCCGACGAGTGCGCGGCGGCCGACCGGGACGCGGGGGCCGAGCCCGGCACCTGCCGGGCCCTGGTGTCCGAGCTGGTGCCGGGGATCACGGACGACACCCACCCCCGCGACCTGTCCGAGGGCCAGCGCCTCGCGCTCGCCCTCGCCGTCGTACTGACCGCCCGGCCGCCCCTGCTGCTGCTCGACGAGCCGACACGCGGCCTCGACTACGCGGCCAAGGCCCGCCTGGTGACCGTGCTGCGCGGGCTCGCCGCCGAGGGGCACGCGATCGTGCTGGCCACGCATGACGTGGAGCTGGCGGCCGAGACGGCGCACCGGGTGGTGCTGCTCGCCGAGGGCGAGGTGATCGCGGACGGGCCGACGGCGCAGATCGTCGTCTCCTCACCGTCCTTCGCGCCGCAGGTGACGAAGATCCTCGCCCCGCAGCAGTGGCTCACCGTGGCCCAGGTACGGGAGGCCCTCGGATGAGCGCCGCACGGCCGGGTGCCGCACGGCTGCACGCCGTCCGGCTCGGCCCCCGTTCGCTCGCCGCGCTGGCGCTGGTCAGCGCGGTCGGCGTGGCCGCCTTCTGCTGGCCCTTCCTCGCCCCGCCCACCTCGCAGCTGAGCGCCCATGCCCAGGACGCGCCCTGGCTCTTCGCGGGCCTGCTGGTGCTGCTGGTCGCGGTGGTGGCGGCGACGATCTCCGAATCGGATCTCGGGCCGAAGGCCGTGGCCATGCTGGGTGTGCTGGCCGCGACCGGGGCCGCGCTGCGCCCGATCGGCGCGGGGACGGCCGGGGTCGAGCCGATGTTCTTCCTGATGGTGCTCAGCGGGCGGGTGCTGGGCCCCGGCTTCGGCTTCACCCTGGGCTCGGTGACGATGTTCGCGTCCGCCCTGCTCACGGGCGGGGTCGGGCCGTGGCTGCCGTTCCAGATGCTGTCGATGGGCTGGTTCACGATGGGCGCGGGGCTGCTGCCGGGGCCCGTGCGGCTGCGGGGACGCGGGGAACTGCTGCTGCTGGCCGGCTACGGCTTCCTCGCCGCCTTCGCCTACGGCACGGTCATGAATCTGGCGGGCTGGCCGTTCATGGGTGCCTCCGCCTCGAACATCTCCTTCGACGCGCATGTCTCCGTCCCGGCCAACCTGGCCCGTTTCCTCGCCTACTGCCTGGCCACCTCGCTCGGCTGGGACCTGGGCCGGGCCGTCTGCACGGTGGCGCTGACCCTCGCGCTCGGACCGGCCGTGCTGCGCGCGCTGCGCCGGGCCACCCGGCGGGCCGCCTTCGAGACCGCGGTCACATTCGGCGAGCACGGTCGGTGAGTTCCCGTCTCCGCGTGGTGAGCGAGTCGGTGAAGCACCCCACATGACGCAGGTCACCTACGATGCGGGACCGTAGTCCCAAATGTCCGATACTTCCTTTCGTGCACCCCCGCTGACCTGCACTTTGAGAGCCACGCCACACGGCGGATGATTCCGGCCGATCCGGCCACAACTAGTAAAAGGGGTCATTGCGGACCGACTTCGCGCCTGCTTGTCTGGACGACGTCGCCAGGCGCCACGAGCCCTCAGGGCCGCGGCGCCGACGCATGCGGCCACAGCGCGTGGTCCGTCCCATGCGGGCGATCCCCTGTCCCCGACGCAAGAGGTTCTCCGTGTCCGTCTCCTTCATCCGCCGCATCGCTTCCCCGAAGAAGGCCCTCACCGCCGCCGCCGTGGCCGCCGCCACCGCCGGTATGGCGCTGTCCGCGGCACCCGCCCAGGCCGCGCCCGCCTCGGCCTCCTCCGCTCAGGCGATCGCGCACAAGATGATCCCGGACGCCGCGCAGTTCAACGCGTTCAGCAAGATCGTCGAGCGGGAGAGCGGTTGGAACCCGACCGCCACCAACAGCTCCTCCGGCGCGTACGGCCTGGTGCAGGCCCTGCCGGGTTCGAAGATGTCCTCGGCCGGTGCCGACTGGAAGACCAACCCGGCCACCCAGATCAAGTGGGGCCTGGACTACATGAACTCCCGCTACGGCAGCCCGGCCAAGGCCTGGAGCTTCTGGCAGGCCAACGGCTGGTACTGAGCCGACACCCAAAGCCTCCGAAGGCGGCGACCCGCTCCCGGGCCGCCGCCTTCGGCGTTCCCTCACCTGCGCCGCATGGTCCACTGGAGCGGTGAGCGCAGCGGAGGAAGCAGCGGCCGCACCGTCGTACGACCCCGAGGTGCGCGGGCTGCGGCTGGTCGTCGTGCTGCTGGCCCTGACCGCGGTCAGCGGTCTGATCGACGCTGTCGGCTATCTCGGCCTGGGCCGGGTCTTCACGGCCAACATGACCGGCAACGTGGTCGTCCTGGGCTTCGCGGCCGCCGGCGCGCCCGGCTTCTCCGTCCCGCACACGGCGACCTCGCTGGCGTGCTTCCTGCTCGGCGCGGTGGCGGGCGGGCGGGTGACGGCCCATGCCGCGGCCGGCTCCCGGCGCCGGTGGACCCGCCTGACCCTGGCCTCGGAGGCGGTCCTGGTCGGCGCCTCGGCGGCGGTGGCGTTCGTCTGGCCGGGCACTACCGGCACCCGTTACGCCCTGATCGCCCTGACGGCGTTCGCGATGGGCCTGCGCAACGCGACCGTCCGCAAACTGGGCGTCGCCGCCCTCACCACCACCACGGTCCTGACCATGACCCTGACCGGCCTGGCCGCCGAGTCCCGGCTGGGCGCCGCCACCGGTCACCGCTCGCCGCGCCGCACGGCCGCGGTGATCGCGATGCTCACCGGCGCCTGCCTGGGCGCATGGCTGGTCCTCCATCATGGCCTGGGCATTCCCCTGCTGGTCGCGGCGGGGGCGTCGGGCGTGCTGGCGGTGGTGACGTCCGGCCGGGAGTGAGCCGTATCCGCCGCGGGCCCGGTCGCGAGCTCCGACCCGGAGTGCCTGCCTCGGGACGGGACGACGGCCCTGGTCAGCCGGCGGTGACCCGGAGTTCCTTGACGCCGTTGATCCAGGCCGAGCGCAGCCGGCGCGGGGCGTCGGCGAGCCGCAGGCCCGGCATCGTGTCGGCGATCGCGTTGAAGATCAGGTCGATCTCCAGGATCGCGAGGGACTTGCCGAGGCAATAGTGCGGGCCGCCTCCGCCGAAGCCCAGGTGGGGATTGGGGTCCCGGGTGATGTCGAAGGCGTCGGGATCGGTGAAGACCTCGGGGTCATGGTTGGCCGAGGCGTAGAAGAGGCCGACGCGGTCGCCCTCCCTGATCCGGACCCCGCCCAGTTCCGTGTCCTGGGTGGCCGTCCGCTGGAAGGCGTTGACCGGGGTCGCCCAGCGCACGATCTCCTCGGCCGCGGTGGCCGGGCGCTCTCGCTTGAAAAGGTCCCACTGGCCGGGGTGGGTGAGGAAGCCGTGCATCCCGTGCGTGATGGCGTTGCGGGTCGTCTCGTTGCCGGCCACCGCCAGCATCAGCACGAAGAAGCCGAACTCGTCGGAGTTGAGGTTGCCCTCGTCCTCCGCCGCGACGAGGGTCGTGACGATGTCATGGGCCGGGCACTTCTTGCGCTCGGCGGCCATGTTCATCGCGTAGGCGATGATCTCGGCGGCAGACTGCGCGCCGACCTCCTCGGTGATGGCGTACTCGGGATCGTCGTAGGCGATCATCTTGTTGGACCAGTCGAAGATCTTGGACCGGTCCTCCTGGGGCACGCCGATCAGCTCGGCGATGGCCTGCAGGGGCAGCTCGCAGGCGACCTCGGTGACGAAGTCGAACGGGCCGGAGCGGGCCCGGGCTCCCGCGACGATCGCCTCCGCACGCGCGCGGAGCCGCTGCTCCAGGGCGCGTATGGAACGTGGCGTGAAGCCGCGCTGCACTATCTGCCGCACCCGCGTATGTTCCGGGGGATCCATGTTGAGCAGGATCAGCCGCTGGGCGTCGATCGCGTCGCGCCGGATGTGCTCGTTGAAGCGGATGATCGCGGTGTTGACGGTGGAGGAGAAGAGTTCCGGGTGCGTGGAGACGTACTTGACGTCGGCGTGCCGGGTGACGGCCCAGTAGCCGGTGTCGGCGAAGCCCGCGACGCCGTGCGGCTGCGGGATCCAGCGGACCGGCTCGGTGCGGCGCAGCTCGGCGAACTCGGGGAAGGGCACGCGGTGGTGCAACAGATCGGGGTCGGTGAAGTCGAACCCGTCGGGCAGCGCGGGGCAGTGCATCGGCGGCTCCCGTCGATAAGTCCTGACGGTCCATCAGCGAATTGCCGCGACCGTAGTAACGGGTTCTACAAGTGGCAAGAGGCGCGACGCCCTCAATCCCCTGCAAGACCCTTGCGGTGATGGACATCACGTCAGCAGACTGCACTGAGAACTAGAACGCGTACTAGTTCTGGAGGAGAGCCCTCTCGGAGAGGACCCGCACCCATGGCCGCCGAACCCGTGATCGTCGAAGCCGTACGCACCCCCATCGGCAAGCGCGGCGGCGCGCTAGCCAACCTGCACCCCGCCTACCTCCTGGGCGAGACCTACCGTGAACTCCTCGGCCGCACCGGCATCCCCGCCGACGCGGTCGAGCAGATCGTCGGCGGCACGGTCACCCACGCCGGCGAACAGTCCATGAACCCCGCGCGCACGGCCTGGCTGACCATGGGACTGCCGTACGAGACGGCCGCCACGACCGTCGACTGCCAGTGCGGCTCCTCACAGCAGGCCTCGCACATGGTGGCCAACATGGTCGCGGCAGGCGTGATCGACGTCGGCATCAGCTGCGGGGTCGAGGCGATGAGCCGGGTCCCGCTGGGGTCGGGCTCGAAGCACGGTCCGGGCAAACCGTTTCCCGACGAATGGAACGTCGACCTGCCGAATCAGTTCGAGGCGGCGGAGCGGATCGCGCGGCACCGGGGGTTGACCAGGCAGGACGTGGACACGCTGGGGTTGCTGTCGCAGGAACGGGCGGCGCTGGCCTGGGCGGAGGAACGCTTCAAGCGCGAGACGTTCGCCGTGCAGGTGCCGACCACCGAGGAGGAGCAGTACGCCGGTCAGGGCATGTGGCGGCTCGTGGACAAGGACGAGGGGCTACGGGACACGTCCCTGGAGGCGCTGGCGGGGTTGAAGCCGGTGATGCCCACGGCGGTCCATACGGCGGGCAACTCGTCGCAGATCTCGGACGGGGCGGCGGCGATCATGTGGGCCTCGAAGCGGATGGCGCGGGCGCTGAAACTGAAGCCGAGGGCACGGATTGTCGCCCAGGCGCTGGTCGGAGCCGACCCGCACTTCCATCTGGACGGGCCGATCGACGCGACGCGCGCGGTGCTGGGCAAGGCGGGGATGTCGTTGAGGGACATCGACCTCGTGGAGATCAACGAGGCGTTCGCGTCGGTGGTGCTGAGCTGGGCCCAGGTCTTCGAACAGGACCTGGACAAGGTCAACGTGAATGGTGGTGCGATCGCCCTGGGCCACCCGGTGGGGTCGACAGGGGCCCGCCTGATCACCACCGCCCTGCACGAGCTGGAGCGCACGGACAAGGAGTGCGCACTGATCACCATGTGCGCGGGCGGCGGGCTGGCGACCGGGACGATCATTCAGCGGTTGTAGGTTGCCGGGGAATGCCGCCCTCCGCGCGGCACGCCGGTTGCCCGTCCGGGCGCGAGAAGCATCACAGCGGAAGGGCGGAATGCCTCGCCGGGAGCGGGGAGACGTACCTGCGTAAGGCCCATTCAGCTGCAGTGTGCAGCGACTCGCGTACGTCACGTGAGGTGCCGAACGCCGCCTATGGTCACTTTCGGCCCGTTTTCCGGCAGCGTCGCCGTACGGACCGCGCCCTGTCCCCGTCGAAAGGTAGGCGAGCCCCGTTTTGGCGACCGCCACAGCCGTATCCCCGTCCCCGTCCCTGAAGACCCGCCCGGCCACGCAGGCCCGCGACGTCACCGTCACCGACCCCGCGCTCGTCAGGCGCGCCGTGAAGGCCGCGGCGCTCGGCAACGCGATGGAGTGGTTCGACTTCGGCGTCTACAGCTACATCGCGGTCACGCTGGGCAAGGTGTTCTTCCCGTCCGGCAACCCGACCGCCCAGCTGCTGTCGACGTTCGGCGCCTTCGCGGCGGCGTTCCTGGTCCGGCCGCTCGGTGGCATGGTCTTCGGCCCGCTGGGCGACCGCGTGGGCCGCCAGAAGGTCCTCGCCCTCACGATGATCATGATGGCGGTGGGTACGTTCGCGATCGGCCTGATCCCGTCGTACGCGTCGATCGGTGTGGGCGCCCCGCTGCTGCTCCTGGCCGCCCGGCTGGTGCAGGGGTTCTCCACGGGCGGTGAGTACGCGGGCGCGTCGACCTTCATCGCCGAGTACGCCCCGGACAGGAAGCGCGGCTTCTTCGGCAGCTGGCTGGAGTTCGGCACGCTGGCCGGTTACATCGGCGGTGCGGGTCTGGTCACCGTGATGACCGCTCTGCTCTCCTCCGCGGACCTGCTCTCCTGGGGCTGGCGGATCCCGTTCCTGATCGCCGGCCCGATGGGCATCATCGGCCTGTACCTGCGGATGCGTCTTGAGGAGACCCCGGCGTTCGCGGCGGAGGTGGAGAAGGCCGAGGCCGCCCGGCCCAAGGTGCCGCTGCGCGAGATGGTGGCGGGCCAGTGGAAGGCGCTGCTGCTGTGCATGGGCCTGGTGCTGGTCTTCAACGTCACCGACTACATGCTGCTGTCGTACATGCCGAGCTACCTCACCAGTGAGCTGAAGTACGACGAGATGCACGGCCTGCTGGTCGTGCTGGGCGTGATGGCCCTGATGATGATCGTCCAGCCCTTCGCGGGCGCGCTGACGGACCGTGTCGGCCGCCGCCCGGTGATCGCGGCGGGCTGTGCGGGCTTCCTGTTCCTGTCGATCCCGGCCCTGCTGCTGATCCGCCAGGGCAGCCTGCTCGCGGTCGCGCTGGGCATGGGTGCGCTGGGTCTGCTGCTGGTCTGCTTCACGGCGGCCATGCCGGCCGCGCTGCCCGCTCTCTTCCCGACGCGGGTGCGGTACGGGTCCCTGTCCATCGGGTTCAACGTGTCCGTGTCCCTGTTCGGCGGGACGACTCCGCTGGTCGTGACCGCGCTGATCGGGGCGACGGGGAACATGATGATGCCCGCGTACTACATGATGGCGGCGGCTGTCGTGGGCGGTGTCGCGGTGTGGCGGATGTCGGAGTCGGCGGGACGGCCGTTGCCGGGTTCCGCCCCGGCGGTGGAAGGCCGCTGAGCGCCGCAGGGGTACCTCGCCCTTGCCGGGTGCGGGTGCGTGGGGGCTGATCGCGCCCACGCGGCGAAGCCGCACGGGGAACACGGCATTCCAGTGCCCCGCACGGGGCACTGCGGTGCCGGAACCGATCACACGTGCGGCACGTCTGTTGCCCCGTGAAACGCGCCCGCATCCTCACCCTCGTCCTCACCCTCCTCGGTATCCAGCTGACCTGGCTCATCGCCCCGGCCTACGCCTGCGGCTGCGGAGCGATGGTGCCGGATCCGTCGGCACGGATATCCGTCGCCGACGAGCAGTCCGTGCTGCGCTGGGACGGCCGCCAGGAGCAGATCGTGATGCGGCTGACGGTGAACGGCGACGCGCGGCACGCCGCCTGGATCATGCCCGTGCCGCACCGCGCCACCGTCCGCCTCGGCGACCGCGCCCTCTTCGACCAGCTGGCCGAGGCCATCCAGCCGGTCCACCGCACCCGCTACCACTTCTGGCCGGAGAACGGCGACTGGCCCTTCGACGGTCACGGCCTCTCCGGCGACGGCGCAGCCAGGCCCGCCAGCACCGTCGGCGTGGTCGACCGGCAGCGGCTCGGCCCCTTCGACGTGGCCCGGCTGACCGCCACCGACCCGGCCGCACTCGGCGACTGGCTGCACGCCCACGGCTTCGCGCTGCCCGACCGGCTGAAGAGCGCCCTGCAGCCGTACGTCGACCGGCACTGGGAGTACGTGGCCGTCCGGCTCGCCCCGGAGACGGCCGGGACCGTGCTGAACGGCGCGCTGGACCCGATCCACCTCACCTTCGCCGCGGACGCCCCGGTGTACCCCATGCGGTTGTCCCGCCTGGCGACCCGGCCGCAGTCCCTCGGTCTGTACGTCCTCGCCGCGCACCGCATGCGGACGCGCTCGGCGATCGGCGGGCTCCAGCCCAGCGTCGTCTTCGCGGGCCGTCTCCGCACGCACGACGACAGCAGCCTGGGCAGGCTGGCCGCCGGAACGCCGTATCTGACCGCGCTCACCCAGTGGTTCCCCGAGCCCGCCCGCATCGTAGGCGACCACGAGCTGCGCCGGGCCGCCGCCGACACCCCGGTCCAGCAGGTGATCTACGACGACCGGCTGCGCGAGATCGCCGGGATCCCGGCCTGGCTGCTCACGGTCGGGGGCGTGCTGCTCCTGGCCGGCACCGCCGTCGCCCTGATCGTCGTACGGCGGTCGCGGCGGCCGGTGAATCCGCCGCCGCCCGTACAGCCTCCGCCGCCGATCACCCCGTCGGCGCCCGCCGGCTGAGACGATGCGGGGAGAAGGGCAGACACTCGGGAAAGGTAGCAGGAGCATGAGCGACTCCCAGCTCTGGGACGATGTCGACGCGTACTTCACCGGTCACCTGGCACCCGACGACGAGGCGCTCAGGGCGGCCCTGCGGGAGAACGACGCCGCCGGGCTGCCGCACATCGCCGTGACGGCGGCACAGGGCAAGTTCCTCCAGCTGCTCGCCCAGGTGCAGGGTGCGCGGCACATCCTGGAGATCGGCACCCTCGGCGGCTACAGCACCATCTGGCTGGCCCGCGCGCTGCCCGAGGACGGCAGACTCATCTCGCTGGAGTACGACGCCAAGCACGCCGAGGTGGCCACCCGGAACATCGCCCGGGCCGGCCTGGACCGGATCGCGGAGGTGCGGGTGGGCCCGGCCCTGGAGTCGCTGCCCCAGCTCGCCGACGAGAACCCGGCCCCGTTCGACCTGGTGTTCATCGACGCCGACAAGGCCAACAACGCGCACTATGTGGAGTGGGCGCTGCGGCTGACCCGCACCGGCAGCCTGATCGTCGTGGACAACGTGGTGCGCGGCGGCCGGGTCGTCGACGCGGGCAGCACCGAGCCGGACATCCTGGGCACGCGTGCCGCGATCGAGCTGATCGCCTCGCATCCGCGGCTGAGCGGGACGGCGATCCAGACGGTCGGCAGCAAGGGCTACGACGGCTTCGCGCTGGCCCGGGTACTGGCCTGAGCGATCTCCGGCCGGTGGCTCACACCTCGTGGTAGAAGCCGACGTTGACGCTGCGCGGCGCGGTGCGGTCCTGGACGACGAGTTCGCCGGACGCGCCGTGCGGCAGCCGTACGGTCGAGCCGTAGCCGACGGTCTGCGCGTACTCACCGACCACCAGCCGCACCTCGGCGGACGGATCGGCCTGGGAACCGCGCAGCCAGCTCACCTGCCAGCCGCCGTCGGGGCCGCACCGGAACTCCAGGTGCACCCGGGAGACGAACAGCCAGTCCTCCGGCGTGACCAGCCGGCACACGGACGCGTCCCGGCCGACCCGGAGCACGGCGCCCGGCTCGCTGGGCGCGTCGGCCATCGTCATGCCGGCCGTGGCGCCCGCGTCGGCCCCGGAGACGGTGGCCATGGTGAGTTCGAGCACGCGCGTTCCCCCTGTGACGTCCTTGCGCGGCGGCCGGATTGGCGTACCGCCGCCGCATGATAGAACGCCCAGCCGGGTCGCGTCCGGCACAATGGGGTCATGACCGAGCGAAAGCCACCGGGTGTGCGCTTCGAGTCCTGGGTCGACAAGGAGATCCGCGACGCGCAGGAGCGCGGTGAGTTCGAGCGGCTGCCGGGCACGGGTGAGCCGCTGCCCGCCGAGCTCGACTCCGTCTACGACGAACTGTGGTGGATCAAGCGGAAGATGGCACGCGAGGGCCTGTCCGTGCTGCCGCCCGCCCTCGCCCTGCGCAAGGAGGCCGAGGACGCACTCGCGGCGGCTTGTGCGGCGCCCTCTGAGCGGATCGCCCGGAAGCTGATCGAGGACGTCAACGTCAAGATCAAGGACATGATGTTCAAGCCGCCGCCCGGTCCTCCGCTGGGGAAGAAGCCGTACGACGTCGAGGAGGTCGTCCGCGAGTGGCGGCGGCTCAGGGCCGCCGCCAGGGGTGAGCTGCCGGGACCGTCACAGGTGTAGCAGGCGCCCGGCCAGCTCCCGGTAGTCGCGCAGGGCCAGCCTGAGCTGCTCGGTGTCGGTGTCGGTGCCGGGGCCCCGGTCCTCGGAGGCCTCCCAGGAGCGGCGCAGCGTACGCCGCCGCCGGGCCACGGCCTCGCCGAAGCGCGCCACGATCTCCTCCAACGCCTGGTCGGCCTGCTCGACCGCAGCCCGCGGCTCGTCCACGAACCCGACGGCCAGCTGCCGCATCCGCTGCTCCCAGCGGTCGGTCTCCTCGTGCGGCAGAAGAGGGGCGCCGGCCCCGGAGGGCGCGGGAGCCGCCGTACCGACGTCGCCGGCGGATTCCGGCGCACCGCCCGGTGCCGCCGGCCAGGTGTCCGACGCCGGGGACTCGGTCGAGCGCGCCTCACGTGTGCCCACCTCACCGGAGGACGGAATCCCCAGCCCGTCGTCCGGCATTGCGTCGCGCGTTCCCGGCCCGGCGTCACCCGTGTCGTAGGCCAGATCCTCCGTACCGGGCCGCAGGCCCTCGGATCCGGCCCCGGACCCTGGCATGCCTGCGGGGGCCGGAGGGTGTCCGAATGTGTCCTCCGGAGTGCGGTCGTCGGCTGTCAGGCCCTCTGTGCCGGGGGCGGTCGAGGCGGGCGGCTCGCCCGGCAGCCGTTCCTCCGCGAGGGGCTCCCGCGGGGTGCGGCGGCGTGCCGCCGTGTCGTCCTCCGGGGTCCAGTCCTCGTCCGGTGGCTGGGTGAAGCGACCGGTGGGACGCTCGTCGCCGGGGTCTCTCGTCCTGTCCGACATGACGGTCAACTCTCCTTCGGCCGGCTCTTGTCGAAGGCCCACGGGGTGTGGGAGCGGGCGCCGGCGTGGGGCGCACGGTGGCGGCCCGTCTCCCGGGCGGGGTGGGTCAGGTCGTCGAAGAGGGCGCGGGCACCGACGAGTGCCGCGCGCATCTCCTCCGTACCGGAGCCCGCCTCGGTCGCCCCGCTGCTCGGTCCGGACCGGGCCACCCGGTGCACCTGCCGGTAGCCGTCGACGTGGTCGGCGTGGTGCACGGACAGCGCGGCGAGCTGCTCCTCGTAGTGCCCGCCGTCCGGGTAGCCGCGCACGACGGCGAGTTCCGCGAGCAGCCGGTCGGCCTCGGCCACCGCCTGCCGCGGCGACTCGACGAAGTGTTCCTGCACGGCCGTCCAGCGGGCCGCGTACTGCTCGCACCCGGCCGGGTCCAGTGGCCGTTCCCGCAGGTCGCCGTGGCGTTCCATGCGCTCGGTCAGTTCCCGTTCGGCGGCCTTGGTGTCACCGTCGTGCAGGGCCACGGCCCGCTCGTACTCGGGCCCGAAGCGCCGCTTGAGGGCGGGACCGCCGCGCCGGCGCCGGCCGCGCAGGATCGGGAGGGCTGCCGCGCCGACGATCACGACCGCCACGATCACGGTCAACACGATCATGCCAGTGGACATGGTTGCCTTCCGCTCGGGCCGGCCCCACTGGCCGGCTTCCCCTCCGGGTCACCCGGAAGGGGAGCCACAAACGGCGGTCAGTCCGCGAAGCGGCGCAGTCCGGTCACCGACCACACCGTCGCGATCTGCCCGTCCACCACCTCCAGCAGGTCGATCCCGCTCTTCTGCGCCCCGTCCGCAAAGGTCACGTACCAGCAGCAGGCGACCCGGCCCGGACCGGTGTCCACCAGCGGGGTGCCGTCGACGGCGAACCGCAGGCCGGGCTTGTCCGCACGGAAGGTCCGGACGTACGCGGCCATCCCGGCCGGGCCCCGCACCTCGTCGGTGGCCGCGTTCGCGGGGTCGTTGCCGAAGCGGACGCGGAAGCTGGGGGCGAGGAAGGCCTCCGGGTCGCTCAGGTCGCCGTTCCACAGGGCGGTCCAGCGGTCGAAGAGGGCGATACCGGTCGCGGTGGTCAGCGTGCGGTGGCTGGTGTGGGAAGTCGTTGTCATGGGCATCAGCCTCCGCCCGGTCCGCGACACCCCCCTGTCGGTGATTGCCGTCACATCACGGTCGCCGCATCGAGCGGTACGACGTCGGAGCCGAGCGTGTCGAGGGCGGCGAGGTCGACGGCGCGGTGCGGGACCCGCTCGTCCAGGGCCGTCGCCGCACGCACCCGGTCCAGGCGGAAGCCGCGCGGCGCGTCCCGCAGCCGGCACCAGCCGGCCAGATACCAGTGCTCCGCTCCGCCGAGGAAGCCGAGCGGTTCCACGTCCCGAGCGGTGACCCGGCCCGCCGCGTCGGAGTACTCCAGGCGCAGCACCCGCCTCGCGGTCAGCGCCTCCCGCAGCGCGGCGGGCACGACCGGTCCGGCGGGCGGCGCCGGGCGGGCGGCCGGGACGAGCAGCCGTATGCGCCCGGTCAGCTCGGCCGCCGCCCGCCGCTCCCGTTCCGGCAGCACGGCCAGCACCTTGTGCAGCGCGCTGCGCGCGTCCGCCGCGAACGGCGTGCCGGCGAGCTCCTGCAGCCCGACGGCGAGCGCGGTCGCCTCGGCCGGGGTGATGGTCAGCGGCGGCAGGGTGCGGTCGCGGTCCAGGACGTAGCCGCCGCTGCGGCCCGGCTCGGCGTGGATGGGCACCCCGGACTGCTGCAACGCGGCCAGGTCACGCTCGATCGTGCGGACGCTGACCTCGAAGCGCCGGGCGAGCGCCCGGGCGCTGCGGGGGAGGGGAGCGGCGGCGCGCAGCTCCTCGACGAGGGCGTAGAGGCGGTCGGTGCGGTTCACGGCGGACAGTCTGCGGAAATTCGCTCGGCGGCGCGGCGACGGCGGCCGACAATGGCCGGCATGACGTGGACGATCACCCCCGAACCGTACGACTCTCCGGTCGCGGCCGCGTTGTGGCGGGCGTACTACACGGAGGTCAGCGACCGCTGGTACCTGCTGCACGAGGGCCGTCGCACCGACCCGGACGAGCTGGAGCGGGAGATCGCAGCCACGACCGGGGCCGAACTCGCGCCGCCCACCGGCCGGTTGCTCGTCGGCCGGTACGAGGGCGAGCCGGCCGGTTCGGCGGGCGTACGGCTGCTGGAGCCGGACACGGCGGAACTGACCCGGGTGTTCGTGCACGGGCATCTGCGCGGCAGGGGCGGGGCCCCGTTGCTGGTGGCCGCCGCCGAGGAGGCCGCCCGGGCCCTCGGCGCCCGGCGGCTGATCCTGGACACCCGCGGTGACCTGGTCGAGGCCCGTGCCCTGTACGCCCGCCTCGGCTACACGGAGACCGGTCCGCACAACGACGACGTCTACGCCGAGCACTGGTTCCGCAAGGAGCTGGTGGTCAACCGGCCTTCGCCCGGACCGCCTTGTGCGGGCGCTCGCGGTCGGTGCCGCACAGTTCACCGGTGAGTTCCCTGACCAGCTGGGTCAGGTCGGTGGAGCGGCCGGGCTGCCACCAGTCGCCGAGGAGTTCGGCCAGGGACTCCTCACGTGCCCGGGCGAGCCGTTCGGTGACCTCCCGGCCGGACTCGGTCAGATACAGGTCCAGGCCCCGGCGTTCGGCGAGATGCCGCTCCTCGACCTGGCGGGCGGCGGCGAGGACGGCGGCGAGCGGGACGGGGCTGCGCTCGGCGAGCATGCCCGGCTCGACGGAGCCGTACTTGCGGATGCGCAGCAGCAGCCAGCTGGCGGCGGGCAGCAGGTCGTACCCGGCGCGTGCGGTGATCTTCTGGTAGACCTCGCGGCGGCCCTCGCGGGTGCCGAGCAGGGACAGGGCCCGGCAGCACTCGTCGTAGGAGGACCGCTCGACCGGGTTGGGCGCGATGGTCTCGGAGACGTCCGGTGCGGTGACCGAGCCGCGCAGCCGGTCCTCCTTCAGGAACCACGCCAGCAGGAAGCCGAGGACGGCGACGGGGACGGCGTAGAGGAAGACGTCGGTGATGGCGGACGCGTACGCGTGCAGGGCCGCCGGGCGCAGGGCGGGCGGCAGGGCGGCGATGCCGCGGGGGTCGGATTTCAGGGCGTTCGCGGAGGCGCCGGGCGGCAGACTCACGCCCCGGAAGGCGGCGGCGAGTTTGTCGCCGAGGCGGCCGGCGAAGACCGTGCCGAAGATGGCGACACCGAAGGAGGCTCCGATGGAGCGGAAGAAGGTGGCGCCGGAGGTGGCGACGCCGAGGTCCTCGTACGACACGGCGTTCTGCACGATGAGGACGAGCACCTGCATGACCAGGCCGAGTCCCAGGCCGAAGACGAAGAAGTAGACGCTCATCCGGGCGGTGGTGCTGTGCTCGTCGAGCCGGTGCAGCAGGAGCAGGCCGATGGTGGTGACGGCGGTCCCGGCGAGCGGGAAGACCTTCCAGCGGCCGGTGCGGCTGACGATCTGCCCGGAGAGGGTGGAGGACAGCAGCAGGCCGAACACCATGGGCAGCATGTGCACGCCGGACAGGGTCGGTGAGATGCCGTGCACGACCTGAAGGAAGGTCGGCAGATACGTCATCGCGCCGAACATGGCGAAGCCGACGATGAAGCTGATGACGGCGGCGAGAGTGAAGGTGCGGATGCCGAACAGCTTCAGCGGCAGGACCGGTTCGGCGGCCCGCCGCTCGACGGCCACGAACGCCACGGCCAGCAGCACGCCCAGCACGGCGAGCCCGATGAGCTGCGCCGACCCCCAGGCCCAGGTCGTACCGCCGAGGGAGGCGACGAGGACGAGGCAGGTGGCGACGGAGGCGATGAGGAGCGTACCGAGGTAGTCGATGACGTGGTGGGCGGTGCGGCGCGGTATCTGCAGGGCGGTGGCTATCACGGCGAGTGCGACCACGCCGACGGGCAGGTTGACGTAGAACACCCAGCGCCAGCTCAGATGCTCGGTGAACAGCCCGCCGAGCAGCGGCCCGAGGACACTGGTCGCCCCGAACACGGCCCCGAACAGCCCCTGGTACCGGCCGCGTTCCCGCGGCGGCACGATGTCCCCGACGATCGCCATCGACAGCACCATCAGCCCGCCGCCGCCCAGCCCCTGGAGCGCGCGGAACGCGATCAGCTGGGGCATGTTCTGCGCCATGCCGCACAGCGCGGAGCCGATGAGGAAGAGGACGATGGCGGTCTGGAACAGCCTCTTGCGCCCGTACTGGTCACCGAGCTTGCCCCACAGCGGAGTCGCGGCGGTCGAGGCCAGCAGATAGGCGGTGACGACCCAGGACAGGTGCTCCAGGCCGCCGAGGTCGCTGACGATGGTGGGCAGCGCGGTCGACACGATCGTCTGGTCGAGAGCGGCGAGCAGCAGCCCGAGGAGCAGGGCGCCGATCGAGACGAGGACATTGCCGGAGACGTGCTCGGCGGCCTGCGTTTCCGCGCCGTGCGTGTCCAGGGCCATGGAGACCTCCCGGGGCTCGGGTGCACCTTCCATCGTGGTAGGTGTCACCGTTTATGGCCTGTCGAGTCCCGCGTTTTCGGCGACGGATGTGGAGAAGGTGCGCATAGTCTCGGAAGTTCACGAGGGGAGGGACGAACACATGACTGATTCCGGAAGTCCCGGGGGCCGCATCTGCCCCTGCCCGGAGTGCGGGGCGCCGAGGGTGCCGGCCCACGGCCCGTCCTGCGACTGCACCGAGCGCGCCGCCGAGACCCTGCGCGAGACGCGCTCGGCCGAGGCGGCAGCGGCGGAGGACTTCGACCCGCTGCGGATACGACCGTACGTGGAGGTCGACGGGGCCCACACGGCACCGGCCACGCCCGGCACGCCATCCGGCACGGAGACGCAACCGGTACCGGCCGTGGAGGCGACCCTGCCCTTACCGCAGACAGCCGGACCGAACCCGGCCGACGTGCGGATGTTCGGGGTCGAGGGGGCCGGCGGGGCTTCCGGGGCGCCCCGGTCGCAGGGCGGCACCGGCGGCGCCGGGGCCGATGGAGTCCACCGCGCCCAGGGGGCCGGCCCGGGCCGCATCGACGCACCCGGTGCGGCGGAGCCCCTGGGCGCCGGGGCGGGCCGTCGGCGGTCCCGTCGTGGCGTGCTGCTGTCCGTCGCGGGGGCGGGCGTGGCGGTCGTGGCGGCGGCCGGGTTCGCGAGCGGGCTGTTCTCGTACCACACACCGTCCCGGCACCCGGCCGCCGACGAGGTGAGGGAGAGCGTCCCCGACGTGAGCACACCGGGCCCGGCGTCACCGACGGCACCCTCCTCCCCCGCCGTCCCCCGCTCGCCCGCGCCGTCGCCCTCCGCGTCGGTGAGCCGACCGAGTCCGTCGGCCACGCCGTCCCCCTCGCCGACCCCGTCCGCCTCCGCCGAAACGTCCCACCCGGCGTCGCCCACCGCACCCATGACGGCCGCCGCCACCCCCCGGACCACGCCCGCCGTCACGCCGGTGCTGCAACGCGGCGACAGCGGCCCGGAGGTGGCCGAACTCCAGCAGCGGCTACGGCAGGTGAACCTGTACGCCGACCGGATCACCGGGATCTTCACCCGTTCGGTGGAGGACGCCGTACGCACCTATCAACTGGCCCGCGGTATCCAGGGCGACGCTCTCGGCGTGTACGGCCCGGCGACCCGGAGGAGTCTGGAGGCGGAGACATCCGGCCCGTCCGGCTCGATCAGCCCGTCCGCCACGTGAGGACGGGCCCTCCGGGCCGACCGAGGACCCATGCCGATCGGGGTCCATGCCGATCGGGGTCCATGCCGATCGGGGCCCAGGGGGCGGGGCCCCTGGGCTCGGGGGCGAAGGGGCGCAGCCCGACGGGAAGGGCCGTCAGCCGACGTGCAGCCGGATCGCCCCGTCCGCCGCAGCCTCGACCCGCACCCACGTGAGGTCGGGCACGGCCACGTCGGGCGCATGCACACCGGCGCGGGGGCCGACACCCACCACCGTCATACCCGCGGCGCGCCCCGCCGCGATGCCCGCACCGGAGTCCTCGAAGACCACACAGTCGGCCGGAGCCACGCCCAGCTCGGCCGCGCCCTTCAGAAAGCCCTCGGGGTCGGGCTTGCTCGCCCCGACCGACTCGGCGGTGACGCGGACCTGCGGCAGCGGCAGCCCGGCCGCGTTCATGCGGGCGGTGGACAAGGGGACGTCGGCGGAGGTCACCAGGGCGTGCGGAAGACCCCGCAGGGAGGCGAGGAAGGCGCTCGCGCCGGGGATCTCGACCACGCCGTCGGCGTCGGCGGTCTCCTCGGCGAGCATGCGTGCGTTGTCGGCGAGGTTCTCCGCCACGGGACGGTCGGGCAGCAGTACCGCCATGGAGGCGTGCCCCTGCCGGCCGTGGACGACCTTCATCACTTCGTCACCGTCCAGCCCGTGCCGCCCGGCCCAGCGCCGCCAGACGCGTTCGACGACGGCGTCCGAGTTGACGAGGGTGCCGTCCATGTCGAGCAGGAGGGCGCGGGCGGTGAGGACGGTGGACGTGACGGTGGCCGTCATCGGCAGCTCCAGGAGGCTCCGGGAAGGAAATGACCCCGAAGGAAAGGGCCCCGGGGGCAGGGACAAGGCGGCCCCGCCCGCCGGTCAGGGAAAACGGGCGGGAGCCACTTTGTTTCTCCACGGTACAAAACCGGGGGCGAGTCCGCCACCACCCCCGCAAGGGTTCACCGGACTCCCGCACCGGTTCACCGGACGTTCAGCTCGCCGACCGGCTCAGCCCGCCACCGCCTCGTACAGGCTCCACGCGCCGAGCGCGAGCATCAGCAGCGCCGCGATCTGCGTGATCAGCCGCAGCGGCACCCTCTTCATCAGGGCCTTTCCACCGACGATGCCGAGTCCGGCGACGGCCCACAGGCCGAGCACCGCGCCGAGACCGACGGAGACCGGGTCGTCGTAGCGGGCGGCGAGGTTGGCGGTCATGATCTGGGTGAGATCGCCGAACTCGGCGACCAGGATGAGCATGAAGCCCGTGCCCGCGACCTTCCAGAAGGACTGGTCGGCGGGCTTCCTGATCTCCTCCTCGCCGTCGTCCTTCTTCAGCAGCAGCATCGCGGCACCGCCGAGGAAGAGGACGCCGGTGAGGGCGTGCACGAGTCGCTGGGGCAGCAGGGTCAGTACGCTGCCGGCCGCGACGGCCAGCACGACATGCAGCAGGAAGGCTGCGGCGACACCGGCGAAGACATGGCTCGCGCGGTAGCGGGTGCCGAGGACGAGGCCGGCGAGCGCGGTCTTGTCCGGCAGTTCGGCGAGGAAGATGACGCCGAAGACGAGCGCCGTCACGGTGATGCTGATCAAGATTCCTCAATCGGTCGGGGCCGCCCCACCGAGAGTGCGGTACGTCTCACGCGATGACACCTCGGCACGGCAGCACACTCGGCGTCCGTGTCGCGGGGACACGGACGTGCACTGCTTGCCGAAGGTCTCGCCGGCGGTCCTCGAAAGACCCGAGGTCCGCCTCCGGGCGCCGGCTCAGCCTGGCTGAGCAGTATGTCGACGGTCCGGCGAAGAGCTACTCCCCTTCTGCGCTCCCCATCGTAAGGGATGTGAAGGTTCGGCCGTGAAGCTTGTCATGCCCTTGCCCTGTCATGAACACGTCACTAGCTTCTCACCAAACGCTCACCCCACGGCAACACGGGCTCGCGAGCATTCCCTCGCTCGCACCCAACACCCCTACCCCACCAGGGAGTTCCCACATGTCCAGGTTCTACGCGCGTCGACGGCTGAGCATACTCGCCACGCTCACCGGACTCATGGCCTCGGCCGCCCTGTTCGGCTCCCCGAGCGCCTCCGCCGCCCTCCCCACGCCGGTCAGCGCCGCCACCGCCCGCGGCTACCTCTCCCAGCTCACCGTCGCCACCGAGAACCGCACCGGCTACAGCCGCGACAAGTTCCCGACCTGGATCACCATCTCCGGCACCTGCAACACCCGCGAGTGGATCCTCAAGCGGGACGGCACGAACGTCGTCACCGACTCCGACTGCAAAGCCACCAGCGGCAGCTGGTACTCCCCGTACGACGGCGCGACCTGGAGCTCCGCGTCCGACGTCGACATCGACCACCTCGTCCCGCTCGCCGAGGCCTGGGACTCCGGGGCGAGCAAGTGGACCACCGCCCAGCGGCAGGCCTTCGCCAACGACGTCACCCGCCCCCAGCTCCTCGCCGTCACCGACAACGTGAACCAGGCCAAGGGCGACCAGGACCCGTCGACCTGGGTCCCGTCCCGGTCCGCCTACGTCTGCACCTATGTGCGCGCCTGGGTCCAGGTGAAGTACTACTACGACCTCTCGGTCGACTCCGCCGAGAAGACGGCCCTGACCAAGTACCTGGCGAGCTGCTGACCCGCCGGACGGCGCCTCAGGAAACGGGGCGGCGGCGCATGAGGTATCCCGCCGCCGCGCCCACGGCGAAGAGGGCCGCGTACGAGACACCCGTGGCGAGCCAGGTCGCGCCGAGCCACTGGGCGCCGTAGTAGCCGAGGGCCACGCTGTACGCGGCCCAGGAGAGGCCGGCCAGGGCGGACCACGGGACGAAGTCGCGGGCGCGGCGGTGGGCGGCGCCGGCGCAGAAGGAGACGACCGAGCGGCCGGCGGGGGCGAAGCGGGCGAGCACGACCAGCGCGCCGCCGCCGCGGGCCAGGGCATCGCCGAGACGTTCCTGCGCGGTGGTCAGCCGCCGGGAGCGGGCGATCGCCCGGTCCAGCCGCTCACCGCCCCGCCAGGCCAGGCGGTAGGCCACCAGATCCCCGAGGACCGAGGCGGTCGCCGCGGAGAGGGTCAGGGCCAGCAGGTCCGGCACGTCGTGCGGGACCCGGCCGGCCGCCGCGCCCGAGCCCGCCGCCGCTGCCATGCCCGCCGTGATGACGAGCACGCCGCTCGGCAGCACCGGCACGAACACATCGAGCAGCACGGACACGACCACCGCGGCATAGATCCACGGTCCGGTGGCCAGCGCCCCCACACTCTCGAACACGACTACTCCCGTTGCTCCCCCGCCGACAGCCGTACAGCGTACGCCGGAGGTGTGACAGGAGGGGCTCGGGGGGTGAAGGGGGGTTGCGCACAGAGCCGCAGCCGGCCCGGCCGGACCCGAGGTGGCGCCCTTCCCCCTCGTGACGGGGAAGGGCGCCGTGCGCCGGCCCTCGTGGCGGTCGAGGGCGCCGCGCGGTCAGGCGGCTATCGGGGTCTGCTCGGTGGCGGACCTGCCGCCCTCGGCCGTGCGGCGGCCGACGAGCCGGTCGAGGCCGAAGGCGCCGGAGCCGGTGAAGACCAGCATGAAGAACGCCCAGCAGAACAGGACCGACAGCTCGCCGCCGTTCTGGATGGGCCACAGCGCGGCCTGCTGGTGGACGTCGAAGTAGGCGTACGCCATCGAGCCCGAGGCGATCAGCGCGGCGCCACGGGTGCCCAGGCCGAGGAGCACCAGGCCGCCGGCGACGAGCTGGATCACGGCCGCGTACCAGCCGGGCCAGGTGCCGGACGGAATGGTGCCGCCCTGGGTGCCCGCGGCGCCGCCGAGGACGCCGAAGAGCGAGGCGGCGCCGTGCACGGCGAAGAGCAGGCCTACGACGATGCGGAAGAGCCCGAGGACATAGGGCTGAGCGGAGTTGAGACGTGCGGTCATGAGGGGGGATCTCCTCTTCGGTGTCGGTCGGCCGGCCGGGGACGTGGTGGATGGCCGGCCGTGGGGGCGGCGGTACCGAATGGAGTCTCAGGTTAGGGGAACCTAATCAATGCTTGCAAGTTCAACATTCGGCCAGGGGTCCGGCTCTGCTTGCGGCCCCCTGCCGGGAAACGGCGCACGCAGGCAAACCCGCGCGACCGTGCCCGCATCGGCGTACGTGACCGAATCCACACCTGGCCGGCCCCCGCGCCGGGTCACCGGCGCACCCCGTCCGCGGGCAGCGCAAAGGACCGACTCGCTTGGCATGAACGGATCTTGACGGGGCGTCAGTCATGCGCGACGACGGGACCGCGGGACCGGACGTGCTCCGACTGCGGCCGGGCGCCCGTGGCCGCGTGCCGTGGGACGGGCAACTCACCGACCGCGCACCGCAGATCGGGCGCCGACGAGGCACGCCTCCTAAGGCGCACCCCTCTATGAGAGACCTCACACGGCCCGCACTACCCCGCGCTGCGGACGGACTGTCCGCGTACCTCCAGGCCGCCGAGCAACTCGGCCGTGGCCTCGGCCACGGCGGCCACCGCGCGGTCGAAGACCTCGCGGTTGTGCGCGGCGGGAGCCCGGAACCCCGAGATCTTCCGTACGTACTGCAGCGCGGCCGCGTGGATGTCCTCGTCCGTGGCCTCGCCGGGCAGGACGGGCGGACGCAGCGTCTTGATACTCCGGCACATGCCCCCAGTCTTACGCAGACCGCACACCCCTGCGATGATCGCGCGCAAGGCGGCCACCGACACCCGGGGCCGACCCTCGAAAGGAACAGCCTCATGGCGACCAAGAACACCGTGGCCGTACTCGGCCCCGGCGGCACCGGCGGCCTCCTCGCCGCCCTGCTCTCCCGCTCCGGCCACCGCGTCATCTGCCTGGCGCAGGACCGTACGGCCGAGACCCTGCGCCGTACCGGAATCACCGTCCGCAGCTCCCAGTTCGGTGACTTCACCGCCCGCGTCGAGGCGGACACCGAGCTGCGTGAACCGGTGGACGCCTGTCTGATCGCCGTCAAGCACACCGCGCTCGACGCCGCCCTCACCCGGGTGCCGCCCGCCGCCCTCGGCGACGCCCTCGCCGTGCCGCTCCTGAACGGTGTCGAACACCCCGCGCGGCTGCGCGCCCGCTACCGCCCCGACCGGGTCGCCCCGGCGGTCATCCGCGTGGAGTCCGCCCGCGTCGCCCCGGGCGTGATCGAACACGGCAGCCCGTTCACCGAGGTCGACCTCGCCGGGGACGGCGTGCCCCGTGCCCGCCTGGACGCCCTCGCCGCCGACCTCACCGCGGCCGGTGCGACCGCGCGGGTGGCCGCGGACGAGACGGCGGCCCTGTGGGCCAAGATGGCGTTCCTCGCCCCCTTCGCGCTGCTCACCACCCGGTACGGCCTCCCGCTCGGCGAGGCCCGCAGCCGGCACCGCGAGGAACTGGAGTCCCTGGTCGCCGAGACCACCGCGGTCAGCCGCGCCTGCGGCGCCCCCGCCGACCCGGTCCAGGCCCTGGCGCGGTACGACGCCTTCCCGCCCGGCGCCAAGTCGTCCATGCAGCGCGACGCCGAGGCGGGCCGCCCACTGGAACTCGATGCCATCGGCGGGGCCCTGCTGCGCGCGGCCGGGCGGCACGGCGTACCGGCTCCGGTGACGGCCCGCCTGGTGGGCGAGCTGCAGGCGGCCGGCCACTGACACCCGCCGGTCGGCCACCCGTTCGGCTGAACCTCCCCGGAACCTCAGGAAGGAACTCGCCACCCAAAATCGAACAGGCGTAGCATTGCCGTGTGGCTGCGACCTATGAATTCCCCAGTGACCTCCTCGCCGGTCAGGAGGAGCTGCATCAGGTCCGGGCCGAGCTCTCGGCCCTGCTCAAGCGCCTGCCGTGGTCGGTCGAGCCGATGGACGGCTTCAGTGACGACAACGGCTGGCGCAAGGTGGAGCGGCCCGCCTCCCCCGGCTGGACGGCGGACGAGCAGGCCGAGGTGGAGAAGCTGCGCCGCCGCGAGCACGAACTCGCGGTGTTCGTCAGCACGCACCGTTTCTGGGCCGAGGTGGCCGCGGCGGACCGCATGGAGGCCCGCACCCGGCTCAAGCATGCACACGAGCAGCCGAGCGGGGAGGAATGACAACGCCTTCCGGAATGACCGAAGCCCCCGGCCACATGGCCGGGGGCTTCGCCGCCGGTGGGCGCGGACGGTTTCGAACCGCCGACATCCTGCTTGTAAGGCAGGCGCTCTACCCCTGAGCTACGCACCCGGACACCCGGGCTGTGCACCCAGGACGAGTCGACAGCCTACCTTGCCGGGACCGGTGCACGGCAAACCTGTACCGCCGGGTCACAACGGGGCCGAGACGGGGGTTATCCCCACCCCGGGTCGGGGAGCTGGCCGGATCAAGGTCTTCGTCCAGATCGTTTACGGTCGTTGCAGATCGTTCACGGTCGCCGCAGACCGTCCAGGGGGAGAACTCGTCATGACCCGTTCCGTTTCCGTCCGTGCTGCCGTCCTGGCCCTGGGCACCGGTGTGCTCGTCGCCGGGCTCAGTGCCTGTGGTGCCTCGGCGGATGACGACAAGCACCCGGACCACCGGTCCTTCGCACTGCACGGGCGCACGCTCACCGTCGACAGCGACAACGCGGCGATCGAGCTGGTCGCCGGGCGGGGGAACAAGCAGGGAGGCAAGGCCGGCGCGGTCGAGGTCACCCGGTGGTTCGACGGGTCGGTGGCCATCGGCAGCGGGCCGAACCTCAGCTGGTCGCTCGACCACGACCGGCTGGTGCTGCGGGAGCACTGCTCCGGGCTCTTCGCCGACTGCTCGGCCCGCTACCGCATCGAGGTGCCGTCCGGGATCGGCGTCAAGGTCCTCGACGGAAGCGGGAACGTGCGGGCGAGCGGGTTCACGGCCGCGCTCGGCATCCGTACGAGCAACGGTGATGTGCACGTCACCGATGCGTCGGGACCGCTGGACCTGCAGTCCGACAACGGCACGGTCCGGGCGGAGGTCACCTCGCGCCGGGTGCGGGCGGAGGACAGCAACGGCGAGGTGGACCTCGAACTCGGTGCCGTACCCGACATGGTGAGCGCCCACAGCGACAACGGAGAGGTGACGGTCACCGTGCCCCGCGCCGAGTACCACGTGACGGCCGAGTCGGACAACGGGCCGGTGTCGGTGGGGGTGTCGCAGCGGGACCGGAGCCCGCACCGCGTGACCGCCGACTCCTCGAACGGAAAGGTCACGGTGCGGAACCCGAACTGACCGGCCCGTGTCTTCGTCTGCAACGGGTGGGAGAATGACACCACCCACGGCGAACCACGGCACGGGAGAGGGATGTGACGGCGACACCGGGCACGCCAGCGACGCGGTCGTACCCGCCGTCGACCGTCCGGGCCCGGTCCGGGTCCACGGCTCTGCGCGACACCCTGACCCTGTTGGGCCTGCCGGTGCTGGCGGCGCTCGCCCTGCCCGCCGCGTTCGCGGGCGGGGGCACCCGGCGCTGGTTCGGCGGCCGGGCGGAGAGCCAGCGGGCCGAGGCGCAGGCCGCGAAGGACGCCGCGGCGACCGCGTTCTACGAACTGGACACCGCCCAGCGGGACCTGAGGATCTCCGTCGAGACGATCACGGCCGTGGACGACTCCCCCGCCGCCCGGCGTGCCGCCACCGACTTCGCGGCGCTCGGGCAGCGGATCGACGAGGTCAGCCGGCGGTACATCCAGGCCGTCGACGCCCATGATCTCGACCGGGACGACCTGGAGGCCTCGGCGGCCTCCCGGGCGCGTGCGGAGCTGACCTCCGCCAAGGACGAACTGGTCCGGGTCAAACAGGAGCTGGACCGTTTCGGCACATCGCTCGGGCCGCTGCTCGGCACGGCCGAGACCCAGCTGGCCCGGCTGGCGCCCGCCGTGGAGCGGGCCCGGCAGGCGCTGCTGGGCGCGAGCAACGCGCTGGACGCCGTACGTGAGCAGGGACTGCGCGCCGATGACCTCGCCGGGCGGCTCGCCGCCCTCTCCCCCGAGCTGACCAGGCTCAACCAGGGCGCCGGGCAGCACGGGGTGCAGCAGACCCTGGAGCGGGCCGAGCGGGTGCAGCGGGAGGCCGGGGCGATCCGGGCCGAGGCCGAGCGGCTGCCGGAGAAGGCGGCAGAGATCGATCACCGGCTGGTCAGCCTGCGCACCCGCGCCCAGGCACTGACCACCCGGGCCGGGCAGGTGGACCCGGTGCTCAGCGAGCTGCGGCGCCGGTTCGCGGCCGCCTGCTGGCAGGACCTGCAGCAGGTGCCCGAGCAGGCCGTGCAGAACGTCCGGCAGGCCGAGCTGAAGCTCCGCGAGGCACAGCAGGCGCGGGACGCCCAGCACTGGCCGGACGCCACCTCGCTGCTGTCGACGGTACGGGCCCTGCTGAACACCACCGACGAGGCCGTGTCGGCCGCGGGTGAGCGGCTGCGGCGCCTGAACGAGGTGCAGAAGGATCCGCAGGCGGAGGTCGAGCGGACCCGGTTCGCCCTCCGGGACGCCCAGCGGCTGGCCATGACGGGCCGTACGACCCCCGATCCGCGGCATGCGGGGCCGCTGGACGAGGCGGTGGCGCGGCTGGAGCGGGCGATCGGCTCGCTGGAGGGGCGGCATCCCGACTTCTGGCACTTCCTGACCGAGACGGAAGCCGTCCGGCGGGTTGCGGCGCGGGTCGTGGCTCAGATCCGGGAAGAACGGGGCGGGGGGCACTGAGCGGCTGAGCGCCCTTTCGGGGGGCGCTGCAGTCCCGTCGGTTGCAGGGTGCCGCGGGGCGGGCGGATATTGGGTGGACGGATGGCCTCCGCTAGCGATCGAGGGAGGCGGACATGGCCACACACGCAGCGCACACGAGACCGCGACGGCGGATCCGGTTCGACGAGCATCTGCCCGTCGACCACAGGCTGAACACGGTCTACCGGATCGGCGCGGGCCTGATCGGCGCGTTCCTCGTCGCGTTCGGCATCCTGGGGCTGGTCAATCACATCGGTTTCTTCGACACCGGGGGCAACTCCGTCGCCGGGCTGAACACCAACGGCACGCTGAGTGTGCTGTCGATCGTCGTCGGGGCGATCCTGCTTGCGGGGATGGTGATCGGCGGGAACGTGGCGTCGACGCTGAACATGGTGTTCGGGGTGCTGTTCCTGCTGGCGGGCTTCCTGACCCTCGGCCTGCTGGACACCGGCTACAACTTCCTGGCGTTCAGGATCCAGAACGTGTTCTTCAGCTTCATCGTGGGCCTGCTGCTGATGACCTTCGGCATGTACGGCCGGGTCGGCTCGACCCTGCCGCACGACAACCCGTACTGGCGGGCGCGGCATCCCGGTCCGCAGGACGAGCGCGGGACGGACTGAGCCGTCCCGCGCCGGCAGCGACCGGACCGGATCAGGTGCGGTAGGCGTAGAAGTACGCGTTCGGGTACGACGCGACCAGGCTGGCCACCGACCTGTTGTAGGTGTTCGTGGAGTGGTACGTCACGTACGGCACGCCATAGCGGTCGCGGTAGGTGACGATCATCGAGTGGTCCTTGGATCCGTCCCGGTTGAAGTCCATCTGGACCACGTCACCGAGGTTCGCCTGGTAGACGTTGGCGAGCGGGGTGACGCGCTTGGAGGACAGGGCGAACCAGGAGAACTCGTTGACGCCGACGAACGAGTCCGACTGGATGTCGGCGTTGCCGAACCACTTGTGGAAGTCGTTCGTGTAGCCGGGAACGTGCTTCCAGCCGCCCGCCTTCAGGGACTGGCTGACGAAATTGGTGCAGTCACCGCCGTCGGCCTCCCCGTTGTAGTCCGGGTAGTCCGGGTTGTAGTGGGACCAGTACTTCGTCGCGTACGCCACCATGGCCTTGTAGTCGTAGGCGCCGCCGGTGAGGTTCTTCGGGTTGGCCGGAGCGGGCCAGCTGGTGGCCGCGCGGGGCGCGTCGGGCGGGCCGTCGTCGGCGGTCGTCCTCACCTTGGCGACGGACGGCGTGGCGACCTGGTTCACGGCGAGATAGCCGTCATCCGTGTCGCGGATGCCGGTCAGCTGCCAGTTCCCGTCGCGGTCCGCCTTGAAGGTCAGCTCGTGGTGGGCCTGGAACCCCGTGGTCTTCGGGCCCTTGGCCGCGGCCTTGTGGTAGGTCAGGGTCGTGGT
Source organism: Streptomyces sp. NPDC030799 (assembly GCF_055572255.1). Lineage (NCBI taxonomy): Bacteria > Bacillati > Actinomycetota > Actinomycetes > Kitasatosporales > Streptomycetaceae > Streptomyces > Streptomyces sp. NPDC030799. The sequence goes on along the minus strand of NZ_JBVIDS010000001.1, from coordinate 560,816 downwards.
CTCGGTGACGGCGACCTTGGCGCGCCGGCCGTGGACCTCGGTCGCGTCGAGCGAGACCTTCGTGCTGCCCGCGCTGTACTTCTCGCCCAGCTTCGCGAGGCGGGTCCTGCGGGCGCGCAGCTCGCCGAGGGCGGAGCTCTGCTCGCGGGACTGCCCGCCGGACAGCCGGACGGACCCCGAGAAGCCGGATGCGTGCCGCGTCCGGGCGCTGCCGGCCCCGTCCACCAGGGCCTGGGTGCGGTCGGTGAAGACCGCGTCGGCGAGCCGCTGGAAGGTCGCCTTGGTGGCCGCGTCCACCGTCGGGTCGTTGGTGACCGCCGCCCCCGCGCTCCAGTTCGGCACCAGGGCCACGCCTGCGACCACGGAGGCGGCCGCTGCCGTGACTATGGTCGCGCGGCGGCGCTTACGGCTCAGTCTTCTTGATTTCAATGGTGTTTCCCCTTTTCGCCGGTACACCTACCGGGATGGAGCATCTTTGCATGCCTGATGCGGTGCATGTGAAGGGTGTTGCACAAGTGGAATCCGCGCCGGGCGCAGGTCACTTGACGACCTGCGACCAGTCCGGCGACTGCGCCGGGTCGAGGCTGCGCAGCGCGGCCAGGGTCTGCGGCTTTTGTACGTCGAGCCAGTCGGCCAGTTCCTTGAAGGTCACGCACTTGACGCCCTTTTTGGTGCAGATCTTCGGGATGATCTGGTCGATGGCCTTCATGTAGATGCCGCCGTTCCAGTCCTCGAAGTGGTCGCCGACGAACAGCGGGGCCCGACTGCCGTAGTAGACGCGGTTGAAGCCGGCCATGTAGGAGTCGACGGTCATCTGCTGCCACTGGGCGTACTTCGACGGATCACCGTTCGTCTCGCCCTGGGACTGGTTGTAGAGGAAGTTGAAGTCCATGGACAGGCCCTGGAACTTGCCGTTCTCGTACGGGAGCATCTGCAGCGGGAAGTCCCAGATGCCGTTCTTCTTCGTGGGCCATATCTGGAAGTCGCCCGGCGAACTGGCGTCGTAGCGCCAGCCATAGCTCTTGATGGCCTTCAGCAGATTCGGCTGGCCCTCGAGGCAGGGTGCGCGACCGCCGGTGACCTCCTTCTTGAAGTCGAAGGGAAGCGCGGGAACGTCCTTGTAGCCGGTGGTGGTCTTCCAGTTCTCCACGAATTGGAAGAACTGGTCGATCTCGCTCTTCCACTGGGCGACGGACCAGTCGCCGCCGCCCTTCTTGCCGCAGAAGTGGCCGTTGAAGTGGGTGCCGATCTCGTTGCCCTGCTGGTAGGCCAGGCGAAGCTGCTCCAGGGTGGTGCGGATGTGCTCGTCGGTGGCGTAGTCGATGGCGGCGTCGCCGGGTGAGTGCATCGGACCGTGGTAGAGCGACTTCCTGCTCTTGGGCAGCAGGTAGATGCCGGTGAGGAAGAAGGTCATGTGGGCGTTGTACTGCTCGCCCATCTTCCGGTAGTGCGAGAAGAGATGGTCGTCGCCCTCCAGGGCGCCGTCCCAGGAGAAGACGACGAACTGGGGCGGCTTCTCGCCGGGCTTGAGCGGCACCGGCTTCAACTGCCCCGGCTGCGGGCCGGTGTAGGAGGTCGAGCCGTCACCGAGGATGTGGGTCCTGCCGTCCCAGGTGGGTGTCGGGCTGGGCTTCGGGGCGGCCGCCTTGGGCTTCTTGCCGGCCGAGGCGGTCGGCTCGGTGTGGTCCGGCCGGGTCAGCGCCAGGAAGCCGGCCACCAGGGAGGCCACGACGAGAAGGACGGCGAGCGTCAGGACCTGCGGGCGGGTGGCGGCGGGGCCCAGGCGACGGCCGGGGGCGCGACGTCGGCCCGTCGGTGACTTCTTGCGAGACATTGCGCGGCTCAATCTCAGAGAGGGGCGAGGGGATCTGTGGGGTCCGGGGTCAGCCCAGACCCGTGGCGGCCGACCAGAGGGCGTACGGGACGTCGTCCGCCGATGTGCCCGCCAGCCCCTTGAGGGGCAGTGGCTGCAGGGACTTCGCCAGGTCCATGCGGTAGACGACGACCGCTGTCGACACGGAGTCGGCTGTGCCGGCGTACCAGGCGGCGGTGTCCTTGTCGTCGGTGCCGGCCTTCCCGGCCGCCCCCGGTGTGAGGGCGGCCGTGGCCGGGTGGGCGGTGCGGAAGGAGTCGGCGAGCGCCTCGTCGACCTCCTGGGCCACCTGGGCGCCGACCGCACGCCGGGGGCGCGGGGTGTTGAGGGCGACCGGGGCGCCGTTCCGGGTGATCCGGCGCACCGAGTACGGCTCCGTGTGCGTGCCGCCGGCCGCGAACGTGGCGTATCCGCTCGCCATGCGGATGGCGCTGGGCGTGGAGTTGCCGAGCGACAGGGCGGGCACCTGGGGGCCGATGCTGTCGGACAGCAGTCCGGACGCCTCCGCGGTCTGGCGCACGTTGTCCAGGCCGGTGTCCATGCCGAGCTGCATGAAGGGCGTGTTGACCGACTGGGCGAGCGCCTGGCGCAGGGTGATCTGCCCGTAGGACTTCCCGCCGTCGTTGTGCGCGGCGACCTTCTTGCCGCTGCGGTCCCAGTAGGGGCCTTCGGGGGTGGTGACGGGAATGCCGTCGTCGCCGTTGTAGGGCGTCTCCGGGGTGACGGGGGTGGCGGGTCCGCCGCGTGTCCTGTGGACGCCGTGTTCGAGCCCGGCGGCGTAGACGAACGGCAGGAACGCGGTGCCGGCCGGGACGGTGGCCGCGTTGGACTCGTTGTAACCCTGCGTACGGTGGTCCGGGCCGCCGTAGACGGCGAGGATCCGGCCGTCGGCGGCGACCGACGCGGCGCCGTAGTGCGCGGTCTTCGCCGCGTCCGGGTGGTCCTTCTTCGCCTGCTTGCGGGCCTTGGTGACGGCGTCGGTGAGCGCCTGCTCCCGCTTGCGGTCGAAGGTCGTGTAGATCTGGTACCCGCCGAGGTCGAACTGCTGGTCGGTCAGATGCCCGGCCTTCTTGGCGTACTGCGACGCCAGCTCCACCAGGTAGTCGCTCTGCGCGCCGGTGTTGTACAGCGGGTTGCTCTTCAGCGGCTCGGGGAAGGTCTTGTACGTGGCGCGCTCCTGCGGCGACAGCTGGTGGATCTTGACCATGCGGTCCAGGATCCACTTCCAGCGTTCCACGGCCCGCTTGTGGTTGGCCTTGCCGAGTGTGGGGTCGTACAGGCCGGCGCCCTTGAGGAGTCCGGCGAGCATGGCGGCCTCGGACGCGTTGAGCTTGCTGACGTCCTTGCCGTAGTAGGCCTGGGCGGCGCGCTGGATGCCGTAGCTGCCGCGGCCGAACCAGCTGGTGTTGAGGTAGCCCTCCAGGATCTGGTCCTTGCTCATCTTGTTGTCGAGCTTGAGGGCGATCATCGCCTCGGTGAACTTGCGGCTGAGCGTCTGGTTCTGGGAGAGATAGACGTTTTTGACGTACTGCTGGGTGATGGTGGATCCGCCCTCGGTGTCGCCCTTGCCCACCGTGCGGTACAGCGCCCGCGTGATGCCTTTGACGGATATGCCCGGGTCCGAGTAGAAACTTTCGTTCTCCGCCGCCAGCACCGCCCAGCGGACGTCCGGGGGTATGTCCTTCAGCGGCATCGCCTGCCGCTGCACCCAGCCCGTGCGGGCCATCGGGGTGCCGTCCGACCAGAAGTAGACGTTGTCCTGCTGCGTGGCGTAGGTGTTCAGGTCGGTCGGTATGTCGGTCATCGCGTACGCGGTGGCGAGGAAGAGGGTCAGCAGGCCGAACGAGGCCGTCGTGGCGCCGAGCCACTGGCGCCAGGACGGTATCCAGCGGCGCCAGCCGGTCCGGCCGGGGCGGGGGTACAGGGGCTTCAGACGGCGCGCGCAGCGGGCGAGCCGGCGGGCGTACGGGGCCAGGCTGCGGGCGTACGGGGTGAGCGGCCCGAGCAGACGCCGGGTCGCGGCCAGGGCGCGCTCGCGCGCGGCGGGACGCGCACTGCGCCGGCGCTCGGCCCGGCTGCCGGCCGCGGGCGGCTCCGGCGGCGGGGGCACGCGCAGCTGCACGGTCTCGTCCGCCCTGAGGGTCTCCACCCTCAGATGCAGGGTCATGTCCGCGTCGATCGGCTTGTCACCACGGGCTCCCGCCTGGGGAGCGCCGTCCCCCTGCGACGCATCGGTCACCTGCGTCTCCCCTCCGCACTCGTTCTTGCTCGCGCGGTGAGCTGAGCACCCTCGCTACGGCGTTCACAAGTTATCAACGAAGTTTTCGAATCCTCTGTTCAAAGGGCGGAGTTTCTCGCAACACTCATGCAACATTGAGAAACCGTCGCCCGGGCCCCGACGGCTACCCTGGGCCCATGCCACGCTATGAGTACCGTTGCCGCAGTTGCGGCGAGACGTTCGAAATGAGCCGGCCCATGGCCGAATCCGCCGCCCCTGCGCCGTGCCCTGCCGGGCATGACGACACGGTGAAGCTGCTGTCGACCGTTGCCGTGGGCGGCACGGCCACGCAGGCCCCTGCGGGGGGCGGGGGCGGCGGTTGTTGCGGTGGGGGCTGCTGCGGCTGATCACCCACGAAGGTGCCGCTCGGCGCCTTCCCGCGGCCCGGCACCGCTGTGGCTCATCGCACCGTTCCCCGCGCCCCTGGGGGGCGCTACTGCCGTGCCGCTCGCAGAAACTCCCGTACGATCCGCTCGCCGGCCAGCACCCCCCGCTCCGGCAGTGCCGCGATCTGCGGTGCCGTCCAGCCCGTGTCGGCCAGTTCGCCGTGGCCGGGGCGCCAGCCCCGGTCGGCGGCGAGGAGCAGGTCGGCGTCCAGGAGGGAGTCACCCGCCGCCAGCGTGAGGTCCGCGCCGGTGCGGCGGGCGACCTCGCGTACCGCCGCGCTCTTGGTGAGCGGCTGGGGGACGGCGTAGATCTTGCGGCCCTGGAGCGAGACGGTCCACCCGCGGTTCTCGGCCCACACCGCCAGCTCCTTCACCCAGTCCTCGGGCAGCAGCTCGCGCTCGACGACGAGATAGGCGAACAGATCCTCGGCGATCCGGTGCTTGCGCACCCAGACGGGGTCGGCCGTCCTCAGCAGGTGCTCGCGGACTTCCGCCAGCGGTGCGCATTCGTCGGCGAGACGGGCCTGCACACCCGCGTGCCAGTCGGGGTCCGTCACCCCGTCGACCAGCAGATGGCCGCCGTTGGCACAGATCGCGTACGTGGGGGGCGGCCCGGGAAGGTTGATCCGCTGGTACTGCTTGCGGGTCCGGGTCGTGGTCGGCACGAAGACGGCCGTGTCGCCGAGGTCGGTCAGCAGCTGGGCCGCCGTCTCCGTCATGTACGACAGCGGCCTGGCCTCGTGGACCTCCACACACAGCAGCCGGGGTGCCCGCGCGTCCGGCATGGTCAGCGCGAGGGCCGCCGAGGAGTAGATCAGCGTACGGTCGAGGTCACTCGCCACCAGCACCGGCATCAGGCGTTCACCGCCTTGCCGTCGGCGCCCGTCGCCCCACGCGTGTACCTGGGGTGGATCAGCCCGACGCAGGTGTACGGCAGGTCGCCGACCTCCTCGACGGGTACGCCTCTCTGCTCGGCGAGCAGGCGGACATGGTCGAGGTCGGCGCCGGCCCCGGCACGGGCGAGGATCTTCCACGGCACCCGGCGCAGCAGCACCCGGGTGGTCTCGCCGACGCCGGGCTTGACGAGGTTCACGTCGTGGATGCCGTACTCCTCGCTGATCCGCTCGACGGCCCGCCAGCCGGCCCAGGTGGGGGTGCGGTCCTCGGCCATCAGCTCCTTGACCGCGGCGTCGACGGGGTCGGCAACCTCGGGGAAGCGGGCGGAGACGGCGTCGAGGAAGGCCACCGAGACGTCGGCGCCGGCGAGTTCGCGGTAGAACTTCGCACCGTGGAAGTCGTCCGGGCCGACCAGGTCGGCCCGCAGCACCGTACGCGAGATCAGGCCGGAGACGGTGGAGTTGAGGCAGGCGGAGGGGATGAGGAAGTCCTCACGGGTGCCGTAGGTGCGCACACAGGAGCCCGGGTCGGCGAGTACGGCGATCTCCGGGTCGAAGCCGGTGATGCCCTCCCGCTCCTCGAACTCCTCGACGGCCTGGGCGAGTTCGCGGGTGATGGCGCCCTTGCCGGTCCAGCCGTCGACGAACACGACGTCACGGGGGTCGTGACGGTCGGCCAGCCAGCGCAGCGCGTTGGCGTCGATGCCCCGGCCGCGCACGATCGACACGGCGTAGTGCGGGAGGTCGAGGCCGTGCCGGAACCGGGCCCAGCGGCGCATGAGGATACCGACCGGGGTACCCGCCCGGGCCAGGGACACCAGCACCGGGCGGGGCGACCGCTCGGCGATGACCGCCTCGGTCACCACGCCGACCGCCTGGGCGAGCCGGGCGGCGGAGGCGTCGAGGGCGGTGTGGAACAACTCCTGGTACTGCTCGCTCGGCTGGTACTCGACGGGCAGTGACTCGGCGTAGTGCGCGCCGCCGCTCTGGATGGCCTCCTCGCGCTCCTCGGTCGGCGCCTCCAGCGTGACGTCGGACAGGTCCTGCAGCAGCCAGCCGACCTCGTCGGGCGCGTAACTGGAGAATGCGGGGCCGCGGAGGGGCTCGGGCAGCATGGCCGGCCTTTCGGGAGTGTGCGGGACATACGCGGGGACGACCGCGAGCAGGACGTGCGGGACGTGCGCCGCGAGCCGTGCCAGCAGGCCGTCGGGCGCGTGCAGGGCGGGAGTGTCGGCGACGGAGTCGACCACGGCGACGACGGCGTCGAAGCCGCCGCCGGCGACGTTGTAGGCGTAGCGCTCACCGGGACCGTCCGCCGGGTCGTCGTGGGCGGGGAAGACCAGGCGGGTACGGATCGCGTACCCGGGATCGTCCAGAGCCAGGACCGGCGAGCGGGTGGTGGTGGAGAAGCGCACCTCGGCATCCGTGGTCCGCTCCAGCTCACGGGCGAGGCGTAGGGGGGCGTACATCAGCTCTTCGAAGCCGAGGACCAGGACGCGACGGGCGCCGGAGGGCAGGGCGCCGCGTATTCGGGCGGCCATGGCGGGCAGGGCGGCGTCCAGGCGGGCCCGGTGGGCGGGCGTGAAGCCGTGGCGCCCGCCGTCGGGGAGGCGATGGGGCCAGTGCAGTTCTATGCGCCTGGGCCGGTGCGCCCCTCGGGCGCGACCGGCCACGGACGACCCGCACCCGGCCGACTCATGGTGAGCCACCAGTTGCTGCCCCTTGCCCAGCACATCCGACGGCAGCCGCACCGTCCCGGACGCGGCGGCGACAAGATCCACCCGGGCCCCGATCCCACGGGCGAACCGTTCCAGCCGATCCGCGTCCTCAGCCGAGCGCATGTCCACCAGCGCCACCACCACATACCGCCCCCGCGGATACCGCTCATGCAGGTCACGGATGGTGTTCAGCACTGTGTTACCGGTGGAGAACTCATCGTCGACGAGTACCAGCGGACCGTCACCGGCCAGCAGGCCGGCGTCTTCCGGCAGCAGAAGATGCGACGTGGCGTGCGAGTGCGACTCCTCGAAGCCGCCCGCCCGGGCGACCCCGGCCACCGGCCGGCGCGTGGAGTGCAGATACGGCGCCGTACCGAGGCCGTCGGCGACCGCGTGGCCCAACCCGGTCGCGGTCTCCGCGTAACCGAGGACCACCGCCTTCCCCGCCTCGTCCGGGGAGAGCAGCGCGGCGACCCGTCGGCCCAAGCGGTAGCCGTACTCGTAGACCACGGACGGCGACTGCGGTACGTGCTTGCCGAGCACGTTGGAGACCAGCAGATGAGCCCGCTTGGGATTACGGCGCAGCGCCAGTCCCAGCAGGGCCTGCAGACCGTCGTCCCCTACGAGTTCGACCCCGAGCCGCTCCGCGACCCAGCTGCCGGACCAGATGCCGTCGTTCACTGCGTGATTCATGCATTCCTTGGACGTGTGGGAAGGGTCAGCCGGGTATCCCGGCGGCGAGCAGCTCCACGAAGCCGACGTCCTCGTGGGCCACGCCGAAGACCTCGGCGCGCAGCACAGTGCGCTCGGCCCAGGCGCGGTGCGGCTTCACCTCGTTCATCTTGTTCGTGTAGGCCGAGCGAAGTACACCCCCGCCGCCGCGTTCCGGCCGCAGGATGTCCTGGGCGTCGCTGTACTCCTCGTGGCTGACCACGGACAGCGCGTGGACGGGCAGCACATGGGAGGGGTGGATGCAGGTCTTGCCGAGCAGGCCGTTGGCGTGGTCGAGGGAGATCTCCCGCAGCAGGCCGTCCATGGCGTGCTCGATCAGCCTCTCGCGCAGCTCGACGGCCTGCACCTCCAGGAAGGGGCTCTGTCTGAGCTGCGGCTTGAACATGCGCTCGGAGACCCGGAAGTACTCCCACACGGGCCCGGTCACGGTGAACCCGGTGCCGTCGGCGCGGCCCAGCATGTTCACGACGTCGGCGATCACCGAGGCGACGATCTGGACGTCGTAGGCGGTCATGTCCGGGGCGCGGCGCAGGCCGTAGGAGGAGCAGAAGTCGGTCACGCCGAGGCGCAGCGCCAGCACCCGGTCGCGGAACTTGTCGACCGCGCGGAAGATGCCCTCCAGGGTGTCCACGCGGGACTCCCGGTAGAGCAGCTCCGGGGACTCCAGGACGGGCATGGCGAACAGCCGGCGCCCGGTCTCGGCCTCGGCGGCCGTCAGGGCCTCCAGGAAGGGGATGCCGCGCTCCTCGGTGAACTTGGGCAGCACGAATCCGGACAGCAGCCGCACGGACGGGCCGAGGCGCCGGGCCAGATCGGGGATCTGCTCGGGGGTGCGCACCCGGATGAACAGCAGCGGCGGCTCGACGCCGGGCCGGGCGGCCAGGTCGGCGAACTGCCGGACGAGGTTGTCCTCGCCGGCCGCGACGTCCGCGTCGTCGATCGAGTCCTCCAGGCACAGCACCATCGAGACCACGCCGTTCCCGGCCTGCTTGACGATGTCGTCGGCGAGCCTCGGCCGGGTGGCCGGGCTGTACAGGGTGGCGCCGAGAGCGGCGGCGAGCAGCCGGGCCGGCGAGTCGGCGCTGAACGCGCACGGCTCCCGGTGGAAGAGGCGCTGCCGCACCTCCGGGGCGATGTGCCCGAAATGACGCATAGGACTCCCTCAGGACGTGGGCCCGAGTCTCAGTGTTCGGTAAAGGGTGGCCGGTAATAGTACGTAGAGATCCATGTCAGGGGTTCCCTGCGGGCATGAATTTCCGGTAACTCACCCATGTCGGCGGTGCTCTGGGAGACCACCCCCCGCATTGTCGTGGCCAGGACCGAGAGGGCAGGATGACCGCATGACGCACGCGATGCTGAAGGGGTCGAACGTCCCGCTGGAAGCCGACACGGTCCGCGCCGTGCTGCGCTGGGCGCCCGGGCAGGCGGTCCCGGACGTGGACGTCTCGGCGCTGCTGCTGGGCCCTGACGGCCGGGTGCGCTCCGACGAGGACTTCGTCTTCTACAACCAGCCCCGGCACCCCTCCGGGAAGGTGTGGCGGCTGGGCAAGAAGCGCATCACCGAGGGACTGACCGACACGATCCAGACGGATCTGCCCGGCGTCGAGCCGGACGTAGGCCGGATCCTGCTGGTCGCGTCGGCGGACGGGGTCACCTTCGACCGGGTGCCGGCGCTGTGCATCCTGCTGTACGACGCCGCGGTCGCCGACGCCGAGCCGCTGGCCCGGTTCGAGATCAAGCCGGAGACGGGCGCGGAGACGGCGCTGATCTGCGGGGAGCTGTACCGGCGCGGGGAGGGCTGGAAGTTCCGCGCGCTGGGAGAGGGCTACTCGAACGGGCTGAAGGGGCTGGCCACGGACTTCGGCATCTCGGTGGACGAGGGGGAGCCCCCGGCGGTTCCGCAGCCATTGCCTCCGGCGGTGGTGCCGCAGCCGGCGTATGGATACCCCCAGCCGCAGCCGGTTCCTGTTCCGGTCGGGCCGTTGGCTTCGGACTTCCGGTTGCCTCCGCAGGGGCCGCAGTTCATCGGGCGGTGAGTGCGCCCAGTGGCTCGGGGCTGCCGGTTGTACGGCGGCTGCGGTGGGCTCGTGGTTTCTCGCGCAGTTCCCCGCGCCCCCTCGGGGCGCACCGGCTCCCGGCGCTTCAGCGGTCGACCTTGGTCTTGTAGCCCCTCCCCCACTGCAGCCCCCACCCGTAGAGCCGGTCCAGCTCCCCCTGGAAGCCGTAGACGAACTTCACCTCGCGGCGGACGACCAGCTCGCCCTTCACGTTCTCGATCATGACGACCGCGCAGGAGCGGGCCTGGGGATGGCGTTCGTCGAGGCCTATCTCGATGCGGGGGCCGTTGCTCGGGTACAGCGTGACGATGGCGTGGGTGCGGTCGAAGGCCGGCGTCTGGTCGTAGATGTAGACGAAGACCAGCAGGCGTTTGATGGCGTCGCGGTGGTCGAGGTTGACGTACATCGTCTCGCCGGACGCCGAGCCGAACCGGTCGTCTCCGCTGAGCTTGATGTACGGCGGTGCGTTGACGTCGCCGAGGTAGCCGCCGAGCGGCTGGACGACGCCCTTCGTGCCGTCGGTCAGTTCGTAGAGGCAGCCGAGGTCGAGGTCGACGTTGACCATGCTCTGGCCGTGGCCGAGGACCTCCGGGGGCCTGAGGGCCTTGAAGGGGTGCCTGAAGAGGCTGGTGCGCTGGACTCCGTCGAAGTCGGAGGTGCGCATCCGCCAGGTGAGGTTGACGCGCAGATGGCCGGTGGCCGCGCCCTGCTTGGTGAGGGACACCGCCTGGTGCCGCCTGGTGAGTTCTATGGCGTTGCTTGAAGCGCTGCCCGAGTCGAAGTCGGCAGCGCTGGCACCGCGCAGCCCGTCGAAGAAACCCATTCCCGCCCCCAGGTCATTCTTGTGAACGCCGTCGGGGCGGCCGACCGCGTCGGCCGCCCCGCTCAGAGCGTTCCTCACCGGCCGGGGTGTCACACCCCGGAGGAGACCTCGGCCTTCTCTCCGGTGCCCTCCCCGGCGGCCGCCAGCGCGCGGTTGCGGCGGACGGAGGACCAGAAGGACCAGGCGATCAGGAGGACGCCGACGAGACCGGTGATCACCTCGTTGATCTCGTACTGGATGGTGACCATGAGGATCACGGCCAGGGCGCCGATGGCGTAGTGGGCGCCGTGCTCCAGGTAGACGTAGTCGTCGAGGGTGCCCTGGCGGACCAGGTAGACCGTGAGGGAGCGGACGTACATCGCGCCGATGCCGAGGCCGAGGGCCATCATGACGATGTCGTTGGTGATGGCGAAGGCGCCGATCACGCCGTCGAAGGAGAAGGACGCGTCCAGGACCTCCAGGTAGAGGAACATGAAGAACGCGGCCTGGCCGGCCAGCAGTACCGCCGACTTCGGCTTGCCGCTGCGGGCGGCCTCTTCCTCCGCCTCGTGCTCGCGCTCCTCCTCTTCCTCCAGCCGGTCCTCGAAGTAGCCGGACAGGCCTCCGACGATCATGTAGGTGATCAGGCCGGCGATACCGGCGATCAGGACCGTCTGGGCCTTGTCGATGTGCGCGCCGCCGTGCTGGTGGGCGTGGGTGGCGAAGGTGAAGGAGGTGATCAGCAGGGCGATCAGGGCGATGCAGACCGCCAGCATGTCGACCTTGCCGAGCTTGGCCAGGGGCCGCTCGATCCAGCGCAGCCACTGGATGTCCCGGTCCTCGAAGATGAAGTCGAGGAAGATCATCAGCAGGAACATGCCACCGAAGGCGGCGATCGCCGGGTGGGCGTCGGTGACCAGCTGCTGGTAGCGGTCCTTGTCGGTGAGGGCCAGGTGGACCGCGTCGTACGGGTTGAGCTTGGCGGTGACGGCGACGATGACGACCGGGAAGACCAGCCGCATGCCGAAGACCGCGATGAGGACGCCGACCGTGAGGAAGATCTTCTGCCAGAAGGCGCTCATCTTCTTCAGGATGCCGGCGTTGACCACCGCGTTGTCGAACGACAGCGAGATCTCGAGGACGGCGAGGATCGCGACGACGCCGAAGGCCTCCCACCCCCCGTAGAAGAACGCGGCGACCAAGCCGAGCGCGGTGACCGCGAACGACCAGCCGAAGGTTTTCAGAAGCACTGGCTACCCAATCGTGTCAGTACGGGGCTCCCCCGCGCCGTACTCGGCTTTGCTAAACGTTGACTCCCGAGTGTAGAGGTGCACCCTACCGGCGGTACCGTGCGGGGCAAGCCGCGCTACGAAACGTTCACCCCGAAGTCCAGGGCGATACCGCGCAGGCCCGACGCATAGCCCTGCCCCACGGCCCGGAACTTCCACTCGCCCTGGTAGCGGTACAGCTCGCCGAAGATCATGGCGGTCTCGGTGGAGGCGTCCTCGCTCAGGTCGTAGCGCGCCAGCTCCTGGCCGTCGGCCTGGTTCACGACCCGGATGAAGGCGTTGGAGACCTGGCCGAAGGTCTGGCCGCGCTCGTCCGCCATATGGATGGAGACCGGGAAGACGATCTTCTCGCAGTGCGCGGGAACCTTGGTGAGGTCCACCAGGATGGACTCGTCGTCGCCCTCGCCCTCACCGGTGAGGTTGTCACCGGTGTGCTCGACCGAGCCGTCCGGGCTCTTGAGCTGGTTGTAGAACACGAACCACTCGTCTCCCAGCACGCGGTTGCCCGCGCCGCACAGCAGCGCGCTGGCGTCGAGGTCGAAGGGAGCGCCGGTGGTGGATCGCGCGTCCCAGCCGAGCCCGATCATGACGTTGGTGAGGTTCGGTGCGGCCTTGGAGAGGGAGACATTGCCTCCCTTGGCGAGCGTGACGCCCATGATGCTGGTCCTCCCCTAGTGGTGCTTCCCTGGTTGTCCTGCGCGTCCGGCGCCGCACGTAAACGGTGCGGCGCCGGTGCCAGGCCCTTGTGCGTCAGACGTTGACGCCGAAGTCCTGGGCGATGCCGCGCAGACCGGAGGCGTAGCCCTGGCCGATGGCACGGAACTTCCACTCCGCCCCGTGCCGGTACAGCTCGCCGAAGACCATGGCGGTCTCGGTGGAGGCGTCCTCGCTCAGGTCGTAGCGGGCGATCTCCTGCTGGTTGGCCTGGTTCACGACGCGGATGAAGGCGTTGCGGACCTGGCCGAAGGACTGCTGGCGGTTCTCGGCGTCGTAGATCGACACCGGGAAGACGATCTTCTCGATGTCGGCCGGGACGCCGGCCAGGTTGACCTTGATCTGCTCGTCGTCGCCTTCGCCCTCACCGGTGAGGTTGTCACCGGTGTGCTCGACCGAGCCGTCGGGGCTCTTGAGATTGTTGAAGAAGACGAAGTGCTGGTCGCTCGCGACCTTGCCGGAGTTGTTCAGCAGCAGCGCGCTCGCGTCGAGGTCGAAGTCGGTGCCGGTCGTGGTGCGCACGTCCCAGCCCAGCCCGACGATGACGGCGGTCAGGCCCGGGGCCTCCTTCGTCAGCGATACGTTGCCGCCCTTGCTGAGGCTGACTCCCACGGGTCCTCCATGTGGTGTCCAGGGGCGGGGAGCCCCGTCGTGCTTCGGATATGGGATCAACGTGCCGATCCTAGTGACGGGTTCCCGCACCCCGCAGACCCTGGACCCGGTGCATCACAGGTGTCGGCCACGGTCGGCCTACAGGGTGTCGAGCGCCTTCACGTAGGCGTTCAGGTCGCGCGCGTCCGGCAGGCCGTTGACCACGGTCCACCGCACGACGCCCTCCTTGTCGATGATGAAGGTGCCCCGCACGGCGCATCCCTTGTCCTCGTCGAAGACGCCGTACGCGCGCGAGACGTTGCCGTGCGGCCAGAAGTCGCTGAGCAGCGGGTACTCCAGGCCCTCCTGCTCGGCGAAGACGCGCAGGGTGTGGATGGAGTCGTTGGAGACGGCGAGCACCTGCGTCTCGCGGTCCGAGAACTTCGGCAGGTTGTCGCGCAGCTCGCACAGCTCACCGGTGCACACACCGGTGAAGGCGAAGGGGTAGAAGAGCAGGACCACGTTCTTCTCGCCGCGGAAGTCCGAGAGCTTCACGGTGCGGCCGTGGTTGTCCTTGAGCTCGAAGTCGGGCGCCTTGTCGCCGACCTGGATCGCCATCGTCGTGCATCCCTTCGGTGGGCTGTTCGGGTGAGCGCACAGCAAACGCTCGGCTCCACCCTACGCAGCGATCACCGGGGCCTTCCGGACGGGCTGGGGCGAAGACCAGCCCGTCCGGTCGACGACCCTCACGTCACTTCTTGGACTTGGCCGCCTTCGGCGTGGCCAGCCGGCTGCCGCTCCAGTCCTTGCCCACGCTGACGCTCTTGGAGGCCGTCAGGCCGGCCGTCGTGGCGGCGTCCTGGATGTCGCTCGGCTCCACGTACCCCGAACGGCCGGTCTTCGGCGTGAGGAGCAGGATCGCGCCGCCCTCTTCGATGTACGTGGTGGCATCCACCAGCGCATCCGTCAGGTCACCGTCGTCGTCACGGAACCACAGCACAACGGCGTCGGCCACGTCGTCGTATTCCTCGTCCATCAGGTCGCCTTCGACGGCTTCCTCGATGGCCTCGCGGAGCTCCTGATCGACGTCGTCGTCGTAGCCGATCTCCTGGACCACCTGCCCGGGCTGGAACCCCAGCCTGGCGGCAGGGTTCGTCCGCTCCTCCGCGTGGTCCGCGGTCGCGCTCACGGGTTGCCTCCTGATCATGTCTTGGTGAATATCTCAGCCACGCGCGTGCGCGAAGCATTGGCCGTAGTCCACACGGGCGGGACGGATCGCGCAAGTACCCGGCCGTCCGGACCGCCGAAACGGTGACGATCCCGGCCGTGTCCCCGCAACTCCTGGCACCGTATCCCGATTCCTCGAGACCCACATCACACCGATGTGCCCGGTTTGCGCCATTCGGAATCATTCAGCGATACGACCCTCGAACGGCTTTGCCAAGCCTGTCACACCCCGGGCGTATCGTTGCGTTTTGACCGAGGAAGAGACCGATGGCCACCGAGGAGATGACGTACGCCGTCCCGAGGTACACGATGGGGAACGGTGTAGGCAGGTGCAAAAAACTGGCCCTCTGACAGGTAAGGAACAGCGTGGCTTCCGGATCCGATCGCAATCCGATCATCATTGGCGGCCTTCCGAGTCAGGTTCCTGACTTCGATCCCGAAGAGACCCAGGAGTGGCTCGACTCCCTCGACGCCGCCGTGGACGAGCGCGGCCGGGAGAGGGCCCGCTACCTCATGCTCCGGCTGATCGAACGGGCCCGCGAGCGGCGCGTGGCCGTGCCCGAGATGCGCAGCACGGACTACGTCAACACGATCCCCACCAAGGCGGAGCCGTTCTTCCCGGGCAACGAGGAGATCGAGCGCAGGATCCTCAACGCGACCCGCTGGAACGCGGCCGTGATGGTCTCGCGCGCCCAGCGCCCCGGCATCGGCGTCGGCGGTCACATCGCCACCTTCGCCTCCTCGGCCTCGCTGTACGACGTCGGCTTCAACCACTTCTTCCGCGGCAAGGACGAGGGCGACGGCGGCGACCAGGTCTTCTTCCAGGGCCACGCCTCCCCGGGCATCTACGCCCGCGCGTACCTCCTGGACCGGCTCACCGAGGACCAGCTCGACGGCTTCCGCCAGGAGAAGTCGAAGTACCCGAACGGCCTGTCCAGCTATCCGCACCCGCGCTCGATGCCGGACTTCTGGGAGTTCCCGACGGTCTCCATGGGGCTCGGCCCGCTCGGCGCGATCTACCAGGCGCGGATGAACCGCTACATGCAGGCGCGCGGCATCGCCGACACCTCCAGGTCGCACGTGTGGGCGTTCCTCGGCGACGGCGAGATGGACGAGCCGGAGTCGCTCGGCCAGCTGTCCATCGCCGCCCGGGAGGGCCTGGACAACCTGACCTTCGTCGTCAACTGCAACCTGCAGCGGCTGGACGGTCCGGTGCGCGGCAACGGCAAGATCATCCAGGAGCTGGAGTCGATCTTCCGGGGCGCCGGCTGGAACGTGATCAAGCTGATCTGGGACCGCTCCTGGGACCCGCTGCTCGCGCAGGACCGGGACGGCGTGCTGGTCAACAGGATGAACACGACTCCGGACGGCCAGTTCCAGACCTACGCCACCGAGTCCGGCGCGTACATCCGCGAGCACTTCTTCGGCGACGACGTCCGGCTGCGCTCGATGGTCGAGAACATGACCGACCACCAGATCCTGATGCTGGGCCGCGGCGGTCACGACCACCGGAAGATCTACGCGGCGTACAAGGCGGCCCTGGAGCACAAGGGCCAGCCGACGGTCATCCTGGCCAAGACGGTCAAGGGCTGGACCCTGGGACCGAACTTCGAGGGCCGCAACGCCACGCACCAGATGAAGAAGCTGACGGTCGACGACCTCAAGCGCTTCCGGGACCGGCTGCACCTGCCGATCTCCGACAAGGAGCTGGACTCCGGCCTGCCGCCGTACTACCACCCGGGCCGGAACACCGAAGAGATCCAGTACATGCACGACATGCGCAAGGCGTGCGGCGGGTACGTCCCCACGCGCGTCGTGCGCTCCAAGCCGCTCGCGCTGCCGGACGACAAGGCGTACGCGACGGTGAAGAAGGGCACGGGCCAGCAGTCCATCGCCACGACCATGGCGTTCGTCCGGCTCCTGAAGGACCTCATGCGGGACAAGGAGATCGGCAAGCGGTTCGTGCTGATCGCGCCGGACGAGTACCGCACCTTCGGCATGGACTCCTTCTTCCCGAGTGCGAAGATCTACAACCCGCTCGGCCAGCAGTACGAGGCGGTCGACCGGGACCTGCTGCTCGCCTACAAGGAGTCGCCGACCGGCCAGATGCTGCACGACGGCATCTCCGAGGCGGGCTGTACGGCCTCCCTGATCGCGGCGGGCTCGGCGTACGCCACACACGGCGAGCCGCTGATCCCGGTGTACGTCTTCTACTCGATGTTCGGTTTCCAGCGCACGGGTGACCAGTTCTGGCAGATGGCCGACCAGCTGGCGCGCGGATTCGTCCTGGGTGCGACCGCCGGCCGTACGACGCTGACCGGTGAGGGTCTGCAGCACGCGGACGGCCACTCGCAGCTGCTCGCCTCGACCAACCCGGCGTGCGTGGCCTACGACCCGGCGTACGCCTACGAGATCGCGCACATCGTCCAGGACGGCCTGCGCCGGATGTACGGCGCCGACGCGGACCACCCCCACGGCGAGGACGTCTTCTACTACCTGACCGTCTACAACGAGCCCATCCAGCACCCGGCCGAGCCGGCGAACGTGGACGTCGAGGGCATCCTCAAGGGCGTCCACAAGATCGGTGAGGGCACGAGCGGCTCGATCCCGGCGCAGATCATGGCGTCGGGCGTGGCGGTCCCGTGGGCACTGGAGGCGCAGAGGATCCTCGCCGCGGACTGGAACGTACGCGCCGACGTATGGTCGGCCACCTCCTGGAACGAGCTGCGCCGCGAGGCGGTGGAGTGCGAGGAGCACAACCTGCTGCATCCGGAGGAGGAGCAGCGGGTGCCGTACGTGACGCGGAAGCTCGGCGGCGCGGAGGGGCCGTTCGTGGCCGTGTCCGACTGGATGCGGTCGGTTCCGGACCAGATCGCGCGGTGGGTGCCGGGCACGTACCAGTCGCTCGGCGCGGACGGCTTCGGCTTCGCCGACACCCGGGGCGCGGCCCGGCGCTTCTTCCGCATCGACGCGCAGTCGATCGTCGTCGCGGTGCTGACCGAGCTGGCCCGCGAGGGCAAGATCGACCGCTCCGCCCTGAAGCAGGCCATCGACCGGTACCAGCTGCTGGATGTGTCGGCGGCGGACCCGGGAATCGCGGGTGGCGACGCGTAACGCTGCGCGTGTCCGACGCAGGGCGGTGCCGGTGGCGCCGCCCTCGTTGCTTTTTCTTTACCATTGCGGGCATGAACGATCAGTCGGCGCAGGCACGTTGGGAGCGGCTCACCCAGCGTCCGTTGCTCGCGCTGGCGGTGGCGTTCGCCGTCGCCTATGCCGTACCGATCGTGGACGACCCCGCGAGCCGGTCCCTGACGCTCCTGTGCACCACCACGGAGTGGGTGGTGTGGGCCGCGTTCGCGCTGGACTACCTGATACGGCTGGTGATCACCCCCCGGCGCCGGGAGTTCGTCCGCACGCACTGGATAGACCTGTGCGCCGTGGTGCTGCCGCTGCTGCAGCCGCTGCGGCTGCTGCGGATGGTGTCGACGCTGCTGCTGGTGGGGCGGCGGGCGCGGATGGCCTCGCAGATCCGGCTCACGACGTACGTCGCCGGGGCGGTGGTCGGACTGCTGATGTTCGGCTCGCTGGCGGTGCTCTCCGTCGAGCGGGACTCGCCGAAGGGGAACATCCGGACGCTGGGTGACGCGGTGTGGTGGTCGTTCACGACGATGACGACCGTGGGGTACGGGGATCACGCGCCGACGACCGGGCTGGGGCGGATGATCGCCGTCGGACTGATGCTGTCCGGGATAGCGCTGCTGGGTGTCGTCACCGCGAACATCGCGGCGTGGTTCATCGCGCGGTTCGAGAAGGACGACGTGGAGGAGCGGCGCCAGACGGAGGCGATCGCTGCCCTGGCCGAGGAGGTACGGCTGCTGCGGGCGGAAGTGGCCCGGTTGGCCGGCGAGCGGGAGCAGCAGCGCAGTTGACCGGCGCCGGGTGCCGCGGTCGGCCGGGGGCCGGTCGCTCACCGGCGTGTGCAGGCCCTCAAGGCACTGGGGGCGCGACCGCCCGCAGCGGCGGCGCCAGGAAGCCGGCGGCGCTGCCGCTGCCCAGGGGCGCGGGGCTGTGTTTGATCTGCGGCTCCGCCGCGTGGGCGCGACCGGCCAGGACGCGCTCGCACGCGGCGGCGGCGCAGCCCCGGCAAGAAGGACCCGTCGGCTAGAGGAGCCCGTGGCCCCAGGTGGCCGCGCCCGCCAGGGCGATGACGGCCAGCAGCGTGTCGATCGCGCCGAGGATCAGGGCCACCAGCGCCGGGATGTCCCGGTCGTTCGACCACCTGCGGCCCATCGCCTGCCAGCCGCACAGCATCGCCACCGGTCCCAGGACGACGCCCAGTGCGAAGAAGCCGGCCACGGCACAGATCGTGCCGATGATGCCGAGGGTCGCGCGGTCCGGCCCGGTCCGTTGCCACGTCCGGCCACGTGAGCGGGGGTACCCGCGCGTTCCGTTCCCGAAGCCCGCCATCATCAACTCCCTGAGGCTCATGGACAGTTCGGCTTCGCTGTGCGGGTACCCCGGTTCGCCGCCGGCAGACCTGCGCGCGCTGCCCCCCTCCAGCAGCGCGCGCCCCGGCCCGGCGGTCCTCCCATGCACTGCGGAGGACTTGACCCACTGTGACCTGCGGCGCGCGCCCAGTGCGAGGAATCTTTAGCGGAGTCACCCTGATAGGCGAACTCCGCCCGCAATCTCGCCGGGAGCGGCACTCAGATGTGGCCCACGCCCGCTCCCGCCCCGGAGTTCGCGCCCCGCTTGGTCAGCAGCGCGACGAGGACGGCGACGGCCGCCACGCCCGCCGCGACCAGGGAGGCGAGGCTCATGCCGGAGATGAAGGTGTGGTGCGCGACCTCGGTGATCCGCGCGGCGACCGGCTCCGGAACGCCCTTCGGCACCGGGGCGACGCCGACCTGCACCGCCTCCGAGGCCTTGTCCAGCTGGTCCGGGGTCAGCCGCGGCAGCCCCGCCCCCGTCCAGTTGCCCGGCAGATCGCTGTCCACCTTGGAGGCCATCACGGCGCCCAGCACGGCCGTGCCAAGGCTGCCGCCGATCTGCATGGCCGCCTGCTGGAGGCCGCCCGCGACGCCGGACAGCTCCATGGGCGCGTTGCCGACGATGACCTCGGTGGCACCGACCATGACCGGCGCGAGACCGAGGCCGAGCAGCACGAACCAGACGGACATCACTCCGCTGCCGGTGTCGGCCTTCAGCGTCGACATGCCGTACATGGCGACGGCTGTCACGGCCATGCCGCCGGCCAGGGGGATGCGCGGGCCGAGCTTGGTGATCGCGGCGCCGGCCAGCGGGGAGCCGACGATCATCATGCCGGTGAGCGGCAGCAGGTGCAGGCCGGCGTCGATGGGGCTCATCCCGCGCACGTTCTGCAGGTAGAAGGTGACGAAGAAGAGCCCGCCCATGAACGCGATGGCCATGAGGACCATCAGGATGACACCGGCCGACAGCGGTACCGAGCGGAACAGGCCCAGCGGGATGAGGGGTTCCTCGACCCTCGTCTCCCAGTAGGAGAACACGGCGAACAGCGCCACGGACGCGATGACGAACATCCATGTCCTGCCGTCGCCCCAGCCCCAGGTGGGGGCCTTGATGAGGGCCCAGACCAGGCAGAACATCGCGCCGGAGAGCAGGGCGATGCCGAGGATGTCGAAGGAGCGCGGTGCGTTCTGCGCGCGGTGGTCGAGCAGGATCAGCGTGCCGAGGAGCAGGGCGAGTACGCCGACCGGGACGTTGATGAAGAACACCGACTGCCAGTTGACGTGCTCGACGAGGACACCGCCGAGGATCGGACCGCCCGCGGTGGACGCGCCGATCACCATGCCCCAGATGCCGATGGCCATGTTGAGCTGCTCGGCCGGGAAGGTGGCCCGCAGCAGGCCGAGCGCGGCCGGCATCAGCAGCGCGCCGAACAGGCCCTGGAAGACACGGAAGGCGACGACCGCGGCGATGGTGTGGGACAGGCCGATGGCGCCGGAGGCGGCGGCGAAGCCGGTCACACCGATGAGGAACGTCTGCCGGTGGCCGAAGCGGTCACCCAGCTTTCCCGCGGTGATCAGGGTGACCGCGAGGGCGAGGAAGTAGCCGTTGGTGATCCACTGCACGTCGGCGAAGGTCGCGTGCAGGTCGTCCCGGATCGACGGATTGGCGATCGCCACGATGGTGCCGTCGAGGGCCACCATCATGACGCCCACGGCGACGGTGATGAGGGTGAGCCAGGGATGGCCGCGCAGCCCCGCGGCCGGAGCCGACCCGAGCGGGGCTGCCGAGCGTGCGTCCCCCGGCCCCGTCGCATCCATGGTGCTCTGACTAGTCATGTGTTCGAGGCTAGTGACAGCCTCTGACAATTGACAAATCATTTCAGCAGTCAGTAACTGACACCTATGGAAACACTGCGCGAACGCAAGAAACAGCGCACCCGGGAGGAGCTGGTGCGGGCCGCTCTGGAACTGTTCACCACCCAGGGGTACGAGCACACGACCGTCGACGAGATCGCCGAGGCCGTCGACGTCTCCCAGCGCACCTTCTTCCGTTACTTCGCCGGCAAGGAGGACGTGGCCTTCGCGGTGCAGGGAATGACCGAGGAACGCTTCGTGGCCGCCGTACGGGCCCGGCCCGCGCACGAGGCGCCGATGGAGGCCCTGCGACAGGCGGTCCTGGAGGGCTGGGACGCGATCCGCGAGACCGTCGAGTCGGCCGTCCCGGTCGAGCTGTATCTGCGCATGTACCGGACGATCGAATCGACGCCCGCGCTGCTCGCCGCCCATCTGCGCCGCTCGGCGGCGACCGAGGAGACCATCGCGCGACTGCTCGCCGAGCGCGAGGGTGTGGACGTGGACGCCGACCCGCGACCGCGGCTGGCCGTGGCCGTGTTCGGCGGAGTGATAAGGGTCACGGAACGGCAGTGGTGCACGGGCGACGACTTCAGCCTGGCGGCGATGCGTCAACTCACCGCGGCCTACCTCGATCAGGTGGGTCCGGCGCTCACCGGAAACTGGCGTGCAACAAAAGATCGTTGACGGGGCGTTCGACCGTTCCGCGAAACGTGATCCCTGTCACTGGGTTACCCCGAGACCCTCTCGTTCTCCTAGTGTGTCCTCCCAGTGACTTCCTTCGACACCTCCCCGCCACTGAACGTCTGGCGCGCCCTGCTGGCGCTGGCCGTGGTGTTCGTGATGCTCGCGACCACCGGTTGGACCGCCCTGCGCAGTCACCGGGAGTCGACCGCACTGCAGGCCTCGCTCGCCCAGTGGGAGCACGGCAGCATCCACGGCCTCCGTCTGCCGGACCCCCAGGCCGCACCGGCCCGGCTCAGCCGTTTCTTCGCCTCCCTCTCCCCCGAGGACCGGAACCGACTCGCCCACCGCTACCCGCTCGCGGTCGGCAACATGAACGGCGCCCCCGCCGCCGTGCGCTACCGCGCCAACCGCATCGCGCTGGAGCAGCAGCGCGAGGTCGAGAAGAAACGTATGCACGACAGCCGGCTCAGCACGGCCGGACAGCAGGACGCGGGCAGTCGTATGCACCGCTACGAGTCCCTGCTGAGCCCGGGCCGGCAGATCCTGGCCTTCGACCCCGAGGGCTCGGGCCGCGTCGCCGAGGTGTTCGGGAACCTGGACGAGGCGCAGCGGATCTCGGTCGTCGTCCCCGGTGTCGACACCGATCTGCTCACCTTCCAGAGGACCGCCCGCCCCTACTCCGCCCCGGTCGGCATGGCCGAGGCCCTGTATGCGGCGGAGCGCGCGCAGAGCCCCGGGACGCGTACGGCCGTGATCGCCTGGGCCGACTACACCGCCCCGGACGGACTCGGCATGGACGCGGCCACCGGGCTGCGCGCCGCGGAGGGCGCCGTACGGCTGAACGCCCTGGTGGGCGGCCTGCCCGGCCATGCCCCGGTGGCGATGATCTGCCACAGCTACGGCTCGGTGGTCTGCGGGGTCGCCGCGCCCGCACTGCCCCGCCGGGTGACCGACATAGCGGTGGCCGCGAGCCCCGGCATGCGGGTCCCCAGCGCCTCCCATCTGGACACGGGGGCCCGGGTGTGGGCCATGCGGGACGCCACCGACTGGGTCCAGGACGTGCCGTATCTGGAGCTCGGCGGGCTCGGGCACGGCGCCGATCCGGTGTCCTCGGCGTTCGGCGCGCGGGTGCTGTCCGCGCGGGACGCACAGGGGCACGCCGGTTACTTCCAGCCGGGCACGGACAGCCTGCGCAACCTCGCCGGCGTCGGGGTCGGCGCGTACGGCGCGGTGACGTGCGCACGCGAGAACGATGCGTGCCGGGCCGGTGTGCCCGGCACTACCACGGCCGGACGCGCGTAGAAACAGCAGGAAGTGCGGTCTGCGCAGGTGGCGACGGAGGAGCACGTGCCGCATACGATGAGCCGCATGGGTGACGTACTGGCGGGTTTTCATGCCGTCTGGGAGTTCGAGTCCGACTCCGTGCTCATCCGCTACGAACGGGGGATTCGAACACCGAAGCTGTTGCAGGCGCTCGGAGAACGGCGCGTCCCGCTGTCCGCGGTCGAGGGGGTGACCCTCACCCCGGGCAAGCGCGGCACCGTCGTCCTGCGGCTGGTGCCCCGCCCCGGCGCCGATCCGCTGATGGAGGCGGCGGACGGGCAGCTGAAGGAGGGCTCCGATCCGTACCGGCTGGTGCTGTCGGCCGAGCGGGAGGCTCTCGCCGAGTACTACGCGGACGAGCTGAAGTCGCTGCTGACCGAGTCCGGGTCCGGGCCGGCCGACCGGTTCCTGGTGCCGGTGCCCGAGGCGCCGCTGCAGTTCAAGGCGTACGACGGCAAGGCGTCCTTCGACGGGACGTCCGTGCAGTTCCGCTGGTCGTGGACGGGGGCGTCGTCGGCGAAGTGGAAGGCCGGTGACCAGAGCTTCGCGGTCGCCGACCTGAGCGGGGTGGAGTGGCGGTCGCCGGAGGTGTTCGAGGGGCATCTGCGCCTGGTACGGCGTGACGGTTCGGGCCCGTTGGTGCAGCCCGATCAGGACCCGGCGACGGTGGTGTTCGGTCTCGGGTACGGGCCGGTGCACGAGTCGTTGCCGTTCGCCGCGGCCGTGCTCGCCGCCGCACGCACCAGGGGGCCGGTACCGGTGGTACCGGCCCCGTCCCGGCGCGACCCCGCGGACATCGCCGAACGGATCCGGCATCTCGGGGAGTTGCATCAGGCGGGGCTGGTCACCGACGAGGAGTTCTCCTGCAAGAAGGCGGAGTTGCTGGCCGAGCTCTAGCGTCTGCCGGGCCGGGGTGGTCGGCTGCTATTCCCTTCCCGCAGAGGTGAAGCTCATGTCCGCGTACCGGTCGCCGGCCACCTTCGCCGCGATCGGCTCCAGTTGGGCCAGTTCCTCGGCGCTGAGGGTGATGCGGGTCGCCGCCACGTTCTCCTCCACCCTGCCCGGCTTGCGGGTGCCCGGGATCGGGACGACCGGCAGGGTGTCGAGCGTGGCGCGCTGCTGGACCCAGGCCAGGGCGATCTGGCCGGGGGTGGCGCCGTGGGCCTCGGCGATCGCGCGCAGGGGCTCCAGGAGGGCGGCGTTGGCGGCCGCGTTGGCGCCGGTGAAGCGGGGCTGCAGACGGCGGAAGTCGTCGGCCGTGAGGTCCTGCTCGGCGTTGGCGAAGGATCCGGTGAGGAAGCCGCGGCCGAGCGGCGAGTACGGCACCAGGGCGACACCCAGGTCCCGCGCGGCCGGTACGACCTGCGCCTCGATGTCCCGGCTGAACAGCGACCACTCCGACTGCACGGCCGCGATCGGGTGCACGGCGTGCGCGGCGCGCAGCTCCTCGGCGGTGACCTCGCTCAGCCCGAGGTGCTTGACCTTGCCCTCGCGGACCAGCTCGGCCATCACGGTGACGGTGTCCTCGATGGGGACGTTCACATCACGGCGGTGCATGTAGTAGAGGTCGATCACGTCGACGTCGAGACGCTTCAGGCTGGCCTCGACGGCCTCGCGGATGTACGGCGCGTCGTTGCGGATGATCCGCTCGGTCGGGTCGTGAGGCGGGATCGACAGGGCGAACTTGGTGGCGATGACCACCTCGTCCCGGTGCGCCTTGAAGAAGGGGGACAGGAACCGCTCGTTCTCGCCCGCGCCGTAGGCGTCCGCCGTGTCGTACAGCGTCACGCCCAGCTCCAGCGCCCGGTCCAGCGCGGCGCGCGCCTGGCCGGCGTCGGTGGGACCGTAGGCGAAGCTCATGCCCATGCAGCCGAGGCCCTGTACGCCGACCTCGGGTCCGCTCTCGCCGAGCCGTACCGTCGGGATCCTGGCGTCGGTCATCGTGTGGTCCCCTCTGTGGCGTAGAAACTGATCTTGCGGTCGAGCACGGCGAGCGTGTCCCGCAGTTCGGCGATCCGGCTCAGCACGTCGCGGCGGGTCGACTCCAGCAGTTCCTGCCGTTCCCGGTAGGTGCTCTCGCCCTCCCGGACCAGCTCCGCGTACCGGACCATGTCCGCCACCGGCATCCCGGTCAGCCGCAGCTTGGTCACGAAGTCCAGCCAGTCCAGGTCGCGGTTGCGGTAGCGCCGCTGACCGGTGTGCGAGCGGTCGACGTGCGGCATCAGGCCGATCCGCTCGTACCAGCGCAGGGTGTGCGCGGTCAGGCCGGTGAACGCGACGACCTCGCTGATCGTGTAGTGGTCCTGGCCGTCGGGGCGCGGATGACGTCTGGGCGGGGCGGAGCAGATGTCGGCGGGGGCCGGGGGCGCGGTGTCCGCCGGCGGGGTCTGCATCACCGTCATGGCCTCCACGCTATGGCCTTGGAGTGCACTCCAAGCAAGCGGATCCGGTAAGAAATCCGCAGGACGCGAGCCGGTGCGCCCGGCCGGCGTGCGGCACCCGAGCCGTGCACGCCGGGCCCTGCCCGAGGATGCCACGGCAGCACCGCGCCTGCGCCAGGTCATGCGCGGCTCGCGCGGCTCATCGAGTCCGACGGGGACTTCGCGGCCTCCGTCGTGGACCATCCGGACCGGCCTGGAGCACCGGCCGCGACCGACACGGCGCCCGGCGGCGAGGGTACGCCCGCGCCCCGCGCCTGCATGGAGGAGCTGCTGGCCCGGCTCCGGGAGCGGGGCGCTGGGGCCATGTGCTGCTCAACGCCTCCCCGGACGCCGAACCGCGGTACGCCTTCCTCGGCTTCAGCCGTGCCCCGACCCGTCGATGCGGCCGCTGCTGTGAGCCGCATAGGCTCGCACCATGTCGTTGAACAGCTTGACGTCGATCGAGAACTGGCCCGTGCCCACCGCCGCGGCGGGCGTCGTACGAGCCGACGGGACCGTCCTCGGGACGCACGGCCCCGCCGGACACCGCTTTCCGCTCGCCTCGGTCACCAAGCCGCTGGCGGCCTACGCGGCGCTCGTCGCGTACGAGGAGGGCGCGATCGAGCTGGACGAGCCCGCCGGACCGCCCGGGGCGACCGTCCGGCACCTGCTCGCGCACACGTCCGGGCTGGCCTTCGACGAGCACAAGGTGATGGCGCCCCCCGGTGAGCGCCGTCTCTACTCCAACGCCGGGTTCGAGCAGCTCGGCGACCACATCGCCAAGGCGACGGACATTCCGTTCGCGGAGTATCTGCGGCAGGCGGTGCTGGAGCCGCTGGGGATGACGGCGACCTCGCTGGAGGGGTCCCCGGCGAAGGACGGCGTGTCGACGGTCGAGGACCTGCTGCGCTTCGCCGCCGAGGTGCAGGCGCCGCGCCTGCTGGATGTGCGCACCGTCGCGGAGGTGATGAGCGTGCAGTACCCGGGGACGAAGGGGGTGCTGCCGGGGTACGGGCACCAGAACCCGAACGACTGGGGGCTGGGCTTCGAGATCCGCGACGGCAAGTCACCGCACTGGACGGGGAGTTCCTCCTCGCCCCGCACCTTCGGGCACTTCGGGCAGGCCGGTACGTTCCTGTGGATCGACCCGGACGCGGGGCTGGCGTGCACCGCGCTCACGGACCGGGCGTTCGGGCCCTGGGCGATCGAGGCATGGCCGGTGTTCACGGACGCGGTGCTGGCAGAGGCGCGCGACGGCAGTTGATCACTGTCGGATAGCCTCGCCGTGCATCACGGGAGCACAGTGACGGACCTCGGGGGAGTGTGATGGGCGGGCTCCAGAGCGACGGCCAGTTCCGGCCGTTGGAGAGCGGTGATCCTCAAGCGGTGGCGGGCTACCGGCTGGCGGCTCGGCTCGGTTCGGGCGGCATGGGCACGGTGTACCTGTCGTACACGCCCGGTGGCCATCCGATAGCGCTCAAGACCATCCGGCCGGAGCTGAGCGAGGACCCCGAGTTCCGCCGGCGGTTCCGGCAGGAGGTCCAGGCGGCCCAGCGTGTGCAGGGCCTGTACACCGCGCCGGTCATCGACTACGACACCGAAGGCGCGCGGCCCTGGCTGGCCACCGCCTATGTACCCGGCCCCTCGCTGGCGGCGGCCGTCGCCGAGCACGGCCCGCTCCCGGTGTCCACCCTCCTGCTGCTGATCGCGGGGGTGGCGGAGGCACTGACGGTCATCCACGGTGCGGGGATCGTGCACCGCGACCTCAAGCCGTCCAACGTGCTACTGGCCGACAACGGTCCCCGGGTCATCGACTTCGGCATCGCGCGTGCCACCGACGCCACCGCCCTCACCGGCACCGGCGTCTCGGTCGGCACCCCGGCCTTCATGTCGCCGGAGCAGGCCACCGGTCGCGAGATCACGCCTGCCTCCGACGTCTTCGCGCTCGGCCAGGTCGCCGCGTTCGCGGCCTGCGGTTCGGCAGCGTACGGCGAGGGACCCTCGCACGCCGTGCTGTACCGGATCGTCCACGAGAAGCCCGACCTCACCGGCCTGCCGGACGCCCTGGGGTTCGTCGACCGCTGCCTGGCGAAGGATCCGGCGGACCGGCCCTCCCCCGAGGAGGTCATCGCGCTGTGCCAGAACGCGTCGCCGGGCGGGCTGCGCCAGTCCGGCGCGTGGCTGCCCGAGGCGATCGGCACCCAGATCACCCAGCGTGTCTCGGCGTCCGCCGCACTGGCGGCCGACGCGGCGGCCGAGGCCATGCCCGCCGCGCAGCCCGCCATGCCCCCCGTGCCGCCCCAGGCACCACCGGCGACCGCACCGGGGACCCGGGCCACCGCCGCGATACCCGAGCCTGCGGCGACCGCTCCCGTGACCCGGCTCGACCGGCCGGCGCCGTACGCCGTCCCCACCGTGAGCGCGCCGTACACTCCGCCACCCGCACCGCCGTCGCCCGCGCCGGCGGCACCGTACGCGCCGCCTGCCGCTGCCTGGCCCGGGGCCCGGCCGCGGCCGGTCCGCGGGAACCGGACCGGCGTGATCGCCTCGGTCGTCGCGGCGGCGCTGGTCGTCGGCGTGGCGGGCGCGGTGTATCTGAGCAGAACGGCCGGTGTCAGCACGAAGGGCGACGGCACGAGCGCCTCCGCACAGGCTTCCGGCGCGCACTCCGGCCCGGTCTCGCACCCGGGCTCGGCCCCCGGCTCCGGTGCCGCCTCGACCCGGCCCGACCCCAAGCCGGTTGCCTTCAAGGGCATCAACATCCCCAAGGGCTACTGGGTGCGGTTCGCGGACTCGCCGCCGAAGCCGGTCCAGGAGGAAGAAGGCGCCAACGCCCGCTTCGGGGACAGCGCCGACTTCTACTACGACAACGACGCGTTCGTCTCCGACGACCAGACACCCGTCGTCGGCAGCAACAGCGAGAAGGTCGTGCTGCTGAACAACGCGGAGAAGGGCTCGCTGGCGACCTGCCGGAACGAGACCCGCTACGCCGAGGACATCCATCTCTCGCAGCTCAGCGCGGGCTCGCAGATCTGCGTGCACACCAAGGCCGGTCACATCGCGGTGGTCACCTACAAGGGGGCCGCGCCCCGCAACGGCCCCAGCGACTACATCTCGGTCGACATCACCGTCTGGCGCAACGCGGAGCAGCCCAGCGCCGACCAGTGAGCGCTCAGCCGGACAGCTCCCACACCAGCAGTTCGGCCCGGGTCACCCCCACCGCCTCCATGCCCCGGGCCCCGGTGATGCGGGCCGCGTCACCGGGGCCCAGCCGCTCGCCGGCCAGCCGGACATCGCCGCGTACGACGTGGACGTACACGTACGCGGCGTCCGGCACCGCCGTGCGCTCCCCCGGTTCCAGCCGCCTCACGTGCAGCAGCGCGCCCGCGGCCGGAAGTGCGTACGGGGTGGAGTCGGCAAGGCCGGGCACGACGGTGTACGACGGCTCACCGCCGGGCTCCAGAGGCGCCAGCCACATCTGGATGAAGGTCAACGGGGCGTCACCGTCGTTGCGCTCGACGTGCCGGACGCCCGCGGCCGAGCTGAGGTGCTGGACGTCGCCGGGGAGCACCCGGGTTTCGTGGCCCGTGGAGTCGCGGTGGGTCAGTTCGCCCTCGGCGACCCAGGTGACGATCTCGGTGTGGCTGTGCGGGTGCTCGTCGAAGCCGGCGCCGGGTGCGAGGCGTTCCTCGTTGCAGGCGATCAGCGTGCCGAAGCGCAGGTTGTCGGGGTCGTAGTGCGGCCCGAAGGAGAAGGCGTGCCACGACTCGATGCCGGCCTCCGCCTCCCCACCGCGGTAGCGCTCACCGGCGCGGCGTACGTCCATCACGGGACAACCGTAGACCTGCGGGAAACCGCGCACGCCCCTCAGCCCTGACCCGGCGGAACACGTCGGCGTCCGGATAAGGCAGTCTTGTCCCCGTGCCCGAACCCGAATCCCACCGCAGCGATCCCCACGCACACGTCGTCCACCCGCACGCCGCCACCCTCAAGCGGCTGGAGAAGTCCTCCGGGTCTCTTGCCGCGCAGGCCATCGCGCGGATGGACGAGACCCTGCCGTGGTACCGGGCCATGCCCCCGGAGAACCGTTCCTGGATCGGGCTGGTCGCCCAGGCGGGCATCGCGGCCTTCACCGAGTGGTTCCGGCACCCGGACGCCCCGCAGGCGATCTCCACCGATGTCTTCGGCACCGCCCCGCGCGAGCTGACCCGGGCCATCACGCTGCGGCAGACCGTGGAGATGGTGCGGACCACCATCGAGGTCATGGAGAGCGCCATCGACGAGGTGGCCGCTCCGGGGGACGAGAGCGTGCTGCGCGAGGCTCTGCTCGTGTACGCGCGGGAGATCGCCTTCGCCACCGCGCAGGTGTACGCCCAGGCCGCCGAGGCACGCGGTGCCTGGGACGCGCGGCTGGAGTCGCTGGTCGTCAACGCCGTGCTCAGCGGAGAGGCGGACGAGGGCGCCGTCAGCCGGGCCGCCGCCCTCGGGTGGAACTCGCCGGAGCATGTGTGTGTCGTGCTCGGGACCGCGCCCGACGGGGACAGCGAGCTGACCGTCGAGGCCATTCGGCGGGCCGCTCGGCACGCCAAGCTCCAGGTGCTCACCGGGGTCCTCGGGGACCGGCTCGTCGTCGTCGCCGGGGGAAGCAACAACCCGCTCGCCGTGGCCAAGTCACTGATCGGGCCCTTCGCCGCCGGACCGGTCGTCGCGGGGCCCGTCGTACCCGATCTGCTGGCCGCCACCCGGTCCGCGCAGGCCGCCGCCGCGGGCCTGAAGGCGTGTTCGGCCTGGCAGGACGCCCCGCGGCCGGTGCTGGCGGACGATCTGCTGCCGGAGCGCGCGATCGCGGGCGATCCGAGCGCCCGCGAGCAGCTGGTGGAGGAGATCTACAGACCGCTGGAGGAAGCGGGCTCGGCGCTGCTGGAAACACTGAGTGTCTATCTGGAGCAGGCGAGCAGCCTGGAAGGCGCGGCCCGGATGCTTTTCGTTCACCCGAACACCGTGCGCTACCGGCTCCGACGTGTGACAGACGTCACCGGTTGGTCGCCGTCGGATGTACGATCCGCCTTCACACTGCGGATCGCGCTGATCCTCGGGCGTCTGGCCGACGGCGAGACCCAGGCATAGGGTTTTGTCGGGGCCCCACAAAAGCCCTTCGTGTTCTTCGTCCCTGTCCCCACGGGCGGCCGCAGCCGTCCCCAAGAGAGAGTGTGAGAGTGCTCGTACTCGTCGCTCCCGGCCAGGGCGCCCAGACGCCCGGCTTCCTGACCCCCTGGCTCGAACTGCCCGGCGCCGCCGACCGTGTGGCTGCCTGGTCGGACGCCATCGGACTGGACCTGGTCCACTACGGCACCCAGGCCGACGCCGACGCCATCCGCGACACCGCGGTGGCCCAGCCACTGCTGGTGGCCGCCGGCATCCTGTCCGCCGCGGCACTCGGTGACATCTCCGAGATCGCCTTGGGCGCCGTCGCCGGTCACAGCGTCGGTGAGATCACCGCCGCCGCCTTCGCGGGCGTGCTGGACGACACCGCCGCGCTCGGCCTGGTCCGCAAGCGGGGTCTGGCGATGGCCGACGCCGCCGCGATCACCGAGACCGGCATGTCGGCGCTGCTCGGCGGTGACCCCGAGACCTCGGTCGCGCACCTGGAGAAGCTCGGTCTGACCCCGGCGAACATCAACGGCGCGGGCCAGATCGTCGCCGCGGGCACGCTGGAGCAGCTGGCCGCGCTGAACGAGGACAAGCCGGAGGGCGTCCGCAAGATCGTCGCGCTGAAGGTCGCCGGCGCCTTCCACACCCGCCACATGGCTCCCGCCGTCGAGACGCTGGCCAAGGCCGCCGCGGAGCTCACGCCCGCCGACCCCAAGGTCACCTACGTCTCCAACAAGGACGGACGGACCGTCGCCACCGGCGCCGAGGTGCTGGACCGGCTGGTCGGCCAGGTCGCCAACCCCGTGCGCTGGGACCTGTGCATGGAGACCTTCAAGGAGCTGGGCGTCACCGCGCTCGTCGAGGTGTGCCCGGGCGGCACCCTGACCGGCCTGGCCAAGCGGGCCCTGCCCGGCGTGACCACGCTGGCCCTGAAGACCCCCGACGACCTCGACGCGGCCCGCGCGCTCATCGCAGAGCACGCCGGCGCCTAAGGAGCCGTACATGGCAAAGATCAAGCCCAGCAAGGGCGCCCCGTACGCGCGCATCCTCGGTGTCGGCGGCTACCGGCCGACCCGGGTGGTGCCCAACGAGGTGATCCTGGAGAAGATCGACTCGTCCGACGAGTGGATCCGTTCGCGCTCCGGCATCGAGACCCGGCACTGGGCCGGTCCCGAGGAGACCGTGGCCGCGATGTCGATCGAGGCGGCCGGCAAGGCGATCGCGGACGCCGGCATCGGCGCCGAGCAGATCGGCGCCGTGGTCGTCTCGACGGTCTCGCACTTCAGCCAGACCCCGGCCGTCGCCACCGAGATCGCCGACAAGCTGGGCACGGACAAGGCCGCCGCCTTCGACATCTCGGCCGGCTGCGCGGGCTTCGGCTACGGCCTGACCCTCGCCAAGGGCATGGTGGTGGAAGGTTCCGCCGAGTACGTGCTCGTGATCGGCGTGGAGCGGCTCAGCGACCTGACCGACCTGGAGGACCGGGCCACGGCCTTCCTGTTCGGCGACGGCGCGGGCGCGGTCGTCGTCGGCCCCTCGCAGGAGCCGGCCATCGGCCCGACCGTCTGGGGTTCCGAGGGCGACAAGTCCGAGACGATCAAGCAGACCGTCCCCTGGAACCGGTTCCGCATCGGTGACGTCGCCGAGCTGCCCCTGGACAGCGAGGGCAACGTCAAGTTCCCCGCCATCACGCAGGAGGGCCAGGCGGTGTTCCGCTGGGCCGTGTTCGAGATGGCGAAGGTCGCCCAGCAGGCGCTGGACGCGGCCGGGATCAGCCCGGAAGAACTGGACGTCTTCATCCCGCACCAGGCCAACGTGCGGATCATCGACTCGATGGTGAAGACCCTCAAACTGCCGGAGCACGTCACGGTCGCCCGTGACATCCGCACCACCGGCAACACCTCGGCCGCCTCGATTCCGCTCGCAATGGAGCGGCTCCTGGCGACCGGGGAGGCGAAGAGCGGCGACACCGCGCTCGTCATCGGCTTCGGGGCGGGTCTCGTCTACGCCGCCACGGTCGTTACCCTCCCCTAGGCACTCCGTGCCGGATCTTGTGTCCGGCAGGGGGACAACTGCCACAAACCGACTGGAACATCGAAGAAGGAGCGCCTGACATGGCCGCCACTCAGGAAGAGATCGTCAAGGGTCTCGCCGAGATCGTGAACGAGATCGCTGGCATCCCGGTTGAGGACGTCCAGTTGGACAAGTCCTTCACCGACGACCTGGACGTCGACTCGCTGTCCATGGTCGAGGTCGTCGTCGCCGCCGAGGAGCGCTTCGACGTGAAGATCCCGGACGAGGACGTCAAGAACCTCAAGACCGTCGGCGACGCGACCGACTACATCCTCAAGCACCAGGCCTGAGCCACCCCTCTGTCCTGAAGGCTGCAAGGCCCCGCCACCCGGCGGTGGCGCCGTAGAATCCCGCATCTGTTGGAGAAAGAATTCCCGTGAGCCCGACCAATCGCACCGTGGTCGTCACCGGTATCGGCGCAACCACACCGCTGGGTGGCGACGCAGCCTCGACCTGGGAGGGTCTGATCGCCGGCAAGTCCGGTGTGAAGCCCCTGGAGCAGGACTGGGCGGCCGATCAGGCCGTCAAGATCGCGGCTCCGGTCGCCGTGGAGCCCACCGAGGTCATCCCGCGGCCGCAGGCGCGCAAGCTGGACCGCTCGGCGCAGTTCGCGCTGATCGCGGCTCAGGAGGCCTGGCAGGACGCCGGCTTCACCGGCAAGGCCGGCGAGGACGGCTCCATCGACCCCGACCGGCTGGGCGCGGTCATCGCCTCCGGCATCGGCGGTGTGACGACCCTGCTGGACCAGTACGACGTGCTCAAGGAGAAGGGCGTCCGCCGCGTCTCCCCGCACACCGTCCCCATGCTGATGCCGAACGGCCCCTCGGCCAACGTGGGCCTGCTCGTGGGCGCCCGTGCGGGCGTGCACACGCCGGTCTCCGCGTGCGCCTCCGGCGCCGAGGCCATCGGCTACGCCATCGAGATGATCCGCACCGGCCGCGCCGACGTCGTCGTCGCCGGCGGTACGGAGGCGGCCATCCACCCGCTGCCGATCGCCGCGTTCGGCAACATGATGGCGATGTCCAAGAACAACGAGGACCCGCAGGGCGCCTCGCGTCCCTACGACGTCGACCGCGACGGCTTCGTCCTCGGCGAGGGCGCCGGCGTGATCGTCCTGGAGTCCGCCGAGCACGCCGCGAAGCGCGGGGCGCGCGTCTACGCGGAGGCCGTCGGGCAGGGCATCTCCGCCGACAGCCACGACATCGTGCAGCCGGAGCCCGAGGGCCGCGGCATCTCGCACGCACTGCAGAACCTGCTGGACAACACCGACCTGAACCCGGCCGAGATCGTGCACGTCAACGCGCAC
The DNA here is from genome assembly GCF_055572255.1 of Streptomyces sp. NPDC030799. Lineage (NCBI taxonomy): Bacteria > Bacillati > Actinomycetota > Actinomycetes > Kitasatosporales > Streptomycetaceae > Streptomyces > Streptomyces sp. NPDC030799. The sequence continues at coordinate 526,952 of NZ_JBVIDS010000001.1, read as the reverse complement.
GCCACCTCGACGCCGGCCGGTGACATCGCCGAGCTGAAGGCGCTGCGCAAGGTGTTCGGCGACGACACGGACCACATGGCGGTCTCCGCGACCAAGTCGATGACCGGGCACCTGCTCGGTGGCGCGGGCGGCGTGGAGTCGGTCGCGGCCGTGCTCGCGCTGTACCACCGGGTGGCGCCGCCGACGATCAACATCGAGAACATCGACCCCGAGGCGGAGGCCAACGCGGATGTCGTCCGCGGGGAGGCCCGCAAGCTTCCGGTCGAGGGCCGTATCGCCGCGCTGAACGACTCGTTCGGCTTCGGCGGCCACAACGTGGTCCTGGCGTTCCGGACCGTCTGAGAACGTGAGTGAGGGCCCCTGCCGAACGGCAGGGGCCCTTTCTCATGCACAGCCGCAGGGACTCACACCACCTGGTGCAGCCAGCGGACCGGGGCGCCCTCGCCCGCGTACCTGAAGGGCTCCAGTTCGTCGTCCCAGGGCTTTCCGAGGAGCTTGGCGATCTCGGCCTCCAGGTCCGTCTCCCCGCGCTGGGAGCGCGTCAGCGCCGCGCGGAGGCGGTCCTCGGGGATGAGGATGTCACCGTGGATGCCGGTGACGGCGTGGAAGATGCCGAGGTCGGGAGTGCAGCTGTAGCGCTCGCCCTCGGCGGTCGCACAGGGCTCCGCGGTGACCTCGAAGCGGAGCAGGTGCCAGCCGCGCAGTGCCGAGGCCAGCTTGGAGGCCGTGCCCGCCTCGCCCTGCCAGGAGAACTCCGAGCGCCAGGTGCCGGGGGCCGCGGGCTGCCGGATCCAGTCGAGGTTGACGCGTGTGCCGAGCACCCCGGCGATGGCCCACTCGACGTGCGGGCACAGCGCGCGCGGCGCGGAGTGCACGTACAGAACTCCACGTGTCGTCACCGGAACCTCCGGGCAGAGCGGGACATCTTGCGGACTGGCTGGCGGCAGTGGCACGACGGCCGCGTTGATGGCGAGGCTACCCTGCGGCGGTGCAAGGAGTGTGACGTACCGTCGCTCCCGGTGCCAGGAAACCTTCGCCATTCACCCAGGGGGACGCTTGTACGGGGGTGCTCCGTTCCAAGGTGCCAGGTCGGGAACCCTCGCACGTTGTTATGGAAAGAAGCACCGAAAGCACCGGATTCGACGACGAGGGGATCACCAGGGGATGCGGAAGCGAAGCAGCCGTGGGCGGGCCGCTGCCGCCGTCGTGGCCGCGGCCGTGCTGGGCGCCGCCGGGTGCGACGCCGGGAGCGGCAGTTCGCCCGCGCCTGAGGGCACCAAGGCGCGCGCCGCCAGGCCCGCGCCGGTGTGGAACCGCAGCCCGGACTCGATCGCCGCGGTCGGTGACTCCATCACGCGCGGCTTCGACGCGTGCACGGTGCTGTCGGACTGTCCCGAGGTGTCGTGGGCGACGGGCAGCGACGCGAAGGTCGACAGCCTGGCGGTGCGCCTGCTCGGGGTCACGGGCGCCGCGGAGCACAGCTGGAACTACGCCGAGACCGGTGCCCGCATGGCGGACCTGCCGGGACAGATGGCCCGGGCGGCCGCCCGCGGCCCGGAGTTGGTGACGGTGATGGTGGGCGCGAACGACGCCTGCCGTGCGTCGGCGTCGGCGATGACCCCGGTGGCCGACTTCCGCGCGGACTTCGAGGAGGCGCTGCACACCCTGCGTGCGGCACGGCCGAAGACGCAGGTGTACGTGGCGAGCGTGCCGAACCTGAAGCGGCTGTGGTCCGAGGGCCGGGCCAATCCGCTGGGCAAGCAGGTGTGGAAGCTCGGCATCTGTCCGTCGATGCTGTCCGACGCGGACGACCTGACCAGCGTGGCCACGCTGCGCCGGGACCAGGTGCAGCAGCGGGTGGTGGAGTACAACAGGGTGCTGAAGGAGGTCTGCGCCAAGGACCGCCGCTGCCGTTTCGACAACAACGCGGTCTACGACTACCGCTTCGGCACCGACCAGCTCAGTCACTGGGACTGGTTCCACCCCAGCAGGGACGGCCAGGCGCGGCTCGCGGCGATCGCGTACCGGACGATCATCGCGCCCCGCCCGGTCGCCTAGGACACCAGGTGCCGGACCGGAAGGCCGTCCGCTAGCTGGTCTCGCCGCGCATCCGTCTGGCCGCCTTGGCCAGCAGGGACATCGCGCCGCCGCAGATCAGCAGCGTGCAGCCGCCGATGGCGATCCCGGGGAGGTCCAGGCCCTTGATGCCCTCCCCCGTCACCGTCACAGCCAGCACGAAGATGATCGAGTACAGGCTCCGCCCCACCTTCGCCCCGGCCGGAATCACCTGGAGCAGCTGCGGAATGGTGCTCGCGGCGGCCAGCGCCATCCCGAACGGCAGGGCGGCGCCCAGCGACAGCGCACCGAAGCCCAGCGAATTGCCGTACGCACCCCAGCCGGCGCCCTTGTAGAGCAGATAGCCGGTCGCGGCGAGGGACAGCAGGACCAGCAGGCCGTTGAGATAGGCGGCCTGTGTCGCGGCCTTGCGGGCGCCGGGCAGATGAGCGGCCGGGGAGCGCCAGGCGTCGGCCGTGACGAGCCGCAGCTGCCGCTTGAGGGCCTGCATCTGCAGCAGCGAGAAGACGCCGAAGGCCAGCAGGCCCAGTCCGGCGAGCGCCGCGACGAAGCCGAGGGGCTTCTGTGTGATGCCGTAGTGGACACCGCCGAAGGTGAGCGGGATGCCGAGGACCATGCCGTAGGCCATCGGCTTGGACTTGGCCTGGATCTTCAGCGCCAGATCACGCTGGGCCGGGCTGAGGCCGGGGTCCAGCCGCATCCGTCCCTCACCGACGTGCTGGGCGGGCGGCTGGGGGGACTGCTGCGGAGGGTACGGCTGCTGGGGCGGGCAGGGCTGCTGCGGGTATCCCTGGGGCGGGTACGGCTGCTGCGGATACCCCTGGGGCGGGTACGGCTGCTGCGGATACGGCTGTTGGTACTGCGGCGGCTGCCCGTACGGGCCCGTCGGCTGCTGTGGGCCGTACGGCCCCGGCGGCTGGCCTGGATACACGATGTCTCTCCCCCGTGCCCGGTGTCTTCCGGTGTTCGCGGGCCGGGAGTCTATCCGTACCCGCAGGTGACGAGCCCCGGTCCAGGGGTCAGGTCCCGGACCGGGGCTGCTCGTGGGGGTCTTGTCCCGGATCAGACGTTAATCGGCGCGGCGAGCCTGCGGTCCGCGATCGAGCGTCCGACGGCGATCTCGTACGAACCCTTCACAACCGACCACGTCTTCGCCTCCTCGTCCCAGACCTCGAAGGCGCGGCGCGGCAGGGCGACCGTCACCTCGACGCTCTCGCCGGGACCGGCCTCGGCGGAGGCGAAGTCGGCCAGCTGCCGGGCCGGGCGCTCGGGGCCGGGCCCGGCCGGGGCGACGTAGAGCTGGACGACCTCCCGGCCTGGGCGCTCGCCCGTGTTGCGCAGGCGGATGCGCGCGGTGGTGCCGTCGAGGTCCAGGGACTCGTAGGTCCAGTCGGTGTAGCCGAGGCCGTGGCCGAACGGGTAGGCCGGGGTGCGGGCGGACCTCTCCCAGGCGCGGTAGCCGATGAACACACCCTCCGTGTAGGGAAGTTCCCCGTCGGTGGGGACGACCTGGGTGACCGGGGCGTCGGCCAGGGAGCCCCAGGTGGTGGGGAGGCGGCCGCCGGGCTCGTGGGTACCGGTGAGGACGTCGGCGAGGGCGGCGCCGCCCTCCTGGCCGGGGAACCAGCCGAGCAGGACGGCGGCGACCTCGTCGCGCCAGGGCAGTTCGACCGGGGAGCCGGAGTTGACGACCACGACCGTGCGGGGGTTGGCGGCGGCGACCGCGCGTACCAGGTCGTCCTGGCGGCCGGGGAGCTTCAGGTCCGTGCGGTCGAAACCCTCGGACTCGACACGGTCGGTGGTGGCGACCACGACGACGGCCGTGTCGGCGTTCCGCGCCGCCCGGGCGGCCTCGGCGATCAGTTCGTCGGGGTCGCGCTGCGGCTCGGCGTGGGCGAGCGCGAAGGTGACGACCTTCATGGGGATGTCCTCGGGGAGCTGGACGACGTGGGTGAGGGAGACGTCGACCGGCTCGCCGGCGGTGAGTTCGGCCTGGGCGCGGGGGACGGGGGCGCCGAAGAAGGCCTCGAAGGGGTCGTCCTTGTCGGGGCGCTGGACGTCGTCGTAGTACGTCGTCCCGTCGATGGTGAGGGTGAAGGGGCCCGTGCCCTTGATGCCGAAGGTGTGCGGGCCGGTCACGCGCGGGGTGAAGGTGCCGGTGAGCTCGACGGTGTGCAGGGTGTCGTGGGTGACGCCCTCGGGCAGGTCGGAGCCCATCCACTGGATGTGGCCGTTCGGGGCGGAACGGGTGCCGATGACATCGCCGTCGGTGTCGCGGCAGACGGCGCCGAGCCGGAACCCCTGGTCGGCGACGGCGAGTTCGGTGGCCGGGTCCGCGCCCACGGCATAGGTGAGGGTGCCTTCGGGGAGTGCGGCGGTGAGGCCGTCGAGCGGGGAGACGATCCGGGCCGGGAAGACGGTGGCCGAGCCGCCGCCCAGGACGCGGGCGTCGCGGGCGGCGGCGCCGATCAGGGCCACTGTGCCGTTCGGTTTCAGCGGGAGGGCGTTGTTCTCGTTGCGGACGAGGACGAAGGAGCGGCGGGCGATCTCGCGGGCGAGGGCCTCGCCGTCGACGGGCGCGGGGGGTTCGGCCACGACGGGTTCGGCGCCGCCGAGGATCCCGACGCGGGCGGCGAGCCGCAGGACCCGGCGTACGGCCGCGTCGACGGTGGCCTCGGCGACCTTGCCGTCCCGGACGGCCTGGGCGAGGGCTTCGCCGTAGACGGTCCGCGGTCCGGGCATGGCCACGTCCAAGCCGCCCTCGATGGCACGGACGGTATCCCGGGCGGCCGCCCAGTCGGAGACGTTGAAGCCGTCGAAGCCCCATTCGCCGCGCAGGACTTCGTTGACCAGGTGGTGGTGCTCGGTCATCGTCGTGCCGTTGACCGTGTTGTAGGCGGTCATGACGCCCCAGGGGCGGGCGTTCTCGACGATGGCCTCGAACGGGGCCAGGTACAGCTCGCGCAGGGCGCGTTCGGGGACGACGTTGTCGACGGTGAAGCGGTCCGTCTCGGCGTCGTTGGCGACGAAGTGCTTGACGGTGGTGCCGACACCGCCGGACTGGACGCCGGTGACATAGCCGCTGCCGATCACGCCGGTGAGATACGGGTCCTCGCTGTAGCACTCGAAGTGCCGGCCCCCGAGTGGCGAACGGTGCAGGTTCACGGTCGGGGCGAGGAGCACATGGACGCCCTTGCGGCGGGCCTCCTGGGCGAGCAGCACACCCGCCCGGCGGGCGAGTGCGGGGTCCCAGGTGGCGGCGAGCGCGGTGGGCGAGGGCAGGGCGACGGACGGGTCGTCGGCGGTCCAGCGCACGCCGCGCACGCCGATCGGGCCGTCGGACATCACCAGGGACTGCAGTCCGATCCCCGGCAGCGCGGGCAGGGTCCACATGTCCTGGCCGGCCAGCAGCCGTGCCTTGTCATCGAGGCCGAGCTTGCCGAGAGCGGCCTCGACGACCGCCTCGCGCGCCCTGTCGGCCGGGGTGGGCTGGGATCCCGCCATCGCGGTGCCTCCTCGGGTGTAGGTCCGTGCAGCGTGCCTCCATCGTGCACGGGTCACCTGTAGAGAGGTAGGTTTCGTTATCCTGCCGTTACATTCAAGGGCTGCGGATGTCGTACGGTGAGCGTCATGAAGGCGAGGGTCAGGAGCGAGGAGCGGCGCGCCGAGATCGTCGGGGCGGCGCTGGAGGTGATCGCCGAGCGCGGTTACCGGGGCGCGAGCCTCGGCGCGGTCGCCGAGCGCGTCGGGCTCACCCAGCAGGGGTTGCTGCACCACTTCCCGACCAAGAACGCCCTGCTGGTGGCCGTCCTTCAGGAGCGCGACCGGTGGGACGCGGTACCGGACTCGCAGTGGCGGGTGGATCTGCTGGCCTCCCTGGTGGAGTACAACGCGATGCGCCCGGCGATCGTCCAGACCTTCTCGGCACTGCTCGGCGAGAGCGTGACGGAGGACCATCCGGCGCGGGAGTACTTCACCGAGCGGTACACGCGGGTACGGGAGTCCATGGCGGCGGTGCTGCGGACCGAGTACGGCGACAGCCTGCCGAACGGGCTCACACCGGAACGGACCGCTCCGCTGCTGGTGGCCGTCATGGACGGGCTGCAGTACCAGTGGCTGCTGGACCCCGAATCGGTCGACATGCCGGGGGCGTTCCGGGACTTCCTGCGGTTGCTGGGCGAACCGGTGGACCGAGGACCGCAGGCCTGGGCGTGACTCAGTGCCGGCACCGGCCGCCGCGTCCGTGCGCCCGGACGTCGCCCTGCTGCCGGTGCACCCCGAGGACGCCCCGCCGCTCAGTGCGACGGCGCGAGCGCGAGGCTGACGCCGAGGCCGGCCAGGACGGAGCCGATGACCTTGTTGAGGATCTTCTGGCCGCGCAGCATCAGGGACCGCATGCGGGCCTGCGAGAAGAACGCGGCGACCACGCCGAACCACAGCAGGTGGGCGAGCGACATGAACAGGCCGTAGCCCGCCTGCTGGTAGAGCGGGGTGTCCGGGCTGACGACCTGGGCGAAGGTGGAGACGACGAAGAGTGTCGTCTTCGGATTGAGCACATTGGTGAGGAAGCCGGTGCGCAGCGCGGCGAACGGGGTGAGCTCGCGCCGGTCGTCCAGGTCGATCCTGAGCTCGCCGCGGGTGCGGTAGGTGCGGATACCGACGTGGACCAGGTAGGCCGCGCCGATCAGCTTGATCACCGTGAACAGGGCGGTGGAGGAGGCGATCAGCAGGCCGACGCCGAGCAGGGTGTAGGTGACGTGGACCAGGACGCCGGCAGCGACGCCCGCGGCCGCGAGCAGGCCGGTGCGGCGGCCGTGGAGATAGCTGTTGCGGACGATCATCGCGAAGTCGGCGCCCGGGGCGATCACCGCGAGGACCGTGATGACGGCGACGGCGAGTATCTGGGTCATGGGGTGACGTCCTCCGGTTGAGACTCCCCGTCGGGAGCGGAGTCGTCGTCGGCGCTGTTCTCACCCAGCAGGTCGCGCGCGAGCAGCGTCGCGCCCGCGACCGCGCCCGGCATCAGGAACACCGCGACGAAAGGGACCAGGAAGGCCAGGCCGAGGGGCGTGCCGAAGCCCCAGACCAGGGTCTTGCGGGAGCGGAGCAGGGCGAGCCGGGCGCGCAGTTCCACGCCCCGGCGCTGGAGGGCAACGGCGGTCAGTTCCTCGGTGAGGAAGAAACCGGTGACGAAGAAGCCGAGCACGGGTACGACGGTCTGACCGACGAACGGCAGGAAGCCGAGGGCGAAGAGCAACACGCCCCACAGCGCGGCCCGCACCAGGACGCGCAGGCTGTCGCGGGCGGAGATCCACAGCTCGCGCCAGAGCGGCAGGTCCGAACGCGGGGCGGTGCCGTCGGGCGAGACGTCGGCGTCGACCTGCTCCGAGAGGCTCTCGTAGAAGGGCTGACCGATCAGCAGGGTGACGGCCGTGAACGTCAGCACGGCCAGCAGCAGGCCGAGGGCGAACAGGACGACTGTCAGAAAGCCGCGGAACAGGCCCTGCCAGGGGCTGGACCAGTCGTCCGCGAACGGGGTCGCCCAGGTGACCGCGTCCTCGCCCCACACGGCGAGCGCGACCAGCGCGGCCGAGTAGAGGACCAGGGTGACCAGCCCCGGCAACAGCCCGAAGCCGTACTGGCGGCCGTGCCGGGCCATCCAGCGCTGCCCCTTCAGCAGATGACCGAATCCCGCCCCAAGATCGCGCATGGCGGGAACTCTACCGACTCTCAGCCGGCCAGCATGCGGCGCAGCAGATCGCGCAGGGAGCGGCGCTCGTCCACGGAGAGGCCGGCCAGGGGTTCGCGGGCGAAGTGGAGGCCCTCGCGGAGGTCGCGGGCCACCTGCAGGCCTTCGTCGGTGGCGGCGGCCACCTTCACCCGGCGGTCGGCCGGGTCGGGGCGGCGCTCGACCAGCCCCCGGGACTCCAGGCGGTCCACTATGCCCGTCACGTTCGACGGCTCGCACTTCAGCTTGTGCGCCAGCTTCCGCATGGGCAGCGGCTCCACCGACAGCAGACTGAGGAGCCTGGCCTGCGGTCCGGTCAGTGCGTGCTCGCCCGCCGCTTCCTCGTAGTCCGCGTAGAAGCGGGCCACCACGTCTCCGATGAGTTCGACGACCTCCATCGTCAGGGCGTCGGGGCGGTGGGTCTTCGGTGGTGTGGCCATACCCGCCAGAATACCCGCTTACTTGACATCCTGAAATATCGAAGCGCATGGTTGTTTCAGGTACTGAAGTAATCAGGAAAGGCGCTGTCATGATCAACCGCGAGTGGCACCTGCTCAGCCGTCCCGTCGGCTGGCCGAAGCCCGAGGACTTCGCGCTCGTCGAGACGCCGGTCCCCACCCCGGGCGAGGGTCAGGTGCTGGTACGGAACAAGTTCCTCTCCGTGGACCCGTACATGCGCGGCCGGATGTCGGCGGCCAAGTCGTACGTCGCCCCCTTCGAGCTGGGCAAGGTCATGCAGGGCGGCGCGGTCGGCGAGGTGATCACCTCCCACGCCGAGGGCATCGAGGCCGGCGACCACGTCCTGCACTTCTTCGGCTGGCGCGAGTACGCGGTCGTGGACGCGAAGAACGCGGTCAAGGTGGGACCGGCGGTCATCCCGGCCGTCAAGGTCGAGGAGAAGGCCCACGAGGTGCCGCTGTCGGCGTACCTCGGCGTCCTCGGCATGACCGGCCTCACCGCCTACGCCGGCCTGCTGCGCACCGCCTCCTTCAAGGAGGGCGACGTCGTCTTCGTCTCCGGCGCGGCCGGCGCCGTCGGCAGCCAGGTCGGGCAGCTCGCCAAGCTCATGGGCGCCTCGCGGGTCATCGGCTCGGCCGGGTCGGACGAGAAGGTCAAGCTGCTGGTCGAGGAGTACGGCTTCGACGCGGCGTTCAACTACAAGAACGGCCCGGTCGCCGAGCAGCTGCGCGAGGCCGCGCCCGACGGCATCGACGTGTACTTCGACAACGTCGGCGGGGACCACCTGGAGGCCGCGATCGGTTCGCTGAACCAGGGCGGACGCATCGCGGTCTGCGGCATGATCTCGGTCTACAACGACACCGAGCCCGCACCCGGCCCGCGGAACCTCGCCCGCCTGATCCAGACCCGGGGCCGGATCGAGGGCTTCCTGGTCGGCGACCACTACGACCTCCAGCCGGAGTTCGTCCGGAAGGTCGGGCCGTGGGTCGCCTCGGGCGAGCTGAAGTACCGCGAGACGGTCGTCGAGGGCATCGAGAACAACGTGGAGGCGTTCCTCGGGGTCCTGCGCGGCGACAACATCGGGAAGATGGTCGTCAAGCTCTAGTCTTCACTGGATTTCCGGCATGCGGTAACTTCATTCCGAGATCCGCCGTCGATCGTGGGCGCGAGTCGCGGCGGACCGAGGAGGAAGACAACCGCATGCCCATCACGCAGTCCGACGTCCTGTACACCGCCGTCGCCACCGCCGAGAACGGCCGTGACGGCCGGGTCGCCACGGATGACGGCCGACTCGACGTCGTCGTGAACCCGCCGAAGGAGATGGGCGGCAGCGGGTCCGGGACCAACCCGGAGCAGCTGTTCGCCGCCGGTTACAGCGCGTGCTTCCAGGGGGCGCTGGGAGTCGTCGCCCGGCAGGAGGGGGCCGATGTCTCCGGGTCGACCGTCACCGCGAAGGTCGGGATCGGCAAGAACGACGACGGATTCGGGATCATCGTGGAGATCTCGGCGAGCATCCCCGGCGTTTCCGCCGAGGTGGCGCGGGAGCTGGTCGAGAAGGCTCACCAGGTGTGCCCGTACTCGAAGGCGACGCGCGGGAACATCACCGTGACGCTGGTCTGAGGACCGTCGTTTCCACTGCGGCAGCCGCATCCTTGGACGTGGGGTGCGGCTGCTGTGTTGTGCGTCTGCCGGGTGCGGCGGGCCGTCGGGTGCGGGTCCGTTGTGGATTCTCGCGCGCTATCCCGCGCCCCTGGGGCCTCTCAGCCGGCCAGCGCCGCCTTGTGGACCGCCCTCACCAACCCGTCGTTCTCCGGTGCCGCACCGCCCGGAAACGCCATGCGGCGGCGCGTGTAGCCGTACGCCAGGCCGCTGCGCGGGTCGGCGAAGGCCTGGGAGCCGCCTGCGCCGCTGTGACCGAAGGTGCCGGCGCCCAGGACGGGGTGCCACACGTCGGCGGTCGCCTGGAAGCCGAGGCCGAACGACCTGTGGGTGCGGGCCACCAGGTCGTAGCCGACGGAGTGGATCTGGCCCACCTCGGCGACCGTGTCGGGCTTGAGCAGCGGTGGCCGGTCGTCCAGTTCGCTGATCGCCGCCGCATACATCTTCGCGAGACCCCGCGCGGAGGCGACTCCGCCCGCCGACGCCGGCCCTTTGGCCCGTACGAGGCGGGAGTTGGCGTAGTCGGCCAGGGTGCCCGGCTCCGGGACGTGGGCGTTGAAGGCGATGGAGGTCAGGGTGTGCGGGCCGGTCGGCTGGGCGTCCAGCAGGGCCTGCTGCTCGGGGGTCGGGAGCATCGGCTGGACCGGGCGGAAGCGGGGCTCCTCGGACTCGGGCAGGCCCAGGAAGAAGTCCGTGCCGTACGGGGCGCGCACCCGCTCCTCGTACACCTCCTGGAGGGTGCGGCCCGTGGCCCGGCGGACCACCTCTCCGGTGAGCGCGCCGATCACCAGCGCGTGGTAGCCGAAGGCCGTCCCCGGGCGCCAGAACGGCTTCTGGTCGGCGAGCCGTTCGGCCAGCGCCCGGTCGTCGGCCAGCTCCTCGGCGGAGAACCCGGCGTCGATGCCGACCAGGCCCGCCCGGTGCGCCAGCAGGTCCCGGAGGGTCACCGCGCCCTTGCCCTCCGCGCCGAACTCGGGCCAGTAGTAGGTCACTTTGCGGTCCAGCTCCAGCGTGCCGTCCTGCACCAGGAGCGCGACCACGAGATGCGCCGCTCCCTTGGTGGACGAGAACACGCCGTACAGCGAGTCCGCCTCCGCGCCCGCCCACAGGTCGACGACCCGCCGCCCGTGCACATACGCGCACAACTGGCCCTCGTAGTCGTCCCGTTCCGCGGCGACGAAGGCGGCGAACTCCTCACGCACCGCCTCGAAACCGTCGGCGACCGTGCCCTGGACGGTGATCTGCTGCGTCATCGCTCTCCTCAACTGAGCCGCTGCTCGCTGCTCCCTCTCAGGACAACGCCCGTTCCCGCTCGGGGCGTTCCCGAGACCGGTACGGCGCGATGTACCTGTTCGACTCAACCGTCGTGAGCGGCCGGGGGTGTCATCGATGCCCCGGATGGCGGATGGCGCGGGGTGGTGCGCGCTCGCGCGCTCGGGCTCAGGTGCACCACCACAGGAAACGCGTGCAGGTCCTGGTGGGCGCGGGCGCCGGGGAGGGGGCGGACGTCGGCGGGGCGCTGGACGGACTGGGGGCCGGTCCGGACGTGGCGTGGGTCGCCGGGGCCTTGGGGGGCGCGCCGGAACCCGTCGCGGCGGTCGGCCGTGCCGTGCCGGCGTCCTTGGCGTCGGGCGACGCGGAGTCCTTGTCCTTGGGGGACTTGGAGGCCGAGGCGGAGGCCGAGGCGTCCGGGGAGGGGGAGCCGGCCGCGCCCGGCCGGGTGCCGGAGGCGCCGGCGACCGGGTCGGCCGTGGTACCGGGCGACGCGGAGGCGGTGCCGCCGTCGGCCGCGGTGTCCGAGGCCGGGTCCGGCCGGCCGCTGGTGAAGGGCGAGAAGGGCGCGTCCGTGCCGAGTTCGGCGAGGCTGAGGCCACCGGCGGCCAGCACGAAGCCCGCGGCGACGAGCAGGGCGCGGCGGCGCCGGCGCCGGTGTGCCGCGGCCTTGCGGTCCCGGCGGCTGGCGTCGGCGTCGGCGGGGCTCACGCCGGCGGTGCCCCGTGCCCTGCGCCGGGCGGCCCGGCCGCCGGACTCGGGATCGAGGTCGGGCTCGGGCTCGGTGTCGGGCTCGTGTCCGGGGTCCGGCCCGGGGTCGTGTCCGGACTCGGGGGTCGGGTCGCTGTCGGCCGGGGGCCCGGTCTCCGCTTCCGGCACCCAGGCCTCTTGCCGCTCGGATCCCTTCGGCCACACCACCTGCTCCGGACCGGCCGGTCCGTACTGCTGGGGGATGCGGTACTCGTGGGACTCGGGCTGCGCGTACTGCTGAGGGACGCCGTACCCCGGCATCTCACCCGTGCCCGCGTGCGCGTACGCGACCGTCGCTTCCGCGGCGGGGCGCGCCGGTGCTCCGCACCCGGGGCAGGCCAGGGCGCCGTTGAGGTGCCGTTGGCACGGGTAGCAGTAGTCCATGACGCCGGAAGACTAGATTCCTCATGGGTCATGTTCCTAGGCACCGCTGTGAAGGTTTCGTAGAAAGCGAAATAATTCTCGAAAGGCTTGTCGAAACCGTTACCTGTTCCACCCATTGACACTCCGGCCGCCCCGTCCTTACTGTCACGCCAGCATTTCGAACGTGTGACGAAATATCGAACAGCTGAGGGGCAACTGCCGTGCGCATCACCGGAATCAGCACCCACGTGGTCGGCACGCCGTGGCGCAACCTGACCTACGTCCAGGTGCACACCGACGAGGGGGTCACGGGAGTCGGCGAAACCCGGATGCTCGGTCACACCGACGCGCTGATCGGCTACTTGCGGGAGGCCGAGGCCAATCACATTCTCGGCTCGGATCCGTTCGCCGTCGAGGACCTCGTACGCCGGATGAAGTACGGCGACTACGGCCGTGCGGGTGAGATCGTCATGTCCGGCATCGCGGTCGTCGAGATGGCCTGCTGGGACATCAAGGGGAAGGCGCTGGGCGTGCCGGTGTGGCAGCTGCTCGGCGGCAAGGTGACCGACAGGGTCAAGGCGTACGCCAACGGGTGGTACACGACCGAGCGAACGCCGGAGGCGTATCACAAGGCCGCGCAGGGGGTGATGGAACGCGGATACAGGGCGCTCAAGATCGACCCCTTCGGCACCGGCCACTTCGAGCTGGACCACGAGCAGACGCTGTACGCGGTGTCGCTCATCGAGGCCGTGCGCGACGCCATCGGCCCGGACGCCGAGCTGATGCTGGAGATGCACGGCCGCTTCTCCCCCGCGACCGCCGTCCGGCTGGCCAAGGAGATGGCCCCCTTCAAGCCGGCCTGGCTGGAGGAGCCGGTCCCGCCGGAGAACCTGAAGGCGCTGGAGAAGGTCGCGGCCAAGGTGGACATCCCGGTCGCCACCGGTGAGCGGATCCACGACCGGATCGAGTTCCGCGAGCTGTTCGACAGCCAGGCCGTGGACATCCTCCAGCCCGACGTCGGCCACATCGGCGGCATCTGGGAGACCCGCAAGCTCGCGGCGACCGCCGAGACGCACTACATGCTGGTCGCGCCGCACAACGTGGGAGGGTCCGTCCTCACCGCCGCGAGCCTCCAAGTCGGCTTCACCACGCCGAACTTCAAGATCCTTGAGCACTTCAACGACTTCGCGGATGCGGAGATCAAGAAGGTGGTCAAGGGGGCGCCGCAGGTCGTGGACGGGTACTTCCACCTGTCCGACGCGCCCGGCCTCGGCGTCGAGCTCGACGTCGACGCCGCCGCCGGGTTCCCGCAGCAGCAGGCCCGGTTCGACCTGTGGGCCGAGGGCTGGGAGCAGCGCAAGCCGAAGGGCACGAAGTGAGTTCCCGGGCTTGCCAGGTCGTCATCGAGGCGCCGGGCGCCCACCGGGTCGAGGAGCACACTCCTCGTGATCCCGGTCCCGGGGAGGCACTGGTGGCCGTGCACGCGGTGGGCATCTGCGGCAGTGACCGCGAGGTGTACCAGGGCAACCGGCCCGAAGGGTTTGTACGGTATCCGCTCATCCCCGGGCACGAGTGGTCGGGGACGGTCTCGAAGGTGGGGCCGGGAGTCCCCGCGTCCCTCGTCGGCCGCAAGGTCGTCGGGGAGGGCTTCCGCAACTGCCAGGTGTGCGACCGCTGTCACGCGGGCGAGACCACGCTGTGCACGGCCGGGTACGAGGAGACCGGATTCACCCGGCCGGGCGCCATGGCCGGCACGCTGACCCTGCCGGCCCGGCTGCTGCACGCCCTGCCGGACCACGCCGACCTCACCGCCGCCGCCCTGCTGGAGCCGGCCGCCTGCATCGCGGCCGCCGCGCTCAAGGCGGGCGCCCGGCCGGGCGAACGGGTCGCGGTGGTCGGCACGGGCACGCTCGGGATGTTCGCCGTGCAGTTCCTGAAGGCGGTCTCACCGGCCGAGCTGCTGGTGGTGGGCACGCGCGACGACCGGAAGGCACTGTCGGAGCGGTTCGGCGCCACCGACTTCCGGCTGAAGGACCAGGAGCTGCCCGACGACTTCGACGTCGTCATCGAGACCGCCGGGTCCGCGTCCGCCGCGCGGACCGCCGCCGCGCTGCTCCGGCGCGGCGGCCGGCTGGTGCTGACCGGCATCCCGGCGCCGGGCGCCGACGGGCTCGACCCGACCGATCTCGTCGTACGGCAGCTGGAGGTGCACACCGTCTTCGGGGCGCCGCCGGACGCCTGGGCGCACACCGTGCGGGTGTTCGGCGCGGGGCTGCTGGACCCGCTGCCGCTGGTCACGCACGAGCTGCCGCTGACCGAGTTCCCGCAGGCCATCGAGCTGGTGGGGGCCGGTGATCCGAAGGTGGGCAAGGTGCTGCTCCGGCCCTAGGGGTGAGCCGGTCAGGGCGTGACCTGACGGTGCCCCGACCGGCGTACCACCCGCTTTTTTTCGCGGAGCCGCCCAGGCCGCTCTCCACCCGCAGCCACGAACCTCGTTCGAAATCACGAACACTCAGGACACTGGACCCTAAGGACAGCTTGTGACCGACGCTTCCGCTCCGGCAGCCCGCAGGCCCGGCGAGCAGGTGCTCGCCCGCCTCGGCCTGGCCGCGCCCGCCCTCGACCCCGCCGACGCCTCCGCCCACAGCTTCCCGGGCGGCGGTCGCTGGCGCACCGAGATCCCCTCGTGCGAGGGTCCCGAAGCGCTGGCGGTCGTCCTGAAGGAAGCCTCCCGTCTCGATGTGCCGATCCACCGGATCAGCCAGGGCAGCGGCGTGTGGATGCTCACCGACGCCGAGATCACCGAGATGGTCGAGGCGACCGCCGCACGCGACATCGAACTCTGCCTGTTCACCGGCCCGCGCGGCACCTGGGACATCGGCGGCGCCGTACGGTCCGACTCGCGGGGGGCCGGAGTGCGGGCGCGGGGCCACGACGCCGTCGCCGGATGCGTCGAAGACGCCGTACGGGCAACGGAGCTGGGCGTCAGGTGCCTGCTGGTCGCCGACGAGGGTGTGCTGTGGACCCTGCACCGGGCCCGTGAGACGGGGATCATCCCGGCCGACACCACCCTGAAGGTCTCGGCGCTGATCGGCCCCGTCAACCCGGCCTCGTACGCCGTGTACGAGCGGCTCGGCGCCGACTCCGTCAACGTGCCCAGCGACCTGACCCTGGACCACCTCACCGAGATCCGGCGGGTGTCCCGCGCCCCGATGGACATGTACATCGAGGCCCCCGACGACCTCGGCGGCTATGTGCGCATGTACGAGGTCGCCGAGCTGATCCGGCGCGGCGCCCCGCTCTATCTGAAGTTCGGCCTGTCCAAGGCGCCCGGCATCTACCCGTGGGGCACCCACCTGCGGAACGTGACCCTGCACACCGCCCGGGAGCGGGTGCGGCGCGGCCGGCTCGCCCTGGACCTGCTCGCCCGGCACGGCGCGGACGGCGACATGGCGCCGCTCGGCTCCCGGCTGCCCGGCCCGCTCAACCGCTTCCCCATCACCGCGTAGCCCTCTCAACGACGAGAAGAACAAGGACGGACCACCATGCGCAACCGCAGAGCCGCACTCGCCGCGACAGCCGCAGCCGCCTCGCTCGCCCTCACCCTGACCGCCTGCGGCCAGAGCGGCGAGGGCGGCAGCAAGGAGAAGACGGGCGACGTCAAGGGCGCCACCATCGGCATCGCCATGCCGACCAAGTCCTCCGAGCGCTGGATCTCCGACGGCAAGAACGTCGTCAAGGACCTGGAGGCCAAGGGCTACAAGACCAAGCTCGTCTACGGCGAGGACAACCCGGAGACCCAGGTCTCGCAGATCGAGAACCTCATCACGCAGGGCGTCAAGGGCCTGATCATCGCGGCGATCGACAACAAGTCGCTGAAGAACGTGCTCCAGGAGGCCGCGGACGCGCACATCCCGGTCATCTCCTACGACCGGCTGATCCTCGGCACCAAGAACGTCGACTACTACGCCTCGTTCGACAACGAGAAGGTCGGCAAGCTGCAGGGCCAGTACATCGTGGACCGGCTCGGGCTGAGCAAGGGCAAGAAGGGTCCGTTCAACATCGAGCTGTTCGCCGGCTCCAACGACGACAACAACACCAAGTACTTCTTCGGCGGCGCGATGAGCGTGCTGCAGCCGTACATCGACAAGAAGCAGCTGGTGGTCAAGTCCGGGCAGACCCGGCTCAACCAGGTCACCACCCTGCGCTGGGACGGCGCCACCGCGCAGAAGCGCATGGAGGACGTCCTCACCGGCACCTACAAGAGCGGCCGGGTCGACGCGGTGCTCTCGCCCTACGACGGCATCTCCATCGGCGTCCTGTCCGCACTGAAGTCGGACGGCTACGGCTCGGGCAGCAAGCCGCTGCCGGTCATCACGGGCCAGGACGCCGAGATCGCCTCGGTGAAGTCGATCATCGCCGGTGAGCAGACGCAGACCGTCTACAAGGATCTGCGCAAGCTCGCCGAGGTCGCCGCGACGATGGTCGACGACTCCCTGAAGGGCAAGAAGCCGCAGGTCAACGACACCAGGACCTACGACAACGGGACCAAGGTCGTCCCGGCCTACCTGCTCCAGCCGGTCAGCGTCGACAAGTCCAACTACCGGCAGGTCCTGGTCGACGGCGGCTACTACACCCAGTCCGAGCTCAAGTAACCCGCCCTGATTCCCTACGGATTGGAAGGCACGACCATGGCGGGACCCGTCCTGGAAATGCGCTCGATCGTCAAGACCTTTCCCGGTGTCAAGGCGCTGTCGGACGTCACCCTGACCGTCCGGCAGGGCGAGGTCCACGCCATCTGCGGGGAGAACGGCGCCGGCAAGTCCACCCTGATGAAGGTGCTCTCCGGCGTCCACCCGCACGGCAGTTACGAGGGCGAGATCCTCTTCGAGGGGGAGGTCTGCGCCTTCAAGGACATCCGGGCGAGCGAGCAGCGCGGCATCGTCATCATCCACCAGGAGCTGGCGCTGGTGCCGCATCTGTCCATCGCGGAGAACCTCTTCCTCGGCAATGAACACGCCCGGGGCGGCCTCATCAACTGGCGCGAGACCCTGCGCCACGCCACCGAGCTGCTGCGCCGGGTCGGTCTGCACGAGCACCCGGAGACCCGCGTCGCCGACATCGGCGTCGGCAAGCAGCAGCTGGTGGAGATCGCCAAGGCGCTGTCGAAGAAGGTGAAGCTGCTGATCCTGGACGAGCCGACGGCGGCCCTGAACGACGAGGACAGTGGCAAACTCCTCGATCTCATCCTGGAGCTGAAGAACCAGGGCATCACCTCGATCATCATCTCCCACAAGCTCAACGAGATCCGCAAGGTCGCCGACTCGGTGACGATCATCCGGGACGGCCAATCCATCGAGACCCTCGATGTGAAGGCACCGGAGACCACCGAGGAGCGGATCATCGCCGGCATGGTCGGGCGCGACCTCGACCACCGCTTCCCCGAACGCACCCCGCACCAGCCGGAGGAGGGCGCGGCACCGGCGCTGGAGATCCGCGGCTGGACCGTGTTCCACCCGGTCGACCAGCAGCGCAAGGTCGTCGACGACGTGTCGATCAGCGTGCGGCGCGGGGAGATCGTCGGGATCGCCGGCCTGATGGGCGCCGGCCGCACCGAACTGGCGATGAGCGTGTTCGGGCGGACGTACGGCCGGTACGCGGGCGGCACGGTCCTGAAGGACGGCACCGAGATCCGTACGAAGACCGTCGCCGAGGCGGTCCGGCAGGGCATCGCGTATGTCACCGAGGACCGCAAGCACTACGGCCTCAACCTCATCGACACCATCAACCGCAACATCTCGCTGACCGCGCTGGACAAGGTCGCCAAGCGGGGCGTGGTGGACGAGCACGAGGAGCGGCAGGTCGCCGAGGGCTTCCGGAAGTCCATGAACATCAAGGCGCCGACCGTGTTCGAGCCGGTGGGCAAGCTGTCCGGCGGCAACCAGCAGAAGGTCGTCCTCAGCAAGTGGATCTTCGCCGGGCCCGACGTGCTGATCCTGGACGAGCCGACCCGCGGCATCGACGTGGGCGCCAAGTACGAGATCTACACGGTCATCGACCAGCTGGCCGCCCAGGGCAAGGCGGTCGTCTTCATCTCCTCCGAGCTGCCCGAACTGCTCGGCATGTGCGACCGCATCTACACGATGGCCGCGGGACGGCTGACCGGTGAGGTGCCGCGGGCCGAGGCCACGCAGGAAGTGCTGATGCGTCATATGACGAAGGACAAAGAGGTAACGCGATGAGCACGGACGTCACCGACAAGAGCCCGGCCGCGGCACCGCCGGGCAAGGACGGATCGGGCGCCGGCGAGGGCCTGCTGCAGCTGGCGCTCGGCGGTCTGCGCCGCAACATGCGGCAGTACGGGATGCTGATCGCGCTCGGCCTGATCGTCGTCCTCTTCCAGTTCTGGACCGGCGGCGATCTGCTGCTGCCGCGCAACGTCTCCAACCTGGTGCTGCAGAACAGCTACATCCTGATCCTCGCGATCGGCATGATGCTGGTGATCATCGCCGGCCACATCGATCTGTCGGTCGGCTCGCTGACGGCGTTCGTGGGCGCCTTCGCGGCCGTCCTGACCGTGCAGCACGGGCTCTCCTGGCCGGTCGCCCTCGTCCTGTGCCTGCTGGTGGGTGCGGCGGCCGGCTCGATCCAGGGCTTCCTGATCGCCTACCTGGGCATACCGTCCTTCATCGTCACGCTCGCCGGCATGCTGCTCTTCCGCGGCCTCACGGAGATCCTCCTGAAGGGCCAGACCCTCGGCCCCTTCCCCGACGGCCTGCAGCAGATCGGCAACGGCTTCCTGCCCGAGGCCGGCCCGAACACCAACTACCACAACCTCACCCTGCTGCTCGGGCTGGTCCTGATCGCGGCCGTGGTACGGCAGGAGTTCCGCGACCGCCGCCGCCAGCAGGAGTTCTCCCTGGACGTGGTCCCCACCCGCCTCTTCCTGCTCAAGCTGACGGCCCTGGTGGCGGCGGTCCTCGTCCTCACCCTGCTGCTCGCCAGCTACAAGGGCGCCCCGATCGTGCTGATCATCCTCGGCGCGCTGGTCGTCGGCTACGGCTACGTCATGCGCAACGCGGTCTTCGGCCGGCACATCTACGCGATCGGCGGGAACCTGCCGGCGGCCAAGCTGTCCGGCGTGAAGGACAAGAAGGTCACCTTCTACGTCTTCCTGAACATGGGCGTGCTCGCGGCCCTGGCCGGTCTGGTGGTCGCCGCCCGGCTGAACGCGGCCTCGCCGAAGGCGGGCGTCAACTTCGAACTAGAGGCGATCGCCTCGTCGTTCATCGGCGGCGCGTCCATGAGCGGCGGTGTCGGCACCGTCCTCGGCGCCATCATCGGCGGTCTCGTCCTCGGCGTGCTGAACAACGGCATGAACCTCCTCAGCGTCGGCACCGACTGGCAGCAGGTCATCAAGGGCCTGGCCCTGCTGGTGGCGGTCGGGTTCGACGTGTGGAACAAGCGCAAGTCCGGTTCGTAAGCGCCCAGAAGAGGGAGCCGCATCACATGGAACTGAACAGACGCACGGTCATCGCTGGAGCCGCGGCGGCCGGCATCGCCGCCACCACCCTCGGCACGACGACATCAGCCGCTGCCGCCACGAGCGCACAGGCAGGCTCGGGAAGGAAGCCGGTGAAGGAACCCTTCGGCAAGCTCGCCGACGGCACCAGGGTCTACCGCTGGTCGCTGGAGAACGGCGGCACCCGGCTGAAGGTGCTGAACTACGGCGGCATCGTCCAGACCCTGGAGGTCCCCGACCGCCGCGGTCACCACGCCAACGTCGTCGCGGGCTTCGGCGACATCGCCGACTACGTCGCCAGGAGCCCGTACTTCGGCGCCCTGATCGGGCGGTACGGCAACCGCATCGGCAAGGGGCGGTTCACCCTGGACGGCAAGAGCTACCAGCTCTCCGTCAACGACGGCGTGAACAGCCTGCACGGCGGCAAGCAGGGCTTCGACAAGCACGTGTGGGACGTCGAGCCGTTCGCCGACGGCTCCGAGGTCGGCCTGCACCTGCACTACACCAGCGTCGACGGCGAGATGGGCTACCCGGGCACGCTCAAGGCGAGGGTGACATACACCCTCACCCGGCACGGTGAGTGGCGCATCGACTACGAGGCCACCACGGACAAGGCGACCGTCGTCAACCTCACCAGCCACGTCTACTGGAACCTGGCCGGCGAGGGCAGCGGCACGATCGAGGACCACGAGCTGCGGATCGCCGCCTCCCGCTACACCCCGACCGACTCGGGCCTCATCCCGACCGGCGAGCTGGCGAAGGTCGCGGGCACCCCGTTCGACTTCCGCCACGCCAAGACGATCGGCCGGGACATCCGCGCCGGACACGTCCAGCAGGTGCAGGCCAAGGGCTACGACCACAACTGGGTCCTGGACAAGGGCGTCACGGCGCGCCCGGAACATGTGGCGACCCTGCGCGACCCGCGTTCCGGCCGCACCCTGAGGATCGCCACCGACCAGCCCGGCCTGCAGTTCTACTCCGGCAACTTCCTCGACGGCACCCTCACCGGCACCGGCGGCCGCACCTACCGCCAGGGCGACGCCCTGTGCCTGGAGACGCAGCACTTCCCGGACTCGCCGAACCACGCGAACTTCCCCTCCACCGTGCTGCGGCCGGGACAGACGTACCGGACGACGACGGTCCACACGTTCGGGGCGTGAACCGGCTCACACAGCAGGTGAGTTGAACGCCACTGCCGTCCCCTCCGTATCCATGGGCGGCCCGTGCTCCCCCGCACGGGCCACCCTGAACGGAGGTCTCCTTTGGCCGGCAACGTCACCTCGTTGTTCCGCGGCGGCGCCGCGCACAGCCCCTCGATGGCGGCGCTGACGCGCGAGGGCGACGGGACCGGCCCGGTGGACTTCTGCATCCCGTGCAACCCGTACTTCCCGACGCCGGCCATGTACGACGAACTGTCGGCCCGGTTGCGCGAGATCATCACGTACTACCCGAGCAGCGCCGACACCATCACCGGTGAGCTGTGCTCCCTGCTCCAGCTGCCGCCGCAGTGCGTGGCGATGGGCAACGGCTCCACGGAACTGATCACCTGGATCGACCACCTGCTGGTGCGCGAGTCCCTCGCCGTCCCGGTGCCCACGTTCGGCCGCTGGACCGACCAGCCCATGGAGACCGGCAAGCGGGTCGACATGTTCCCGCTCCAGGAGGCGAGCGGGTTCGCGCTGGACCTCGCGCAGTACGCCGAGTTCATCCGGGCCCGCAGGACCCGGGTGGCGGTGATCTGCAATCCCAACAACCCCGACGGCGGCTATGTGCGCAAGCAGTCGGTGGTGCAGTTCATGGACGCGATGGCGGACCTGGACCTGATCGTGATCGACGAGTCCTTCCTGGAGTTCGCCGACGCGGAGGCCGATCCCAGCGTCGTCCAGGAGGCCATGCTCCGCCCCAATGTGATCGTGCTGCGCAGCCTCGGCAAGAACTTCGGTCTGCACGGCGTGCGTTTCGGCTACCTGGTCGCCAACCCGGCGCTCGCCGGGAAGGTGCGGGCGATGCTGCCGAAGTGGAACCTCAACTCCTTCGCCGAGCACGTGGTGTTCATGCTCAAGGAGCACGGCGCCGAGTACGCGCAGAGCCTGCAGCAAGTCCGCCGCGACCGGCTGGAGATGGCCAGCCATCTGTCGGCGCTGCCGGGGTTGACGGTGTACCCGTCCCAAGGGAACTTCCTCTTCGTGCGCCTGCCCGTCGGCGCCGAGGGCACGCTGGTCCGGGACCGGATGCTCACCGAGCACCGGATTCTGGTCCGAGAGTGCGGCAACAAGATCGGTTCGTCCAGCCGCTTCCTGAGACTCGTGGTGCGCCCCCAGGTCGACGTGCGTCGCCTGGTGTCCGGCCTGGAACAGGTGCTCTACGGGTCCAGGAGGGGAGCCGCCGTGCCCGAGCTGGGCACCGGGACCAGCTACAGCTCGGGTACGGCGGCGGTGGACCGGCTGATGAGCGAGACCAACGGACGCGGGATGCCTGCGGCGCCTCAGCCGACACCCACCCCACTGCCGACGGCACCGCAGCCCTTGCCTGCGGCGCCTCAGCCGTTGCCCGCTGCGGCCCAGCCCCTGCCTGCGGCGCCTCAGCCGACGCCGGTGCCCGCGGCAGCTCAGCCGGCTCCGGCCAAGCAGCCCTTGCCCGCGGCGCCCCAGCCGATGGCAGCTCCGGCCCAGCAACCTGTGGCGCCGGTGCCGCAGCCGGTGCCGGTGCCTGTGCCTGCGGCGCCTCAGCCGGCACCGATGCCTGCGCCTGCTCCGGTTCCGGCTCCTGCGGCCGCTGTCGCGCCGACGCCGCCCGGGGTGCCGGCCCGGGGTGGGCTCACGGCGGCTCAGGTGCGGGGAATGACGGCGCCGGCAACCGGTCTGACTCCGGCCCCGGCAACGGGGTGGCCCAATGCGCAGAGCTGGCCCAATGCGGCGGGGGCCTAGACGCCCGCTCGCCGTGGGGTGCTGGGTGCGGGCGGCTGCTGGTTCGTCGTGGTTGCTCGCGCAGTTCCCCGCGCCCCTTGCGGGGCGCTGCACTCGGCCGGGAGTCAGAGGCTGTGGGCGGTGATGTCGCCGTGGGAGGTGGTGGCGCGGATGTCGAGTGCGGGGGTGCCGGTGTTCTTGAGGGTGTTGCTGATGCGGCCGTAGCTGGTGCCGGCGTCCAGGGTGGCGGAGACGCCGGCGGCGGCGCCGATGGTGATGTCGCCGGACTGGGTGCGCAGTTCGACGGTGCCGTGTGCGGCTTGGGTGATGCGGATGTCGCCGCGTGCGGTGCCGATCCGGGCGGGGCCGCCCAGGCGGCCGATTTCGATGTCGCCGTCGGTTGCGGTGAGGTGCAGGCTCGCGGTTTCGTCGATCTTTGTCCGGCGGTAGGCGCCTTCGAAGGTGACGTCGCCGAGGCGGCCGACGCCGCGGAGTTCGCAGCCGGCGGTGTGGGCCTCGACGCGGGAGTGGGCGGGCAGTTTGACGGTGACGTCGAGGGCGCCGGAGGGGCCGAAGAGCTGGCTCTTGGGTTCCGCGGTGGTGATCCGCAGGACGCCGTCGGCGTAGGAGACGTCGGTGTGCTCGGCGGTCTGGACGTCGCGCCTCTTGGCGGGGTCGGCGGGCCGGACCTCGACGGCGGTGTCGGTGCGGTCGGCGGCGATGAGCTGGATGCGTCCGGCGGGGATGTGCAGGACGGCGGAGATCGGGGCGGGGGTGTCGAACTTCTGCATGGTGGTCTCCGGTGCGCGCTGGTTCGTTTCTGACACCGGAAAAGCTACGTTGCTTTCCAGGGCAAGGCAACATGCTCGTTGCGCTTGATTGGGATCTGTGCAGGTGACAGGCGTGAAAGTGTTGCAACCACCCTGCAAGGTAACGCAATGCAATTTTCGCTTCGTTGCAATGGACTGCCGCTGAACGCTACCCACACCCCGTTGTCACGTCGATCTCGGCCCGCACCGTCTTCCGCGGTGGGTCCCGGTCGACCACCTCCCACCGATCGGCCACCGCGTCCACCAGCCACAGCCCGCGTCCCGCTTCCGCGAGGGGCGTGGGATCGGGTACCTGGCCGGGGGCCGGCGGGCGGCGCTCGGCGCGGGTGTCGGTCACCTCGACTCGGATGCCGCCGGCCCGGAGGAACAGGCGCAGCTCGAAGTCCCGCCCGGGCACCCGGCCGTGGGTCACGGCGTTGGCGGCCAGTTCGGCGACGATCAGGGTGACGGCCTCCGCGGTTTCGGTGCCGTGCGGGATGCCCCAGGTGTCGAGCTGGGCGAGGGTCAGGTGTCGTGCGAGGCGGGCGCCTCGGGGGGTGGAGCTGAAACGCTGGGTGAAGGTGCGGTCGGCGAGCTGCGGGGAGGGGGCTTCCATGGGGCCAATGCATCGGAGGGGAACAGGACTTCACCAGGCACGGCGAGAGCAGCTTCCGCCACTGGACGACAGGCGGATCGAGGACAGGTGGTTCGCCCACTGCGAGGGCCGGCGAGGCGGGTTCCTCGTCTCCGGCGCGAAAGAAGTCGCCCGCACCCCCGCCACCCTCCACGTCCGCGACTCGAAGGACAAGGAAGGCGCCACCCTCACCCTGTCCCCCACGGCGTGGTCCGCGTTCCTCACGCGCGTCGGGGTGTGACCGTCAGGACCTTCAGGGCCACCAAGGGATGGAACAGCAGGGCCGGTGAGGCCACCATGTTCACCACGCGGACGAACCTCGTCCATACGGCCGCGTCCTTCACCGCCACGTGGAAGAGGCGCGTGTTGTACCAGTGGGCGAAGCGCGCGGCGAGGGGCTGGCCGGCCGGGTTCCACATCAGGTCCGAGTTGGTGGACAGCGTCCACGGGCCCAGCAGCAGTCGGCCCAGCTTCTTCTGGTAACCGCCGGCGAGGCCGTCCAGCTGCCCGGAGGCGCGGCGGCGCTTCAGCATGTCGTGCAGCAGCTCCGCCTCCATCGCGGCCACCGTCATGCCCTGGCCGTAGACGGGGTTGAAGACGCAGACGGCGTCTCCGACGGCGATGAGGCGGTCCGGCCAGTCCTTCACGGCGTGGAAGGGCCGCCACTGGTTTTCGGTGTTGGTGTAGCGGCGGGTGGGCTCCTGGACGGTACGTCGGCCGATCTGTTCGGCCAGGTGCGGGTTCTTCAGGGTCTCGGCGAAGGCCAGATAGCCCTCGTCGTCGGTCGGCGGCTGGTCCTGGAAGCCGAAGAGGGAGCAAGTCCAGCGGTCGCGCTCCACGGCGAGCAGGACCCCGGCCCGGGGCACGGTGGGAGCGAACGGCATCTGGTAGGCGACGTAGAAGTCCGGGTGGCCGGGCTGGCTCTGGTGCGGCCGGTCGAAGTTCATCGACGTGTACGTGATCTTCGCCTTCACCGTCCGTTTGGGCGGCACGGTGATGCCCAGGGTGCCCAGCCAGTCGGTCAGGGAGCTGGACCGTCCGGAGGCGTCGACGACCAGGTCCGCGGCCAGCTCGAAGGGCTCCGCGCTCTCCGACTGGCACGCCACGCCGGCGATCCGGCCCGAGGAGTCCCGGGTCAGCCCGGTGCACCGGGTGGACGGAAGCAGCCTGACCTGGGGCAGCGCGAGCACCTTGCGGCGCAGGCGGCGTTCCAGTTCGTCACGGGTGAAGGTCTGGATCCGGACTCCCGTACGGTGCCGGGGCGCGCGGCCCACGGGCAGCAGGAAGTCGATGCCCTCTCCGTAGTCGAAGACCGGCGCTCCCGCTCCTCTCAACTCCTCTCGCAGTCCCGGGAACAGCCTCTCCAGGATCTCGCCGCCCTTGGCCAGCATCGCGTGCGCGTGGTAGCCCTGCGGAGCGCCCGGATGGACGCCGGTGTCCTCGTCGACGGCGTCCCGTTCCACGAGGACGACCTCGCTGAAGAAGTCGGACAGCACGCGGGCCGTCACCAGTCCCGCGTAGCCGCCACCGATGACAATGGCCTTGCGCCAGGGGTGTTCTGTTCTCATGTCGTTTCCCATCCACCCGAGTCAACGGCACCGCCGAGAGTCCCGGTACGGGGCTCGGGAAGCACCTGGGGAGCGCGTGCAGGCCCACGATCATGCGCCCATGGGCCTGCACGCCGTAATGTCAGATCCGGTCGGCCGCGATGAGGAGGTAGTGGAAGCTGCCCTCCTTGTAGGCCGTCAGGAACGAGTCCTCGATGCCCGTGGCCACGGAGGACTTGGCGCGCAGTTCCCAGTAGGGGATGGTGTCCGGGGTCAGGTCGACCACCTGGATCGGCACCAGGTTGTTCGCCGCGAGTGCCCTGAAGTACTCGCTGCGCGGGTGGATGTTGCAGGTGTAGTGCTCGTCGATCCTGCTGACGGCCTTGGAGCGCATGCCGGTGACGTCGTTGGAGCAGCCGGTGATGCAGACGTAGCGTCCGCCGTACTCCAGCAGGCGCGAGAACTCGGCGAAGAGTTCGAACAGGTCGACGTACATGGTCGTCTCGTTGGTCCAGATGGCCCGGCGGGATTCGGTCTCCAGACGGGTGTCGAGCATGTTGCGGAAGTGGAAGCGGACCTTGTCGGCCACGCCCCGCTGCCGCGCCTGCTCGTTCGCGAAGCCGACCTGCTGTTCGGAGATGCTGACGCCGTCCACGTGGCAGCCGAAGCGCGCGTTGGCCATGAAGCTGGTGCCGCCGCGGCCGGAACCGGCGTCCAGCAGACGGTCGTCCGGGGTGATGTCGCCGAGGTGGTCGAGGAGCACCTCGGCCTGTGCGGTCTCCAGGCGGTGCAGTTCCTCGATGATGCGCTGGTCGCGGCTCTCGGGCGGGCCGGCGAGGACCGAGGGGTCCCATTCGCCGAGGCCGTAGTGGTGGTGGTAGAGGCCGTCGACCTCGCCGAGCTTGATGTTGACGGGGTCTTTCTCCTTGTTCCAGTACTCCGCGACCGACTTCTGGTAGTCGGTGCGCAGCACATCGCCCATGGCGATGCTTTCCATCTGGGTGGAGATCTTGGACATGGGGGTTCCTTACGGGGGACTCGGGTGGTGATGCGCGAGAGACGCACGGAGGGAGGGAGAGGGGCGGGGGCTCGGGTCAGGC
Source organism: Streptomyces sp. NPDC030799 (assembly GCF_055572255.1). Lineage (NCBI taxonomy): Bacteria > Bacillati > Actinomycetota > Actinomycetes > Kitasatosporales > Streptomycetaceae > Streptomyces > Streptomyces sp. NPDC030799. Next base: position 500,127 of record NZ_JBVIDS010000001.1, on the reverse strand, counting down.
GGCCTGGGCGGTGCCGTGGTAGCGGCCGCTGCTGGCGTGCCACTCCCGGCTGCCGCCGACCCAGGCCCAGGTGCCGGCCAGGAACCGGCGCAGTTCCGGGGAGCCGGTGTGGGCGAGCGCCGCCGCCTCGGCCTCGAAGGTGAGCATCAGCTCGTTGTGGATGTCGACGGTGCGGTCGACGGCCTCCTCCAGCGAGCAGCCGTCCTCTGCGGCGATCAGCCGGGGCAGGCTGAAATCCGTCGGGCCCTTCTCCTTGGCCATGGAGTAGAGGTCGTTGACGATCACGGTGGCGGTGCCCGCGAGCGTGAACGCGCGCCGTACCCGGGGGTCGGCGAACTCGCCGTACGGGATCTCGTACCCGGCGATCGCGTCGACGAGCACCATGCACGGGATGAAGCTGTTCTCGTGCCGGTGCATCAGGTACTCCCACACCGGCGGGGTGTGCCCGGCGGACTGCCAGTAGCCTTCCTGGCCGTAGGCGACGAACATGATGCCCAGCTCGTGGCGGAGCCGGCGCACCTGTGAGGTCGTCGCGTACCCGTGGAGGTTGCGCAGGCTGTCGCGCAGGGCCCGCATGACCGGGTCCGCCGTGACGACCTCCTCCAACTGGGGGGCGTAGGCGAGCGGGAGGTTCGCCTGGTCGATCACCGAGTGGGCGATGGCGAGCCGTTGGCCGAGCTGCTCCGGGCGGGCCTCCTCCACCTCGCCGTCGACGTAGTGGTCGTCCACGGCCCACTCCGCCAGTGCGCACTTGGCCGCCGCGAGCAGTCGGTCGGGGTCGTCGGTCTCGGGGTGGGCCAGCATCATCAGCCGGCCGAAGTCGGCCGTGCGGATCTTGTCCAGCTGGCCCGGGTAGATCCCGATCTCCTCGGCCCACTCGACCAGGCGCTCGGTGACGGTCTCGCCCAGGGCGGGGTCGTCGCGCACGGCCGGCGGACAGTGCAGCCGCCGTCCGAGATCGGAGCCGTGCGCCGACGCCTCCCGGCGGGGCTCGGGGGCGGGGGCACGGCAGTCTGCCACCGGCGAGCCGGAACCGCTACGAGCAGGCCCTGCCACCGAACCACCGAGTCCGACCCGACCAAGCCCTGCCGCCGAAGTGCCGAGCCCGGTGGGACCAAGCCCTGCCGCCGAAGTGCCGAGCCCGGTGGGACCGAGGCTCGCCGTGCCCACGCCGAGCGCGACGGGCCTGGGGGCCGCCGCGTCCTCGCCGAGCCCAACCGGCCTGGGGGCCGCCGCGTCCTCGCCGAGCCCAACCGGCCTGAGGGCGGCCGTATCCGTGCCCAGCCGGACCCGGCCGAGGGCCGCAGCCGAGGCGCCCAGTGCGGTGGGCCCGGTGGGCAGCCCGGCCGGAGACGGCACGGCCGGGGACGGCACGGCGCCTGCCACCGGCTGCCCGGCATCCGGGGCATGCACCCCCGCCGGCTCCCCGGCCCGCCGCTGATGCGCCTCCACCGGCTGCCGGGCCGTCAGGTGTTGCGCTTCCGCCGGCGGCCGGGCCGTCGGGTGATGTGCTTCCGCCGGGCTCCCGGCCGTCGGGTGATGCGCTTCCGCCGGGCTCCCGGCCGTCGGCGGTTGACCACCCGCCGCATTTCCGTCCGCCCCCGGACCAGCCGCCGGAAGCGAGGACACCGCCCCCGGACGAGCCACCGCAGCCGAAGACACCGGCCCTGGCCGCGCCGCCGCAGCCGAAGACACCGCGCCGGAACACGCCGCCGCAGACGAAGACACCGTCCGAGCCGCCCCGAGCGAAGGCACCGCACCCGGACGAGCCGCCGCAGCCGAAGACACCGGCCCTGGCCGCGCCGCCGCAGCCGAAGGCACCGCGCCCGAACACGCCGCCGCAGACGAAGACACCGTCCGAGCCGCCCCGAGCGAAGGCACCGCTGCGGGACCGGCCGCCGCAGGCGAAAACCCCGTCCGAGCCGCCCCAAGCGAAGACACCGCCCCCGAACCAGCCGCCGCAGGCAACCGCACCGCCCCCATCAAAGCCGCCGCAGGCAACCGCACCCCCGCCAACTGCACAGCCCCCGGCGCATACAGCCCCGCCGGTCGGTCCGGCGCGGGAGACGGTAGTGGCAGCGGCAGCGTGCCCGTGTGGGTTGTTCCTCGGACCGTGGGTGTGCGGGGCGGGGTGGTGGCCGTGCCGGTCAGGGCGCGTGCCGCCGATGTGCCCAGGCCTGTGGGGCGCGGCGGGAGGGCCGGCTCGGGCGGCGCGGCGGGCCCGGCGGACGGCGGGCGCGTCGGTGCCGGTGCCGGCGGTGGCGGCCCCGCCGACAGCAGGGCCCGTACCAGACCCGCCATGTCGTGGGCCGCGGCGGGCGCCGTGACCCGGGAGATCAACGACACCGTCGTCAGCTCCCGTTCGTCCGGGCGATCTCGACGTTCTCCAGGATGCCGAGGGCGTCGGGCACCAGGACGGCCGCCGAGTAGTAGGTGCTGACCAGGTAGGAGATGATCGCCTTCTCGTCGATGCCCATGAAGCGGACGTTGAGGCCGGGCTCGACCTCGTCCGGGATGCCGGTCTGGTAGAGGCCGATGACGCCCTGGTCGTCCTCGCCGGTGCGCATGGCGATGATCGACGTCGTGCCCTGTTCGGTGATCGGGATCTTGCTGCACGGCAGCAGCGGCACTCCGCGCCAGGCGGGCAGGTGGTTGCCGTTCAGTTCGACGCTGCCGAAGTAGATGCCCCGCTTGTTGCACTGGCGGCCGAACGCGGCGATGGCCTTCGGGTGGGCGAGGAAGCAGCGGGTCTTGCGCCGCATGCTGAGCAGCTCGTCCATGTCGTCCGGGGCCGGCGGGCCCGAGTACGTGGAGATCCGCTGGTCGAACTCGGCGTTGTTGAGCAGGCCGAACTCCTCGTTGTTGATCAGCTCGTGCTCCTGCCGCTCGCGCAGCGCCTCGATGGTCAGCCGCAGCTGCTGCTGGGTCTGGTTCATCGGCTCGTTGTAGAGGTCGGCGACCCGGCTGTGCACCCGCAGTACCGTCTGGGCGACGCTCAACTCGTACTCGCGCGGCGTGAGTTCGTAGTCGGCGAAGGTCTGGGTCAGCGTCTGCTCGCCCACGTGCCCCGAGCTGAGCTCGATCTCCGCCTCACCCGAGCGGTTCAGCTTGCGCTGCCCGTTGGAGCTGATGTGCTGCACGTGCCGGCGCAGCGCCTCGTGGCGGTCGGCGACCGCCTTGTACGCCGTCATCGGCAGCGCGAGCACCGTGGTGGCGGTCAGGGCACGGGCCGTGAACTCCCACTTCTTGGCCTGCCCGGCGAGCACCTGGCCGCCGAAGGAGTCCCCGTCGGCCATCAGTGCGAGCACGGACTCGTCGCCGTACGGGCCCTCGCCGATCTTCTCGACCTTGCCGTGCGCGATCAGGTACACCTGGTCGGCCTTGCGGCCCTCCTGGACGATGACCTGGCCGGGGGCGAACTCCTTCTGCACGAACTTGTCGGCCAGCGCACCGAGCGCGCCGGCGTCCGAGAAACCGCGCAGCAGCGGCAGTTCGCCGAGTTCCTCGGGTACCACCTGGACCTTGGAGCCGGTCTTCACAAAGCTCACCCGGCCGTCGCCGACGGTGAAGGAGAGACGGCGGTTGACCCGGTAGGTCGCGCCGGGCACGTTCACCCAGGGCAGGATGCGGCTCGCCCAGCGGGAGCTGATGCCCTGCATCTGGGGTTCGGACTTGGTGGTGGTGGCGAGATTGCGCGCCGCCGCGGTGCTGAGGCTCTGCTGCTCGCGCTGCTGCTCCGACTCCGGGGCCGCCGCCGCTGCGGTCACTGTGTCGAGGGGCATGGCTCTACCTCGTCTTCCATGGCACGGGGAGACGCGACGACCTGCTGTCGTCACGCTGCGTACACAGAAGTAGCAGAGCTCGCTTACGTTCAGTAATCGAATCAAACGGCGCGCGAGGCACTGCGCATGCTGGACATGCGCCCCTCGCGCGCCCCCTGACACACAAAGCTCCAGGTCGAACGATTCCGCAGGTCAACCGCTGGATGACCGCTCCCCGACGAGAGCCGCCCGGAGTCGGCGCACACTCAGAGTGACCGGCGTGGCGAACGCCTGCCTAGCCGTTCGGGCACTGCTTCCACGCCAGGTGGTACACCGTGCTGATGTCCCCGTCCGTCGAGTCCATGGTCATGAAGCTGACCTTGCCGGGGGACGAGGTGCCGGCGTTGACCCTCAGCTCGGTGTTGATGTTGAAGTTGCGCAGGACTCCGCAGGGCGCCCAGACCAGCTGGGCCCAGTCCGTGCTGTCCGTGGCCTGCCAGTCGTCGTTGTACGCGCCGCTGAAGGGGTGGGTCCTGGGCACGGTCTGCGAGGAGCCCTGGAAGTAGTACGAGGCCTTCTGGGTGGCGCTCGCGCCGGGCTGGAGCGAGAGGAAGCCGCGGTAGTCGGCGCTGGCCACGGCGTAGGTGAAGCCCTGGGGGACGTGGACCACCAGGTTGAGCTGGCAGTTCTTGCGGAACGCAGTGGGGTCGGAGTTGCCGCCGACCTGGGCCAGGTAGTCGCTGTAGGTCACCGTGAAGGCGGTGTTGTCCGGCGAGACGGCGACCGCGGCCGTGCCCGCGGGACAGCCGGAGCCGTTCACCGTCGCCACATCGATGACGATCTTGTCCGGGGGCGGGTTGTCGAACACCCCGGAGGCGGGCGTGCGGGCGGGTAGTGCGGTGGTGAGCAGCGCCGCCACGGCGCCGCTCAGGAGGAGGCCACCAGCCATGGTTTCTCCCGTGTCGTGGAGTGGGGGGTCTGTGTGGAACCTGTGGAGAGTCCGAGCGCTCCGCATCGTAGGAAGCCCCGCTCACCCCCGGGAGGGCCGACTCCGGCCATTCACAACCGGCCGTTCACACCGGCCCGTTGCGCCGGACCGTTGCGCCCGACCGTCACGGGTTCTCCCACGCCCCCGGCTCCGCCGCCAGCGCCCGGACGGGCTCCGGCAGTGCGTCCGTCGCGAGATCGGCGATGGTGACGCCTTCGAGGATGCGGCGCACATTGGCGCGGAGGGCGATCCACAGGGGCAGGAGCGGCTGCGCCGTTCCCGTGTACGCCAGGTCCGTCGGCCGTTCTCCGCGTACCGACACGATCGGGCCGTCCACCGCGCGGATGACGTCCGCCACAGTGATCGCCGCCGCGTCCCGCGCCAGCCGGTAGCCGCCGCCCCCGCCACGCCGGCTGGCGACGATCCCGCCGCGCCTGAGGTCGCCCAGGATCCCTTCCAGGAACTTGTGCGGGATGCCCTGCGCGGCGGCGATTTCCTCCGCTTTCACCGGGCCGTTACCCTGCCGTACGGCCAGCTCCAGTACCGCCCGTACCGCGTAATCCGCCCGTGCCGAGATCCTCATGGATCCATTGTGGGGCGCCGCCGCATGGAGAATGGCCGCACCCGCGCCCCATAAGATCGCCCGGGAGGATCCACCTTGGCGCTCAGCAGACGTACTTTCAGTGCCCTGGCCGGCTCGGCCGCGCTCGGGCTCGCCCTGGGCGGCAGCGGCGGCCCCGGGGCGCCTTCGGCGTACGCGGCGCGCAGTGTGCCGACCGGCCCGGCGCCCGCCCCGCCGAGCGCCGACGGGCAACGGCACACCATCGGCTACGACCGGTACTCCCTGCTCGTGGACGGCAGACGGCTGGTCGTGTGGTCCGGTGAGATGCACCCCTTCCGGCTGCCCAGCCCGTCCCTGTGGCGGGACGTGCTGCAGAAGATGCGGGCCCACGGGTACAACGCCGTGAGCATCTACGTGGCCTGGAACTACCACTCCCCCGCCCCGGGGACGTACGACTTCACCGGCGTACGGGACCTGGACCTGTTCCTGCGCATGGCCGCCGAGACGGGTCTGTACGTCATCCTGCGGCCCGGCCCGTACATCAACGCCGAGGTCGACGGCGGCGGCTTCCCCGGCTGGCTGACGGCGACGAAGGGCAGAGCACGGACCGACGACCCGACGTATCTCGGGCACGTGGACGAGTGGCTGACCCGGGTGAACCGGATCGTCCGCAGGCATCTGTTCACCCAGGGCACCGGCACGGTCCTGCTCTACCAGATCGAGAACGAGTACGACGCCCATGTCGACGCCACCGGCCGGGCGTACATGTCCCACCTGTACAAGAAGGTGCGGGCGGACGGCATCGACGTGCCGCTGTTCCACAACGACAAGGGGAGCAACGGCTACTGGGTGCCCGGGTCGTTCGACACCGGCGGCGAGAAGGGCGGCTGGCTGTACGGCTTCGACGGGTATCCGTCGCCGTCGACGACCCCGCCGGACTGGGGGACGTTCGGGCCCGGAGGTCCGAAGGGCGGGGCCAGCGCCTCACCCTCCACGCCCGGGTTCGTGCCCGAGTTCGGCGGCGGCTGGTTCGACCCGTGGGGCGGCGCCTGGTTCGACGGCAAGGGGTACGCCGAGTCGCGGCGCACCCGGGACGCGGCCTACGAGCGGCGCTTCTACCTGACCAACCTCGCCAACGGGCTCACCCTGCACAACGTGTACATGACCTTCGGTGGGACCTCCTGGGGCTGGCTGCCCGCGCCGGTCGTCTACACGTCGTACGACTACGGCGCCGCCATCGACGAGGGCCGAGGCGTCACGGACAAGATCGCGCCGATGCACCAGCTCGGACATCTGCTCCAGCGCGTGCCCGACTTCGCCAAGCTGGACCGGGCGGCGGACGTGCACGCCGCGGGCCTGAAGGTCTACCACCTGACCAACCCGGACACCGGCGCCCATGTCTACGTCGCCCGCAACGACGGCGCCGACGCGGTCACCAGCGATCTGCCGACCGACGCCGGGCGGCTGCGGATCACCGTGCCCGGCAAGGACGCCCGGCTGTTCACGACCGGGCTGAAGCTGGGCGAGCGGACGCTGAAGTACGCGACCGCCCAGCCCGTCATGTGTGTGACGGCGGGGCGGCAGGACATCGCCGTGTTCTCGGGGCGGCACGACGACATGGCGGAACTGGTGCTGAAGTGCCCGGTCGAGCCGAGCGTCATGCGGCTGGACCCGGAGGCCGCCTGGGTCTTCGCCGGGGACGAGCTGCGTGTGAACGTCCCGCTCGGCGAGGGGGGCCTGACCCGTGTGCTGGTGCAGAAGGGCGAGACCGAGACACCGCTGCTGCTGCTCTTCACCGACGACGCCACCGCCGCGCGCCTCTTCCCGTACGACACCCCGTCCGGAACCCTGCTGGTGTACGGCCCGGCGATGCTGCGGCACGCGGAGCTGCGCGGCTCCGAGGTGCACTTGACGGGTGACGTCACCGAGACGACGAGCGTGGAGGTGTGGGGACCGCGGGGCATCCGCACCGTGGTGTGGAACGGCCGCACCCTGCCCACCCGGGTCACCCTGGCGGGCAGCCTGCTGACCACCGGCCTGCTGCCCGCCGCCCCCGAGGTGAAGCTGCCCGCGCTGAGCGGCTGGCGGATGCGCAGGGAGAACCCGGAGGCCGACCCCGCCTTCGACGACTCCGGCTGGAAGGCCGCCGACAAGAAGACGTCGTTCAGCACGACACCGGTCCCCGACGGTCAGCCGGTCCTCTTCGCCGACGACTACGGCTTCCACTACGGCGACGTCTGGTACCGCGGCTCCTTCACCGACTCCACCGGCCTGGAGGAGATCGCGCTCGCCTACAGCACCGGCACCCAGGGCCTGTTGATGGCCTGGCTGGACGGCGAGCCGCTGGGCACCCACCGGATGCCGGTGCCGGACAAGGACACGACCGTACGGAAGGGCAGCTGGGCGGCGACGGCCGCTCTCCCGGTACGGGAGGCGCTGCGCTCCCCCGGCCGGCATGTGCTGTCCGTGCTGGTGCGGCGCATGCAGCACGACCAGGACGGCAAGGGGCTCGACACGCACAAGGTGGCGCGCGGCCTGACGGCGGTCTCCTTCAAGGGCGCCGCACCGAGGGTGCGGTGGCGGATCCAGGGCGAGAAGGCCCCCGACCCCGTCCGCGGCCCGATGAACAACGGCGGCCTGTACGGCGAGCGGGAGGGCTGGCACCTGCCCGGCTTCCGGGACCACGACTGGGAGGAGGTGACCTTCCCGCGCACCGCCCGGTACCAGGGCGTCACCTGGTACCGGACCACCTTCCGGCTGTCGGTGCCGGCCGACGTCGACGCCTCGATCGGGCTGACCCTGGACGACGACCCGTACCGGGCCTACCGGGCGCAGATCTTCCTCAACGGCTGGAACATGGGCCAGTACATCAACAACGTCGGCCCGCAGCACACCTTCGTCCTGCCGAACGGCGTCCTGCGCACCCGGGGCACCAACACCCTCGCGCTGGCGGTCCTGTCGGAGTTCACCACGCTGTCGGGACCGGGGAAGGTGAGCCTGACGCTGCTCGGCAGGGCGAGCGGCGGACTACCGGTCACGCCCGTCTGATCACGTTCCAGGACAGCGGTGCCAGTACGGCGGTGAGGGTGCCGTCCCTCAGGGCGGTGCCCTCGACCGGGTGCGGGGTGACCCGTTCGGGGTCGCCGGCCGTGTTGCGGGCGTCGGGGTCGACGGGGCGAAGACCGTGACCGTGCCGTCGGCCGCGTTGCCCGATCACATGACGCGGACACGCCCTTCCGCGTAGGCTCGGGCGGGCTGCCGATCGTCGGCGAGAAGGGGGCGCGATGGGCATCGCGGGCGCGCGGAGAAGTGCGGCCCGGTTTGCCGGGAGGCTGCGACGGCGCTCGCCGGCCGGCTTGACGATGCGCCGGCTGACGGCTCGCTTCGCCGCCGCGGTCCGGGACCGTCCCAGACCCCCCGCCGATGCGCGTGAGCTGTGCCGAGAGCTGTGCGCGACGATGAGCACCCTCCGTGGCGGGCGGCCCGTCCAGCTGCGCTTCGAGCGATTCCCCGACGAGCTCGCGGTCACGGGCCTGTGGGTGGAGTTCCACGACTTCGACCTGGTCATCGTCGAGGAACGGGCCGAAGGAGTGCAGCAACTGGTCATACTCGGCCATGAGCTGTGGCACATGCACGCCGGTCACCGCCACCACCCCGGCGCCGGCGCGGCCGCGTCCCGCCTGCTGGCCGAGGAGCCCGACCTGCGTGCGGCCGCGCTCGCCGTCGCCGCCCGTGACGGCTCCCGGGAGCGGGACGAGGCCGATGCCGACGCGTTCGGGCACCTGCTCGCCACCGCCTTCCGGCCCCGGCTGTCCCGGGGCACGGACCGGCCGCTCGACCCCGTCCAACGGTCCCTCGGCCACCGGGGGCGCCCGGGGGGCCCACGGTGACGTGCGCCTGCCCGGCCTCCGCGCTGGCCGGCCGGCTGGGCTCGACAGGGATGCTCGGCGAGTCCTCCGTCGCGTTCTGGGTCGCCACCGCGGTGCTGGCCACCGCACTGGCGATCAAACTTCCCACGATCATCCGGCTGTGGAAGGACCCGCTGCTGCGCGCGGTGGGCGGTCTGCTGCTGCTCGCCTGCGCGGTGTTCGTGTTCGTGACGCCGTCCACGATCGCCTGGACCAACCGGGTCACCGGCGTTCCCAACATCGCCGCCCCGCTGGTCTATTCACTGCTCACCGCGTTCTGCGCGTCGTGTCTGCTGCTGATCACCGCCTGGCGCCACGGACTGTCCGACCGCTCGGCCGTCACCCGCCGCGCGCAGCGCCGGGTGATCGCCGCGTACTCCGGGGTGATCATCGCGCTGTGGGTGCTGTTCGCGCTCGCGGACGTGCCCGTCGAACGGCGCACCGACCTGGACACGTACTACGCCAACACCCCGTACATGCGCGAGGAGATCCTGCTCTACCTGCTCGCACACTGCACCACGGCCCTCATCACATCCCGGCTCATCTGGAACTGGGTGAGCACCGACGGGCTGCTCGACTCCTGGCTGCGCTGGGGGCTGGTGTCGCTGGGTGCGGGCTACGGCACGAACCTGGTGTTCGACGCCGTCAAGCTCACCGCGGTGACGGCCCGCTGGACCGGATACGACCTGGACTGGCTGAGCACCGACGTCGCGCCGCCGGTCGCCTGCCTGTCGGCCATCCTCATCGCGGTCGGCTTCATCCTGCCGCACGTCGGCCAGTATCTGCACGACCGCTGGCGGGTCCGGCTCGCCCACAACCAACTGCGCCCGCTGTACCTGCTGATGCGCAGCGTCAAGGGGGAGGGGGTGCCCCTGCTGCTGCGGGCCCGCCCGGAGTTGCGGCTGACGCGCCGTGAGACGTTCATCCGGGACATGCTGCTGCCTCTGGGCCGCCGCATCGACGAGGACCTGCGCCGCCGGTCGTACGACGCCGCGCTCGCCCTCGGTCATCCGCCGGACAAGGCCAAGGCGCTGGCGGCGGCGGTGACGATCCTGGACGCCGTGGAGAAGCGCGCACTCCCGCGGCCCGACGAGGGCATGGCGGACACCGACGCGACGGAACTGCTCCGGGAGATCGGCCCGGTCTCCTGCGCACTGCGCCACCAGGACGCCGTCGCGGCCGTGCGCGCCCGCGCGGACGCCACGACGGCCGGCACACCGGCCCCGGGGTGAAGGGCGGCCGGGCTCAGGCACAGACGTACGGGCGGATTTCCGACGCGGAGTGGCCGAGACGAGCCGAGTCTTGGCATATTGCACGGGTGACAGCGGCGAGATGACGGAGAGCAGGGTGCGTACGACCAGGGAGATGCGTCGGCTCGCCGACACCCTCATCGGTCCCATGCGGGTCCCGGTCCCGGCGGACCCGGAGGCTCTCTTCGACGCCCTGGTCGCCTCCGTCAGTGCGTGGCGCGGCCGTGAGGTCGTCGTCCACAAGGAGGTCTTTCCCCCGCACACCGCCAGCGGACTGTGGCTGGAGCGGGAGACGCACGACCACGTGGTCGTCGACCGGCGGGCGGCCGTGTGGCACCAGATCGTCATCTTCTGTCACGAGGTGTGGCACATGAACCAGGGTGACGCGGGCGCGGCGCGCACCGACTTCAGCCTGGTCGAGGAGCAGGCGGCCGACCAGTTCGGCATGCTGATGGGCCGTCGGCTGCGCCCGTTGCTGGAGGCCTCCGCGGATTCGGTGTTCGCCGACCCCGGCGACGGCGCCCAGGGCCTGGCCGGCCGGATCGCCGCCGCTCTCAACTACCGCGGGACCGAGCGGTGAGCGGCCTGATCAACTACGTCAGCTGCGCGGCGCTGTGGCTCGGACTCGCGGTCAAGTCGCCCGATCTGGCCCGCCATTGGCGGGATCCGTACCTGCGGGCGATCTGCGCGGTGCTGGCCCTGGCCGGGCTGTGCTTCCTCCTCGGGGCCCCGCCGACGGTGGGCGCCGTCAACCGGCTCAGCGGCATCCCCAACCTGGCCGCCCCGCTGACCTATGCCGCGATCACGGCGTACAGCGCCGCCTCCCAACTCCTCGTCGTCCACTGGCGGGGCGGGCCGCGGGTGCAGCGGACCGCCCGCCGGTGGGTCGTCACCTACGCGCTGGTCCTGCTCGGCATCGCGGTCATGTTCGCGCTGGGCGACGCGCCGGTGGAACGCCGTACCGATCTGGACACCTACTACGCGACGACGCCGTTCCTCGCCGAGATGATCGTGCTGTACCTCGCCGGGCACCTCGCCGCCGCCGGTGTCACCGCGGTGTCGTCCCTGCGCTGGGCGCGCCGGGTCGACGGCCGACTGCGGGTGGGCCTGATCATGCTGGGCACGGGGGCGCTGTGCAGCGCCGGGTACAGCATCACCAAGTTCACCGCCGTGGTCGCCCGCTGGTGCGGGGCCGACTGGTCGCGGCTGGGTACGACGGCCTCCCCGGTGGCCGCCGGGCTCGGCGCGCTCCTCACCGTCACGGGCATCCTGATCCCCCTGGGCTGGCCTCTGGTGACGGAGTGGCAGCGGTCCCGACGGGCGTACGCGCGCCTGAAGCCGCTGGAGCGCGAGCTGGACGAGCTGCTCACCCGCCGCTCGCTCCGGCTGCCGCGGCCCCGCTGGGTCACGCCGGCCACCCGGCTGGTGTGGCTGCAGACCAGCATTCACAACGCGCTCGGCCATCTGGACGCCTACTTCGACCGTGACCTGTACGAGCAGGTCCGCGCGAGCGCCCTGCGGGAGACGGGCGACGCGGGACGCGCCGAGTCGGTGGCGTGGGCGGCGGTGGTCGCGGCGGCGGTCGAGGCGGAACGGCACCGGGAGCGGCCCCTGGGACCGTGCGACGAGATCGACCTGCTGTCGGTCCACGCCCCCGGTCCCGCGGCGCTCGTCGACATCGCCGACGCCCTGGCCACCTCGACGCTGGTCGCGTCCGCCCGCGTCCACGACACGACCACGCCGACGGGCACCGCATGAGGCGGGCCCGGGCGACACGCGCGTCCCGCGAGGCCGCGCACCGAGCGGATGGGAGGGCGCGGCCGTGAATCTCGTCGTGTACGTGGCGGCCGGGGCTCTTGTGCTGTCCTCCGCCCTTCTGTTCCGCCGGCCCCGCACCGCCCCGTGGAACCCGCTGACCGTGTCGACGTCCGCCGCGGTCGCGCTGGGTGGCCTCGTCTTCGTCTGCTCGGCCCCGCTGACCCTGGCCACCGTCAACGACGTCACCGGCGTACCGAACTTCGGTGCGCCGCTCACGTACGGCATGCTCTCCGCGTACAGCTGCTCACTGCTCGTCCTGCTGATCCACTGGCGGGGCGGGCCGCGCGAGCGGCTACGGCGGGCGGCGCTGCACTGTGTGGCCGCCTACGGGGCGCTGATCGCCGCCATCGTCGTGCTGTTCGCGCTGGCGGACCCGCACACCGAGCGGCTGCGCGATCTCGACACGTACTACGCGAACACACCGGGCATGCGGGAGATGATCCTGCTCTATCTGCTCGGGCACAGCGCGTCGATCCTGGTGATGTGCACGATGTGCGTGAAATGGGGGCGTGAGGTCACCGGGCTGCTGCGGACCGGTCTGCGGCTGATCCTCGTCGGCGCGCTGCTGGACGCCACCGGCTTCCAGCTCACCAAGTACACGGCGGTCGTGGCCCGTTGGACGGGACACGACCTGGACTTCCTGTCCACCACCCTCGCCCCGCCGGCGGCGTCGCTCGCCGCCCTGCTGTGTTCCGCGGGCTTCGCCCTGCCCAGACTGCTGCCCGCGGTCCTCACCCAGTGGCACAGCCTCGGCGACTACCGCCGGCTCGGACCGCTGTGGTCCCAGCTCCGGTTCGCGTCCATCGCCCCCAAGCCCCCCAGCTCGTGGTGGCAGCTGCCGCAGGAACGGCTGCACTGGCGGGAGGTGTCCATCCACGACGCCCTGCTGGCACTCGCCCCGTACTTCGACGACGGCGTCCGTGAGAAGGCACGCGAGGCCGCACGGCGGGCGGGACGCGGACCGCACGAGGCACGGATCGCGGCGGAGGCCGCCATGGTCGCGGACGCCGCGCGGTGCGCCGCCGTCGGCGAGGAGCCGCCCGAGGTGCCGAGCGGCAGCCGCCTGTACGCGACGGAGGTGTCCGGGCCGAGCGGCCTGGTGGAGCTGGCGCAGGCCCTGGAAACCGTGCACACCGGGGGAACCGTGGGTGAAGGTGCGGTGAGGACCTCCCATGGCTGAACCTTCGTGGCCCGCTTCCAGCTTGCCCGGTTCGTTCCCGGATGATTCGAGGAGCCCCATGCCGCGTAGAGCCGTCGTCATCGGTGCCGGACTGGCCGGCATGCTGGCCGCCGCGGCGTTGTCCGCCTCCGTGGAGGAGGTGATCGTGCTGGAGCGCGACGACCTGCCCGACGGCCCCGAGCACCGCCGTGGGCTTCCGCAGGGGCACCATGCCCACCTGCTCATGGCCGGCGGCCTGGCCGCCATGGACGAGCTGGTGCCCGGGACGGGCATGCGTGAACGGCTGCTCGCCGCCGGTGCCCACGAAGTCGCCCTCGGCCAGGGCCTGGTGGCGCTCACCCCGGAGGGGTGGTTCCGCCGCTGGCGGCACGAGGGGCCCCGCATGCTCACCTGCAGCCGGGCGCTGCTGGACTGGGTCGTACGGGCCGCGGTGCTGGCCGGCACGGACGTGCGGATACGCAAGGCGCAGGCTCTCGGACTGATGGGGGACGCCGACCGGGTCCGGGGGGTCCGCATATCGACGCCCGACGGTGAGCGGGAACTCGAAGCCGACTTCGTGACCGACGCCGGCGGGCGCGGGTCCCGGGTCCTGAAGTGGCTGGCGGAACTCGGCGTTTCGGGCATCCGCGAGAAGACCGTGGACGCCGGTCTCGTCAATGCCACCCGCATCTACCGCAGGCCCGCCGGGGCCGAGCTGTTTCCGTTGACACTCCTGCAGGCCGACCCCTACCGAGGGCGGCCGGGGCGCAGTGGGATGGTCCTGCCCATCGAGGGCGACCGCTGGATGGTGAGCCTCGCCGGCACCCGGGGCGGCCAACCGCCGGCCGACCCCGAGGGTTTCCTGCGGTACGCGTCGGACCTTCCCGACCCCATCGTCGGCCGGCTGATCTCCGGCGCCGAGCCCCTCACCGAGGTGCGCATCAGCCGCAGCACCAGCAACGTACGGCGCTATCTGGAGAAGGCCCGCCAGTGGCCCGACGGGTTCGTCGTCCTCGGTGACGCGGTGGCCACGTTCAACCCGGCCTACGGCCAGGGCATGTCGGTGGCCGCGCTCGGCGCCGGGGTGCTGGGCGCGGAACTGCGGCGCGGCGGGATCGGCGCGCCCGGGCTGGCCCGGCGGGTGCAGCGGGGGGTCGCCAGGTCGGTCGCGGCGGCATGGGCGATGGCGGTGGGCCAGGACGTCTGGTTCCCCCAGGTGCGGGGCGCCCGGCCGGGCGTCGCGGATCACCTCGTCACCCGGTACTCGCGCCGCATGACGAAGGCGGCCACCGGCTCCTACCGGGCGGCCGCCGCCGTCTGGGACGTGACGAGCCTCGCGACGGGACCGTCCCGTCTGCTGCGCCCGGACGCCATGCTCGCGGCCCTGACCGGCCCGCTCCTTCCGGCCCTGCCCCAGCCGCCGCTGACGGCACAGGAGTGGAAGATCCTGCGGGAGCTGGACCGCGCGCGAGGGTGAACCGGTCAGCCCGCGAACGCCGGCTGGGCGACACCCTGGCCCGCGCCCGGTACCACCAGCAGCGAGCCCGCCACCGGGTGCGGTGCCGAGAGCCCCGTGCGGGCCGTCGTGACGTACAGGTCGGTCAGGCCGGCGCCGCCGAACGCACAGGCGGTCGTACGAGGCGTGGGCAGGCTGATCACCCGGTCCAGCTCACCGCGGGGCGTGTACCGCCGCACCGCTCCCCCGTCCCACAGCGCCACCCATACGCACCCGTCCGCGTCGACCGTCAGCCCGTCCGGGAAGCCCGCACCCTCCTCGATCCGCACGAACGGCCGGCGGTCATGGACGCGCTCGCCGTCGTAGGCGAAGACGTCGACCCGGCGGGTCGGGCTGTCCACGTAGTACATGAGGCCCCCGTCAGGACTCCAGCCCGTGCCGTTGCTGACCGTGACGCCGGGCAGGACCGTCTCCGCCGTCCCGTCACCGGTCAGCCGGCTCAGCGTGCCGCCGCCCGCCGCCTCGTCGTACCGCATGGTGCCCGCCCACAGCGAGCCGTCCGGCGCCACCGCGGCGTCGTTCGCGCGGCGGCCGGCGACCGGCTCGTGGTGCAGCCAGCGGAAGGTGTCATCGGGGTCCAGCAGCCCGACGCCGTCCCGCAGATTGAGCACCAGGCCACCGCCCGCGCGGGGCTTGGCCGCGCCCACGTGCTGCTCCGTCGTCCGCACGCTACGACGGCCCGTGGCGGGGTCGTAGGTGTGGACGCGCATGCCCAGGATGTCGAGCCAGATCAGCCGGTCCGTCGCCGGGTCCCAGGCCGGGCCCTCGCCCAGCTCCGCCTCGGCCCGTACGGCGACCTCGTATCCGGCGCTCATGCCGCGCTCCGGTGGCCCAGCCGCTCGGACAGCTCCGCCGCGCCCTTGACGGCCAGCTGCTCCAGCTCGGCCCGGCGCTCGTCGCTCCAGCGGATCGTGGGGACCGAGATGGACAGCGCCGCGACCACCTGACCCGTGCGGTCGCGCACCGGAGCGGCCACACAGCTCACGTCCGGGTTGGACTCGCGGCTCTCCACCGCGATGCCCCGCTGCCGGATCCCCGCGAGGGCCTCGCGCAGGGCGGCCGGGTCGGTGATGCTGTTGGGGGTCATCGCGGTCAGCTCGGCGCCGTCCGGGATCCGTACCGCGAGCTCCTGTTCCGGCAGCGAGGCAAGCAGCATCTTGCCGACCGAGGTGCAGTGGGCGGGCAGACGGCGGCCGGCCGCGGAGACCATGCGGACGGCGTGCGTGGAGTCCACCTTGGCGATGTAGATGACGTCGGTGCCCTCCAGGATCGCCACGTGCACCGTCTCGTCGCAGGTCTCGGCGACCGAGCGGGCCACCTGCTGGCCCTCGGCGGAGAGGTCGAGCTGCTCGGCGTAGCGGCTGCCGAGCTGGTACGGGCGTACGCCGAGCCGGTAGCGTCCGGGCTGTCCCGGCACGGGCACGATGTACGACCGTGCGGCGAGCGTGGTGACCAGCTCGTGCACGGTGGTGCGCGGCAGCTGGAGCCTGCGCACGATGTCGGGGGCGGAGAGCGTCCCGTCCCCGTCGAGGAACAGCTCAAGAATGTCGAGAGCCCGGGTCACGGCAGGCACGAGGCGTCCCACGTCCGGCCCCCTCCTTGGATGTAAGCGCCCACTGAGAACCTCTCGTTCGAGATATCAACAGGCGATCGGCATGACGAACACAGGCTAGTCACGGGGAGGTGTACGGGCAATGGTCCGGAGCAGGCCGGGCACGATGGGGGCATGTACGTCGACTTCCAGCTGGTGCTGCTGCGTCGCATGGCCGACCACAATCCGGACCTGGTCGAGGATGCCCGGCGCCTTCTGGGCGCGTCGGTCGCGGACATGCGGGAGGCCAACAAGCGCTGGCAGGCGATGGTCCGCTCGCCGCGATCCGGATCGGCCGCCGCCCGCTACCGGTCCGTCCTCGGCGAACCGGAGTCCGTCCTCCCGCGCCGCCTGGGCGACGTCGACTGCGAGGCCCGGCGCTGGGTTGTGCCCCTCTGGCCCGACCTGCGCTTCGAAGTGCTGGTCGGGCCGGACGGGGCGGTGTGGAACGAGTGGCTGGTGCGGGCGCCGGACGCCCCGGCGCCCCGCCTGGAGACCCTGCACGACCTCGTCCCCTGGTCCTGCACGGTCGACGAGGCCGCCCGCGCCTTCGCCCCGGCCCGCCCGCTGGAGGGCACGGCACCCACCCGGTGGGGGCTCGCCTTCACCGCGCCCGGCCCGGACGGCGTACGGCACGAGGTGGTCGCGGAGTTCACCTGGGGGCTGCTGCAGCGGACGGCCGTCATCACCTAGGGGTGTCGTTCGGATCAGGCCGGCCGTGACGAGCGACGCCGGGATGACCCGAACGACACCCCTGGATCAGTCGTCGAAGGCCGTCGCCCGAGTCCGCTTCTCCCAGGCGCCGACGTCCGCGCGGACCTGATCCAGATGGGCCAGGACGGCACTCACCCCGTCCTCGCCGAGCGGCAGCCGCAGCGGGGTGTCCTCGGCCTCCAGCGCGGCCAGGATCAGGGCGGCCGCCTTGGCCGGGTCGCCGGGCTGGCTGCCGTGGCCACCGGCGACGGCACCCCGGGTCTCGGCGACCCTGGCGTACACCCCGGTGTCGGAGCTGACCCCGGCCCGGTCGGCCTCGAACAGCGCGGTCCGGAACGCGCCCGGCTCGACGATCAGCACCTTGACGCCGTACTCCCGCACCTCGTCCGCGAGCGCCTCGGACAGGCCCTCCAGGGCGAACTTCGTCGCGCTGTACGCCCCGAAACCGGCGAAGGACATCTGGCCGCCCATGCTGCTCATCTGCACGATCGCGCCGGAGCGCCGTTCCCGCATCTGCGGCAGCACCGCGCGGACGAGGGCCGCCGGGCCGAAGAAGTGCAGGTCGAACAGGGCGCGCAGCTCGTCGTCGGTGGTCTCCTCGACGGCTCCGACATGGGTGCGTCCCGCGTTGTTGACCAGCACGTCGATCCGCCCGTGCCGACCCACGACATCCCGGACCGCCTCCTCGACGGCACCCGGGTCGGCGACGTCCAGCCGCAGCGCCTCCACCTGGTCGGGATGGGCGGCCACCAGGTCCCCCAGGGCCTCCGGGCGCCGGACCGCACCGACCACCACATCACCGGCGGCCACGGCCGCCTCGGTGATCGCCCGCCCGAAACCGCTGCTCGCCCCGGTCACCAGCCATACCTTGTTCATCACAACTCCCCGTACCTCTCGATTCGTTCGACACGGACCAGACTGCCGCCGGATGCTGTTGCCCGTCCAAGACCCTTGGTGATGACCATCGGCCATGACCACGGACGTCCACGAGAAGCTGTACGTCTCGCAGCCCGCGCTGAGCAAGCAGATCCGGGCGCTGGAGCGGCAGTTGGGGGTGGAACTGTTCCGGCGCGACCGGCACGGGGTGGCCTTGACGGGCGCGGGCGAGGCGCTGCTGCCGCACGCGCGCACGGTGCCGGCCGCATGAGAGGCGGGCGCGGCGGCACGGCTGCCGCCGCGCGGGCGCGATCAGCCACAACGGCGCCGCAGCCGCGATACGACACCTCGCTGCACCCCCGTGGGCACTACTCGGCAGCCCCCAGAATCGCCTCCACCACCCGCTCCAGCGACCCGGGGTGCAGCCAGAGAAACAGATTCGGCTCCACCAGCTCCAGCTCCATCAGCCGGGGCTCCCCATCCTCTCCGTCCACGAGATCCACGCGCGCGTACAGCAACTCGGAACCACCGGGCACCACACTCAACGCCTTCTCGGCAACTGCCAGTTCGGCGTCCGTCGGCCGCCACCGCTCCAGGTCCGGATGAGCCACCTTCTCCGCGTCGTACGGCGTCCCCGGCGCAAGCACCGCACCCTTGCGGCTCGCGTGCAGCAGCCGCCCGCCGAAGAACTGCAGCACCCTCTCCCCGCTGACGTCGATGCCCCGCACATACGGCTGCACCATCGCGGTGAAGCCCTCGGCGTGCATCCGGGCGAGCTGCCCTGCGGCCTGCTCGTGCTCGGCGGGCGTGTAGCGGGCGGCGAACCGGGCGCCCGCGCCCGAGGTCGGCTTGATCACGAACTCGTGGCCGTCGGGCAGGCCGGCCCGCTCGCCCGGCGCTATGTAGCGCGTGGGGACGGTGGGCACGCCGGCCGCCGCCAGCTCGCCGAGGTAGCGCTTGTCGGTGTTCCAGCGCACCACGGACGCCGGATTGGCGAGCCGGGTGAGCGCGCCGACGCGCTCCACCCAGGCCCCGAACTCCGCGGCCCGCCAGCTGTAGTCCCAGGTGGAGCGGATGACGACGAGGTCGTAGCCGCCCCAGTCGGCGTCCGGGTCGTCCCAGTACCGGGCCTCGGCCTCGGCGCCGGCCTCGCCCAGCGCCCGCACCAGCTCCGGCAGGTCCGTGTCCTTGCCGGGCTCGGCGCCGGGGTCGTAGGTGGCGAGGGCGATGCGGGGCACGGCGGGCTCCCTGTCGTACGACGATGCGATCACGGCGAGGCTAACAACCGTCGCTGCCCGGTATGAAGTTGATCAGGCCATCGACCGCGGCTGGCGGCGTACTCGGGCGCGGTCGTCGGGAGGAGCCGGCTGGTGTAGGAAGGGTGCCGACGGTCGAGCGACAGTCCCAGAGTTAGGAGTGCGCCGCGTGTCCTCCCTCTTCCCCGCCCTGGCGGACGGCCCGGGCGAGCGCAGCAAGACGGGCGTCCCCCCGGACGAAGTCCGGGGGAGGATCGCCCTGCGGTTCGGCGAACGGTCGTTGACGTACGGCGAGCTGGCCGGTGCCGCCGGTGCGCTCGCCGCCCGGCTGCGGGGCGCCGGCCGGGTCGCCGTGTGGGCCGCCCCGGAGCTGGAGACCGCCGTCGCCGTGACGGGCGTCCTGCTCGCCGGGGCCGCCGCGGTGCCGCTGAACCCCAGGTCGGGCGAGAAGGAACTCGCGCACATCGTCTCCGACAGCGCACCGGCGCTGGTGCTGGCCGCACCGGGCACGGAACTCCCCGGCGCGCTCGACGGGCTGGAGCGGCTCGACGTCGACGCGTCCGCCCCCGCCGCCGTACCCGGCCGGACGGCCTCCGCCGGAACGGTCTCCGACGAGGATCCGGCGTTGATCGTCTACACCTCCGGTACCACCGGCCCGCCCAAGGGCGCCGTCCTGCCCCGCCGGGCCCTCGCCACCACCCTGGACGCACTGGCCGACGCCTGGCAGTGGACGGCGGACGATGTGCTGGTGCACGGGCTGCCGCTGTTCCATGTGCACGGGCTGGTGCTGGGCGTCCTGGGCCCGCTGCGGCGCGGCGGCGGCGTCCGGCACCTGGGCCGCTTCAGCACCGAGGGCGTGGCACGGGAGCTGAACGCCGGCGCGACCATGCTGTTCGGGGTGCCGACGATGTACCACCGCATCGCCGAGGCCCTGCCGGCGGACCCCGAGCTGGCCGAGGCGCTGGGCCGGGCCCGGCTGCTGGTCTCCGGGTCGGCCGCGCTGCCCGTGCACGACCACGAGCGGATCGCGGCCGCGACCGGGCGACGGGTGATCGAGCGGTACGGCATGACGGAGACGCTCATGAACACCAGCGTGCGGGCCGACGGGGAGCCGCGCGCCGGGACCGTGGGCGTGCCGCTGCCCGGTGTCGAGCTGCGGCTCGTGGAGGAGGACGGGACGCCGATCACCGCGTACGACGGGGAGAGCGTCGGCGAGATCCAGGTGCGCGGGCCGAACCTGTTCACCGAGTATCTGAACCGGCCCGACGCCACGGCCGCCGCGTTCACCGCGGACGGGTTCTTCCGCACGGGTGACATGGCCGTCCGCGAGCCCGACGGCTATGTGCGGATCGTCGGGCGCAAGGCCACGGACCTGATCAAGAGCGGCGGGTACAAGATCGGGGCCGGTGAGATCGAGAACGCGTTGCTGGAGCACCCCGGGGTGCGGGAGGCGGCGGTCACCGGGGAGCCGGACGCGGACCTGGGCGAGCGGATCGTGGCCTGGATCGTCCCGGCGGACCCCCGGGCAGCGCCGGGGGCCGAGGAGTTGGCGGACCACGTGGCCCGTCGCCTCGCCCCGCACAAGCGCCCCCGCCTCGTCCGCTACCTGGACGCGCTGCCCCGCAACGACATGGGCAAGATCATGAAGCGGGCGCTGACCGATGCCTGAGCGACGCTCGGCCCGGGACATACTGACCCTGGTCGCGGACCCCGGCACCTTCACCGAACTCCCCTCACCTCCAAGGGAATGCGCACCCGACGGCCCCCTCGGCTGGCAGGGTTACGACGCCTCGCGCGCCCGCGCCGCCGCCCGCACCGGCGAGGAGGAGTCGGTCGTCTGCGGCACCGCGCGCGTCGAGGGCACCCCGGCCGTACTGATCGCCTTCGAGTTCGGCTTCCTGGGCGGCTCTCTGGGCGAACGCACCGGAGACCGCCTGGAGGCGGCGTACACCCACGCCCGCGCACACCGGCTGCCGGTCGTGCCGCTGATCGCCACCGGAGGCAGCCGCATGCAGGAGGGCATGCTCGCGCTGAGCCAGCTCCAGCGTGTGGCCCGGCAGTCGGCGCTCACCCGGGAGGCGGGACTGCCGCAGATCGCGGTGGTGCGGGACCCGACGACCGGCGGCGGCTGGGCCACGCTCGGCGCGGGCGCGGACGTCGTCCTGGCCCTGCCCGGCGCCCAGGTCGGCTTCGCCGGCTCCCGCGTCCGCCCGCCCGGCGCCGACCCGTCCGCGTACACGGCGGAGTCCCAGCTGGCGGCGGGCTCGGCGGACGCGGTGGTGGCTCCGGCGGAGCTGAAGGAGGCCCTGGGGGCATGGCTGCGCCTGCTCACCTCCCCGTCCGCCGATGCGCCTGCCCCACCACCGGCGCTGAGCGGCGCCGGCCTCCCGGCCACGGGCTGGGACGCCGTCCGGCGCGCACGTGCACCCGAACGCCCGCGCGCCCGGGCCTACTTGGACGTGTACTTCACTCACCGCCGCGCCATCAGCGGTGACCGGTGCGGCGGCACCGATCCCGACGGCATCCTCTGCGGGTTCGGGGAGCGGGACGGCCGTACCGTCGCCTACGCCGCACAGACCGGAGCGGCGACCCGCCCCGCCGGCTTCCGGACCGCGGCCCGCCTGATCCGGCTGGCGGACCGCCTCGGCATCCCGGTGCTGACGCTGGTGGACACCCCGGGCGCCGCGAACGACGCGGAGGCGGAGCGGCAGGGGGCCGGCGCGGCGATCGCGGAGGTGTTCGAGGCGGTGGCCTCGGCCCGCGTCCCCGTCACCACGCTCGTCATCGGCGAGGGCGGCTCCGGAGGAGCACTGGCGCTCGCCGCACCGGCGAACACCTGGGCCGCCCCGGACAGCTACTTCTCGGTGATCGCCCCGGAACTGGCAGCGGCCATCCTCAAACGCCCGGGGCAGGAGGTGCGGACAACCGCCGACCAGCTGCGGATCCGGCCACAGGACCTGGTGGAACTGGGGGTGATCCGGGGCATCGTCTGAACGCCGCCGCCCGGCCCGCAGCGCAGTTCCGGCCAGGCGTGAAAGCACCGGGACAGCTCACTTCCCGTGCGTCACAATGGAGTTGATCCAGGTACAACCGCACGGGGGCAGTCGACTTCATGAACAAGCTGGTGGAGTTCACCACGGAGGACGGCGCCGTGGTCGTCGTGGAGACCGCGGACGCCGTGAGCGGAACCAAGCTCGTCTCGCGTGGCGAGGCCCCGGCGGCGCAGGCCACCCGTACCTTCGAGGCAGCCCTGGACGGCGTCCGTTCGGCGGCCCACTCCGCCCTGCGGGTCTTCCGGGACGGCGCGCTGAGCCCCGACGCCGTGGAGCTTGAATTCGGTGTGAAGCTGAGCGCGGAGGCCGGCGCGGTGATCGCCAAGGGCGCTGCGGAGGGCCAGCTGGTGGTCAGACTGAAGTGGGCGTCAGGGGCGGCGGAGCCCACGCCCCGGTCATGACGGGTACCGCCTGGCAGGCCCGGATCGAGTGCGGGGGCGTGGTGGCCGGGGCGGGCTTCCTCGTCACCCCCCGCACGGTGCTGACCTGTGCCCACGTCGTCCAGGGCGATCCGGTGACGGTGAGTTTCCCCAACCGGCCGGAGCTGGCCGGGCTGCCCGCGGCCGTGACCGTGCCCGGCGGCTGGGCGGGCGGTGCCACCGACCCCGGCGACCTCGCCGTACTGGAACTGGACCGCGACGTACCCGTGGCGCCCGCGCGGTTCGCGCCGCCCGGCGCGGAGCAGGGCAGCCCGTCCCTGCTCGCGTACGGCTTCCCCGACGGCTACGACGAGGGCGTCCTCGCCCAGTACCGCGCCGTGTCCCGGACGCTGATCGCCGACCAGTGGGTACAGCTGGAGGCCACCTCCGCGCACGGGCAGCCGCTGGCCGGCGGGTTCAGCGGGGCGGCGGTGACCCTGCCGGACGACCGGGTGGTCGGCATGGTGGCGCAGGTCGCGGGGGAGCCGGACGTCCGGGTCGGGCGGATGCTGCCCACGGAGGTCATGGCCCGCTACTGGTACGGCCTGGGCGCTCTGGTCCCCGGCCCCGGCGCCGCCTCCCCGGCCGCGACCGGGCGGCTGCACGCGCTGGTGCGGCGCGCGGAGGCCGTCGGCCTGGACTGCGATCCGGACCGGCTGTACGGGCATGCCGTGGGCCCCTTCGGACCGGACCTGCCCCCGGGCGGGTTCGGCTCGCTGCGGGCCGCCGCGGCCTATGTGCAGTGGCAGGTCGACGACCCCGAGGCGGTGCCCCGCCTCGCCCGCCGGCTGGCCGAACTGCTCGCGGGTCCGCCCGCGCCGCGCACCTCCGCCTGGTCGCCCATCGTGGTGGAGCTGGAGCGCAGTGGCGCGGGCCAGGACCAGGTCACCGTGCGGGTGTCGGCCTACCGCGACGGGCAGCGGCGCCCGGTGGACACGGGCCGGCTGCCGCGCGGTGAGGTACGGGCCTATGTGCAGCAGCGCGTCGACCGCGCCTTCGTCCACCTCGCGGAGGGCGCCGAGGCACTGCTCGCGTTCGTCCTGCCCCGCGAGTGGCTCAACGAGCCGGTCGCGCACTGGGAGTGCGGCCCGGAGGACTCCACCCCGCTCGGCTGCGCCCATCCGCTCGTCGTCACCGACGCCACCCGGCACCGCAGTGGCCGGCTGCGCCACCACCTCGCCAAGAAGTGGCGGAGGCTGGAGACCGGGCCGACGGCCACGGCGCTGCACCGGGTCGACTGCACGAGCCCGGAGCGCCCGCCCAGCCTGCGCAAGCGCCTGCGGGACGAGGACGCCGACCTGGTGGGCTACGCCGCGCCGCCCACCGCCCTGCCCGGCCACTTCGAGGCCGGTCTGAACGTCCCGGTCCCCGTGCTGCTGTGGCCGCGCACCGGCTGCGCCGACGTCGGCCACGCCCCCGCCGCCTGTGCGGGGGCCGCCTTCCTGGACGCCCTGGGCCCGGCCGTGCGGGGCGTCCCGGCCGCCGAACTCCCGCGCCGGATCAGGTCCCTGCGGGAGGAGGCGGCGGCCGACGACGCCCCCGACCGGCACTGGGCGAAGGACATCCAACTGCTGTGGGACGACCCCCACTGCTTCCCCGAGCCCGCCGCCGGCCTGCACTCCCCCGTCGCCTGAACCGAGCACCGCACCCGATGGAGAAGAAGGACCCCATGCCCCTGTGGCCCGTCTACACCGGCTCGAAGGAGCCGCACGACGGCATCGCCCAGCTGCCCCCGCCCCCGCCCTGGCGGGACTTCGACGGCGGCCCGGTGCTCCCGACCCCCGCCGACACCGACGACGCCTCGGCCAGCTCCCCCGACCGCACCCACCGCGCCGCCACCTACCAGGCGACCGACCGCACGGTCCAACTGGTCAACGCGGCCCTCTACTTGCGCCGCCCGCTGCTGGTGACGGGCCCGCCGGGCACCGGCAAGTCGTCGCTCGCCTACGCGGTGGCCCGGGAGCTGGGACTGGGCCCGGTGCTGCGCTGGAACATCACCAGCCGCAGCACCCTGCACGACGGCCTCTACCAGTACGACCCCCTGTCCCGCCTCTACGCGGCCCGCCAGGCCGCGGCCACCGGGGAACCGGACGGACCCGCCCCCGAGTCCGGCCTGGAGGACCATCTGCGCCTCGGCCCCCTGGGCACCGCGCTCCTGCCGTACGCCCGTCCCCGCGCCCTGCTGATCGACGAGATCGACAAGAGCGACCTGGACCTGCCGAACGACCTGCTCAACGTCCTGGAGGAGGGCCAGTACGAGATCCCCGAGCTGGTCCGCGCCGCCCGGCACACCCCCGTCGCCGAGGTGATGGTCGACGGCACCCACGACCGCGTCCCGGTGACGCACGGCCGGGTCCGCTGCCGTGCTTTCCCCTTCGTGGTGCTGACCAGCAACGGCGAACGCGAGTTCCCGCCCGCGTTCCTGCGCCGCTGCGTGACCCTGCGGCTGCGGCAGCCCGACGACCGCCATCTCGCCGACATCGTCCGCGCCCACCTCGGCGAACCGGACGCCTACGCCGAGTCGCTGATCACCCGCTTCCTGTCCCGGTCCGGCCACGGCGACCTGGCCACCGATCAGCTCCTCAACGCCATCTACCTGGCCCGCTCCGCCGGCCTGAGCGCCGAGTCCCTGGACGAACTGGCCGAACAGCTCATGCCGTACCTCGGCGAGGCCCCGCAGGCAGATGCCTTCTGAACACCCCGCCACGGCGGCCCCCGACCCGCACGCCCGCCTCGCCGACGTCCTGGCCCTGGCGACGGACGGCGCCCGCCCGACCCCGCTGGAGCTGGCCGAACTGCTGTGGCTGGCCCGGCAGCTGCAACCGGCGGACGGCGGGGTCGAGCAGGCCGGGCGTCCGGCGCAGGCGGCAAAGCCGGAACCCACGCCTCGGAGCCCTGTCCGGGAACCCGCCGGCCCGGCCACCGCCCCCGACCGCACCGAAGGCCTCGGCTCCCCCGCCCCGGCGTCCCCGCGCGCCCCGCTCCATCTGCCCTCGCCCACCCCCACGGCGGGGCTCTACGCCGCCCTGCACACCCCCGCACCGCCGATGCTGCGCCACCCCCTGGGCCTGCAGCGTGCCCTGCGCCCGCTCAAGCGCCGCACGGACGCCCCGGTCGGCCACCGCCTCGACGAGCAGGCCACCGCCGACCGCATCGCCCGGCTCGGCGCGGGACCCGAGTGGTGGCTGCCGGTGCTGCGCCCGGCCCGGGAGCGCTGGCTGCGCCTGAACCTGGTCTACGACGCCGGCCCCACGATGCCCGTCTGGCGGCCCCTGATCCGCGAACTGCAGCAGGCGCTGGCCCAGTCGGGCGTGTTCCGCACACTGGCCGTGCACCGCGCCGACCCCGACGGCACGGTCCGCGGCGCAGGCTCGTACGATCCCGGCGACGGCCGTACGGTCACGCTGCTGATCAGCGACTGCATGGGTCCGCAGTGGTGGCAGGGCGAGGCGGGCAGCCGCTGGTACGGCACCCTGCACCGCTGGGCCCGGCGGATGCCGCTGGCGGTGGTCCAGCCGCTGCCCGAACACCTGTGGCGCGGCACGGCGCTGCCCGCCGCACCGGGGGTGTTCTCGGCTCCGTTCCCGGCCGCGCCGACGGCGGCACTGACGTTCACGCCCTACCAGGAGTACGGGGAGTGGGGGGAGTACGGGCAGCGGGGGACAAAGGCACCGCAGGAGGCGGTGGCGCTGCCCGTGCTCGAAGCCGGTCCGCGGTGGCTCGCACACTGGGCCGGGCTGGTGGCGTCCATGGGCGGATCCGCGTTTCCGGGCACGGCCGCCCTGCTGGGCTCGCCGCTCGGGCCGGAGGACGCCGGGGACCGCACCGACCTCGCCGCTCTCACCGCCGAGGAACTGGTGCTGCGCTTCCGGGCGACGGCGTCCCCGGAGGCGTTCCGGCTGGCCGGCCATCTCGCGCTCGGCCGCCCCGACCTGCCCGTGATGCGGCTGGTGCAGCGGGCGGTCGAACCGGATCCGCGCCCGCAGCATCTGGCCGAGGTGATCCTCAGCGGTGTCCTGACGACGGTCCCGGGGCCGCCGGGGTCGTACGCGTTCCGCCCCGGCGTGCGCGAGCTGCTGCTGCGCGGCCTGCCCCGCTCCGCACGCGGCGCCACGGCCGAACTGCTGGCCCGGGTCGGCGGATTGATCGAGGAGAGGGCCGGAGCGGCACCCGGCGAGTTCCGCGCGGTGACGCCCGCGGCCGAGGGTACGGGGGCGGCTGCGGACGGGGAGGCGTTCGCGACCGTACGGCCGGAGAGCGTGCGGCAGTTGACGGGCGGTGGGGACGAGCCCGGGGTGCCGCGTGACCGGATCGGCCGCTATGTGCTGGTGCGGCGGTTCACTCCGTCCGGGCGGGCCGTGTGGCTGGCCGATGACCCGCAGACGGGCCGGCAGGTGGCGGTGCGGTTGTACCGGCCGTTTCCCGACGCCGCACGGCGCGGGGCGTTCCTGCGGGACGCGGAGGGGCTGCGGGCCCTCGCGCACCGCAATCTGGCGCACGTCAGCGACTTCGGCATCGAGAACGGCAGACCGTACGTCGTCATGGAGTACGTGCCGGGCGTCAATCTCAACGCCCTGGCCTCTCCCGACGGTTACCGTGTCCCGGCTCCCCTGCTGGTGTCGGTCGGGACGCAGGTGGCCCAGGCGCTCGAAGCGGTCCACGAGGCGGGCCTCACCCACGGTGACCTCGGCCTGTCCCGGGTGATGCTCAGGCCCGACGGCACGGTCCGGCTCAGCGGCTTCGCGCCGGGCCGGACCTCCGGGGCCGAGGGGCGGGCCCAGGACCTGGCGAAGCTGGGCAGGCTGCTGCTGCGCCTGGCCTCGGGCACCGGACGGCCCGCGCCGCCGTTCGCGCCGGACCGGCTCCGGCACCTCCCGGAGAGCCTGCGCGAACCGTACGCACGCGCCCTCGGCCTGCTGATCTCCGGGTCGCCCCAGGACCAGCTGCGGGGCAGGGACCTGCTCATGGACGGGGAGCTGCTGCGACTCGCCCAGGAGGGGTACGACCAGCGGCGTTCCTACCGCATCCTGGGTCCGGTGACCGTGCGGGTGGGCAGCCGCGACGTGGAGCTGGCCCCTGAGGAGGCCGCGGTGCTCGCGATGCTGGTGCTGCGGGACGGCCGCGAGGTGAGCCGCGCCGACCTGCGGGCCGGTCTGTGGGCCCGGCACGAGGAGCCGGCGGACGCCGCGGCGGCCATGGACCGGATCACGTCCCGGCTGCGCACCCGCCTGGGTCCCGGCGTGCTGGCCGTGCTCCCTGCCGGGTACGCCCTGCACACCAGCGCCGACTTCGTGGACCTGGCGCGCCACGAGCACTTGGAGCGGACGGCCAGGGAGCGGGCGAGGACGGGAGAGCACCGGGAGGCAGTCGCGCTCCTTGACATGGCTCTCCTGCTGTGGCGCGGGGAGGGCCCGCTCGCCGGGGTACCCGGCCCTGCGGCCCGCAAGGCGCGCGGCCGGCTCCTCGACCTCCGCCTCGTGCTGCATCGCAAGACCGCCGAACTGCACCTGGATCTCGGCGAGTATCACCGTGCCGAAGCGCAACTCACCGAACTGGTCCGGCAGTACCCGTCCCGAGAGGACTTCCGCCTTCTGCTGCTGATCACCCTGCGCCAACAGGGCCGTACCGAGGAAGCCCTGGAGGTGTACGAGGAGTACGAGCTCGCCGGCGGCCGGAACCCGGAGCTGCTCGCGCTGGGGCACGAACTGCGCGGGGAGGTGGACGAGCCCGCGGACGACTCCGGCTCGTCCCCCGGCGGCTACGGCACTGCCCCGCTCTCGCAGAACCCGGTCCCGGAGCCCGACGCGCTGCCGGAGGGCAGTTTCCCCACCGAGGAGTCGCTGCCGTCGATCTTCGAGATGCAGGACCAGGAGACGGCGGCGGAGGAGGAGCCGCTGCCGCAGGACGAGAGCCTGTTCGCCGTCGAGCGGCCGAACGAGGACGAGGACGAGGAGGACGACGGCCCCGGTCCGGACATCCTCTACGACGACCTCTTCGACGATCCCGACGGCGACCGGCCCCTGCCCGCCTACGACACGGTCGCCGTCTACGAGTTCGCCGACGGCCCCCGGCATCCGGACGACGTGGCCGCGCTGGGCCGGGCGGTCACCCGGCTGATGGCGGCGAGCGGGTCGGAGGGCCACTGGTTCGGCGCGACCCGGGATCGCACCAGCTGGTGGGTGCAGACGCATCCGGACGAACCGGGCCTGCCGCTGCTGAGCGCCACGGTGAGGCACTTCGAGGAGGAAGTGGTGCGGCTGGGCGGGCTGCGCTGGCGGGTGACCTTCACGTGCGCGTTTCCCGGCGGCGACGAGGTACCGGACCCGGAGGCCGTCAGCCGGATGCTGGACGCCGCCGAGGACCGGCGGGGCATCGTCGCCGTACCGCAGACGCTGCGGGAGGAGCTGGACGAGGAGGAGGACCTGGCTCCCTGGCTGGAGCCCCTGCGCCGGGGGACCGACGCGGGTTGGTGCCGGCTGTGCCGGCTGCCGCACGCGCTCTTCGACGGCACGCACCCGCTGCCCCCCGTCGACGGCCCGCACCCGCTGCCGCCCGACGGCATCTTCCCCGAGGGAACGGGCGAGACCAGGGTGGTCGTCTACTCGTCCGGCGCCGAACTCGGCCTCGCCCAGGGGCCGCAGAGCGAGGAGTACTTCGAGGTCGACCTCACCGAGCGGCGCCTGGAACTGGACGAGACCGAGTCGTCCCTGCGGGCCACGGGCACGGCGGTCTGGCGTGTCAGCGACCCGCTCCGGGCCGTGGCGCACGCGGGCGACGGGTCCTTCGCCGAGCGCATCAGGGGGGCGGTGCGACACCACCTGGCGAGCGCCTCCCCACGCACCGTGCCGCAAGGGGCACGGCTCTCCCTCGACCTCGGCCCGGACGCCGTACCCGGATGCACCGTCCACTGTGAGCTGTCCCTGACCCGGACCCGTAGCTGACCAGGCGACACACCGGCGTACCTCCGGAAAACCCCCATTCAGCGGCGCCCCGCCCGGCCCCCTCCAGAAGGCGCCCGCCCCCGGACCCCGCGCAGGATGCAGACAGAGGGAACAGGCCCGCGCACCCCGGGAGGATCTGCCGTGACCGTCCGTCTGGAGCAGCTGCGGCGCTGCCACTTCGCCGTCGACCTGGGCGCGGCCCGCACCCGGGTGTATGTGAAGGGCGCCGGTCTCGTGGTCGACCAGCCCTCGGTCGCCGCCGTGAACACGCGCAGCGGGTCACTCATGGGGGTCGGCGACTTCGCGGAGCGGATGACGGGACGGACGCCGGGTTACATCCGGGTCGTGCGGCCCATCTCCGGTGGCACGGTGGTCGACATCGAGATGGCCCAGCGCATGCTGCGGCAGCTGCTCGGCGACAAGGTGCGCCGTGCCCTGCGGCGCAATCTGCGGCTGCGGGCCGCCGCGTGCACCCCGCACGGCGCGGATCCGCTGGCCCAGCGGGCGACCGTCGAGACGCTGGTCGGACTGGGTGCGCGCCGGGTCGAGCTGGTGGACACGCTGATCGCCGCCGCCGTCGGCTGCGGGCTGCCCGTCGAACGCCCCGAGGCCACCATGATCATGATGTGCGGGGCGGCGGCCACGCAGGTCGCGGTGCTCTCGCTCGGGGCGGTCGTGACCGCCGAGCGGGTCCCGGTGGGCGGCGAGGTCGTGGACCAGGCGATCGTGCAGCACCTGCGGCACGCGCACGAGCTGATACTGCCCAGCCAGTCCGTACGTCCGCTGCAGCTGGCCCTGTCCGGCAACGGACTGACCTCGCAGGGCCCGTCCTCCACGGTGATCAACGGCCGGGACGTGGTCACCGGGCTCGCGCGCAGCGTGCGCGTCGACACCGCAGCCGTGCGGGAAGCGATCGAGACCCCGCTGACCGCCGTCCTCGACGGCATCGGCAAGGTGCTGCGCGACTGTCCGCCCGACCTGGTCGCCGACCTCGCCGACCGCGGGATCACGATGGTGGGCGGCTCGGCACTGCTGCCCGGCTTCGACCAGATGCTGCGGCAGGCCACCGGGATGCCGGTGCACATCGCCGAAACCCCCGACATCTGCGCGATCCAGGGCATCGGCGCCATGCTGGAGGGGCGGATCGAGCCGCTGGTCCTGAACCCCCTGGTCGCCTGAACCGCGCACCGTGACCTCCCACGGCGAACCCCCGGTTCACCGCACCACGTAACATCGAATGGTGGTCCCCGCAGGCCCCGTGTGCACCCGCACCAGGTCCGCCACCAGATTGACCAGCAACAGGCCACGCCCGCCCCGCTGGTCCCGGGAGGCCGGCCGCCGGCCGGCCAGCGGATCGGCCAGTCGCCCCTTGTCGCGGACCTCGCACAGCACATACCCGCCCTCGGCCCACACCGTGAGCCCGCCGGTGCCGCCGCCGTGGAGGACGCTGTTGGTGGTCAGCTCGGCGGTGATCAGCGCCAGGTTCTCCAGTCCCAGGCCTGCCAGGCCCAGCCGGGCGCCGTGCTCGGTGGCGAGGTGCCGTACGGCGGACAGCGAGTCCTCGTCGAAGGCGGTGGTGAACACGCCCGTGCCGTCGCCGGGGGCGGGCGGCAGCGGCTCGTTGTAGCGGGCGGCCACGCCCTCGGGGTCGTAGGTCTCGCTCCTGCGCTGCGCGCCGCCGGCCGGGATGACGACCGGATGGGTGGCGTGGGCGTCGGCGAGCGCGCGCTCGTCCAGCCGGGCGGTGTCGTACGGGCACAGGATGGTGACCTCGCGGCCCTGGAACGCGGCGTTGATCAGCGCCTCGTGCTGGGCGCAGGCCGGGTACTCGGCCGGGCTGCGGCCCGCCCAGATGGGCTCGCCGATGATGTGGACGCGTCGGCCGGACGGCTGGGCGTCGGCGAAGGCGCGCAGCACGCCCGGGATGATCCGGCCGGGGTTGCGGCCGGCTTCCCGCATGTCCAGGAACCGTACGGCGTCGCCCTCGGCGCCCAGCGCGTCCTGGATCAGCCGCAGGTTGTCGCCGGGTACGGCGACCGCGACCGGTGCGCCGGCCGCCAGCGCGTCACGGACGAAGGGGACGGTGCCGGCCAGGTACTCCTCCGCGTCGCCGTAGAACAGCGCGGGGTGGACGAAGGGCTCGACGGGGTCGACGGATCCTGCCTTCGGCGCTGTGGTCATGACGCCGCCACCTCGATCGCGGGAAGCCCGGGCCACAACAGCTCCAGGACGCGGGGCAGCGCGGCCGGCGGGCGGTCCAGCACCAGCCGCCGCTCACCGAACCGCCGGGCGGCGTCCGCGAGCGCCTCGGCCCCGGCGACGTCGACGAAGGACAGCGCGGAGAGCTCCACGTGGTACACGTCCCCCTCGTCGCGCACGGCACCCTCCAGCGCCCGCTCCCAGACGCCGTGGGTGGGCAGGCTCACCTCGCCCACCGCCCGGAATCCGGTCCGCCCGGTGAGCGGGTACACATCGAGCCAGGGCGCCGGCAGGGCACCGGTCGCCCGCCGGGGCCGTACCACCTCGGGTCCGCTCACACCTTCTCCCACTCGCACAGGAAGAGAAGTGCCCAGTATGCCGCTCGGCTCACCTGCTCGGGACCGGATCCGGGAACGACGGGTGTAGGCCAAGGTGCGCAGGGCAGCCGAGCGGCGTGGCACCGAGCGGACCGAAGAGAGCGGAGAACGGGGCGGCGACATGCGTTCTGCGGCACACGCACCGCACACCGGACGGCCGGACACCCTGGTCGTCGTCGGTCACGGGCAGGGTGACCGGATCGTCCTGCGGGCGCGTGGCGAACTGGTCCAGGGCTGTACGGACACCCTCGCCGGGATCCTGGCCGGGCTGCCGGCGGACATCGCCCGGATCGAGCTGGACCTGACGGAGGTGTCCTTCATGGACTCGACCGGCACGGCGTTCCTGGAAGTGCTGCGGGAGTACGGCCGCCGGCACGGTGTCGCGGTCTCGGCCACCGGCTGGCGGGGTCAGCCGCGCCGGGTCCTGGAGCTGATGGGGCTGGACACCACCGACCCGCTGCGCACCGCGCCGGCCGCGGGCCGCCCGGCCCGCACCGCCTCGGCGGTGGCCCGGGAACGCGCCGAGCAGCTGGACTCGCTGCGCCTGGAGATAGCGCAGTTGCGGCACGCGATCGCCTCCCGTCCGGTGATCGACCAGGCGCGCGGGATTCTGATGGCCGCGCACGGCTGCACCCCGGACGGCGCCTGGGACATCCTGCGCGAGACCTCCCAGCGCTCCAACACCAAGCTGCGCCGGGTGGCGGCGGCGGTCACGGCGAGCGTGCGCCCCGGCGGCCCGGCCCTCCCGGAGGACCTGCGCACCGCCCTGCGGGCGGCGGTCGACGGCCGGCGCGGTGCACCGGGGCTCCCGGACGCCGGGTGATGCGGCGGTCAGTACGGCAGGATGCGCCCCGACGGCGTCCTGCGGTCGATCTCCCGCTCACGCGGGGCGGCGGGGCGCCGGCTGACGCGTACCCGGATGCGACGGTCCATGACGCCCTCCCTGTGCCGATGCGGTCCGGCGGTGTAGGCCGGTAGGGGGTGCGTGCCCAGCACGCGGGCCGTTCAAGCATGTACGGGTCAACCAACCGCACATGACGCCGGCACCAACGGTGCAACCGCCGTGGGCATTTGACGCCGCCACAGATCACATCGTTTCTGCAGCTGCGGCGCCCGGTGCGGCGGGCGGCACTCGAACCCACGGCCGACGGGTGGAAGGTGAGCGCAGTGGAGTGGGCGCCCCCTGGTGGCGTCGGCCTACGCTGTAACTCGGCTCTCTCCGTGCCAGGACGGTGGACGGATGAAGACGGACCAGTTCCCGCAAGAGGCGATCGTCCGGAACCTGCTGGACCAGGTGCTCGTCCGGGCGCTGGAGGGCCTGGGCGCGCACACCGGCACGATCTTTCTGCGGGACCCGGCCGGCGAGATCCTGGACATGGAGGTGAGCGTCGGGCTCCCGCCGGAGTTCGTCGGCCCGCTGCGTCGGCTGCGGCTGGCGGGCACGGCCTCGGATCCCGTGGTGGAAGCGGTTCGCGAGCGGCATCTCGTGTGGGTGCGGTCCGGCGAGGACCTCGCACGACGCTACCCGGCCCCCGCCATGCTGATGCCGTACGACCGCGCCCAGGTCTTCGTGCCGATCATGGCCGGGGAGACGGTGTGGGGGGCGATGGTGATGTCGTTTCCGCACGGGCGGTCACCCGAGCTCGGTACGGACGAGCGCCGCTCGGTCTGGTCCTCCGCCCGGTGCGCCGGCTGGCTGCTGCGCGGCGCCGCCGAAACCGGCAGCCGCCTCACGCCGTCACCCGTGCCCCGCTTCCTGCCCGGGGTGGAATCCGCCGCGGTGGACCCCACCGGGAGCCATCCCGCCGCGGACTTCCTCAGGCGTCTGCCCGAAGGCGCCTGCTGTGTCGACGCGAACGGGCGGATCACCTTCATCGACCGGACGTCGGCCGGTCTGCTGGGGCTGGGCGCGCAGAGCATTCCCGGCCTGCGGGGCAGCGTGCTGTGCGAGGCGGTCCCGTGGCTTCGCCGGGCAGGTTACGAGGACCGGCACCGGGCGGCGGTGTTCAGCATGCTGCCGACCTCCTTCACGGCCGTTCGGCCCGGCGGCGGTCGTCTGCTGTTCCAGCTCTATCCGGACCCCACGGGTGTCAGCGTGCGCATCCGCGAGACCGGCGACCGCGGCGATGCACCGGCGCCGCGCGACATGAAGGAGGAGACCAGTGCGAGCCGGCTCAGGGTGGTCCATCACCTGCTGCACCTGGCCGGCTCCCTGACCCAGGCGGCGACCGCGGGTGAGGTCGCCGACCTGGCGGCCGAGCACTTCCTGCTCGCCTTCCAGGCGCAGACCGTTGCCCTGCTGGTGCCGGAGGCCGGACGCGTGCGGATCATCGGCCACCGCGGGGTGCGCGCAGAGCTGCTGAGCCGCTTCGACCGGAAGCCGCTGACCGCACAGCTGCCCAGCGTTTTCGGGCTGACCACCGGGGCCCCGGCGTTCTTCGCCTCCCGGCAGGAACTGTGCGCTTCCGGTGGTGTCGCGGCCGACGACGGCATGTCCGCCTGGGCGTATCTGCCGCTGATCGCTTCCGGGTATCCGGTCGGAACGTGCGTGCTCGGATACGACCGGCCCCATCGCTTCCCGTCCGAGGAACGGGCCCTGCTGACGTCCGTCAGCGCCCTGATCGCCCAGGCGCTGGAACGGGCCCGGCAGTACGACGCCCAGCAGCAGGTCGCCCACGGTCTGCAGGCCGGCCTGCTGCCCCGTCACCTTCCGGTGGTGCCGGGTCTGCAGGTGGCCGCCCGCTATCTGCCCGCCAGCCACGGCATGGACATCGGCGGCGACTTCTACGACCTGATCCGGCTCTCCGCCACCGAGGCCGCCGCCGTCATCGGCGACGTCCAGGGGCACAGTGTGCGCGCCGCAGGGCTCATGGGCCAGGTCCGCACCGCCGTGCACGCCTATGCCGTCGCCGGCGCGGCCCCCGGCGAGGTCCTCGCCCGCACCAACCGCCTGCTCGTCGATCTCGAAGCCGACCTGCTCGTCAGCTGCCTGTACGCCCACCTCGACCTGACCCGCCGCACCGCCCACCTGGCCACCGCCGGACACTGGCCGCCCTTCCTGCGCCGCCCCGACCTGCGCACCGAGCTCCTGGACCTGCCCCCGGGTCCGCTGCTCGGCGTCGATCCGGCAGCGGAGTACCCCTCGGTCCAGGTCGCTCTCCCGGACGGCACCGTGCTCGCCTTCTACACCGACGGACTCATCGAGATCCCCGGCACCGACCACGCCGTCGACACCACAGCCCTGTGCGCCGTGCTCTCCCACGCCGGCCGCCTGCCCCACGACATCGCCGACGCGCTCCTCGCCCGGGCCCAGCCCACGGGAAACCGCACCGACGACACCGCCCTGCTCGTGTTGCGCGCCGAGGCGACGGCGTGACACGCAGCCGACGGCGGAGAGCGGCGGCCCTGCGGTCGGCCTCGGTGAGCATGGCGTCCACGGGCAGGCCGGCGGCGGCGACGGTGCGCAGGACGGAGCGGTACCGGCTCATGGCCACCGCGGCCTGGAGGCCGTGCCCCAGCACATCGCCCATGACCGACATGCCCTTTCGGCCGGCGCCGGCCCCAGCAGCAGCCGCGCTCGTGGCTGAGGTGAGAGGGGACGGGATCGGTGTGACACTGGGCACGGAAGGGGTGATCCCGTGTCGGACCCACCGCACGCGTCCTCCGGTTCCGACACCGCCGTCGACGAGAATCGGCTGGCAGAGCTGATCATCGAGGCGCAGACAAGCCTGCCCGTCGAACTGCCGGCCCTGGCGAACCGGTGTGCTTCGGCCCTCGGCCTGGACACCGCGCTGGTCTACCTCGTCGATCTGCAACAGCGGCTGCTCATCCCACTCGACGAGGCCATGGAGCCGCTGCCGGTGAACCGCTCGTCGGCCGGCTCGGCCTACCGCACACTCTGCCCGCGGGTGGCCGACACCGGCGACGGCTCGGTCGTCTGGATGCCTCTGGTCGACGGTGCGGAGCGGCTGGGCGTGCTGGCGGTGGGTACCGCCTCGCCCGACCGGGTGCGGATGCGCCGCATCCGGATGCTGGCCGATCTGTTCGCCATGCTGATCACCTCCAAGCGCGCCTACAGCGACTGGCTCGCCGCCCGCACCCGCACCGAGCCCATGCGGCTGCCCGCCGAGATGCTGCGGGCCTTCCTTCCGCCCCGCACCATCGGCAGCAGAAGGTGCGTCTCGACCGCGGTCCTGGAACCGGCGTACGACATCGCCGGCGACGCCTTCGACCACTCGGTGGTCAAGAACGTCCTGCACACCATGATCCTCGACGCCATGGGTCACGACCTGACCGCCGGCCTGACCACGTCGGTCGCCATGGCGGCGGCGCGCAACGCCCGCCGCGGCGGGCGCGACCTGGCCGACGTCGTCGGCTCCGTCGACCAGGCGCTCGCACAGTGGCTGCCCGACCACTTCTGCACCGGGGTGCTGTGCCGGCTCGACGCCGAGACCGGGGTGCTGCGCTGGGTGAACTGCGGTCATCCCCCACCGCTGCTGATCCGTGCCGAGCGGGTGCTCGAGGGGGCGCTGGACAGCCCCCCGCAGCCGCCGATCGGCCTGGCTGTCCAGCTCACCCCGGGAGCCCGGCAGGTACACGAGACGACACTGGAACCGGGCGACTGCGTCCTGCTCTACACCGACGGTGTCGTGGAGGCTCGCGACGCGGACGGTGCGGAGTTCGGCCTCGACCGGTTCACCGACTTCATCATCCGCTCGCACGCCGCCGGCCAGCGCCCGGCCGAGGTCCTGCGGCTGCTCATCCACGCCATCCTCGAATACCAGCGCAACCAACTGCGGGACGACGCGACCATCCTCCTCTTCGAGTGGCGCCCGCAGCACCGGTGACGGGAGACCGCGCCAGGCCGGCGCCCGGCCCGCCGTTCGCTCAACTGCCCCATCAGACCCCCCTGCAGGGGCCCTGATGGGGCAGAACGTTTCTTCAGGAAGAGGTTCCAGTGGGGCGGGTGGGACTCGAACCCACGGCCGACGGATTATGAGTCCGCTGCTCTAACCGGCTGAGCTACCGCCCCATAGCGGCGTGTCGCGTACAAGTGTGCGCGCCGTCTGCCGCAGCATAGCCGCTCATACGATCTCCTGCTTCGGATGGTCGGCTTCTGCGCTGCTCATGACCTTGAGGACATCGGTGCAGGCGCGGCGGTTCCCGCGGGCATGAAAAAGGACCCCCAAGGGGTCCTCGTTCACTGCGCTCCCCCGACTGGACTCGAACCAGTAACCTGCCGGTTAACAGCCGGCTGCTCTGCCAATTGAGCTACGGAGGACCGAAGCTCCCCCGACTGGACTCGAACCAGTAACCTGCCGGTTAACAGCCGGCTGCTCTGCCAATTGAGCTACGGAGGATCGCCTCGATTGCATCGAACGTGCCTACCTGGGTATTCGCCAGAGGGCGGGCGCTCGCTGCGACACATACATTAGCGCAAGCAGGGGGGTGCTCCGCCAATCGGTTCCCCTCGGCGCCCACGTCGCACCAGCAGACCCAGGCAAGGGAAGGGTGGCAGCCATGCGCTACCGGCTCACGTTCGTCGCCGGACTGGCCCTCGGTTACGTACTCGGCACGAGGGCCGGACGCGAGCGCTACGAGCAGCTGAAGAAGTCCGCTCAGCGGATCACGCAGAACCCCGCCGTCCGCAACACGGCCGAGACCGCCGCGCAGCAGGGCCGCCAGTACGCCGGCAAGGCGTTCCACACGGTCGGCCACAAGGTCGGCGACCGGGTTCCCGAGACCGTCGCCCAGCGGGTGCGGTCCTTGCGGGAGCGGAACCTGAACGGCAGGCCCGAGGACGACTGGGGGCACGAGTGACACCTGAGCGCCCTCGGCCGTAGCAGGCCCGTGGATGCTGCAAAATTCTCCGCATGGGGATAGTCGCCGGCTTGGACAGCTCACCGGATTTCACGCGCATCGTGGTGTGCGACACGGACACCGGTGCCGTACTACGGCAGGGGTACGCCCCGCACCCGGTGGAGGGCCGGCCCAGCGACGTCGACCCGCAGGCCTGGCTGCTCTCCCTCGGCGAGGCCGCGGGCGGCGGTCTGCTGGAGGGCGTGCAGGCCATCGGCGTGTCGGCCCAGCAGAACGCCCTGGTACCGCTGGACGCCCAGGGCAACACCGTGCGCCCGGCGCTGGTCGGCGGCGACAAGCGGGCGCAGGTCGCGGCAGCGGATCTGGTCGACGCGCTCGGCGGCCGGGAGGCCTGGGCGCAGGCGGTCGGCTGTGTGCCGCAGGCCGCCCAGCCGGTCACCAAGCTGCGCTGGCTCGCCAAGAACGAGCCCGAGAACGCCCGCCGGACGGCCGTACTGCTCCAGGCGCACGACTGGCTAGTGTGGCAGCTGCTCGGGCGGCCCGTGCGCAGGACCACCGATCGCGGCGGGGCCTCCGGGACCGGGTACTGGTCGGCCGCCACCGGCGCCTACCGGCCGGACCTGGTGGAGCTGGCGCTCGGCCATCAGGCGATGCTGCCGGAGGTGATCGGCCCGTCCGACGCGGCCGGTACGACCCCGGAGGGGCTGCTGATCTCCGCCGGCACCGGGGAGACCATGGCCGCCGCGTTCGGGCTCGGGATCGGGCTGGGGGATGCCGTCGTGTCCCTCGGTGCCTCCGGGTCCGTGATGGCCGTGCACCCCGAGGCGCTCGCCGATCAGTCCGGAATGATCACCTCCCTCGCCGACGCCACCGGCATGCACCTGCCGGTCGTGACCACCCTGAACGCCGTGCGGACCCTGCGCGGCACCGCCGAACTCCTCGGCCTCCCGGACCTGGAGAGCCTGTCCGAGCTGGCGGTGAAGTCCACACCGGGCGCTCATGGGCTGGTGCTGCTGCCCTATCTGGAGGGTGAGCGGACACCCCATCTGCCGCACACCGCCGGGACGATCGCCGGGCTGCGGCGGGAGTCGATGAAGCCGGAGCATCTGGCGCGGGCCGCGTTCGAGGGCATGCTGTGCGGGCTCGGCGACGCGCTGGACGTGCTGCGCGGGCGGGGCGTGGACGTGCGGCGGATCTTCCTGCTGGGCCCGGCCGCCGAACTTCCCGCCGTGCAGGCCTCGGCGCCCTCGCTGTTCGGCGCCCAGGTCGTCGTACCGCAGCCCGCGGACTACGCGGCGATCGGCGCGGCCCGGCAGGCGGCCTGGGCGCTCGGTGTGTCGCAGGGCACATTCGACCCGCGCACCCCGCCGGCCTGGCAGGGTGCGGCGGCTCAGGTCCTGGAGCCGGGGGACGAGCTGGCCGTGGGTCAGGCGGTGCGGCAGCAGTTCACGGCGGTGCGGGAACAGACCCATCCGGGGGCGTTTCGGGCGTGACCTGATCGGGGGCGTTTCGTGTGTGGGGCGTAGGGCCAACGGCTGAGTGCCGTCGGTTCTTTGGACCGCTGTTGGGTTAATCGGTTGAGGTAACGCGGGTGGAGTGTCCGACGATAGGGGCCAAGGGCAACCGACCAGCCCCCCACCCGCCGACTCCGAGAGACCCAGCGTGCTCATACGACTTCTGCGGACCTGTCTCAGGCCCTACAGGAAACCCATAGCCGTCCTGGTGCTGCTGCAGTTCCTGCAGACCTGCGCCACCCTCTATCTGCCCACCCTGAACGCGCACATCATCGACAACGGTGTCGTGAAGGGTGACACCGGTTACATTCTGTCCTTCGGCGCCCTGATGATCGGCATCTCGCTGGCACAGGTCGTGTGCAACATCGGTGCCGTGTACTACGGCGCCCGGACCGCCTCCGCGCTCGGCCGGGACCTGCGCGGTGCCGTCTTCGACCGGGTGCAGTCCTTCTCCCCGCGCGAGCTGGGCCACTTCGGGGCGCCCTCGCTCATCACGCGTACGACGAACGACGTACAGCAGATCCAGATGCTGGCCCTGATGACGTTCACGCTGATGGTGTCGGCGCCCATCATGTGCGTCGGCGGCATCGTGCTGGCCCTCGGCCTGGATGTGCCGCTGTCCGGGGTGCTCGTCGCCGTCGTGCCGGTGCTGGCGGTCTGCGTGACGCTCATCGTGCGCCGGCTGCGGCCGCTGTTCCGGTCGATGCAGGTCCGCCTGGACACCGTGAACCGGGTGCTGCGCGAGCAGATCACCGGCAATCGGGTGATCCGTGCCTTCGTACGGGACCAGTACGAGCAGGAACGGTTCGGGAGGGCCAACGGTGACCTGACCGAGATGCAGCTGGCCACCGGCCGGCTGCTCGCGCTGATGTTCCCGATGGTGATGACGGTGGTGAACGTGTCGTCGATCGCGGTGGTGTGGTTCGGCGCCCACCGCATCGACAGCGGCGGGATGCAGATCGGCGACCTGACCGCGTTCCTCGCCTATCTGATGCAGATCGTCATGTCCGTGATGATGGCCACCTTCATGTTCATGATGGTGCCGCGCGCGGAGGTGTGCGCCGAGCGCATCCAGGAGGTCCTCGGGACCGACTCCAGCGTGGTGCCGCCCACCGCTCCGGTCACCGAGCTGCGCCGGCACGGCCACCTGGAGATCCGGGGCGCCGGCTTCCGCTATCCGGGTGCCGAGGAGCCGGTGCTGAAGGCCGTCGACCTGGTGGCCCGGCCGGGTGAGACGACCGCCGTGATCGGCTCCACCGGCAGCGGCAAGTCGACGCTGCTCGGACTGGTCCCGCGGCTGTTCGACGCCACCGAGGGGGAGGTGCTGGTCGACGGCGTGGACGTCCGGGAGGTCGCCCCGGTGCTGCTGGCGAAGACGGTGGGTCTGGTGCCGCAGAAGCCCTACCTGTTCGCGGGCACGGTCGCCACCAACCTGCGCTACGGCAATCCGGACGCCACCGACGAGGAGCTGTGGCACGCGCTGGAGGTGGCGCAGGCGAAGGACTTCGTGCAGAAACTGGAGGGCGGCCTGAACGCGCCGATCGCGCAGGGCGGTACGAACGTCTCCGGCGGTCAGCGGCAGCGTCTCGCGATCGCCCGCACGCTCGTCCAGCGCCCGGAGATCTACCTCTTCGACGACTCCTTCTCCGCGCTCGACTACGCCACCGACGCGGCCCTGCGCACCGCGCTCTCCCGCGAGACCGCCGAGGCGACCGTCGTCATCGTCGCCCAGCGGGTGGCGACCATCCGGGACGCCGACCGGATCATCGTGCTGGACGAGGGCCGGGTGGTCGGCTCCGGCCGGCACCGGGACCTGATGGCGGGCAACGAGACCTACCGGGAGATCGTGCTCTCCCAGCTGACGGAAGCGGAGGCTGCCTGATGGCCGGGCCCATGGGACGCATGATGGCCGGGGGCGGCCCCGACCAGCGCTCGATGGACTTCAAGGGGTCGGGCAAACGGCTCGTCGCCCAGTTCAGACCGGAACGCTTCACGATCTACGGCCTGCTGCTGTGCGTGGTCGTCAGCGTGACCCTGAACGTGATCGGCCCGAAGATCCTGGGCAAGGCCACCGACCTGGTCTTCGCCGGCATCATCGGCCGGCAGATGCCGGCCGGGGCCACCAAGGAGCAGGTTCTCGACCAGATGCGGGCCCATGGCAAGGGCTCCGTCGCGGACATGCTGCAGAGCACCGACTTCACGCCCGGCAAGGGCATCGACTTCGGGGCCGTCGGCGACGTCCTGCTGCTCGCGCTCGGGACGTTCCTGGTCGCCGGCCTGCTGATGGCGGTGGCGACCCGGCTGGTCAACCGGGCCGTGAACCGCACGATGTTCCGGATGCGCGAGTCCGTGCAGACGAAGCTGTCCCGGCTGCCGCTGTCGTACTTCGACAAGCGCCAGCGCGGCGAGGTGCTCTCCCGGGCCACCAACGACATCGACAACATCGGGCAGACGCTCCAGCAGTCGATGGGCCAGCTGATCAACTCGGGGCTGACCATCATCGGTGTGCTCGCGATGATGTTCTACGTCTCCTGGATCCTGGCGCTGGTCGCGCTGGTGACCGTGCCGCTGTCGTTCGTCGTCGCCACCCGGGTCGGCAAGCGGTCGCAGCCGCACTTCGTGCAGCAGTGGCGCTCCACCGGCAAGCTGAACGCGCACGTCGAGGAGATGTACACCGGGCACACCCTGGTGAAGGTGTTCGGCCGGCAGGAGGAGTCGGCGAAGCAGTTCGCCGAGCAGAACGAGGCGCTGTACGAGGCCGCGTTCAAGGCGCAGTTCAACAGCGGTGTGATGCAGCCGCTGATGATGTTCGTGTCGAACCTGAACTATGTGCTGGTGGCGGTCGTGGGCGGCCTGCGCGTCGCTTCGGGCGCCCTGTCCATCGGTGATGTCCAGGCCTTCATCCAGTACTCGCGGCAGTTCTCGATGCCGCTGACGCAGGTCGCGTCGATGGCGAACCTGGTGCAGTCCGGTGTCGCCTCGGCCGAGCGGATCTTCGAACTCCTGGATGCGGAGGAGCAGGAGGCGGATCCGGTACCGGGCGAGCGGCCGGAGCAACTGCGCGGGCGGGTCCGCCTGGAGCATGTGTCCTTCCGGTACGACCCGGAGAAGCCGCTGATCGAGGACCTCTCGCTGACGGCGGAGCCCGGTCACACGGTGGCGATCGTCGGCCCGACGGGCGCCGGCAAGACGACCCTGGTCAACCTGCTGATGCGGTTCTACGACGTGTCGGGCGGCCGGATCACCCTGGACGGCGTGGACATCCGGCGCATGTCCCGCGACGAACTCCGCGCCGGCATCGGGATGGTGCTCCAGGACACCTGGCTGTTCGGCGGGACCATTGCGGAGAACATCGCGTACGGGGCGTCCAGGGAGGTCACCCGCGGGGAGATCGAGGAGGCCGCGCGGGCGGCGCTCGCCGACCGGTTCATCCGGACGCTGCCCGACGGGTACGACACCGTGATCGACGACGAGGGCACGGGGGTCAGCGCGGGTGAGAAGCAGCTCATCACCATCGCGCGGGCGTTCCTGTCCGACCCGACGATCCTC
Organism: Streptomyces sp. NPDC030799; assembly: GCF_055572255.1. Classification (NCBI taxonomy): domain Bacteria; kingdom Bacillati; phylum Actinomycetota; class Actinomycetes; order Kitasatosporales; family Streptomycetaceae; genus Streptomyces; species Streptomyces sp. NPDC030799. The sequence continues at coordinate 456,856 of NZ_JBVIDS010000001.1, read as the reverse complement.
GTGCTGGACGAGGCGACGAGTTCGGTCGACACCCGGACCGAGGTGCTGATCCAGAAGGCGATGGCGAAGCTGGCGACGGGGCGGACGTCGTTCGTGATCGCGCACCGGCTGTCGACGATCCGGGATGCGGACACGATCCTGGTGATGGAGAACGGGGCGATCGTGGAACAGGGCGCGCACACGGAGCTGTTGGCCGCGGACGGCGCCTATGCCCGGCTGTACAAGGCCCAGTTCGCGCAGGCGGTCGCCGAGGTGGACTGACCGCGGGAGGGGCCGCCGGCAGGCGGCCCCTTTCAGTCCAGGTAACCCCTCAGCTGGTCCGCGAAGGCGTGATCCCGGAGCTTGTTGAGGGTCTTGGACTCGATCTGCCGTATCCGCTCCCTCGTCACCCCGAACAGCCGGCCTATCTCCTCCAGCGTGCGGGGGCGGCCGTCGATGAGGCCGTAGCGGAGCTGGACGACCTTGCGCTCCCGCTCCCCCAGCGTGGACAGGACCGCCTCCAGGTGCTCCCTGAGCAGGAGAAACGCCGCCGACTCCACCGGACTCGCCGCATCCCCGTCCTCGATCAGGTCACCGAGGGCCACGTCCTCCTCCTCGCCGACCGGCGCGTGGAGGGAGACCGGCTCCTGGGCGAGGCGCAGGACCTCGGAGACCCGCTCGGGCGGCAGGTCGAGGTGGGCGGCTACCTCTTCGGGGGTCGGCTCGTAGCCCCGCTCCTGCAGCATGCGGCGCTGGACGCGGACGACCCGGTTGATCAGCTCGACCACGTGGACCGGGACGCGGATGGTGCGGGCCTGGTCGGCCAGGGCCCGGGACATGGCCTGGCGGATCCACCAGGTGGCGTACGTCGAGAACTTGTAGCCCCGGGCGTAGTCGAACTTCTCGACGGCCCGGATCAGCCCGAGGTTGCCCTCCTGGACCAGGTCGAGCATGGTCAGGCCACGGCCGACGTACCGCTTGGCGACGGACACGACGAGCCGCAGGTTCGCCTCGATGAGGCGGCGCTTGGCCATACGGCCCATGACGACCAGCCGGTCCAGGTCGAGGGCCAACTGGCTGTCCGGATCAGGGGTGTTGCTCAGCTTTTCCTCGGCGAACAGGCCGGCCTCGACCCGGCGGGCGAGTTCGACCTCCTCGGCGGCGGTGAGCAGCGGGATGCGGCCGATCTCGCGCAGGTACTGGCGGAACAGGTCGGCGGAGGGGCCGCCGGTGTCGGCCCGGGCCGACACCCGTGTCTCGACGGGCTCGGCGGCCTCCAGCGGTTCATCGGCCTCCTCGGGCTCGTCCGTGAGCGCTTCCGCCGGCGGTTCCGCCGGTTCGGCGGGCACCGCCTCCGGGTGCAGGGCGGCACGGCTCTGCGGGGGGACGGCCACGAGGACGTCCGTCTCCGCGTCCGGCTCGTCCGTGCTGGTGCTGGTGCTGGTGCTGGTGTCGCTGGTTGCGCTGTCGGTCTGGGTGAGGGTCTGGGTCTGCACGGGGGCGACCTCCAGGATGATCGCTGCTGAAGGTGTGCGGCAGCGGTACTTCGGGAGTGGAGAGTCGACGGCCTGCGCTCCGAGGACTCGGGCACCGTCCCCAGTGTGGAGTACGACACATCCCCGCCACGAGGGGCGTGCGGTGACTTTTTGCGTCCGCTTCGTGACCGGTCGGTTACTCAGGTCGTCGGACTATGCGATTGGCAACTGCGGGCCACTGAGCCGTGGCGGAAGACCGGTCCCCCGAGTCCTGATCCCGCGGAGGTGCCCCTACAGCGCCTCCGCGCCCCGCTCCCGCAACGCCTGGTCGTACTGCTGGAGGATCCACATCTCGTTCTGGACCGAGGCCAGTTGGGCGGGGTCGCCGCCGGTGGAGAGGCGGGTCATCTGGGACTGGATGTCGCGGATGCGGCGTTCGACGGCGCGGCGGCGGATCTGCACCAGGACCGTGCCGGCGTAGGTCTCGTCGACCGTGCGGCGCAGGATCGGCTCGACGGCCAGCTCGGTGACCATCGCACGGACGGTGTCGTCCGGAGCGGCCTCCCGGACCCTGACCAGGTATTCCTGGGAGTCGGACACGCCGTACTCGGCACCGCCGGCCTCCGCGATCGCCTGACGCACGGCCGCGTAGGGCGGCGCGGTGAACTCGTCCACGCCGTAGGCGTCGAAGGCCGGGGAGACCAGCTCGGGGCGCTGCAGGGCGAGTTTGAGGAGTTCCCGTTCGGCGGCGTGGACGGGGTTGCGCAGGGTCAGTGCCGGACCGCCGCTCACCGGACGGGCCGCGGGCGCCGCCCACTGCTGCTCCGGGCCGCGCGGGCGGTCCTGCTGCGGGGCCTTTCCGCCGCGGTCCCTCGCCCAGCGGGCCAGCTGGGCCACACGCCGGACCACGAACTGGGTGTCGAGGATGCCGAGCATGCCGGCCAGGTCGACGGCGACCTCGTGCTGGGCGCCGCTGTTCTTGATGCGGGCCACGATCGGCGCCGCCTCGTCCAGGGCGGCGGCACGGCCGGCCGGGGTGTCCAGGTCGTAGCGGCTCAGGATCTGGCGGAGCGCGAACTCGAAGAGCGGGGTGCGGGGTTCGACCAGGTCGGCCACCGCCTCGTCGCCCTTGGCGAGGCGCAGCTCGCAGGGGTCCATGCCGTCCGGGGCGATCGCGATGTACGTCTCTGCGGCGAACTTCTGGTCGTCCTCGAAGGCGCGCAGGGCGGCCTTCTGCCCGGCCGCGTCGCCGTCGAAGGTGAAGATCACGCGGGCCGAGCCGTTGTCCATGAGGAGACGGCGGAGGATCTTGATGTGCTCCCCGCCGAAGGCCGTACCGCAGGTGGCGATCGCGGTCGTCACACCGGCGAGGTGACAGGCCATGACGTCCGTGTAGCCCTCGACCACGACCGCCCGGCTGGCCTTCGCGATGTCCTTCTTCGCCAGGTCGATGCCGTACAGCACCTGGCTCTTCTTGTAGATCGCCGTCTCGGGGGTGTTCAGGTACTTCGGGCCGTTGTCCGCCTCGTACAGCTTGCGGGCGCCGAAGCCGACGACCTCGCCGCCGATGTCACGGATGGGCCACATCAGGCGGCCGCGGAAGCGGTCGATGGGGCCCCGGCGGCCCTCCTGGGACAGGCCGGAGAGGATCAGCTCCTTGTCGGTGAAGCCCTTGCCGCGCAGATAGCGGGTGAGGTGGTCCCAGCCCTGGGGGCTGTAGCCGACGCCGAAGTGGACGGCGGCGGCCTGGTCGAAGCCGCGCTCGGCGAGGAAGATCCGGCCGGTCTCGGCCTCGGCGCCGGTGGCGAGCTGCTCGGCGTACCACTGCGCGGCGATCTTGTGCGCCTCGACCAGGCGGATGCGCTCGCCGCGCTGGTGGGCCGGGTTGTACCCGCCCTCCTCGTAGCGCAGCGTGATGCCGGCCTGGGCGGCGAGCCGCTCGACCGCCTCCGAGAAGGAGAGGTGGTCCACCTTCATCACGAAGGTGATGGTGTCGCCGCCCTCCTGGCAGCCGAAGCAGTGGAAGAGTCCCTTGCTCGGGCTGACCTGGAAGGACGGCGACTTCTCGTCGTGGAACGGGCACAGCCCCTTCAGGTTGCCGCCGCCCGCGTTGCGCAGCTGGAGGTACTCGGAGACCACGGCGTCGATCGGGACCGCGTCCCGTACCGCCTTCACGTCCTCGTCGTTGATCCGTCCTGCCACGCGTGAATTCTACGGGGCTGCTGTGACAGTCCTGGTGGTCGTCAGCTCGGGGAGAGGAGACCGTCGAGGGGGATGTGGGGGTCTGAGAGTGCCTCGATGTTCACCTGGGCCCGGGAACGGATCAGCTTCTGGATCTGCTCTGTGACATCCCACACGTTCACGTTCATTCCGGCCAGCACGCGTCCCTCCTTGACCCAGAACGCGATGAACTCCCGCTTGCCCGCGTCGCCCCGGATCACCACTTCGTCGTACGAGCCGGGCGGGGCCCAGCCGCTGTACTCCATGCCCAGGTCGTACTGGTCGGTGAAGAAGTAGGGCACACGGTCGTGGACGACCTCCTGGCCCAGCATCGAGCGCGCCGCGGCCGGGCCGCCGTTCAGGGCGTTCGCCCAGTGCTCGACGCGGACCCGGGTGTCGTAGAGCGCGAGCGGGAAGGTCGCCACGTCACCGGCCGCGTAGATGTCCGGGTCGGACGTGCGCAACCGCTCGTCGACCACGACACCGCCGCCCCGCGCCCGGTCGGCCAGCTCCAGCCCCGCCGCCTCCGCGAGAGCGACCCGCGGCGCGGCGCCGATCGCCGCCAGCACGTCGTGCGCCGGGTGTTCCTCGCCGTCGTCGGTGCGGACCGCGAGGACCATGCCGTCCTGGCCGACGATCTCGGTGAGCCGCCGCCCGAAGTGGAAGCGGACGCCGTGCTCGCGGTGCAGCTCCGCGAAGACGCCGCCCAGCTCCGGGCCGAGCACCCCGTGCAGCGGCGTCGGCGCCGGCTCGATCACCGTGACCTCGGCGCCGTACTCGCGGGCCGCCGCGGCGACCTCCAGTCCGATCCAGCCGGCGCCCGCGATCACCAGGTGCCCGTTGTCCCGGCCGAGGTGCTGGAGGACGCCCTTGAGCCGCTCGGCGTGCGCGAGCCGGCGCAGGTGGTGCACGCCCGCCAGGTCCGTGCCCGGGATGTCCAGGCGGCGGGGCTCGGCGCCGGTGGCCAGCAGCAGCTTGTCGTAGCGGACGAGGGTGCCGTCGTCGCCGAAGCGGACCGTCTTCGCCGTACGGTCGATGCGGTCGACGGTCTGGCCCAGGTGCAGCTCGATGTCGTTCTGCGCGTACCAGGCGGGCTCGTGCACGAAGACGCTGTCGCGCTCCTCCTTGCCGAGGAGATAGCCCTTGGACAGGGGCGGGCGCTCGTAGGGGTGGTCGCGCTCGTCACTGATCAGTATCACCCGGCCGGTGAAGCCCTCCGCCCGGAGCGTCTCGGCCGCCTTCGCACCGGCGAGACCGCCTCCGACGATGACGAATGTCTGATCCGCGTCGACCACTTGATGCCTCCTCGTAAGGGTGCCGCCACATGCGAGCGTCCCGCACGCAGCCTGCTGCGTGAAGAGGGGGTGACCCGATCAGGCCACCGCCGGTCACGTTCCTCTCACATATGCCCCGTCAGTCTCGCGTGCAGCGAGCGCGCCGAGGCGTCGGTGAGGGAGGCGATCTGGTCGACGATCACCCGCTTGCGCGCGTGGTCGTCGCCTGCCCCGTCGAAGAGTGCCCGAAACTGCGGATCCAGCCCGTCCGGCGCGCGGGCGGTCAGCGCCTGGGCCAGCTCCGCCACGACGACCCGCTGGTCCGCGCGCAGCCGTTCCTGCTCGGCGCGCTGCATCACATACCGGTCCGCGACCGCCTTGAGCACCGCGCACTCCATGCGGGCCTCGCGGGGTACGACGAGTTCGGCGCCGTAGCGGGTGAGCCGGCCGCTGCCGTACGCGGCGCGCGTGGCGCTCTCGGCGGCCAGGCAGAACCGGCCGATGAGCTGGCTGGTGGCGTCCTTCAGGCGGGCCTGCGCGACCGCCGTGCCGTCGTAGCCGTGCGGCCACCACTCCTCGTCCTGGAGCCGGTCGAGGGCGGCGGAGAGTTCGGACGGGTCGGTGCCGGCGGGGACGTACCGGCCGATGGCGACCTCGAAGACCGCCTGCCGCTCGGGCTCGGCGTGCAGGCAGTTGGGGTCGATGTGACCGGCGTGCAGGCCGTCCTCGACGTCGTGCACCGAGTACGCCACATCGTCCGACCAGTCCATGACCTGGGCCTCGAAGCAGGTGCGGGTGCCGGGGGCGTGCGCTCTGATCCAGTCGAACACCAGGCGGTCGTCCTCGTACACGCCGAACTTCGGGGATGCCGGGTCGGTGGGGTGGGCGCCGCGGGGCCAGGGGTATTTCGTGGCTGCGTCGAGGGTGGCACGGGTGAGGTTGAGGCCGACGGAGCGGTCTTCGGTGAACCGTTTGGGTTCGATGCGGGTGAGGAGCCTGAGGGACTGGGCGTTGCCCTCGAAGCCGCCGCAGTCGTCCGCGAAGGCGTTCAGTGCCTGTTCGCCGTTGTGACCGAAGGGCGGGTGGCCCAGGTCGTGGGCGAGGCAGGCGGCTTCGACCAGGTCGGGGTCACAGCCGAGGGCCGCGCCCAGCTCCCGGCCGACCTGGGCGCACTCCAGGGAGTGGGTGAGCCGGGTTCTGGGGCTGGCGTCCCAGAGCTGGCTGTGGGCTCCCGGTGTGACGACCTGGGTCTTGCCCGCGAGGCGTCGTAGGGCGGCTGAGTGGAGGATGCGGGCGCGATCGCGCTGGAAGGCGGTGCGGCCGGGGCGTTTGTCGGGCTCGGGGGCCCAGCGCTCCGCTGAAGTGAGGTCGTAGGTTCCGTCGGGGGTGCCTTCCATGGTTCGACAGTAAGCGTCGGCAGTGACAAAAGGGTCGCGCCGGGTGCCTGCTCGTCTGCCGGGTCGCTGCTTCTTTCAAGCCGAGGCCAACTCCGCCTGTCTCGTCACCCTCGCCTGGTCGTACCGGTGCAGGATCAGGCGGGCCATCGCCGGATGGGCGCCCAGGGGAGCCGATGCCAGCCACGGCGCCACCTGCGCGCACTGGGTCGCGAAGCGCCCCGGTGCCGTGAAGTACGACGCGATCGCCACCCGGTGCCGGCCGCGTGCCGCCAGTGCCCGTACGGCCGTCGGAACGGTCGGGGCCGCTGCCGAGGCGTAGGCCGGGACGACCGGGACTCCCAGGCGGTCGGCCAGGAGGCGGGCCGCGCGGCGGGTGTCGGTGGCCGAGTCGGGGTCGCGGGAGCCGGCGGCGGCGAGGACCACCGCGCTCGTGCGGCGCGTCGGCTCGTCCGGCACCGTCGGCCAGCCTGCCTCCAGCAGCCGGTCGTACAGGGTCTCCACGAGGAGCGGGTGCGGCCCCAGCGGGGCGGTCACCCGGGTGCTCGCCCTCGCCGCGGCGGCCATCTCGGGGATGTCCTGCTTGACGTGGTAGCCGCGGGAGAGGAGCAGCGGGACCAGGACGGCGGGGGCGTCGCCGAGGGCGGTGAGGGTGTCCGGGAGGAGGGGCTCGTTCAGCTCGATGTGGCCCAGGTGGACGGGCAGGCCGGGGCGCAGCTCGCGCACGCGGTCCCGCAGGGTCCGTACGGTCTCCAGCGCGCGCGGGTCGCGGCTGCCGTGGCCGACCAGGACGAGCGCGGGCGGTGCCGGGCGGCGGACGGGCGGGGAGACGAGCCGGAGCTGCCCGGCGAGCCGGTTGCCGATGCTGTTCATGAGGTGCGCCGTGCTGTCGAGGTGGATGTCGGACTCGGAGCGGGGAGGGTGCGACGCCGTCATGGAAGGATCCTGCCGGGGTCAGATTGCGGGGCCGTTGCCGGACCGTCACGGGTGTTTTCCGTGGCTTCACGTCGTACGGATGCTCGATGTGAGGCGAACCGGATCGGCGGTCGCCGGCGTCCTCCATGGTCGACAAGCCGATCCCTGGGGGGCCGTATGAAGTTCCGTCGACCGCGGCTGCCGCGCTCCCGTCGGGGGCAGCGGCGGCTGCTGCAGGCCGTGATGGCCGGGTGTGTGCTGGCGCTGCTGCCGGTGACCTGGCTGTACGTGTCCACGGCGGACCGGCTGCGTACGACGGCGGACGCCCCGCGGGCGCAGGTCGCCCTGGTGTTCGGGGCCGGGCTGTGGAACGGGGAGCCGTCGCCGTACCTCGCGCACCGGCTGGACGCGGCGGCGAAGCTGTACCGGGCCGGGCGGGTCGAGGTCGTCCTGGTCACCGGGGACAACAGCCGCAAGGACTACGACGAGCCCGACGCCATGCGTGCGTACCTGACGAAGCACGGGGTGCCGGACCGGCGGATCGTCAGCGACTACGCCGGGTTCGACACCTGGGACTCCTGTGTGCGGGCCAGGAAGATCTTCGGCGTGGACCGGGCCGTGCTGATCAGCCAGGGTTTCCACATCCGGCGGGCGGTGGCGCTGTGCGAGGCGGCGGGGGTGGACTCGTACGGGGTCGGGGTGGCCGACAAGCACGACGTGACCTGGTACTACGGCGGCACGCGCGAGGTGTTCGCGGCGGGCAAGGCGGTGCTGGACGCGGTGTTCCGTCCGGATCCCACGTTCCTGGGCCCACGGGAGCACGGGGTCACCAAGGCGCTGGCTCAGGCGCGGGACTGAGCATGGAGATCACGGATCTGACGCCCGCCGAGCGCCGTGTCCGGGAGGCCTTTCCGCTCGGCGAGGGAGTCGACTTCCGGGAGAGCGAGGACGAGGACCCCGCGCACGGCGCCTCATGGGGTCCGGAGCGGACGCTGCGGGCCGAGGTGCTGCGGGCGCTGCTGCTCGACGGGCCGGTCCGCGGCGACCGGATCGCCGGGCTGAAGGTGTGGGGCGCACGCATCACCGGCGTGCTCCATCTGATGTACGGGACGGTCGGCCACCCGGTACGGCTGCGGGCCTGCCACTTCGACGAGACCCCGAACCTGTACGGGGCGAGGATCCCCGCCCTGGTCCTGAGCGATTCGGTCCTTCCCGGGCTCACCGCGGGGACCCTTCACGTCGACGGGGTGCTGCGGATCACCTGCTGCCGCATCGCCGGTCCGGTACGGCTGGCGGGCGCGAAGCTGTCCGGAGCCTTCTTCGTCAACGGGGCGCGGCTCGGCACTCCCGGCGAGGTCCCCGAGGAGCCCGTGCTCCAGCTCAACCACGCCGAGGTGGGCACCGACGTGTGGGCCGTCGGGCTCGTCGCGCACGGCGAAGTCCGGCTGAAGGGGACCACCGTGGGCGGGCAGGTGAACCTCGACGACGCCTTGCTGCAGAACCCCGGCGGGGAGGCCCTGGACGCCGAGACCCTGTCGGTCGGCACCGATCTGCGGGGGATGCGGCTGCGTGCCCACGGGCGGTTCAATCTTCGCGGCGCCCGGATTCCCCACCAGCTCAACCTCGCGTACGCCCGGCTGTCCCATCCGGGCCGCCAGGCCCTGCGCGCCAGCAGCAGTGTCGTCGGCGAGCTGTGGCTGCGGGAGGCCGCGCCGATCGAGGGATCCGTCAATCTGCGCCGTGCCCAGGTCGACCTGCTGCACGTGCCGCCCGAGGTGTGGCCCCGGCAGGTCCGGATCGACGGGCTCGGCTACCGCGTCCTGACCCCGCACCTCCCGGCCGAGCAGCGTCTTCCGCTGCTCGAACGCGAGGCGGACGGTTACCTTCCGCACCCCTACGAGCAGCTGACCACGGCGTACCGCACGGTGGGCGACGACGCCGCCGCCCGTACCGTCCAGCTGGCCAAGCTCCGTCGCCACCGCAGCACCCTGCCGCCCTACGCCCGGCTGTGGGGATACCTCCAGGACGCGGCCGTCGGCTACGGCTTCCGCCCGATGCGGGCCGCGGGATGGCTGCTGTTGCTGCTGTGCACCGGCACGCTCGCGTTCGCCCTGCACCATCCGCCGGCCCTCAAGCCCTCCGAGGCACCCGCGTTCAACCCGCTCTTCTACACCCTGGACCTGCTGCTGCCGATCATCGACTTCGGCCAGGAGGGGGCGTTCGCGCCGCGCGACGGGTACCAGTGGCTGTCGTATCTGCTGATCGCCGCCGGCTGGGTGCTGGCGACGACGATCGCGGCGGGTGTCACCCGCTCCCTGAACCGGCAGTAGGCACCGGGCCCCGGACCTCACGGCGCGCCCGGCCCGGCGGGGAGGTGGCCGTGCCGGGCGTGTAACCGGGAGCGGTCCGGGGCCGTAACACGGTCGACGCACGCTGGCGGTATGGAAACGATCGCCTCGACGCCCACCCACTGCCCGTACTGCGCCTTGCAGTGCGGGATGAATGTCACGCCCCTGCCGCAGGGGGGCGTCGAGGTGACCGAGCGGACGGACTTCCCGGTCAACCGGGGCGCACTGTGCGGCAAGGGCCGTACGGCGGCCCAGGTGCTGTCGCCCGCGGTGCGGCTGACCTCGCCGCTGGTCCGGTCCGGCGGCCGGCTGGTCGAGGCGAGCTGGGAGGCGGCACTGGACCTGATCGCCGAGCGGCTCGGGAGCACGCGGGAGGAGTACGGCGCCGACGCGCTGGGGGTGTTCGGCGGGGGCGGGCTCACGAACGAGAAGGCGTACGCACTGGGCAAGTTCGCCCGGGTCGTGCTCGGCACCTCGCAGATCGACTACAACGGCCGTTTCTGCATGTCGTCGGCCGCGGCGGCCGGTACGAAGGCGTTCGGGCTGGACCGGGGGCTGCCGTTCCCGCTGGAGGACGTGCCGAAGTCGGGGTGCGTGATCCTCGTCGGGTCGAACCTCGCGGAGACCATGCCGCCGTCGCTGCGCTTCTTCACCGAACTGCGCGAGAACGGCGGCACGTTGATCGTCGTGGACCCGCGGCGGACGAGGACGGCCGAGCAGGCGGACCTGCATCTGGCCCCCCGCCCGGGTACGGATCTCGCCCTCGCCCTCGGCCTGTTGCACCTGGTGGTGGCCGAGGGACGGACGGACGAGGAGTTCATCCGCGAGCGGACCACCGGCTGGGAGGAGGCACGGGCCGCGGCGATGGCGCACTGGCCGGAGCAGGTGGAGCGGATCACGGGGGTGTCCGTTCCCCAGCTCCGGCAGGCGGTACGGCTGTTCTGCGAACCGGAGTCGGCGATGGTGCTCACGGCGCGGGGGCCGGAGCAGCAGTCCAAGGGGACGGACACGGTGGGCGCGTGGATCAACCTGTGCCTGGCGACCGGCCGGGCGGGCCGCCCGCTGTCCGGGTACGGGTGCCTGACCGGGCAGGGCAACGGGCAGGGCGGGCGCGAACACGGACAGAAGGCGGACCAGCTGCCCGGCTACCGCAAGCTGGACGACCCGGCGGCGCGGGCGCATGTGGCGGGCGTGTGGGGGGTGGACCCGGATTCCCTTCCCGGCCCCGGACGCAGTGCGTACGAACTCCTCGACGCCCTCGGCACGGACGTCCGGGCGCTGCTGCTGATGGGCTCCAACCCGGTGGTGTCGGCGCCGCGCGCGGCCCACATCGAGGAACGGCTGCGCTCGCTGGACTTCCTGGCGGTGGCCGACGTCGTCCTGTCCGAGACGGCGGAGCTGGCGGACGTCGTGCTGCCGGTCACCCAGTGGGCGGAGGAGACAGGCACGACAACCAGCCTGGAGGGCAGGGTCCTGCTGCGCCGCCAGGCGGTCGCCCCGCCGCCCGGGGTCCGCAGCGACCTGTACGTCCTGCACGAGCTGTCGGCCCGCCTCGGCGTGGAGAAGGGGTTCCCGACGGACCCCGAGGAGGTCTTCGAGGAACTGCGCCGGGCGAGCGCGGGCGGCCCCGCCGACTACTCGGGCATCAGCTACCGCCGCCTGGCGCAGGAGAACGGCATCTTCTGGCCCTGCCCGGCACCCACGGCCGACCCGACCACCCGAACCCACGGCGACATCCCCACGGATGCATCCGCCACCGCCGACGGCGAGGACACACTGCTCGACGCCCTGCCCGAAGACCCCGCCCGGGACACCGACAGCACAGCCGGGCCGGCCGTGAATGACCCGGCGCGGGACGCGGGGTCCGTACTGCCCGTGGTCCATCCAGGAACGCCCCGCCTGTTCCTCGACCGGTTCGCCACCGCGGACGGCCGGGCCCGGTTCGTCGCCGTGACGCACCGGGCGACGGCGGAGGAGACCGATGCGGAGTTCCCGCTGGTGCTGACCACCGGCCGGGTGGTGTCGCAGTACCAGTCGGGGGCGCAGACGCGGCGGGTCCCCGAGCTGAACGCCGCCGCCCCCGGTCCCTTCGTGGAACTGCACCCCCGCCTCGCCGCCCGCATCGGCGCGGCCGAGGGCGACCCGGTGACGGTGGTCTCCCGGCGCGGCCGAGCCGTGGCCCCGGCCCGCATCACCTCGGCCATCCGCCCCGACACCGTCTTCATGCCGTTCCACTGGCCGGGCGAGGGCCGCGCCAACACCCTGACCAACCCGGCCCTCGACCCGACGTCCCGGATGCCGGAGTTCAAGTCGTGCGCGGTGCGGGTGGAGGTTCTCGGCTCACAGGCATAGAGCGTCGGGAACCGGAATTTCCGATGGCTCTGCTCACCATGCTTGGACGACCGGCGCGTCGGGTTCGTACTGCCGCCAGGCGGCATTGAGGCGCCCGAGCCGGTCCGCGGCGGCGATGCCGCGCAGGGACGCGATCCTCCCGTCGCTGATGTCGAACGCCACGGCGCCCACGACCCGGTCCTCGACCACGGCGACGACGGCCGGGGATCCGTTGACCAGCGCGACGTGGAGCGCGGGGGAGCCACCGGCCAACCGACGCTTCGCCGCGGTGGGTTTGAAGCCGGCCCGCACGGAGGCGGCGATGCGCTCGCGTGTCGTGTACCGCAGCAGCCGCCTGGCCAGTCCGGCGCCGTCCGAGACCGCGGTGGCGTCGGCGGTGAGCATCGCCACCAGCCGTTCGGTGCGCCCCGACGTGGCGGCGACGAGGAACTCCTCGACGATCCGGCGCGCGGTCGCAGGGTCCGCCTCGCCGCCGCCGCGGCGCTCGGCGGCGACCCGGCGTCGGGCCCGGTGGACATGCTGCTGGCTCGCGGACTCGGTGATGTCGAGGATCCCCGCGATCTCGGCGTGGCTGTACGAGAAGGCCTCGCGCAGGATGTAAGCGGCCCGTTCGACCGGCGAGAGGCGCTCCATCAGGGTCAGCACGGCCAAGGACACCGATTCGCGCTGCTCGAAGGTATCGGCGGGGCCGAGCATCGGGTCCCCTTCGAGGAGCGGCTCGGGCAGCCAGGCACCGGCCGCCCGCTCGTGGCGCGCCTGCGCCGAGCGGAGCCGGTCGAGGCAGAGATTGGTGGCGACCTTGGTCAGCCACGCCTCCGGCACCCCGATACGTTCCCGGTCCGCGTCCTGCCAGCGCAGGAACGTGTCCTGCACGGCGTCCTCGGCGTCGGCGGCCGAGCCGAGCAGACGGTATGCGAGCGAGGCCAGCCGGTCCCGGCTGGCCTCGAACCGATCGATGGCTGCACTGTCCATGCGGGGCAGCCTAGGCGGCGGCCCTCACACCGGTCCGGTCGGGCGCGGTGGCCAGGCGGCGCCTGCGCGCCGGCATGCCGAAGGTCGGGTGGGCGACGCTCCACCCGGCCCCCTTGAGCACGCCCGACTTGAGCCACGCGGCGGTCCGGCCACCCAGGTACCAGGACTTCGACCGGACGTTGCCGTCCACCATCTGGAAGATCGCGTCCCGCCGCCCGAGGCTGATGTGGTTGCCGTAGTACTTCAGCCCGGTGGTCGGGACCTCACTGCCCGTCAGGCGCGCGATGATCGCGGCGGTCGCCTGCATGCCGGTGTACCCGGCCGAGGCGCAGGACATCGGCAGCGGCCGGCCGTTCTCGCCGATCGCGTAGGCGCAGTCACCGACGGCGTAGACGTCCGGGTGCGAGACCGAGCGCATGCTGCGGTCGACGACGATCTGGCCGGTCTCGGCGACCTCCAGGCCGCTGGCGGCCGCGATGGGGTGCACGGCGAACCCGGCCGACCACACGGTCACGTCGGCCGGGATGGACGTACCGTCGGCGGCGATCGCCCGTGTCGGCTCGACGGCTTCGATGCCGGTGTGTTCGTGGACGGTGACGCCGAGCCGGTCGAAGACCTGGCGCAGGTGACGGCGTGCCCTCGGGGAGAGCCAGGCGCCCGGCTCACCCCGGGCGGCGAGCGCGACCGAGAGGTCGGGCCGGGACTCGGCGAACTCGGTGGCGGTCTCGATGCCCGTCAGCCCCTCACCGACGATCAGCACGGTGCCGCCCTCGCCCAGGCCGGCCAGGCGTTCGCGCAGACGCAGCGCCGAGGACCGGCCGGTCACGTCGAAGGCGTACTCGGCCACGCCGCGCTCACCGTGGTGGGCCACGGAGCTGCCGAGCGCGTACAGCAGCGTGTCGTACGCGAGTTCGCCGTCGCCGTCCTCGCCGGTGACGGCGACGGTCCTGCGCTCGGGATCGACGCCGGTGACGCGCGCCAGACACAGCCGCACCCCGGTGCCCGCGAAGACGTCGGCGAGCTTGCGGAACGCGAGATCCTGGCCGATCGCGAGCTGGTGGAGCCGCATCCGCTCGACGAAGTCGGGTACGGCGTTGACGACGGTGATCTCGGTGTCGGCCCGGGAGAGCCGGCGGGCCAGGCTGCCGGCGGCGAAGGCCCCGGCGTATCCGGCGCCGAGTACCACGATGCGGTGCGTCATGGCGTTGCTCCTGTCTCGTTCACGTGCCCCTTGAACGAGATGGCGCCGCGATTGCTGACAGGAACCAGGTGTGACCCGGGTCACTGAATCAGGACACGATTCCGCCGGGGACCGCTGCTCGGCGGCCGGCTCAGCGCCGGGACAGCCAGTCTCCGTCCTCGATCGGCTTGCCCTCGGTCCGCAGCCGGGCGGCGACACGCGGGGCGGCCAGATAGACCCAGGCCTCGGCGGCGGTGCCGTCGATGGTGCGCCGGACCTCGCGGGCGACGCGTTCGTAGAGGTTGCGCGGGCCGCCCGGCACGTACTCCTCCAGGCGGTCCAGGGCAGCGAGGAGTTCGGTGTACGACTCCGGCCGGGCGGTGACCAGTTCGCCCCGCACCTCGGCGCCCGGCCGCTCGACGGCGTAGGGGTAGCCGGGGCCGTCGTAGAGCGCCGCGCCGGGCAGCCGGGCCGGTTCCTCCGACGCGGTGCGGCCCCGCAGGAACAGCTCGTGGTTGGCCTGGCCGGGGCGGAGGGTGCCGTAGACGAAGAACGGCAGGGGGGTTCCGGACCGCTCGGGTTCCTCAGTGATCACGGAAACGATTCTGTACCCCCTTCGGCTCCTCACACATCTCCATGAAGGGGCTATGGACATGACATGTCAGCGGCCCTTAAATCTCTGTGGACATCAGCGCCACCCCCACGCCCCGATCGGCGCCTCCCCGAGGAGACAGATGAGCCGGATACGCCAGCACGTCCGAGGAACCCGTCGTCTCACCACCACCGCCGGCGTCGCCGTCACCACCGCGACCCTGCTGACCGTCGCCCTCTCCCCCGCCGCCCACGCCGACCCGAGACCGAGCCGGGCCACCGCGATCCAGAACGCGGCGTCGGCGCTCCTGGCCCACGCCACGAGCCTGGGCCTGACCTCCGCCGAGCACACCAGCGTCCGCGACGTGATCGTGGACAAGGACGGCACCCAGCACGTCCGCTACGACCGCACGTACCACGGACTGCCCGTACTGGGCGGCGACTTCGTGGTCCACCTGGCCCGGGACGGCGCCTACCGCAGCGCGAACCGGGCGACCCGCAGCCCGATATCCCTCCGCTCGATCCTGCCGGAGGTCTCCGCCCCCAAGGCCGCCGACCTCGCCGTGAACGCCCTGCGCGCCGCCCACCTCGGCAACGCGCTGAAGCAGGTGAAGGCCAAGCCCGAGCTGATCGTCGACGCCCTGCACGGCACCCCGAGGCTCGCCTGGCGCACCAACGCGGCCGGTCTGGACTCGCTCGGCAACCCGGTCGCCCGGACCGTGCTGACCGACGCCCGCACCGGCGCCCAGATCGACGCCTGGGACAGCATCGAGACCGCCGCCGGCGACGGCAAGTCGCTCTACAGCGGGACGGTGCCGCTGGAGACGACCCAGTCGGGATCGTCGTACCAGCTCAAGGACCCGACCCGCGGCAACACCTTCACCGGTGACGCGGAGGGCAAGACCGACCTGTGCTTCTTCGGCATCTGCTTCAGCCGGGCGCCCGCGACGCTGTTCACGGACTCCGACAACCACTGGGGCAGCGGCACCACCTCCGACCGGGCCTCGGCCGCCGTCGACGCCCAGTACGGCACCAACGAGACCTGGGACTACTACAAGAACGTCCAGGGCCGCAACGGCATCGGCGGCGACGGCAAGGGCTCGTACAACCGCGTCCACTACGGCAGCAACTACAACAACGCCTTCTGGGACGACAGTTGCTTCTGCATGACGTACGGCGACGGTGACGGGACCACCTTCGGGCCGTTGGTGGCCCTCGACGTCGCCGGGCACGAGATGACCCACGGGGTCACCTCCAAGACCGCCGCGCTGACCTACTCGGGCGAGTCCGGCGGGCTCAACGAGGCCACCTCGGACATCCTCGGCACGATGGTCGAGTGGTACGCGAACAACCCCTCCGACGCCGGTGACTACCTCATCGGCGAGAAGATCGTGAAGCCCGGCTTCGGCCAGCCCGCCCTGCGCTTCATGGACAAGCCGTCCAAGGACGGCAACTCGGCGGACTACTGGAGTTCGTCGGTGGGGAACCTGGACGTCCACTACTCGTCGGGCGTCGCCAACCACTTCGCGTACCTCCTCGCGGAGGGCAGCGGGCCCAAGACGATCAACGGCGTCAGCTACAACTCACCGACGTACAACGGCTCCACGGTCACCGGCATCGGCCGGGACAAGGTCGGCAAGATCTGGTACCGGGCGCTGACGGTCTACATGACCTCCTCCACGAACTACAAGGGGGCCCGTACGGCGACCCTGAACGCCGCCAAGGACCTGTACGGCGCGGGCAGCACGGAGTACAACGCGGTGGCGGCGGCCTGGAGTGCCGTCAACGTGAACTGAGCGCGTGGGATCCGCGTGAACCCCGAGAGGGCCGGTGCCTGGGCTGGCACCGGCCCTCTCGTCCATTCGTGTTCTCTTCGCACCGGCCTCTCGCGCCGGTCCGCGCAGCCCCTGTGACCTGCCCGGACTTCATGCGGGCTAGGCCGTGTGGGGGCCGGGGACGACACCCGTTCACCGCATTTCTGACGGGCCCTCAGGGAGCGGAACTCCGGGACTGCGACTTACCTCGGTAACGAACGGACCGAGACCCGAAGCCCCGGGGAGCACCATGCGCCGCACCGCCCGTCTGCTGACCGGTACCGCGCTCGTCGTGGCGGCCGCCGCACCCGCCCACGCCGCCGGCGCCGGCAGCCTGGACGTGTACCCCTCCACCGTGACTCCCGGCGGCCAGGTCACGGTGAACACCGCCGCGTGCGGGGACAAGGGCTCGGCGACCGGGGACGCGGGCGCGGTCGGAGCCGGGACCTTCACACTGGCGCCCAGCTCGCACGAGGGCGAGGCGATCGGCCAGTTCCAGGTTCCGCCGAGCGCGCAGCCGGGGACGTACGAGATCGTCGCCACCTGCGCGGAGGGCGGCCGGCAGGTGAGGGGCGATCTGGTGGTCGCGTTGAGCGCGGTGCACGAGCAGCTGCAGCCGCGGGGAAGCGTGAAGACGGGGGTCGGCGGCGCACTCGGCCCCGGCCCCGTGCAGACCACGGCGGGTGTGGCGGCACTGGCCGTCGCCGCCGCGGGCGGTACCTGGCTCCTGCATCGCCGGGCGAGAGGCGACGGGATCTGACGGACACCCTCCGCTGTCCGTCGGCCGGTACCGCATGTCCCGCCCCCTCCGGGTCCGATGCCCCTCGCGGCCCGGAGGGGAACGGGTCTCCGGGGTCCGCTCCGCGATTCAGGAGGTGCCCTCCGCAATTCAGGGGTCCCGTCCGGAGCTCGGGGGCCGCTCCGGAAGTCAGGGGTCCGCTCGGGGACTCAGGGGTCCGCCCCCGGACTCAGGAGGCCGCCCCCGGACTCAGGGGTCCGCTCCGGAAATCAAGGGTCCGCCTCCCGGACTCAGGAGGCCGCCCCCGGATCAGGTGTCCGCTCCGGTATTCGGGGGTCCGCCCCGGGAGAGGGGTTCGTATGCGCAGGAGCGCCAGGCGCGGCCGGGTCGGTGACACCGCGATAGCCGCGCTCACCGTCGTGGCCCTCGGCTGCGGGGTGTGGCTGCTCGGCGGTGCCGGGACGGACACGCCACCGCAGCCGGCCGCCGCCGAGGGCCGCCCGGATCCCGGCGAGGAGCGCCTCACGGCCCCCGCGCTCGCGCCGTCCCCGCCCCTGCGCATCCGCATCCCCTCGATCCGGGTGAACGCCCCGCTGATGGGCCTGTCCCTCACCCCGTCCGGCAGCCTGGACGTGCCGCCCGCCAAGAACAAGAACCTGGCCGGCTGGTACGAGTCCGGCACCATGCCCGGCGAGACGGGCACCGCGATCGTCGCCGGGCACGTCGACAACACCGAGGGCCCCGCCGTCTTCTACGACCTGGGCGCGCTCAAGCGGGGCGCCCGCATCGAGGTGGACCGCCGGGACGGCACCGTGGCCGTGTTCAGCGTGGACGCGGTGGAGGTGTACGCGGCCCGCGACTTCCCCGACGACAAGGTGTACGGCGCGGCTCCCCGCCCCGAGCTCCGCGTCATCACCTGCGGCGGGGGCTATTCGAAGGCCACGGGCTATCAGGGCAACGTCGTGGTGTTCGCGCATCTGACGGGCAGCCGGTGACGGCTCAGTGCGGCGCCGGCTCCCCGCCCAGCACGTGCGCCGTCCCCCACGCCCCCAGCGGCCTCAGCGCCTCGTTCAGCAGGGTGCCCCGGTCGGTCAGCGTGTACAGGACGCGGGGCGGCACCTCGTCGTACTCCTCGCGGTGCACCACGCCGTCCGCCTCCAGCTCACGCAGCTGCGCGGCGAGCACCTTCTCCGTCACGCCGGGCAGCGCTCTGCGCAGCTCACCGAACCGGTGCGGGCGTTCGTTCAGCGCCCACAGGATCAGCACCTTCCACTTGCCGCCGATGACGTCCATCGCCGCGTCGATTCCGCAGACGTACGCCCCGGGCCTTCGTCCGACCGGCATGCCCTCCCCCTTCGCGGCCTGCACCCTTTCCTCGGGGTAACCACCCACTCCGAAGTAGGTACTTACGCGGGGCGGCTCCCGCGAGCGAGCCTAGCCGCCATGACCGACATCTCACCCCTGACCCTGCTCGGCACCGGCGCGATGGGCACCGCGCTCGGACGGGCCTGGCTCGCCGCCGGGCACCCGCTGACCGTCTGGAACCGCACCCCCGAACGCACCGCCGTCCTCACCGCCGAGGGTGCGGTGGCCGCCGGGAGCGCGGCGGAGGCAGTGGCCGCGAACCGGCTCACCGTCGTCTGCCTGCTGGACGACGCCTCCGTGGGCAGCGCCCTGGCGGACACCGACCTGACCGGCCGGGACCTGGTGAACCTCACCACCGGCACCCCCGCCGACGCCCGGGCCCGGGCCGCCTGGGCCGAGGAGCGCGGGGCGCGTCTCCTGGACGGCGGGATCATGGCCGTACCCCCGATGATCGGCACGCCCGGCGCATACGTCTTCTACAGCGGCCACCGGGAGCTGTTCGAGGAGCACCGGGACACCCTCGCCGTGCCGGCCGGCACCCGGTACGTCGGCGCCGACCCCGGGCTCGCCGCGCTGCACGACGTGGCGCTGCTGAGCGCCATGTACGGCATGTTCGCGGGTATCACGCACGCCTTCGCGCTGGTGCGGGGCGAGGACGTGGCGCTCGGGGAGTTCGCCGAGGTGCTCGTGCCGTGGCTGGACGCGATGGCCGGCATGGCCCACCGGACGGCCGAACGGCTGGAGAGCGGCGACCGCACCGGCGGAGTCGTGTCCAGCCTGGCCATGCAGGTCGCGGGGGCCGGGACCCTGCTGCGCACGGCCGAGGAGCAGGGAGTGAGCGCCGAGCTGCTCACCCCGTTCCTGGACCTGATGGCCCGGCGCCTGGCGGACGGACACGGTGAGGAGGACACGGTGGGCCTGGTGGACCTGCTGCGCCGCCGAGTGCCCCGAAGGGACGCGAAGGAGCCGCGGGCCGCAGCCGAACGACGGACCGACCTCACACGCCCCCGCCACGGCAGCTGAGGGCAGCGTTCCTCACGGGAAACAGATGTGATGCGGCCGGGTAACGTCGGGACCGCACGCTCAAGGGCATGACCTCGAATACGCGTGTGGTGGTGATCGGCGCCGGCCTCGCGGGCGTGCGGCTCGCCCGGCGGCTCGGTGAGCTGGGCACGCCCGCGCTGCTCGTCGGCGAGGAGGAGCACCCTCCGTACAACCGGGTGCTGCTCGCGGAGGTGCTGGCCGGCCGCTACGCCCCGGAGGTGATCGGCCTGCCGGTGCCGGCGGGGCTGCTGCGGGCCCGGGTCACCGGTATCGACCGGGGCGCCCGGACCGTCGAGTGCGCCGACGGCTCCTCGATCGCATACGACACGCTGGTCCTCGCCACCGGCTCCAACCCCGTACTTCCGCCCCTGCGCGGTCTGTTCACGCCCGGCCACCAGCTCCCCGAGGGCGTCCACGCGTTCCGCACGCTGGACGACTGCCTGGGGCTGGCCAAGGCGGTCCGGCCGGGCGTGCGCGCGGTCGTCATCGGCGGCGGGCTGCTCGGCGTCTCCGCCACCCGCGCGCTCGCCGTGCGCGGCGCACAGGTGGTCCTCGCCCAGCAGGCCGAGCGGCTCATGGAACGCCAGCTGGACCCGGACGCCTCGCGGCTGGTGCTGCGGCACCTCACGGACCTGGGTGTCGAGGTGCACACCGAGTGCCGGGTGCGGGACGTGCGCTGCGTCGGCGGTGCGGTCCGCTCCGTGGAGATGGCCGACGGGTACGCGCTCGACGCCGACCTCGTGGTCCTCGCCTGCGGGGTACGGCCGCGCACCGGACTCGCCGAGCAGGCGGGTCTCGCCGTCCACAAGGGCATCCTCGTCGACGACGCGCTGCGCACCTCCGACCCGCACATCCACGCCGTCGGCGACTGCGTCCAGCACGACGGCACGGTCTACGGCCTGGCCGTCCCGGCCCTGGAACAGGCCGACGCGCTCGCCGAACTGCTCGCCGGGGACGCGAACGCGCGCTACCGCGGCACCCGTTCCCTGACCCGGCTGACCCTCACCGGCCCGGGCTCCCCCTTCGACCTGGCCGCGTTCGGCGAGACCGAGGCGCGCCCCGGCGACGACGTCATACGGCTCGCCGACGCCACCCGCGGCACCTACCGCAAGGTCGTCGTCCGCGACGACCGCCTGGTCGGCGGGGTCCTCGTCGGCGAACTCGGCACCGTCGGCGCGCTCGCCCGCGCCTGGGAGGGAGCAGAGCCGCTCCCCGACGACGGCCCCCTGCTCCACCTGCTCACCAACGACGGAGGCTCCTGATGTCCACGGACACCCGCACGGACACCCCCACGATCGTGCTCGTCGGCCATGGCATGGTCGGCCAGCGCTTCCTCGAAGCGCTCGCCGAGCGCGGCCTGACCGCCACGCACCGCGTGGTCGTGCTGTGCGAGGAGCCGCGTCCGGCGTACGACCGCGTCGCCCTCACCTCGTACTTCTCGGGCAGGACACCCGAGGACCTCTCCATGACCGACATGGAGTTCATCCACACGCACGGCATCGAGCTGTACGTCGGCGACCCGGCGGAGACCGTCGACCGCGAGGCGAGGACGGTCACGGCCAGGTCCGGCCGGGTCTTCGCGTACGACACCCTGGTCCTGGCCACCGGCTCGTACCCGTTCGTACCGCCGGTCCCGAACAAGGACGCCGAGGGCTGTTTCGTCTACCGCACGATCGAGGACCTGCTCGCCATCGAGGAGTACGCGAAGACGCGGGCGACGACCGGCGCCGTGGTCGGCGGCGGCCTGCTCGGCCTGGAGGCCGCCGGTGCCCTGAAGGGGCTCGGACTGACCGCGCACATCGTGGAGTTCGCGCCGCGCCTGATGCCGGTGCAGGTCGACGAGGGCGGTGGCGCGGCGCTGCTGCGGACGATCGAGGGCATGGGCCTGAGCGTGCACACGGGCGTGGGCACGAAGGAGATCGTCACGGACGCTTCCGGCGCGGTCACCGGCATGAAGCTGTCCGACGGCTCCGAACTGGCCACCGACATGGTGGTGTTCAGCGCCGGTGTACGGCCCCGCGACCAGCTCGCCCGGGACTGCGGCCTCGCCGTCGGCGAGCGCGGCGGCATCACCGTGGACGAGCAGTGCCGTACGGTCACCGACCCGCACGTGTTCGCGATCGGCGAGTGCGCGCTGGCGGCGGACGGCCGGGTGTACGGCCTGGTGGCGCCCGGGTACGAGCAGGCGGAGACGGCCGCGGCGACGATCGCCTCCGACGAGGCCGCTTTCACCGGCGCCGACCTGTCCACCAAGCTGAAGCTGCTCGGCGTGGACGTGGCGTCCTTCGGTGACGCGCACGGCACCACCGAGGACTGCCTGGACGTCGTCTACTCCGACTCCCGCGCCGGGCTGTACAAGAAGCTGGTCATCGGCGCGGACGGCACGCTGCTCGGCGGCATCCTGGTCGGTGACGCCGACGCGTACGGGACCCTGCGCGCGCTGACCGGCTCGGTGCCCCCGATCTCCCCCGAGTCGCTCGTCCTGCCCGCCGGAGCCGACTCGGGGGCCCAGCTCGGCCCGTCCGCCCTCCCGGACGAGGCGATCATCTGTTCCTGCCACAACGTCAGCAAGGGCACCATCCGCGGGGCGGTGACGGAGCACAAGTGCACCACCGTGCCCGAGGTGAAGAAGTGCACCAAGGCCGGTACCGGCTGCGGCTCCTGTGTGAAGGTGCTGGGCCAGCTGGTCGACGCCGAGCTGGAGGCGTCCGGCATCGAGGTGGACAAGGGCCTGTGCGGCTGCTTCGCCCAGACCCGCGAGGAGCTGTACGAGATCGTCCTCGCCCTGCGCATCACGTCGTACCGGGAGCTGCTGGACCGCCATGGCCGTGAGGGTGCCCGGGGCGGCGACGGCTGCGAGATCTGCAAGCCGGCCGTCGGCTCGATCATCGCCTCCCTCGCCCCGGCGATCGGCGCGAGCGGCTATGTCCTCGACGGCGAGCAGGCCGCCCTGCAGGACACCAACGACCACTTCCTGGCCAACCTGCAGAAGAACGGCTCGTACTCGGTCGTGCCGCGCATCCCCGGCGGTGAGATCGCGCCCGAGAAGCTGATCGTGATCGGCGAGATCGCCCGGGACTTCGGCCTCTACACGAAGATCACCGGCGGCCAGCGGATCGACATGTTCGGCGCGCGGGTCGAGCAACTGCCGCTGATCTGGGCGCGGCTGGTGGACGCCGGCTTCGAGTCGGGGCACGCCTACGGCAAGGCGCTGCGCACGGTGAAGTCCTGTGTGGGCTCCACCTGGTGCCGCTACGGCGTCCAGGACTCCGTCAGGATGGCGATCGACCTGGAGCTGCGCTACCGGGGCCTGAGGTCGCCGCACAAGCTCAAGTCCGCCGTCTCCGGATGCGCCCGCGAGTGCGCCGAGGCCCAGTCGAAGGACTTCGGGGTCATCGCCACCTCCAACGGCTGGAACCTGTACGTCGGCGGCAACGGCGGCGCCACCCCGCGCCACGCGGACCTGCTCGCGCAGGACCTGTCCGACGCCGAACTCGTCCGCCTCATCGACCGGTTCCTGATGTTCTACATCCGCACCGCCGACCGGCTGGAGCGCACGAGCACCTGGCTGGAGCGGATCCCCGGCGGCCTGGACCACGTACGGGACGTGGTGGTGCACGACTCGCTCGGCATCTGCGACGAGCTGGAGCAGCTGATGCGGGCGCACGTCGCCCACTACCGCGACGAGTGGGCGGAGACCATCAACGACCCTGAGAAGCTCGCCCGGTTCGTGTCCTTCGTGAACGCCCCGGACACCCCGGACCCGGTCGTCGCCTTCGTCCCCGAGCGCGACCAGATCAAGCCCGACCTGCCGCTGCTGTCCATCGGCCTGCGGCCCGCCGACGACGTCCTGGAAGGAAGCGCCCAGCGATGACCCTGGCTCTTGAGACCACCGACCTGAAGGTCCAGCTCCGGCTTGCCGACGGCTGGTTCACGGCCTGCGACCTGAGCGCGCTCAGCCCCGGCCGCGGGGTGGCCGCGCTGCTGCCGGACGGCCGCCAGGTGGCCCTCTTCCGCGACCGCACCGACCGGCTGTACGCCGTCGACAACCGCGACCCCTTCACCGGTGCGGCCGTCCTCTCCCGCGGCCTGACCGGCACCCACTCCGGCCGCCCGTTCGTGGCCTCGCCCCTGCTGAAGCAGCGCTTCGACCTGATCAGCGGGCAGTGCCTGGACGACGAGGCCGTGCAGGTGGCGGCCTACGAGGTACGGGCGCTGTAGCTGCGGCAGCTCGGCCTCCTGCCCGGACGGCCCGGCGGTCCGGGGGCGTGGCGGAGTCGCCCGGAGGACGCCGGTCACCCTGGCCTGCCTGCTGGTGACCGGCGCCGAGACGACGCTCTCTGCCGCGCCTGCCCCGACGCCGAGGGGGGCGAGCCGACGACGAGAACGCCGTCGGCCGGCAGGCTTCGTACCGCTCGCGGTGCTGCGCACCCCGCAGTTCCGGACGGCCGCCCTGATGACCGTGCTGCTGTCCACGTCGTACTTCACGCTGCTGTTCGCCGTGCCGCGGCTCATCGAGCAGCGCGCCGGCCGGCCGGGGCGGTGGCGTCATGACCGGGCGCGGGCGGCCCGCGGCGGAGCTGGCCGAGGAGGAGTGGCGGACGATGCTCGACATCAACGTCACCGGCATGCTGCTCGCCCTCCAGGCGGCCGTGTCGGTGCTCAGCCGCAGCGCCGCCCTGGACCACATCGCCGACGGTGTGCGCATCAACGCCGTCAGCCCCGGCCCCACCGCCTCGGACATGTCCTTCAAGCCCGGCGAGACGGAGGCCGACCGGGCCGCCCGGATGCGCGCCGAGGTGCCGCTCGGCCGGGTCTCCACCGTCGAGGAGGTCGCCGCCGCCGTGCTCTGTCTGGCCTCTGACGACGCGGCTTCGGTCGTCGGCACCGACCTGGTGGTGGACGGCGGCTCGACGGCCTGACCCGGTTCAGTCGATCCCCGACCGCTCCACCCCCGCCACGATCCACCGCTGGAAGCACAGGAACACCAGCAGCAGCGGCAGGATCGACACGACGGCCGCGACGAACAGCTCGTGCAGCCGGATCACCTGGGACGTCGTGAACGACGACAATGCCACCTGGACCGTCCAGGCGTTCCGGTCCTGCCCGATCACCAGCGGCCACAGGAAGGAGTTCCACGCGCCGAGGAAGACGATCGTGCCCACCGCCGCGAACACCGGCCGCGCGTTCGGCACGACCACCAGCCAGTACGTGCGCCAGTACCCGAGCCCGTCGACCTGCGCCGCGTCCTCCAGCTCCCGTGGGAAACCGAGGAAGTACTGCCGGAAGACGAAGCAGGCGAACGCCGGGAACAGCGTCGGGATGATCAGTCCGCGCAGGGTGGAGATCCAGCCCAGCGACGACACCAGCACAAAGCTCGGTACGAAGGTGACGGCGGCCGGGACCAGCAGGGTGCCGAGGATGCCGTAGAAGACCTTGTTCGCGTGCCGGTAGGGGATGCGGGCGAGGCCGTAGCCCGCGAGGGACGCGAGGAACAGGGTGCCCAGCGTCGTCGCGACGGCGATCAGCGCGGAGTTGAGCAGGGAGCGGGCGAAGGGGACGGACGGGTCGGCGAACAGCTCCCGGACGTTCCCCCACCTCAACTCGGCCGGGACGAAGGTCCATTCGGGCGAGGTGATGTCCTGCTCGCTCGACAGGCCGTTGCGCAGCAGCAGATAGAACGGGATCAGAAAGACGAGCGCGAGCGCGACGAGCAGCACCAGCCTGAGCGCCCGCCCGGCCCGCACCAGGGCGTCATCCATCGGCGTCCGTCCTTCCCAGTTTCAGCCACCGCGCCTGCCCCACGGTGACGACGGCGACGACCAGCGCGAGGATCACCGCGCCCGCGCTGCCGAGCCCGAGGTTCTGCCCCTGTCCGAGGGCGGTGTAGTAGAGGTAGACGAGCGGCGGCCGGGCGTACGGCGGATACCCCCTCGCATCGGACAGCAGGTTGTAGAACTCGTCGAAGGCCTGGAAGGCGTTGATGACGAGCAGCAGCACCACCGCGACCGAAGTGGCCCGCAGCTGGGGCAGGGTGATGTGCCGCAGCACGGTCCACCCCGGCCGGGCCCCGTCCACGGCGGCCGCTTCGTACAGCACCGGATCGATCCGCTGCAGCCCGGCCAGGAAGAGAATCATGTAGAACCCGGCCTGCAGCCACAGCCGTACGGACACGACGACCAGCCAGTACCAGGGCGGATCGGTGGTCGACAGCCAGGCGACGGGATCACCGCCGAACCGTCCCAGCACGGTGTTGGCCAGCCCGAACCGCACCCCGTTGAAGATCGACATCTTCCACACCAGCGCGGCGACGACGTAACTGCACGCGGCCGGAAGGAAGAACACCGACCGGAAGAACGCACGAGCGCGCTTCAGCCGGTTCACCATCAGGGCGAGGGAGAGCGCGCACACGTAGGTGACCGGCACGATGAAGGCGGTGAAGACCAGGAAGGTCTTCAGACTGCCGACGAACGCGTCGTCGCGCAGCATCGCCGTGTAGTTGTCCAGCCCGGTGAAGTGCGTCGGCGTGACCGTGTTGTGGGCATCGAAGAAGCTCAGGCCCACGCTCCACAGCAGTGGCACGTACGTGAACAGCGCGAGCCCGAGCGCGAACGGCCCCACGAACACCCAGAACCAGAGTGCTCTGCGGCGCCTCACGACGTCTGCTTCGCCTTCTTCCCGTTCTTCACACGGGCGAGTTCGCCGGTCACCTTCCGTACGACCGCCCGCAGTTCACTCGCCGGATCGGCCCCGCTCGTGATGATCCGGCTGAGCGCGTCCTGGTAGGCGGTCTGCGAAGCGGGCGTCCACAGCAGGGGCTGGGCGTAGCCGTGGTCGGTGGTGAAGCGGACGGCGTCGGCGGCGGCGCCCGACCGCAGCTTGGCCGCCTTCCTGGCGAGGGAGATCCGTGCCGGGATGTGAAAGCCGTAGGACAGCGCGAAGTCCTCCTGGAGGTCGGTGCGTTCGACCCACAGCCACTTCACGAACTCCTTGGCGGCCTCCGGGTGCCTGCCGCGCGCACTGACGGCGGCGCCGTAGGCTCCGACGGGTACGGCGGGCTTCCCGTGGCTGCCGTCCGCGGGGAACGGCAGGATGCCGAAGTCGTCCCCCAGCTCCTTCTGCACCTGCGGCAGCGCCCACAGCCCGGACCACTGCATCGCGGTCAGCCCCTGGATGAAGGCGGAGGGGTCGGACCAGTCGGCGGGCGCGCCGAGGAGGAGGGACTTGTCGGCGTACAGCCGGTGCAGCTTGCCGAGGGTGCGGGCGGCGGCGGGGTCGTCGAAGCCGGGCCTGCCGTCCTCGGTGACGAGCTGGAGCCCGGCGGCGTACAGGGGTGTGCCGCCGAGCACACCGGCTCCCCCGTCGTTGCCCAGGAACAGCCCCTTGACCTTGCTGCCGGTGAGTCTGCGGGCGGCGTCCACGAGGGCGTCGAGCGTGGCGGGCGGCTCGACCCCGGCGTCCTTCAGCAGGCTCTTGCGGTAATAGAGCATCTGCATGTCGATGACCTGCGGAATGCCCCAGACCCTCCCCTCGTGGGTCTTCGGTGTGAGCACGGCCGGATTGAAGTCGCCCTTCACGCCCTCGATCAGGTCGGTGAGGTCGACGACCTGGCCGCCCTGGATCTGGTCGAGCGTGGGTCCGTTCACCTCGAAGACGTCCGGTCCGGAGTCGGTGAGCAGGGCGGCGGCGGTCTGCTGGTCGTAGTTCCCGGGCCGCCACTGCACCTTGATCCGTGCCTTCTTGTAGGCGGCGGCGTACCGCTCGACGGCCTGCTCGGTGCCGGCCTCGCCGTACTGGTGGTACCACTGCGACAGCTCCGTCCCGTCGGCGCCTTTGCCCTCACGCCCGGTGTGGGAGCCGCAGCCGGCGAGTAATCCGGCGCCTGCCGCCCCGGCTCCCGCGGCCAGCAGTGCTCTGCGGCTGATCGTCATCGTCGGTGCCCCCTGACGTCGGTCGTCCTCGCCATCGATGCACGGCCCAACGATCAACCATGCGCGCCGATTACGAAAGAGGGGTTGCGGCCGTGTGTCAGGGAACGCGGGGATGGGATACCCGGCCGGGAGCGGAACGGAACACCCGGGCGGCGATGCACAACTTTTCCGAGCCGGAGTGCATCCAACACAGTGAGCTTCATCCACCCGATTCGCCCGATGGAGGCGGACACGACATGTTTGCATCTGCGCGAGGCACGGCCGGCGCGCTGGCCGCTGCCGTCCTGGGACTGACGGCCGCGGGAGCCGCGTGGAGCGCGACCCCGCCGGCGCACGCGGCGGCGCCCCGGGCCTCCACCGCCGTCCGGACCTGCACCACGAGCGATCTCTACCTCTCCATGGGCCACAAGGAGGGCGCGGCGGGGTCTCTGTACTGGTCGATCCGGTTCACCAACACCAGTACGACCGGCTGCTCCCTGCGCGGCTATCCGGGCGTCAGCGTCCTGGACACCGCGCATCACCAGATCGGCCCGGCCGCCACCCACAGCGGCAGCCCCTACGGCACCGTCACGCTGGCCCCCGCCCAGTCCGCCGCGGCGATCGCGCGCACCACCAACGGCCCGGTGGGCGGACCCTGCCTGCGCACCGGCACCTACCTGCGGATCTACCCGCCGGCCTCGCACACGGCGGTCCTGGTCCCGGCCCCCTGGAAGACCTGCTCCGGCGTCTTCCAGGTCGGCCCGGTGAACACGCAGGGCAACTTCTGAGCGAGGAGGTTCAGCAGCCCAAGGGGCGGCCGACCGGGACCGGGGGCCGCCCCTCGCGCTTCCCGGCGGTGCGGATCAGTTGCCCGGACCGGTGCGGTTCTCCAGACGTGAGCCACGCCGGCGGGTGATCGACATCAGATCGCTCGGGGCGTCCAGTTCGAGGCGGTGCCAGCGGCCACGGGGCACGATCACGGCCGTACCCGACCCCAGCCGCACCATCTCCTCGGCGCCGCCCTCCACGGCGGGACGGAGATACAGGCGCACGCCGCCGGACAGGCAGCACACGGCTTCCTCCGCGTCGGGATGCACCTCCCAGTGATCGGCGTGCACATCGGCGTCGGTCTCCACATGGAAGGCCGCGACCTGCCAGTCACCGGGGCCGCCGTCCGTCATCCGCCGGGCGCCGGAACGGACCTCGCCGTCGGGCCGGAAGTCCAGCATCGAGGAGAAGAGGTCGACGGGGGAGATCGTCATGAGGGTGTTCCTTCCATGTGTGTACGCGGACTGGGACCGGCACTCGGCGTCGTACCGGTGCCCCTGCCGGTGCTCGCACTCGTGCCGGGACTCCGGCTCGGGCGGCGGGGCAGCACGCAGATCGCCACGGCCGCCGCGAGCAGGAAGAGAACGGCGGTGACGGCCAGGCCGAAGGCGTAGCCGTCGTTGAGCGCGCCGGGACCGGTGGCCGTGCCCGTGCGGTGTGCGGCGACCGTGGCCAGGACGGCCAGGCCGATGCAACCACCGAGCTGGCGTGCGCTGTTGAACAGTCCGGAGGCCATTCCGGCCTCGCCGGACCGGACGCCGGTCGTCGCCGCGGCGGCCGCCGGCGCGAACAGCAGGCCGATGCCGACGCTGGTGAGCAGGGACGGCCCGAGCACGTCGGTGAGAAAGCCGCCGTGCGGGCTGATCAAGGAGTACCAGGCCATGCCTGCTGCGGCGAGCAGCGCGCCCGGCACCAGCGCGGTACGGGGCGAGCGGGTCGCGGCGATGCGGGTCGCGGCGACGGTGGCCGCCACCGAGCCCGCGCAGAACGGCAGGAACGCGGCACCGGTCGCGGCCGCGCCGAGGCCCAGGACCTGCTGGAGGTACAGGGAGACGAAGTAGAAGGCGGTGAACTGCCCGGCCGCGGCGAGGAACACCAGCAGATTGGCACCGACGACCCAGCGGCTGCGCAGCAGCCCGAGCCGCAACAGCGGGGCCGCCGCCCGGGATTCGACGAAGACGAACGCGGCCAGCAGGACGGCGGCGGCGCCGAGAGTCGCCGACGTCCGGGCCGACGACCACCCTTGGACATCGGTCCGTACGACACCGAACACCAGCAGCCCGATACCGCCGGTCGCGAGCAGCGCACCCAGCAGATCCGGCCGCTCGTGCCGCACCGGTCCCGGCTCGGTCGGTACGGCCACGTGGACCAGCGCGAGCGCCGTCGCCACGATGGGCAGATTGATCAGCATCACCCAGCGCCAGCCCGCGTACTCGGTGAGCACCCCGCCCGCGAGCACACCGAGCGCGCCGCCCACGGCGTTCATCCCGCTCCACACACCGAGGGCGCGGACGCGTCGGGGGCCGTCCGTGAAGGTGGTGGTCAGCAGGGCCAGCGCGGCGGGCGCGGTGGCGGCGGCCCCCACGCCCTGCCCCGCGCGGGCGGCGACCAACTGCCAGGGCTCCTGGGCGAGTCCGCCGGCGAGCGAGCAGACACCGAAGCCGACCAGCCCCGCCACGAACAGCCGGCGCGGGCCGTACAGATCACAGGCCCGGCCGCCGAGCAGCAGAAACCCACCGAAGGTGAGCGCGTACACATGCACGACCCAGGACAGATCGAGCGGGGCGAAGCCGAGGGAGGACCGGATGGCGGGGAGCGCGACATTGACCACGGCCATGTCGAGAGCGACGACGAACTGGGCCACGGCGGCGGCGGCGAGTACGGCCGCGGGACTGCCTCGTAAGTTTCTATACATGTAAGAAAACTAGCGCGGTCAGGTCCTCGTTGTCGATCCCGCGGGGATGACGAGGGCATGATGGAGGCCATGCCGCAATCGCCTGCACCCCGCAAGACCACCGGCCGACCTGCCCGTATCTCCCGTGCGGAGATCATCCGGACGGCGCTCCGCATCGTGACGGAGGACGGCGTGGACCGGCTGACCATGCGCAGGCTCGCCTCCGAGATCGGCAGCACGCCCATGGCGCTCTACCACCACGTCCGCGACAAGGAGGAGCTGCTCCTCCTGCTCCTGGACGACTACGCCGCACAGCACCTGCGCCGACCGCCCGCTCCCCCCACCGACCCGCGCGAACGCGTCATCGCCGCCGCGACCGCGATCCACGAGGTGCTGGCCGCCTGCCCCTGGGTCGTGGAGGTGCTGACGGCGGACGACCTGATGTCGACGTCCGCGCTGTGGTTCGTGGAGCAGATCGTGGACGGCCTGACGGACTGCGGACTGCCCCTGGAGCAGGCCGTGCACGGCTACCGGACGATCTGGTACTACACCGCCGGGGAGATCGTGGTCCGCGCGGCGGCGGCCCGCCGGCGCGCGACCGACGACCGTCCCACCTACCGCGAGCGCGTCTTCGCCGGCCTCGACCCGGCCGAACTCCCCCGCCTCGCCGAGGTCGCCGGCCGCTGGGCCCCGCTCACCGCCGAGGACACGTACGCCCCCGGCCTCCGCGCCCTGCTGAACGGCCTCCTGTCGGAAAGGGGTTAGGGCGGCGGCCTGCACAAGCGGAAGGACTCGTCCGGGTAGTGCGGATGATCTTTCACTGAGTACTGTGAACCACCGGACGGCGGGCAGCTGTCCGGACGCCGCCCTCATGACTCCGCGCGTGACCGCCGGCGCTCGCCCTGCAAAAGAGGCCTCCGCGGCGGGGACGGTGCGCCGCGCGACGACGACTCGTTCCCCGACGAAGTGAGCAGACAGATGCAACCGACGTTCGTACTGGTCCACGGAGCATTCGCGAATTCCTTCTCGTTCGCGCCGCTCCAAGCCGAACTCGGCCTCCTCGGACACCGCTCGGTCGCCGTCGACCTGCCAGGGCACGGATTCGCCGCGACGTACCCGCGCGCCTATCAGGCGCCGCAGGACCTTGGGGGGCTGGCCACCGCGCCCGGGGCCATCAAGGGCGTCACACTCGCCGACAACGCCGCGCACCTCATCGGGATACTGGAGCGGGCCAAGCGGAACGGGCCCGTCGTCCTCGTCTCCCACAGCCGCGGCGGCATGACGGCCACCGTCGCGGCCAACCAGCGGCCCGACCTGATCGACCGCATCGTCTATGTCTCCGCCTGGTGCCCCGTCGACCTCGATGTCAGCGCCTACTACGCCGAGCCCGAGATGGCCACGGTCGACGCCACGGGGCTGGCCTCGGCGATGGTCGGGAACCCGGCCGAACTCGGGCTTCTGCGCGCCAACTTCCGCACCGCCGACCCCGGCGTCCTCGCGGCCTTCAAGGCGGCCTTCCTCGCCGACGGCACGGACGACGAGTTCATGGTTGTCCTCAACACCTTCCAGCCCGACGAGAACCTCGACGTCGGCACACCCGACGACCGGGCACAGGCCGACACCTGGGGGCGGATCCCCAAGTCGTACATCCGGCTGACCGAGGACACCAGCCTGCCGCTTCCCATGCAGGACCGGATGATCCGCGAGGGCAACGCCCTGACGCCGGACAACCCCTACGACGTACACACACTCACCAGCAGCCACCTCAAGTGGCTGGTCGACCCGGCACCGGCGGCCCGAGTCCTGGCCGAACTCGCCACGCCCTCGCGGTGAGGGCACCGAGGCCATGAACACCGGAGAGGCGGCACCCCCCGCACAGGGTGCCGCCTCTCCTCTTTCGTGCGCCGGAGCCGCCGCCGATCGGTGAGGGTCGGGGACCAGCGGCGGCTCCGGGGTCACATGGCCCGGAGGGCCTAGCGGTGGTCGCTGCCCGCCGACTGCGTGGCGGCGCGCCCCGCTTCCAGGCGGGCGACCGGGATGCGGAACGGGGAGCAGGAGACGTAGTCCAGGCCCACCTCGTGGAAGAAGTGGACGGACTCGGGGTCACCGCCGTGCTCGCCGCAGACACCGAGCTTCAGGTCGGGACGGGTACGTCGGCCCGCCTCCGCCGCCGCCTTCACCAGGGAGCCGACGCCGTCCTTGTCGATCGTCTCGAAGGGGGAGACGCCGAAGATGCCCTTCTCCAGGTACGCCGTGAAGAACGAGGCCTCGACGTCGTCGCGGGAGAAGCCCCACACCGTCTGGGTCAGGTCGTTCGTGCCGAAGGAGAAGAACTCCGCCGCCTCGGCGATCTGGCCGGCCGTCAGGGCCGCCCGCGGGAGTTCGATCATCGTGCCGATGGCGAGCTTGAGCTGCGTGCCCGTCGCGGCCTCGACCTCCGCGATGACCTTGTCGGCCTCCTCGCGGACGATCTCCAGCTCCTGGACCGTGCCGACGAGCGGAATCATGATCTCCGCGCGCGGGTCGCCCTTCGCCGCCTTGCGTTCCGCCGCCGCCTCCGCGATCGCCCGGACCTGCATCGTGAACAGGCCGGGGATGACCAGACCGAGACGTACACCGCGCAGACCCAGCATCGGGTTCTGCTCGTGCAGGCGGTGCACCGCCTGGAGCAGGCGCAGGTCGTTCTCGTGCGGCTCCTGGCGGGACTCGGCCAGGGCCACACGGACCGAGAGCTCCGTGATGTCGGGGAGGAACTCGTGCAGCGGGGGGTCCAGCAGACGGATGGTGACCGGCAGGCCGTCCATCGCCTCGAAGAGCTCCACGAAGTCGGTCTTCTGCAGGGGCAGAAGGGCCTTCAGGGACTCCTCGCGCTCCCCTTCCGTGTCCGCCAGGATCAGGCGCTCGACCAGCTCGCGGCGGTCCCCGAGGAACATGTGCTCCGTGCGGCACAGGCCGATGCCCTGGGCGCCGAAGCGGCGGGCGCGCAGGGCGTCCTCCGCGTTGTCGGCGTTGGCGCGCACCCGCAGGCGGCGCTTGCGGTCGGCGAAGGCCATCATGCGGTGGACCGCCTCGACCAGCTCGTCCGCGTCGTCCGCGCCCGGGTGCATCCGGCCCTCGAAGTACTCCACCACCGGGGACGGCACCACCGGGACCTCGCCCAGGTAGACCTTGCCCGAAGAGCCGTCGATCGAGATCACGTCGCCCTCCTCGACGACGTGACCACCCGGCACCGTCATCCGGCGGCGCTTGGTGTCGACCTCCAGCTCCTCCGCGCCGCAGACGCAGGTCTTGCCCATGCCCCGGGCCACGACGGCCGCGTGGGACGTCTTGCCGCCGCGGCTCGTCAGAATGCCTTCCGCCGCGATCATGCCGTCGAGGTCGTCCGGGTTCGTCTCGCGGCGGACCAGGATGACCTTCTCGCCCGAGCGGGACCACTTCACGGCCGTGTAGGAGTCGAAGACGGCCCTGCCCACCGCGGCGCCGGGCGATGCGGCGATGCCGCGCGCCACCTTGTCGACCTTCGCCTGCTCGTCGAAGCGCGGGAACATCAGCTGCGCCAGCTGGGCGCCGGTGACGCGCTGGAGGGCTTCCGTCTCGTCGATGAGACCCTGGTCGACCAGCTGGGTCGCGATGCGGAAGGCCGCGCCCGCGGTGCGCTTGCCCACACGGGTCTGGAGCATCCACAGCTGTCCGCGCTCGATGGTGAACTCGATGTCGCAGAGATCCTTGTAGTGGTTCTCCAGGGTCTCCATGATCTGCATGAGCTGGTCGTACGACTTCTTGTCGATCGACTCCAGCTCCGCGAGCGGGACGGTGTTGCGGATGCCCGCGACCACGTCCTCGCCCTGGGCGTTCTGCAGGTAGTCGCCGTAGACGCCCTGGTGGCCGGAGGCGGGGTCACGGGTGAAGGCGACGCCCGTGCCGGAGTCGGGACCCAGGTTGCCGAAGACCATCGAGCAGACGTTGACGGCCGTACCGAGGTCGTGCGGGATGCGCTCCTGGCGACGGTAGAGCTTGGCCCGGTCGCCGTTCCACGAGTCGAACACCGCCTTGATGGCGAGGTCCATCTGCTCGCGCGGGTCCTGCGGGAAGTCCCGGCCGGCCTCCTTCTTGACGATCTTCTTGAAGGTGGTGACCAGCTTCTTGAGGTCGGCCGCCTCCAGATCGGTGTCGACCGTGACCTTCTTGGCCTCCTTCGCCTTGTCGAGGGCTTCCTCGAAGAGGTCGCCGTCGACGCCGAGGACGGTCTTGCCGAACATCTGGATCAGGCGGCGGTAGGAGTCCCAGGCGAAGCGGTCGTCGCCGGCCTGCTTGGCCAGGCCCTGCACCGACTTGTCGGAGAGGCCGATGTTCAGGACCGTGTCCATCATGCCGGGCATGGAGAACTTGGCGCCCGAGCGGACCGAGACCAGCAGGGGGTTGTCGGGCTGGCCGAGCTTCTTGCCCATGCGGGACTCGAGGGCGTCGAGGTGCGCACTCACCTCGTCACGCAGTGCCGCGGGCTCCGCACCGCTCTCCAGGTAGACCTTGCAGGCCTCGGTGGTGATGGTGAAGCCGGGAGGGACCGGCAGACCGAGGTTGGTCATCTCGGCGAGGTTGGCACCCTTGCCGCCGAGGAGGTCCTTGAGGTCCTTGTTGCCCTCGGTGAAGTCGTAAACGAACTTCACTACGTGGGGTTCTTTGTTTTCCGACACGGGTCTCGACTCCTTGAGGCCGCGGTGGCTGCCCTGACGGCCAGGAACATACCCAGATCGAAGGCACATGGGTACGTCCACTTGCGCGTCATACGCCTGTAACCACTCGTCCGCCAGCGGATCGAAAGTCAAAGCTTGGCAAGCCGAGAGAGGCGCATGTTTTCACTTGTTGAACGCATTCACCTTCAAAGCGCGAGATTTCCGCTCAGATGAGCGGGCCTCGCCACGTCTGATTTCGATCGATGAACGATCAAGGGGTGGCACCCAGTGCCACCCCTTGGAGAAGTGCAGTCGCTCAAGATCCGCTCATCTGAGCGCAACCCTTATCAAGGGTGGCGAGAATCACGCTGCCACAGCACGCCGGATTTCACCATGCGGACGCCGGAACGGGACGAAAACACCGACGTCACACGCCCAGCGCCAGCAGCCGCTCCTCGGCCCGATCCGGCGCGTAGAGGTGTTCCACGACCAGCGCCCCCGCTCCGATGAGCGCGGCCCGCTCCCCCAGCCGGGAGGTGACGACGTGCAGGTGGGCCGTGGAGCGCGGCAGCGCCCGCTGGTACAGCAGCTCCCGCACACCGGTGAGGAAGGGGGTTCCGGCCAGATCGCCCGCGATCATCAGCACGCCCGGGTTCAGCAGGGTGACGACGGTGGCCAGGACGTCCCCCACCTGCCGGCCCGCCTCCCGGGCCAGCGCCGCCGCCCCCGGATGGCCGGCGGCCAGCAGGTCCCGCACGTCCGCGCCGGAAGCGGCCGGCACCCCGCTCTCCGCCAGCCGCCGGGCGACGGCGCCCCCGCTCGCGACGGCGGCGAGACAGCCGTACGAACCGCAGCGGCACAGCGCGTCCGTGCCGACCCGGATGTGCCCGATGTCGCCCGCGCCGCCGTCGACCCCCCGGTAGATCGCGCCGTCCACGACCACCCCGGCGCCGATGCCCGTGGACACCTTGACCAGGACGAAGGCCGCGCAGTCGGGGTGACCGGCGCGCTGTTCGCCGTAGGCCATCAGATTGGCGTCGTTGTCCACGAGGACCGGGACCGGGCCGGCGCCGGTGTGCTCGGTGAAGGCGCGGGAGAGGCGGCCCCGTATGTCGTAGCCGTCCCAGCCCGGCATCATCGGCGGCTGCACCACCCGGCCGGTCGCGCTGTCCACCGGGCCGGGAACGGCGAGCCCCATGCCGCAGACCTCCGCCGCCGGGCGCCCGGCCTTCTCCAGCAACTCGGCGAACCACTGGCCGAGTTCGCCGAGCACGGCCTCCGGCCCGTCCTCGACGACGAGGGTCCCCGAGTGCTCGGCGAGGATCTCACCGGTCAGCGTGAGGACGGCCGCGCGGGCGTGCCGGGTGTCCAGGTCGCCGGCGAGGACGACGGCATGGGAGCCGTCGAACTCCAGGGTGATGGAGGGGCGGCCGCCGAGCGGCGAGTCGACCGGGCCGCCGGCGCCCTCGCGCAGCCAGCCGGCCCGGAACAGCCGGTCCAGGCGCTGGCCGACGGTCGCGCGGGACAGCCCGGTCGCCTGCTGGAGCGCACCGCGCGTCACCGCCCGTCCGCTGCGCACCAGTTCGAGCAGCTCTCCTGCGCCGGCCTGGCCGCCGGCTCTGACGGTCCGTCCCGGACGTCCGGTCATGCGCACCCCCTTGTGTTTCCCAAGACTGCATTACATAGTGAGTTTTGCGTGTTAAATAGACGTAACTCTACGGTCGTTGCCACAGAACCCGGTCCGCCGGCCGGGTGTCTTCGTCTTCGGGGAGCCCCGAGTGGATCGCAGCACGCAGCTCACCGCCCGTCCCACCGAGTACGAGAGCGCATACGACCCCCCGGCCCCGCGCACCTCGCTGCATGCCGCGGCGGCCCGGGTGCTCGACGCGAACTGGACGGGCCGCTCGACGGTCCCCTCCCGCAGCCTGTATCCGCACCAGTGGTCGTGGGACAGCGCATTCATCGCGATCGGGCTCCGGCACCTCTCACCGCTGCGGGCCCAGACCGAGCTGGAGACGCTGCTGGCCGCCCAGTGGGCCGACGGGCGCGTCCCGCACATCGTGTTCAACCCCTCCGTACCGCTCGACGCCTACTTCCCCAGCCCCGACTTCTGGCGCTCCGTCACCGCCGGTCGCACGGCCGGCGCCCCGCGCACCGTACAGACGTCGGGCATCGTGCAGCCACCGGTGCACGCGCTGGCGGCCTGGCTGGTGCACCGCGCCGACCCCGGCCTGTCCCGGGCGCGCGGCTTCCTGGCCCGGATCCACCCGCAGCTCGCCGCCTGGCACCGCTATCTGCTGCACCGGCGGGACCTGGGCGGCGCGGGGCTGGTGTCGGTCGTCCACCCGTGGGAGCAGGGCATGGACAACAGCCCCTGCTGGGACGCCCCGCTCGCCCGGATCACGCCCGCCCCGGCCCGCTCCTTCCGGCGCGCCGACCTCGACCACGGCGCGCCCGAGGACCGGCCGACGGATCTGGACTACGGACGGTATGTGCGGCTGGCCGCCGACTACCGGGACGCCGGGTACCGGGACGGGCCGGGCGGGGGACATGGCGACGGCGGGGAGTTCGCGGTCGAGGACCCCGCCTTCAACGCCCTGCTCATCGCCTCCGAGCATGCGCTGGCCCGGATCGCCGAGGAGCTGGGCGCGGCCGGCACCGCGCGGCACGCACGCGCCGAACGGCTGACGGCGGCGCTGGTGGAGCGGCTGTGGGACCCGGCGGCCGGCATGTTCCTGAGCCGGGACCTGCGCGCCCCGGCGCGGGGCGGGAGCGGGAGCGGGACCCGGGCAGCAGCCGGATCGGGCGACGACCGCGGACCGGCCTGGCAAGCACGGGGCTCCGGACCGGCCCCGCACACTCACAGCCCCGGACCGGTCCGCGAAGCGGGCGCCTTCGGGCTGATCCGCGAGCGGAGTGTCTCCGGTCTGGTGCCGCTCGTTCTCCCCGGCCTGCCGCGCGAGATCGTCGCCGCGCTCGTCCGTACCCTGTGCGGGCCGCACTTCGGGCTCGGCGACCGCACCCGGCTCGTCCCCAGCTACGACCTCCTCGGCGAGGCCTTCGACCCGCACCGGTACTGGCGCGGGCCTGCCTGGTTCAACACCAGCTGGCTGCTGGAGCGTGGCCTGCGCGTGCACGGCGAGCGGGAGCGGGCCGACGCACTGCGCGCCGCCGTGCTGCACCTCGCCGAAACCACCGGTTTCGCGGAGTACGTCGACCCCCGCACCGGCGAGGCCTGCGGCGCGACCGGTTTCGGCTGGACCGCCGCACTCGCCCTCGACCTGCAGCACGAGCTGCACCAAGAGCTTCTCAAGGGCGCCCGCGAGGGCGTGACCGAGGCGGCCACCGGCACGTTCGACAAAAGTGACGAAGGAGGCGACCGGG
This sequence comes from Streptomyces sp. NPDC030799, assembly GCF_055572255.1. Classification (NCBI taxonomy): domain Bacteria; kingdom Bacillati; phylum Actinomycetota; class Actinomycetes; order Kitasatosporales; family Streptomycetaceae; genus Streptomyces; species Streptomyces sp. NPDC030799. The sequence continues at coordinate 418,505 of NZ_JBVIDS010000001.1, read as the reverse complement.
GATGACGGACCGGCATCATCTGCTCGTGCGCGGGGCGACGTTCGCCGCCGTGGGCGACCGGGGCGACATCAGCGGTGTCCGGGGCAGCGGCTCCCCGGACGGCTTGTTCGTACGGGACGCCCGGCACCTCAGCCGCTGGCAGCTCACCGTCGACGGCGCCGTACCCGACGTGCTCACCCCGGTCGCCGACGCCGACGCGGCCCGCTGTGTGCTGGTCCCGCGCGGCGGCCGGCAGGAGCCTCCCGCGCACACGCTCTTCCGGCACCAGGCCGTGGGCGACAGCTCGTTCGTGGAATCGCTCCGGGTGACCAGCAACCGCCCGGTGCCGACGACGGTCCGCCTCGCCATCACCGCCGACGCCGACTTCACCGACCAGTTCGAACTCCGCTCCGACCACCGCACGTACGCCAAGGCCGGCGCCGTACGCTCCCGCGAAGTCCTCGACGACGGCATCGAGTTCACCTACCGCCGCGCCGAATGGCGGTCGTGTACGACCATCACGGCCGACCCCGCCCCCGACGCCGTGGAGGAGACCGGCACCGGCGCCCGCCGTCTGGTGTGGACCCTGGACCTTGCGCCGCACGGCACGACCGAGCTGGTGCTGCGGGTCATCGCCCGCCCGCACGGCGAGAAGCGCGCCCTGCGCGTGCCCCGCGACCCGGTCTCCGTGCTGGACCAACTTGCTGCTGCCGAGGCCGAGTTCGTGGAGGGCGTGGCCTTCCCGACCGGCTGGCCGGAACTGGCGGAGGCCTGCGCGCGAGGCCTCGCCGACCTGGCCGCGCTCCAGGTACCGGCCACCGGACCGGACGGCGAGGAACTGCGCGTACCGTCCGGCGGCGCCCCCTGGTTCCTCGCCCTCCTCGGCCGGGACGCCCTGCTCACCTCCCTGTTCGCGCTGCCGTACCGCCCGGAGCTGGCCGCCGCCACGCTCCCCGCGCTCGCCGCGACCCAGGCGACCGGCACCGGCCTGTCCCCCGTCACCCAGCCCGGCAAGATCGTCCACGAGGTACGGCACGGCGAGCTGGCCCACTTCGGGCAGGTGCCGTTCGGGCGGTACTACGGCTCGGTCGACGCGACCCCGCTGTTCCTGGTCCTGCTCGGCGCGTACGCCGAACGGACGGGAGACGCGGATCTGGCCCGCCGCCTGGAACGGCACGCGCGTGCCGCCGTCGCCTGGATGCTCGACCACGGCGGCCTGACCTCACGCGGTTACCTGGTCTACCGCGCCGACGAGGGCGGCCTCGCCAACCAGAACTGGAAGGACTCCCCCGGCGCGATCTGCTGCGCCGACGGCACCCGGCCCACCGGCGCGGTGATGGCGGCGGGCGCGCAGGGGTACGCGTACGACGCGCTGCGCCGCACGGCGTGGCTGGCGCGCACGGCGTGGGGCGACGAGACGTACGCGGCCCTGCTGGAGCAGGCGGCGGCCGATCTGAGGGACCGTTTCCAGCGGGACTTCTGGATGGAGCAGCACTCCTTCCCGGCGCTCGCACTGGACGGTGAGGGCCACCAGATCGACGCGCTGGCGTCCGACGCCGGGCATCTGCTGTGGTCCGGGCTGCTGGACAAGGAGTACGGCGAGGTGGTGGGCCGGCGGCTGCTGGAGCCGGACTTCTTCTCCGGGTGGGGGGTGCGGACGCTGGCCGCGGGGCAGGCGGCGTACCATCCGCTGTCCTATCACCGGGGCTCCGTGTGGCCCCACGACAACGCGCTGATCACGTTGGGGCTTGCGCGGTACGGGTTGCATGACGAGGCTCGGGCGGTGGCGCATGCGCTGGTGGATGCGGCGGCGGTGGCGGGGTACCGGTTGCCGGAGGTGCTGGCCGGGTACGGCCGGGACACGCATCCGGAGCCGGTGCCGTATCCGCATGCGTGTGTGCGGGAGAGCCGGTCGGCTGCGGCGCCGCTTGCGCTGTTGACGGCGGTGGGTGGGGTGTAGCGCGGGAACTGTATTTGCCCGGTGTTTGCTCAGTGCCCTGAACAGGGGCCGACGGGTGACCGTACGGGACTGCAGATCGGGTCTCGCAGGGAAGGACGCCGGGTTGTCCCAGGACATGAGCACGCGCGAATCAGCGGTGGCAGAAGCCGAAGAGGCCGAGCCGGAACGGCCCGCCGCCCCCCTACCCGGCCCGCGCCGTAGCTTCCCGCGCCCCTGGGCCGCCTGTTCGGTGTGGGTGCGGCGCTGGCGGGAGGAGCATCAGACGGCCTCCCGGGCACTGTCCGTCACCGTCACCGCACTCGCCGCGGCCCTCGTCGTCGCCGCGCTGGTGATGCCGAACTCCATGGTGCTGCTGGAGCCTTCGCAGTTCCTGCGGATACCGGCGGAGGCCGTGATCGGGGCGGCTGTGATGATCGCGCTGCCGCGGCGACCGCGGGTGGTGCTGGCGGCCGTGTCCGGGGTCGCGCTGGCAGCGATGACCGTGCTGAACGCACTCGACATGGGCTTCAAGCAATACCTCGGCCGCGGCTTCAACGTCGTTCTGGACTGGAGCCTGTTCGGCGACGCGGAGTCGTATCTGGAGGACTCGCTCGGCCGTACGGAGACCTTGGCCGCCGTGGCCGGTGTGATCGCCACCGTCCTGCTGCTCTTCGTGCTGCTGGCGCTGTCCATGGTGCGGCTGGGCAACCTGCTCGCCCGGCACACCGGCATCGCGACCCGCGGCACGCTGATCGCCGGGGTCGTCTGGATCACCTGCTCCTCCCTCGGCCTCCAGATCGCCGGCGTACCGCTCGCCTCCGACAACACCGCCACCGCGCTGAAGGCCCAGGCCCACCTGGTCTCGGCCACGCTCAAGGACGAGGCGGAGTTCCGGAAGGTCGCCAAGGTGGACGCGTTCGGGAACACCCCGGGCAGCCAGCTGGTCCCCGATCTGCGCGGCAAGGACATGATCTTCACGTTCATCGAGAGCTACGGCCGCAGTGCGATCGAGGACCCGATCATGGCGCCCGGTGTGGACAGCACGCTCGACGCCCGGACCAAGGCGCTGGCCAAGGCCGGTTTCCACGCCAAGAGCGGCTGGCTGACCTCGGCGACCTACGGCGGCAGCAGCTGGCTCGGCCATTCCACCACCATGTCGGGCCTGTGGATCAGCAACCAGCAGCGCTACCGCACGGTCATGGCCAGCGACCACCTCAGCCTCACCGAGGCGTTCAAGAAGACCGGTGACTTCGACACGGTCGGGGTCATGCCGGGCGTGCAGAAGGCATGGCCGGAGCAGAAGTGGTACGGCCTGGACAAGGTCTACAACGCCTTCGAACTCGGCTACAAGGGACCGAAGTTCAGCTGGTCGACCATGCCCGACCAGTACGCGCTGCAGCAGTACCAGGAGCGGGTGCACAGCAAGAGGCCCGCCGCCGGCAAGGCGCGGATGTCCCTGCTCATCCTCACCTCCAGCCACCAGCCGTGGGCGCCGATCCCGCGCATGGTCGGCTGGGACCAGCTGGGCGACGGCTCGGTCTTCAAGGGCATCCAGGCGGCGGGCAACAAGCCGGAGGACGTCATCGCCGACACCACCAGGTCCCGCCAGGAGTACGGCAAGTCGATCCAGTACTCGGTGACCGCGCTGACCCAGTGGCTGGAGCGCTACGGCAACAAGGACACCGTGCTGGTCTTCCTCGGTGACCACCAGCCGATCGCCCGCGTCAGCGGCAACCACGCCAGCCGTGACGTGCCGGTCGCGATCGTCGCCAAGGACCCGAAGGTCCTCGACAAGGTCGCGAGTTGGGGGTGGACGGACGGTCTGCGTCCCGCCCACGACGCGCCCGTGTGGAAGATGAGTGCCTTCCGGGACCGCTTCCTGACGGCGTACGGCTCGACACCGCACCCGAAGAAGGGCTGATCAGCCGCCGGAAGTGTCCAGCTCCGCGTCCTCGCTCACGCCCGCGCAGTCGTACGGATCCTTCAGCCAGCCGTCCGGCAGCACCACCCGGTTGTTGCCGGACGTACGGCCGCGGGGCCCGTCCGCGCCGGACGGCCACGGCTGGTCCAGGTCCAGCTCGTCAAGACCCGCCCGCAGTTCCTCCAGCGAAGAGGTGATGGCGAGCCGCTTGCGCATCTCCGAGCCGACCGCGAAACCCTTCAGGTACCAGGCGACGTGCTTGCGGAAGTCGACGACACCCTTGGACTCGTCGCCGATCCACTCGCCGAGGAGGGTGGCGTGCCGGACCATGACGTCGGCCACCTCGCGCAGGGCCGGGCGGGCGAAGGACGTACGCCCCTCGAAGGCCGCCACGAGGTCCGCGAACAGCCACGGCCGCCCCAGGCATCCGCGCCCGACGACCACCCCGTCGCAGCCCGTCTCCCGCACCATCCGCAGCGCGTCCTCGGCCGACCAGATGTCGCCGTTGCCGAGCACCGGGATCTCCGGCACGTGCTCCTTCAGGCGGGCGATGGCGTCCCAGTCGGCGGTGCCGCCGTAGTGCTGGGCGGCGGTGCGGCCGTGCAGGGCGATCGCCGTGACGCCCTCCTCGACGGCGATGCGGCCGGCGTCGAGGTAGGTGATGTGATCGTCGTCGATGCCCTTGCGCATCTTCATGGTGACGGGGAGGTCACCGGCACCGCTCACGGCCTCCCTGAGGATCGCCCGCAGCAGGTTCCGCTTGTACGGGAGGGCCGAGCCGCCGCCCTTCCTGGTGACCTTCGGGACCGGGCAGCCGAAGTTCAGGTCGATGTGGTCGGCCAGGTCCTCCTCCGCGATCATGCGGACGGCCTTGCCGACGGTCGCCGGGTCGACGCCGTACAGCTGGATCGAGCGCGGCTGCTCGCTCGCGTCGAACCTGATCAGCTGCATGGTCTTCTCGTTGCGCTCGACCAGCGCCCGGGTCGTGATCATCTCGCTCACGAACAGGCCCTTGCCGCCGGAGAACTCCCTGCACAGGGTGCGGAAGGGCGCGTTGGTGATCCCCGCCATGGGTGCGAGCACGACGGGCGGTGCGACGGCGTGCGGGCCGATGGAGAGCGGGTGGGTCATCGTCAGGGCTCCGGGACGGATGTACGGCACAGGGGCGAGCCCCCATTGTCCCTCACCCGTCCGCCAGCTCCGCCAGCCGCTCCAGCCGCTCCTCTGTCTCCTCGTCGGCGGGGATGTACGCGACCACCCGGTGGGCCGGTGACTGCGGGGCCAGCCACATGGTGCGGTGCTCCAGGCGGACCAGGCCGACCACCGGGTGCCGGTACCGCTTGACGTGCGGGGACAACGGCGCGACCTCGTGCCGTTCCCACAGCGCACGGAACTCCTCGGAGGCCGCCAGCAGCCGGTCCCGGTGCTCCTTCCACACGGGCTCGGCGACATGCTCGGCCATGGCCACCCGGTACTTGGCGATCAGGTCGCGCAGCATCTCGTCCCGGTCGAGGAAGTCCCGCTTCCAGCGCTCGCTGGTGGTCAGCAGCCACAGACAGTTCCGGTCGGCCACCGGCAGCTCGGTGAGGTCGCCGAAGAGCTGGGCGAAGGGGCGGTTGGCGGCGAGGACGTCGTAGCGGGCGTTCTGCAGGGAGGCGGGGTAGGGCGCGAGCCGTTCGACGACCTTGCGCGCGGAGGTGGAGACGACCGGGCACTCGGGGTCGATGCGCGGGTCCGCGGTCCCGGCGAGGGCGAAGAGGTGGGCACGCTCGGTGGGGTCCATGAGCAGGGCGCGGGCGACGGCGTCCAGGACCTGTGCGGAGACATGGGTGGCGCGGGCCTGTTCGATCCAGGTGTACCAGGTGACACCGACGGCGGAGAGCTGGGCGACCTCCTCGCGGCGCAGGCCGGGGGTGCGCCGGCGCGGGCCGCGCGGCAGGCCGACCTGCTCCGGGGTGATGCGCTCACGGCGGCTGCGCAGGAAGGCGGCCAGTTCCCGGCGCCGGATGTGCTGCGCCCTGGGCTGCTCGGTGCGGTGTTCCGGCGCTGCGATGGTCATGAACCAAGGGTGCCGTCCCGTCGTACGGGGATTCCAGTTGGTGCGGATACCTGGATGACCACCGCCTGGTACCCGGCTGGGAGCTGCCGGAGAGTCGGGGCGTGACCACGACGACGACCTCTGTACGGACGGCGGCCCCGCCCCGCGGCCTCACGGCCCTCGGCCTGCTCACGCTCCTTCTCGGGACCGCGCTGCCGATGATCGACTTCTTCATCGTCAACGTCGCCCTGCCGGCGATCGAGCACGATCTGCACGCTCCGCCGGCCACGCTGGAGATGGTGGTGGCCGGATACGCGGTGGCGTACGCCGTACTGCTCGTCCTCGGCGGCCGGCTCGGCGACACCTACGGCCGCCGGCGGCTGTTCCTCTGGGGCGTGGCTGCCTTCGGGCTGACCTCGCTGGCCTGCGGACTCGCACCGGACGCAGGGTGGCTGGTGGCGGCTCGGGCCGCGCAGGGTGCCGCGTCGGCGGCGCTGCTGCCGCAGGTGCTGGCCACCATCCACGCGACGACGTCCGGTGAGCGGCGGGCCCGGGCGGTCGCCCTGTACGGCTCGGTCGGCGGGGTGTCCGTCGTGCTCGGGCAGGTGCTGGGCGGGCTGCTGGTCGCCGCGGATCCGGCGGGCACCGGCTGGCGTGCGGTGTTCCTGGTGAACGTGCCGGTGGCCGTCGCCGCCCTGGTCTGTGCGCTGCGGTCGGTGCCGGACAGCCGGGCCGAGCGGCCCGCGCGCGGTGATCTCGCAGGTACGGCGCTGCTGGGGGCCGCGCTGATCGCGCTGCTGCTGCCGCTGACCGAGGGCCGGGCGGCGGGCTGGCCGCTGTGGTCGGTGCTGCTGCTGTGCGCGGCGCCGCTGCTCGCGGCGGGGTTCTACGGCGTGGAGCGGCAGGGCGAGCGGGCCGGCGCAAGCCCGTTGCTGCCGCCGTCCCTGCTCACCGCCCCGGAGGTCCGCCGGGGCCTGCTGCTGGGTCTGCCGGTGTTCGTGGGCTTCGCCGGCTGGATGTTCACGAGCGCGGTGACCCTGCAGCAGGGCCTCGGGTACGGACCCCTGCGGGCCGGGCTCACGCTGGTGCCGATGGGGGTGGCGCAGTTCGCCGCGTCGATGGTGGCGCCGCGTGCCGTACGGCGGTTCGGCGGGCGGGCGGTGACGCTGGCGGCGGCGGTGCACATCGCGGGGCTGGTGACGGTGACGGCGACGGCGCTGCTGGGTCCCTGGCCGCAGCTGAGCCCGCTCGCTCTCTCTCCCGGTCTGGTGCTGTGCGGGCTGGGCCAGGGTCTGCAACTGCCCCTTTACTACCGGATCCTGCTGGCGGCGATCCCGGCCCGGCTGGCGGGCGCGGGCAGTGGGCTCGCGGCCACGCTGCAGCAGTCGTGCCTGGCGGTCGGGGTGGCGACGCTCGGTTCGCTGTTCCTGTCCCTCGTCCCCGGTCTCGGCATGCGTCGGGCCCTGGCGGTGGTGCTGGCGGTGCAGGCGGCGGGCTTGCTGGGGCTGGGGTGGCTCGGCCTGCGGCTGCCCCGGGTACCGGGATAGCCGCTGCCGGGACCACCACGATGATCGTGTAGTGCACATCAATTAGGCACACTATTAGTTAGACGCACTATCGAAGTAGGCGTACGATTGCATCCATGCCCGAGTTGACCCACCGCCGCCGTCTGCTCGTGCTCGCGATCTGCTGTATGAGCCTGCTGATCGTGAGCCTGGACGTCACCGCGCTCAACGTGGCGCTGCCGTCCATGCAGCGCGATCTGCACGCCACCACCTCCGGCCTGCAGTGGACGATCGACGCCTACACGCTGGTGCTCGCCTCGCTCCTGATGCTCGCGGGCTCCACGGCCGACCGCATCGGCCGCAAGCGGGTCTTCATGGCCGGCCTGGTGGTCTTCTCCGTCGGCTCCCTGCTGTGCTCGCTCGCGCCGAACCTGACCCTGCTGGTGGTGTTCCGCATGGTGCAGGCGATCGGCGGCTCGATGCTCAACCCGGTCGCCATGTCGATCATCACCAACACGTTCACCGACGCCCGGGAGCGGGCCCGGGCGATCGGCGTGTGGGGCGCGGTGGTCGGCATCTCGATGGCGGCGGGCCCGCTGGTGGGCGGCCTCCTCGTGCAGTCGGTCGGCTGGCGCGCGATCTTCTGGGTCAACCTCCCGGTCGGCCTGGCGGCCCTCCTGCTGACCCTCCGCTTCGTCCCGGAGTCCCGCGCGCCGAAGGCCCGCCGCCCCGATCCGGTCGGCCAGCTCCTGGTCATCGCCCTGTTCGGCTCGCTGACGTACGCGATCATCCAGGCGCCGGACTCGGGCGCGGCCGCCGTGGCCCCCTTCTTCGCCATCGCCGTCGCGGCCCTGCTCGGCCTCCTGTGGTACGAGCCCCGCCGCGCCGAACCCCTCATCGACCTGCGCTTCTTCCGCTCGGCTCCGTTCAGCGGCGCCACGGTGATCGCGGTCGGCGCGTTCGCCGCGCTCGGCGGCTTCCTCTTCCTGTCCACGCTCTATCTGCAGAACGTCCGGGGTCTGAACGCCCTGAACGCGGGCCTGTGGATGCTGCCGATGGCCGCGCCGACGTTCCTGTGCGCGCCCTTGTCCGGCCGCCTGGTGGGCAGCCGAGGCCCTCGCCTGCCCCTGCTGATCGCCGGCACGGCGATGACGGCGAGCGGCGTCCTCTTCGCCGCCTTCGAGGCGGAGACGTCCAACGCCGCCCTCCTCATCGGCTACGTCCTGTTCGGCATCGGCTTCGGCTTCGTGAACGCCCCGATCACCAACACGGCCGTCTCCGGCATGCCGCGCGCCCAGGCCGGGGTCGCCGCCGCGGTCGCCTCCACGAGCCGGCAGCTGGGCCAGACCCTCGGCGTCGCGGTGGTCGGCGCGGTCCTGGCCTCCGGCATCGGCTCGTCGCCCATGAAGCAGGCCTTCGTCTCGGCGGCCCGCCCCGGCTGGTGGATCCTCACCGCCTGCGGCCTGGCCGTCCTCCTCCTCGGCCTTCTCACCAGCGGCCGCTGGGCCCACCGCACCGCCCAACGCACCGCCGAGGAACTGGAGTCGACGGAGATCCGCCAGCCGGTCGGAGCGCCCTGACGCGCCCGGCGGCGGTCGGCCTGCCGGGCAGGCGGTGTCAGCGGGCGGTGCCGAGGGCGATGTCGTACAGCCTCTCCAGCCGCTCGCGGGTCTCCTCGTCGGCGGGGGTGTACGTCACCATACGGGCGCCCTGCTCCGGGCCCAGCCACAGGTCCGTGTGCGCCAGCCTGAGACGTCCCACGTGGGAGTTGCGGAACACCTTCGTCTTGTGGCGGCTGCCGACCACCTCGTAACGCTCCCAGTTCTCACGGAACTCGGGGAACTCCTCCAACCGCTTCAGAAGCAACTTCCAGGCCGGCTCGCCGAGGTGGCCGGCCATGGACGCGCGCAGCCGGGCGGCCATCAGGCGCCGGGTCTCCTCCAGGTGGACGACCGACTCCTGCCACTCCTTGTTCGCGTGGACGAGGAGCATGCAGTTGCGGTCCTGCGCCGGCAGCGCGTCCAGGTCGCACAGGAGGCGGCCGTACGTGCGGTTGTAGGCGAGGATGTCGTACCGGCTGTTCTGGATGCAGGCCGGGACCGGCTCCAGCTGCCGCAGCATCTCGCGCAGCGCCGGGGTGACGCTCGGGCAACTCGCCGCGGGGGTCGGATCGGTGGCGCCGGCCAGCTGGAAGAGGTGGGCGCGCTCGCTGGCATCCAGCATCAGGGTGCGGGCCAGGGCGTCCAGGACCTGCACCGAGACCTGGATGTCACGGGCCTGTTCGAGCCAGGTGTACCAGGTGACGCCGACCGCGGAGAGGTGCGCGACCTCCTCCCGGCGCAGGCCGGGGGTGCGGCGCCGGGCGCCGCGCGGCAGACCCACCTGCTCGGGGGCGATGCGCTCGCGGCGGCTGCGGAGGAACGCGGCCAGCTCGTGCCGCCGGATCTCCGAGCCCCGGGTCGGCTGTGCGGTGGTCTCCCGGGCCGTGGCGGTCGTCGTCATGGATCCAGGGTGCCCGCATCCCCAACCTGTCGCCAGGCAATTCTTCCACCAGGATCGGGACGCCCCGCATCCTGTTGCCGGGTAGTTCTTCTACCAGGATCAGGACACTCTGGTACCCGTCTGGGCGGTGACGCAGGCTGGACGGCATGAGTGAAACCGTCACCACCCGGGCCGTTTCCGCGACGGCCGCACCTCCCGCACTCGGCGGGCTCGGGCTGTTCACCGTTCTGCTGGCCGCGGCGCTGCCGCTGGTCGACTTCTTCATCGTCAACGTCGCCCTGCCGACCATCGGTGCCGATCTCGCCGCGGGCGAGGCCGTGCTGGAGCTGGTCGTGGCCGGGTACGGCGTCGCCTACGCCGTGCTGCTGGTGCTCGGCGGGCGGCTCGGGGACCTGTTCGGGCGGCGCCGGCTGTTCCTCGGCGGCATGGGCGCGTTCGGGCTGACCTCGCTGGCCTGCGGGCTGGCCCCCGACGCCTGGAGCCTGGTCGCGGCCCGGGTCGCGCAGGGCGCCTCGGCCGCCGCGATGCTGCCGCAGGTGCTCGCCACCATCCAGGCCACCACGCACGGCGCACGCCGCGCGAAGGCCATGAGCCTGTACGGCGCCACGGCCGGACTGTCCATGGTCGCGGGGCAGATACTCGGCGGGGTGCTCGTCGCCGCCGATGTCGCCGGGACCGGCTGGCGGTCGGTGTTCCTCGTCAACGTGCCCGTGGTCGTGCTCGGTCTCGTCCTCGCCGTGCGCGTCGTGCCCGAGACCCGCTCGCAGCACCCCGAACCCGTCGACGGTCCCGGCACGGTCCTGCTCGCGGTGTCCCTGCTGACGCTGCTGGCGCCGCTCACCGAGGGCCGTGCGGCAGGCTGGCCGCTGTGGACGTGGCTGTCGCTGGCCGTGTTCCCGTTCGCCGCCGGCGCGTTCTGGGCCGTGGAGCGGCGGGCCGACCGGGCGGGCCGGACCCCGCTGGTGCCGCCGAGCCTGCTCGCGCTGGCGTCACTGCGGCGCGGTCTGGTGCTGATGGTGCCGTTCTCCATCGGCTTCAGCGGGTTCATGTTCGTGATCGCGCTGGCGTTGCAGCAGGGCGCCCGGCTCGGGCCGGTGCCGGCCGGCCTGGCCCTCGCGCCGATGGCCGTGGCGTTCCTGTTCGTCTCCCTGGCCGGACCCCGGCTGATCGCCCGCTACGGCAGCCGCGTCGTCACCGCCGGATCCGTGGTGCAGGGCGTGGGCATCCTGCTGATCGTGCTGGCCGCCTGGCGTGACTGGCCGCATCTGGGCGTCGGCTCGCTGCTGCCGGGCGCGGCCGTGGCCGGCGCCGGACAGGCACTCCAACTGCCCAACGTGCTGCGGATCGTGATGTCGGAGGTGCCGCCGGCCCGGGCGGGCGTCGGCAGCGGTGTGATGGTCACCACCCAGCAGTCCGCGCTGGCCCTCGGCGTGGCCACCCTCGGCACCCTGTTCCTCACCCTCTCGGCGAGCATGGGCATGCGTGACGCGCTGGTCACCACGCTGCTGGTGCAGCTGGCCGGGACAGCACTGACCGGCCTGCTCAGCCTGCGCCTGCCCCGTGAGGTCGGCTGAGCCGAGGCCACGGCTCGGACAACTGCGCGGGAAGCTCCCCCTGTTGATGTTCGTCTTGCTGCACACTCCTGTTCCGGTCGGGGGTGCCGGATGCGAGGAGGCGTGAGGCGTGATGCCGCAGGGCAACAGCACGAGCAAGGTCAGCAGATGGGACGGGCACGGCCGGGAGCATGTCGTCCGGGTCCAGCGCACGGGAGTGCAGCGCACGATCAGATGTGACACGTGCGGCTGGCGCAGGGGCGCCCAGTTCCTGCCGTGGCTGAAGGCGGCGGAGCATCTGGCCGAGGCCCATCAGGCGACAGTGGATCCGGCGGCGGCCCGGCAGCCGTGAGGACGAGCGGCCCGGCAGCCGTGAGGACGAGCGCCCGGCCGTGGGAAATCCGGCCCTGACCTGCGCCGTCATCCGCCCGAGTGGCCGCCTTCGCGGAGCCGGTTCAGCCTGGGAAAGGTTCATCGAGACAGGAGACGACCATGACCTGGGTACTCCGCCACCGCTTCGGCCGTGCGCTCGGCACCGGTCTTCTCTCCGTGGCGCTGCTCTCCGGTGGGACGGCCGCAGCCTTCGCCGCCGGCGGCGCCCCGGGCGCCCCCAGTGCCCCGCCCAGCCCGGCCGCCGGTACGGCCTCGATCACCATCAGCGTCAACAAGACCGCGGTGAAGACCGGGCAGTTGGTGAGGCTCACCGGACGCACCAAGGGCCTGAAGACCGGCACCCCGCTGGCCCTCCAGCACGAGAAGAACGGCACGTGGACGAATATGAAGTCGACCGCGAAGGTCGGGAAGGGCAGCTCGTACGCGCTCCTCGCCCGGCTCAACACCAAGGGCACCGAGCATCTGCGGATCGCGGCCGGGCACGTCTACTCGCCCGCCGTCACCGTGAAGGTGAGCTGAGTCCCCGTATCAGCAGGTCCACGACGGCCATGAACTCCTCGTCGACGCCGGGGGCGGTCCACTCCCGGGCGTAACAGGGGTCGTGGAAACGGCCGGTGGCCTGGAAGACGGCCCGCGCCGCGGCGGCGGGGTCGGGTACCGGGAAGGCGCCCGACGCGGCACCTGCCGCGATGATCCGGGCCAGCTGCGCGGTCAGGTCGGCGATGTGCTCGCCGACCGCGGTGCCGTTCTCGTCGGTCAGCACCGTGTAGGTGGCGAAGAGTTCGGGGTCGTCTCCCGCCTTGTGCCGCTTGGCCTCGAACAGGGCGGTGAGCCAGGCCCGCAGCCGCTCCTCGGGGGTGCCGTCGCCGGCGACGATGACGGCGAGCTTCTGCGACGTCCGGTCCAGCCACCGCTTGGTGACCGCCTCGCGCAGCGCCGCCTTGGTGCGGAAGTGCCGGTACACACTGCCGTGGCTGACGCCGAGCGCGCGGGCCACGTCGACCACGGTGGCCTTGGCCGGGCCGTGGCGGCGCAGCACCTCCTCGGTCGCTTCGAGGATGCGCTCGGCGGTCAGGGTCTCGCTGGTCGGTGCCATGCTCCAGACCGTACCCGGCATCCCGGTCAGCGCTCGCTGTCGAGGTGTGCCATCTGCGCGGTCGGGTAGCGGTCGCCGGCCGCCGCGTCCGCCGGTACGGCCTCCTCGATCGCCGTCAGGTCGGCCGCGTCCAGGGTGACGTCCAGCGCGCCCAGCGACTCGGTCAGCCGCTCGCGGGTGCGGGCCCCGATCAGCGGCACGATGGTCGTGTCCTGCCGCAGGCCCTGGGAGATCACCCAGGCGATGGCGATCTGCGCGACGGTGACGCCCTTGCGTTCGGCGATCTTGCGCAGGGCCTCGACCAGGTCCAGGTTGTGCTGGAGGTTCTCGCCCTGGAAGCGGGGGGAGTGGGCGCGGAAGTCGTTCGCGGCCAGCTGCCGGTCGCGGGCGAAGTGGCCGGAGATCAGGCCGCGCGAGAGCACGCCGTACGCGGTGATGCCGATGCCCAGCTCGCGGGTGGCGGGCAGGATGTCCCGCTCGATGCCGCGGGAGATCAGCGAGTACTCGATCTGCAGATCGGACACGGGGGCGGTGGCGGCGGCCCGGCGGAGGGTGTCGGCGCCGACCTCGCTCAGGCCGACGTGCCGGACGTATCCCTTCTCGATCAGTTCGGCGATCGCGCCGACGGTCTCCTCGATCGGCACGTCCGGGTCGAGACGGGCGATCCGGTAGACATCGATGTGGTCGACGCCGAGGCGCTGCAGGGAGTAGGCGGCGAAGTTCTTCACGGCGGCCGGGCGGCCGTCGTAGCCGGCCCAGTTGCCCTCCGGGTCGCGCAGGGCGCCGAACTTCACGCTGAGCAGCGCCTGTTCGCGACGGGCGGCCGGGGCGGTGCGCAGGGCCTCGCCGATCAGCATCTCGTTGTGCCCCATGGCGTAGAAGTCGCCGGTGTCCAGCAGGGTGACGCCTGCTTCCAGGGCGGCATGGATGGTCGCGACGGACTCCGCGCGGTCGGCGTCGCCGTACAGCGCGGACATGCCCATGCAGCCGAGACCGAGGGCGGAGACCTCGGGTCCGGTGGTTCCGAGGGTTCGGGTTCGCATCGTCATGCCTTCACCTTGCCATGACAGCTGACAGATTTCAATATCTGTCATTCCATAGCTGTCATCCGCACCGGTTCCGGCGCCGTCTCATCGGGCCGTGAAGGCCAGCCTGGCGCCGAGGGCCAGGAAGGATCCGGCGAAGCTGCGCCGCAACCAGACCATGACCCCCGGCCGTGCGGTGAGGCGGCTGCGCACGGAGGCGGCGAGGACGCCGTACAGGGCGAAGACGACAAACGTCAGCAGCATGAAGACACCGCTCAGGCCGAGCATGCGCGGGAGCGCGTGCGGCTCGGCCGGGTTCACGAACTGGGGCAGGAAGGCGAAGAAGAAGATCGTCAGTTTGGGGTTGAGCAGATTGACCAGCACACCCCGGACGATCACCTGCGCCGAGGAGCGGGGCGGGCCGTCCTGCTCGACGGCGATCGCCTCCTTGTCCCGCAGCGTCGCCCACGCCATGTACATCAGGTAGGCCACACCGGCGTACTTGAGGAATTGGAAGGCGGTCGCACTCGCGTTCAGCAGCGCGGCGAGCCCGGTGACCGTGGCCAGCACATGGGGCACGATCCCGAGCGCGCAGGCGAACGCCGCGACGACACTCGCGCGACGGCCGTGCGAGAGGGCGGCGGCGAGGGTGTAGACGACACCGGTGCCGGGGGTGGCGACGACGACGAGGGTGGTGAGGAGGAAGGCGAGGCTCATGGGGTCACCCTGACGGCGGCGCGGCCCCGGAAACAGGGCCAAACACCGAGCGGTTCACGGGACCAATCGGCGAGCGGCGGAAGCCGTCCATGAGCGGGCGGTACGGGCGGGATCCGCCCCGTTGGACACGGTTCGCCGCCCACCGGACAATCGAAGTTGTCGGCGAGCAGTCACTCCGGCGGCGCCTGCCGCCGACCGTGCGGTGTTCTCGCGCCGCCCGAAGGAGGCCGCCATGGTCGTTCGTATCGCCACCTTCAACACCGAGAACCTCTTCCGCCGCCCCTCCGTCTTCCGTCTCTCCGACGCGGCACAGCGGAAGCAAGTCCTCGACGATTTCGACAAGTTGGTCGCTCTCCTGGACAAGCCGGCGTACACCGAGCCGGACAAGAAGGAGATCGCGGACATCATCCTCACCTACCAGGCCTACAGCAACGACCCCGACAACCCCCCGCTCATCCGCATCAACCAGAACCGCCCCGGGAAGAGCAGCGGGCTCTTCGACACGCCTGCGCCGGGGTCCCACCCCACGGAGCTGCAGATCCGCGCCGGCGGCCGCGGCGCGTGGGCCGGCTGGGCCGAACTCGGGCAGGACGACCTGGACATGGTCGCGGTGAAGAACACCGGGCGGGTGGTCACAGAGGTCGACGCCGACGTTCTGCTGGTGCCCGAGGTCGAGGACCGGCTCACCCTGGAACGCTTCAACCAGCACGTCCTGGGCCTGGGCCGGCAGCCGTACCCCTTCGGTCTGCTGATCGACGGCAATGACCCGCGGGGCATCGACATCGGGATCCTCAGCCGTCTTCCGATCACTTCCGTCCGGCCGCACCTCTTCGACCCGGACCCGGCGGACCCGACGAAGCCGCTGTTCAGCCGCGACTGCCCGGAGTACGAGATCCAGCTCGACGGGGAGAGCCTGGTGATCCTCGGCAACCACCTCAAGAGCAAGTTCAACGACGACCCCGAGCTGCGCCTCGCCCAGGCGGAACGGGTCGCCGAGATCTACCGGGCGGCGCTCAAGCGCACCCCGAACGTCGTGGTCGCCGGAGACCTCAACGACTTCCCGGACAGCAAGCCGGTCGAGGCGCTGCTGGGCGCCGACCCCCCGCTGCGGGATGTGATGAGCCACCCCTCGTACCAGGGAGACCCGGGCACCCATGGCACCTGCCACTCGAAGCGGGACAAGCTCGACTACATCCTGCTTCCGCCCGATCTGTGGTCGAAGGTGCAGAAGGTGGGCCTGGAGACGCGGGGCATCTTCGCGCACCCGAACCACTTCGACAGCGTGAAGTCGAAGACCGACGAGGCATCGGACCACGCCGCGCTGTACGTGGACCTGGATCTGTGAGCAGAACGCCCACCCTCCAGCCGACAGCGTCGGCTGGAGGGTGGGCGCAGACCGCGGGTCCAGGGGGCGGAGCCCCCTGGACGGGCACCGGCGGTGGGCGTCAGCAGCCCAGCAGACGGCCGGCCAGGTAGCCCTCGATCTGGTCCAGCGACACACGCTCCTGCTTCATCGAGTCCCGCTCGCGCACCGTGACGGCGTTGTCCTCCAGCGTGTCGAAGTCGACGGTCACGCAGTACGGCGTACCGATCTCGTCCTGGCGGCGGTAACGGCGGCCGATCGCACCGGCGTCGTCGAACTCGATGTTCCAGTTCTGGCGCAGCGCCTGGGCGAGGCCCTTGGCCTTCGGGGACAGCTCCGGGTTGCGGGACAGCGGCAGCACCGCGACCTTCACCGGGGCCAGGCGGTGGTCGAGGCGCAGCACCGTGCGCTTCTCCATCTTGCCCTTGGCGTTCGGCGCCTCGTCCTCGACGTAGGCGTCGAGCAGGAAGGCCAGCATGGTCCGGCCGACACCCGCCGCGGGCTCGATGACGTACGGCGTCCAGCGCTCGCCGGCCTCCTGGTCGAAGTAGGAGAGGTCCTGGCCGGAGGCCTTGGAGTGGGCGCCGAGGTCGTAGTCGGTCCGGTTGGCGACACCCTCCAGCTCGCCCCACTCGCTGCCGCCGAACTGGAAGCGGTACTCGATGTCGGCGGTGCGCTTGGAGTAGTGGGAGAGCTTCTCCTTCGGGTGCTCGTACCAGCGCATGTTCTCAGTGCGCAGACCCAGGCCGGTGTACCAGTTCCAGCGCTGCTCCATCCAGTACTCGTGCCACTGCTCGTCCTCGCCCGGCTTGACGAAGAACTCCATCTCCATCTGCTCGAACTCACGGGTGCGGAAGATGAAGTTGCCCGGCGTGATCTCGTTGCGGAACGACTTGCCCATCTGGGCGATGCCGAACGGCGGCTTGCGGCGCGAGGTGGTCTGCACCTGGGCGAAGTTGGTGAAGATGCCCTGGGCGGTCTCGGGGCGCAGGTACGCGACCGAGCCGGAGTCCTGGGTCGGGCCGAGGTGCGTCGACAGCAGACCCGAGAACTGCTTGGGCTCGGTGAACTGGCCCTTGTTGCCGCAGTTCGGGCAGTTGATGTCGGCGAGGCCGTTGGCCGGGGCGTGGCCCTTCTTCTCCTCGTACGCCTCTTCCAGGTGGTCGGCACGGAACCGCTTGTGACACGCGGTGCACTCGGTCAGCGGGTCCGTGAAGGTGGCGACGTGGCCGGACGCGACCCAGACCTCGGAGGCCAGGATGACGGACGAGTCGATACCGACCACGTCCTCGCGCGACGTCACCATGTAGCGCCACCACTGGCGCTTGATGTTCTCCTTGAGCTCGACACCCAGCGGTCCGTAGTCCCAGGCGGCACGCTGTCCGCCGTAGATCTCACTGCACGGGAAAACGAAGCCACGGCGCTTGCTCAGGCTGACGATGGTGTCGATCTTGTCGGCGGCCACGGTGCTCTCTTCATTACGACGACGGGCGTTGAAGCGAGATGCTTCCAGCGAATGATTCAGGTTACCGGCGCGGGCTCCCCCACGGCCAAATCGGCCCCCCTTCCAAGCAGCCCGGACAGGGCTTGTTGACAACGGTTTCCATATTTGTTGAAAATGACTGTCATGAACGTACGACGACGCCTCATACCCGCCGCCGCGATCACCGCCGTGACCGCCCTCGGCCTCGGCACCCTCACCGCCTGTTCCGGGGGCACGGCGGAAGCGGCGAACACCGGCAAGTTCGACGTCGTAGCGTCCTTCTATCCCATGGCCTTCCTCGCCGAGCGCATCGGCGGGGACCACGTCCACGTCACCAGTCTGACCACTCCCGGCCAGGAACCGCACGACCTGGAGCTCAGCCCCCGGCAGATCGCGGGACTGGAGAACTCCGACGCGGTCCTGTATCTGAAGCACCTCCAGCCCTCCGTCGACGACGCGGTGGCCCAGTCCCCGGTCAAGACGAAGATCGACGCGGCCTCCCTGACCACGCTGGAGGACCACGGCAACGAGGTCGGCGGCCGTGCGGCCGCGCACGACACCCACCAGAACGGGGAGTCGACGGGCAAGGACCCGCACATCTGGCTCGACCCGGTGCGCTACGCCCAGGTCGCCGAGGGTGTCGGCAAGGCCTTCGAGAAGGCCGACCCCCGGCACGCCGCCGACTACAGGAAGAACACCGCGGCCCTGGTCGAGCAGCTGAACGGCCTGGACAAGCAGTTCAAGGACGGACTGGCGCACACGAGGACCAAGGTCTTCGTCACCACCCACGCCGCCTTCGGCTATCTCGCCGAGCGCTACGGCCTGACCGAGGAGGCCATCAACGGCCTCGACCCCGAGTCGGAGCCCAGCGCCGCCCGGATCAAGGACCTGGAGACGCTGGCCGAGGCCGACGGCGTCTCCACCGTCTTCTACGAGACGCTCGTCAGCGACAGAACCGCGAAGACCGTCGCGAACGACGCCGGCCTGAAGACGGACGTCCTGGATCCGATCGAGGGCATCACGGCCAAGTCCCGCGGCAAGGACTACTTCGCCGTCCAGCAGGCCAACCTCACAGCGCTCCAGCAGGCACTGGGCGCCAAGTGACCGACAGGGAGGGCAGGATCATGGGAGAGCCCGTCATAGCCCTGCGCGGGGTCACCGCCGAACTCGGCGCACGTCCTGTGCTGCGCGGCATCGACCTCACCGTCGGCCGCGGGGAGGTCGTCGCGCTGCTCGGCGCCAACGGCTCCGGCAAGTCCACGGCGGTCCGCACGATCATCGGCCAGGTCCCGGTCAGCGGCGGCACGATCGAGCTGTTCGGCACCCCGCGCCGCTCCTTCCGCGACTGGGCGCGCGTGGGCTACGTGCCGCAGCGCACGACAGCCGCAGGCGGCGTCCCGGCGACGGTTACCGAGATCGTCTCCTCCGGCCGCCTCTCGCGCACCCGCTTCGGCGTCTTCCGCAAGACCGACCGGGCGGCCGTGCACCGGGCCCTGGAGCTGGTCGGCATGGCGGACCGCGCCAAGGACTCGGTGAACGCCCTGTCCGGCGGCCAGCACCAGCGGGTGCTGATCGCCCGCGCGCTCGTCGCCGAGCCGGAGCTGCTGATCATGGACGAGCCGATGGCGGGCGTGGACCTGGCCAGCCAGGAGGTGCTCGCCCGGACCCTCCAGGAGCAGGTGGCCGCCGGTACGACGGTTCTGCTGGTCCTGCACGAACTCGGGCCGCTGGAGCCCCTGATCGACCGGGCGGTCGTACTCCGCGACGGCTGCGTGCTGCACGACGGCCCGCCCCCGAAGGCCCTGGGCCAGCACGCGCTGCCCGGCCACGACCACGTACACCCGCACGCACCAGCGGGCGCCGAACCGATCCGCACGGGACTGCTGAGCTGATGGACCTCCTGAACTACGCCTTCATGCAGCGGGCGCTCATCGCCGCCGTCCTGGTCGGCATCACCGCGCCCGCGATCGGCATCTACCTCGTCCAGCGCCGCCAGCCCCTGATGGGCGACGGCATCGGGCACGTGGCGATGACCGGCGTCGGCCTCGGCTTCCTGCTGCACGCCTCACCGGTGTGGATGGCGACAGCCGTCTCCGCGCTCGGCTCGGTGCTGATGGAACTGATCCGCTGGTACGGCAAGACACGCGGCGACATCGCCCTCGCGATGCTCTTCTACGGCGGCATGGCCGGCGGCGTGATGTTCGTCAACCTCGCACCGGGCGGTTCCAACGCCAACCTGACGTCGTACCTGTTCGGCTCCCTGTCGACGGTGTCCCCGTCGGACGTAACGGCGATCATGGTGCTGGCGGCCTTCGTGGTGGCGGTCACCCTCGGCCTGCGCCGCCAGCTGTTCGCGGTCAGTCAGGACGAGGAGTTCGCGCGGGTCACCGGGCTGCCGGTGCGCGCCCTGAACCTGCTCACCGCCGTCACGGCGGCCGTCACGGTGACCGTCGCCATGCGGGTCGTCGGCCTGATCCTGGTCTCCGCGCTCATGGTCGTACCGGTCGCCGCCGCACAGCAGCTCACCCGCAGCTTCGCGGCGACCTTCGTGATCGCCGTGGCCCTCGGCATCACCGTGTCGATCAGCGGCACGGTCACCTCGTACTACCAGGACGTCCCGCCCGGCGCGACGATCGTCCTGCTGACCATCGCCGCGTTCGTCGCGCTCACGGCCCTGGCCACCCCGCTGGCCCGCCGACGCGCCCGCGCGGCCGCCGCCGCACACCCCGCCGGGGACCCGGCGGAGTGCACGATTCCGGCCACGAGAGGGGCCGCGGACGAGATCGGCGTCTGACCGCCGACTGTCCGGGCTGGCACAATGGCCGCCCGGGCACAAGCGAGACGTGAGGAGACAACGGTGACGACCGCTGGACCGCCCGTGAAGGGCCGCGCGACCCGCCAGCGTGCAGCCGTGGCGGCGGCCCTGGACGAGGTCGAGGAGTTCCGCAGCGCGCAGGAACTGCACGACATGCTCAAGCACAAGGGCGACTCGGTCGGGCTCACCACCGTCTACCGCACGCTGCAGTCCCTCGCGGAGGCCGGCGAGGTCGACGTCCTGCGCACGTCCGACGGCGAGTCCGTCTACCGCCGCTGCAGCAGCGGTGAGCACCATCACCACCTCGTGTGCCGTGCCTGCGGCAAGGCGGTCGAGGTGGAGGGTCCGGCGGTGGAGAAATGGGCCGAGGCCATCGCGGCGGAACACGGTTACGTCAACGTGGCGCACACGGTGGAGATCTTCGGCACATGTGCGGAGTGCGCCGCCGGTTGAGACCGTGTGGGCGCGGACCGCTGCCGAGACAGCTCCGCGCCCCTCGGCCGCTCGGCTCAGCCCCGCCCGAAGCAGCGCTCCAGTTCGTCCAGGTTGTAGAAGGTGCTCCCCTTCTCGACCGGACGGCACCCCGTCCTGAACGCCGTCTCCTTCTCGTTGTAGAGCATGCGGACGAGGTACTGGTCGCCCTTCCTGAAGACGTCCCACTGGATGTTCGCGCCCAGCGGAGCCACCGACGCCCCCCGCCAGGGATTGCCGGCGTACGTGTACGTCTCCCCCGGCGTCGCCGGCTTCGTGCTGCCCGGCAGCCCCATCAGCGCGGCCAGCGGAATGATCTCCTCGGCGTGGGTGAAACGCAGCTCGGCGCCGAGGTCGCTGGTGCCGGCGCGCTTGGCCTCGGCCTGCTGGAAGAAGTCGTCGAGCAGAACGTTTGCCATCCTGTACGTGATGTCGCTGTCGGAGAAACCGGGACCCTTCTCGTAGAAGTCCTCGGCGTCGGAGAGGTAGCCGAACCAGGACGCGTCCGAGCGGGAGATGTAGCGGTCCATGCCCCAGCCGTCGCCGTCCGGGTCGGGGCTCTCCTCGCTCATCGCCGGCGCGATGGCGTACAGGTCGTAGACGGCCCGCGCGGCGCCGACCTGGTCGGTGATCCGGTCGACGAAGGCGTCCTTGAAGATCCGCCGCAGGACACTGCGCGCGGCCTCGTGCGTCCTGGGCTGGTCGGTGATCGCGTTCAGGGTGTCCTTGAGGCGCTGGTCGTTCGCGAGGTAGTCGCGGTAGGCGGCCCCGCCCGCCGCCTTGTGGAAGTACAGCAGATCCTTGTCCGTACGGGTCGCCCCGATCAGCGGCTTCAGCGCGGGGTCGGCCGCCGCGAGCGCCCCGGTGAACTCCCCCGCGCTGTCCACGGCCCGCCCCTGCCCGGAGCTGACCACGTCGATCTTCTCGCCCTCGTCGGCGATCCGCGTGAACAGGGCGGGCAGCCGGCGCTCCATGCGCGTCGCCGTGTCCCGCATCTCCTGTCGCCCGCGCCCGCTGAGGTTGCCGTACCCGGTCTTCTCCATGGCGGCCATCAGCGCCCGCACACGCGGCCCGAACTCCTCACCTCTCGGGGTGAGTTGAGCCTGCTCCTGCGCCCTGTCCCACAGGGCGAGGACCAGGTCGCCGTCCGCACCGTCCGTCGCCGCACGGGAGCCGTGCCGGGAGACGTTCTCGGTGAAGACGGCGGTGTAGCCGGCCGGGGGCCGCTGATGGGTGTGCGCGCTCTGCCGAGGCTCGTACGGGGCTTTGGTGCCGTAGCTGTCGCGGTGCGCGGGACCCTCGTCCACGGCGTGCGCGGGCAGCGCGGTGAGCAGCAGGGCGCCGAGCGCGAGGACAGGCGTGAGAGGTCTCATGAGTCCCGCATCCTCGGCGCCCCGGATGAACCGCCGGTGGCTACGAGGTGGACTCGCCCTTCATGGCGGCCTCCATGGCGAGGAGTTCCTCGTTCGGCACGGCGCCGCCGAACCGCCGGTCGCGGGAGGCGAATTCGACACAGGCCCGCCACAGGTCACGGCGGTCGAAGTCGGGCCACAGCACGTCCTGGAAGACCATCTCGGCGTACGCGCTCTGCCACAGAAGGTAGTTGGAGGTGCGCTGCTCGCCGCTCGGCCGCAGGAAGAGGTCCACGTCCGGCATGTCCGGGTAGTACAGGTACTTCTGGAGGGTCTTCTCGTTGACCTTCCCCGGGTCCAGCCGCCCCGCCTTCACGTCCTCGGCCAGCGCCTTCGCCGCGTCGGCGATCTCGGCCCGCCCGCCGTAGTTCATGCAGAAGTACAGGGTGAGCAGATCATTGCCCTTGGTCTGCTCCTGGGCGATCTGCAGCTCCTTGGCGACCGACTTCCACAGCTTGGGCATACGCCCCACCCAGCGCACCCGGATCCCGAGTTCGTCGAGCTGGTCGCGGGTCTTGCGGATGAAGTCGCGGTTGAAGTTCATCAGGAAGCGGACCTCGTCGGGCGACCGCTTCCAGTTCTCGGTGGAGAAGGCGTACAGGGAGATGTTGCGCACACCGATCTCGATGGACCCCTGGAGGACATCGAGCACCCGCTCGGCCCCGACCTTGTGCCCCTCGGTCCGCGGCAGCCCCCGCTCCTTCGCCCACCGTCCGTTGCCGTCCATGACGATGGCCACGTGGTTGGGCACCAGCTCGCCGGGGAGCTTGGGCGCACGCGCACCGGACGGATGCGGCTCCGGCGCCTTGTACTCACGCCGCTGGCGCCCCAGGATCCCGCGTACGACCATGTGCTTCTCGTCTCCCTCTACGTCTTTTCCACATACCTGAGCGAGCGCAGCCCGCGCTCCAGATGCCAGTGCAGATAGGCGGACACCAGCCCGCTGCCCTCGCGGACGTACCGGGCCTCGCACGCGTCCGCCGTCTCCCAGTCTCCCGTAAGCAGCGCCCCGAGGAGCACCAGGGTCTCCGGCGACGGTACGACACTGCCGGGCACCCGGCAGTCGACGCAGACGGAGCCGCCGGAGGCCACGGAGAAGAACCGGTTCGGCCCGGGCATGCCGCACTTCGCGCAGTCGGTGAAACTCGGGGCATACCCGTTGACCGCGAGGGAGCGCAGCAGAAAGGCGTCGAGCACGAGATGCGGGGCATGCTCCCCCCGGGCGAGCGTCCGCAGGGCGCCCACCAGCAGCAGATACTGCTGCACGGCCGGCTCGCCCTCATGATCGGTGAACCGCTCGGCGGTCTCCAGCATGGCTGTTCCGGCGGTGTACCGGGCGTAGTCGGTGACGATCCCACCGCCGTAGGGAGCGATGGTCTCACTCTGCGTGCACAACGGCAGTCCGCGCCCGACCAGCTCGCTTCCCCGCGCGAAGAACTGCACGTCGACGTGGGAGAAGGGTTCCAGCCGGGCCCCGAACTTCGACTTCGTCCGCCGCACCCCCCGGGCCACGGCCCGCACCCGCCCATGACTCCGCGTGAGCAGGGTGATGATCCGGTCCGCCTCACCCAGCTTCTGGGTGCGCAGCACGATGCCGTCGTCGCGGAACAGACTCATGGGACCATTCTGAACCACTCCGGGTGGCGCCCGCGCAGATCCTCCATCGCGGGCAGAAACGTGCGCAGTGCGGTCCGCACCCCCTAGAGCAGCTCGCCACGACTGCGGGCGTTCGCGTACGCCGTCTCCGCGCTGATCCGCTCGGCGGGGGTGGCCGGCCGTACGGCACCGGGCTCGGCGTCCCACTCCCGGCCCCCGCCGTACGGCCTCAGCTGGATGTAGGGCCCCTCGTGCCCCATGACGATCCCGACCCGCCCGGACGCGGTGTCCACGGCGTGGCTGCCGATGGGCGGCTTCACCGCGCCGCTCCCGTCAGGACGGCGGCGAGCCGCCGTGCGGTGTCCACGGGACACCGTCCCAGTTCGACCAGCGGACAGGGCGCCTCCCGCGCGAGACTCACCGGATCCAGTCCGAGTGACGGCAGCACGATCCCGGCCTTCTCGAAAGCCGACCGCAATTCCTCCAACGTGTCCTCCGCCTCTTCGACACACAATGCCGAGTGTGTGGTCCGTCGCGCCCTCACCGTGCTCCCCTTCCTCTTCGAGTTTCACTCTTCGCACATCCAGAGTGACTCTCCGCCACTACACTCGCCAGCAGTCTGCGCCCTACAAGAGCGAGGCAGGGCAAGGGGGTTGGCCATGGCCAGCGGTTCACGGCAAGCGGCATGGGAGTTCTTCGGCACGGAGCTGAAGAGGCGCCGGGAAGATGCCGGATTCACCCAGGTGGAGCTGGGGGCGCGCGTCTTCGTCTCCGGCGCCTATATCGGACAGTTCGAGCAGGCCATTCGAAAACCTCAGCTGGATATCGCCCAGCGGATCGACGAGGTCCTGCAAACCGACGGTATTTTCGAGCGCCTCTGCCGGAAGCTGATCGACGACCGCCGGTACGCGGAGTACTTCGCGGAGGTCGTGGAGTTGGAGCGGGTGGCGACGCGGATCTGTGAGTTCGCGCCCACCGTGGTGCCGGGTCTGCTGCAGACGAAGGCATACGCGGAGGCAGTCACGCTCGCCGCAAATCCGTTCGTGACGGACGAGTACGTCGAGGACATCGTCATGGCTCGTCTGGAGCGGGCGCACATCCTCAAGGACGCTACAAGGCCCGAGTATTGGGTGATCCTGCACGAGAGCGTCCTGCGCATTCCGGTGGGCGGCCGGCGGGAGATGGCGGAGCAACTGGACCACATCGCAGGGCTGATGCGGGAGCGGACGGTGTGGGTGACGGTGATTCCGTACGCGGCTGGGGCACACGCATCGATGACAGGTGACTTGCGACTCATGGACTTCGAGGAAGCGCCGCCCGTCGCCTATACA
Source organism: Streptomyces sp. NPDC030799 (assembly GCF_055572255.1). NCBI lineage: Bacteria > Bacillati > Actinomycetota > Actinomycetes > Kitasatosporales > Streptomycetaceae > Streptomyces > Streptomyces sp. NPDC030799. The sequence continues at coordinate 393,366 of NZ_JBVIDS010000001.1, read as the reverse complement.
GAGACGTCGTTTTCGGGCACGTTGATGGACGGTCCGGCCGTGGTGAAGCGGGCGCAGCGCGCCTACGATCTGCTCAGGGTCGCCGCGTTGTCGCCGAAGGCGTCCCTCACCTTGATCGAGTCGGCGGCTGAGGACTATAGACGATGCACCAGCACGACCTGAGCAACGCCCGTTGGCGCAAGAGCACCTACAGCAACGGCGAGGGCGGCAACTGCGTCGAGGTCGCCGACGGAGTCCCCGGTGTCGTACCGGTCCGGGACAGCAAGGTCCCCGGGGGTGCGGTGCTCGTGATCGGGGCGTCCGCGTGGACGGAGTTCATCGGCGCCCTGGAGGCCTGAGCCACCGCCACCGCCGGTCAGTAGGTGAAGTCCTTCTGGACCCCGGTCACCTTCACGTTCGTGATGTTCGGCGGCGGAGAAGAACCGGCGGAGAACACGCTGAGGCACACCGTGTACTTGGCTCCCCGGACCAGGTTGATGCCCACCTGCGCCTCCTGCCACTGCTGCGCGGACGAGTCCGCGGGGTAGGCGCCCTTGCGGGAGTAGGCGAGCGGCTGGGTCTGCGGGAAGACCGCCTTGCCGCTCGCGTCCTTCAGCCAGAGATAGACGTCCACCGATTCCGCGCCCTTCGTGGCCTGCCATTCCCCGACCATGTAGACGCGTGAGCCGTCGCGCCGCCAACAGGGCCGGACCTTGACGTCGGGCATCTCCCGCAGCGTGAACCAGGATCGGCAGTTCTTGGGATCCGCCGGATTCGGCGGGGCCGCCGGCACGGGAGCCGAGCTCTGTGTGTCGGGGTTCGAGTCCTCCGGCGGGGCGGAGTGCTTCGTAGGGGCGCCTGCCTTGGGTGCGGTGACGTGCGTCTTCGCGGAGGGGGAGGCCGAGGATGAGCCGGCGGTGGAGGGGCCCGCGGAGTGCGGCGCCTCGCCGCCGGCGGTGGCACCGGACGACCTCTGGTCCAGCCACAGCCAGGTGCCGCCGCCGGCCAGCGCGGCCAGCAGGACGACGGCGGCGGAGGCACTCCAGAACAGTGCGAGCCTGCCCCTGGCCGGGCGGGCCGCCGCCGCGGGGGCGGGGTGAGTCACCGGCCCGTGGTAGTGGTGCTCGTGGAAGTGCTGGTTTCCAGCGGCCTGGTAGGCCCGGCCGGTGTCCGACGGCGAGGAGCTGAAGGACGCCGGTGCGCCGGGTCCCTCGGTGGGTGACGGTTTCTCGGTCATCGCTCGTGGAAGTTCTGGTCACGGCCGGCCTGGTAGACACGGGCGTTTCCGGTCGGGTTGGCGTGGAAGACGACGGGTGCGGCCTGGGCCGGCGCGGGCAGCGCGGGCATCAGTTCCTCGTCGAGGATGCGACGCACCTCCTGGGCGAACTCCGGTTGCGTGCTGAGCAGCCGGCGGAACTTGCCACGCCACTCGGCGGTCCCCTCGTCGAATCCCGGCGTACCGGAACCGGTCTCCTCTCCCGTGGCGAGCAGCAGTTCCCGCGTTTCCAGCAGCTCGGCCTCGACGGTCTCGACCCGGTCGGGGCAAGCGCGCCCCCACAGCGTGGCGACCGCTTTCCTGGCCCTCTCCCACGCATCAGTGGTCAGCAGCGTGACCACGGTCGTACCGGCCGTCGAGGCGAGCGTCATCAGCTCTGCGTCCACGCGCAGACCCTTCTCTCTAGCTGTCGTAGACGCGACATCATAAGCGGTAACTCCTGCTGACCAGCGCAGAGTTGACGCCCGCGGGAGGGAAGGGCGGAACGGGGGGAGGGAACGGTCCGGAGAGACGCCGCCCCTGGGCCGCCATTGGTGTGACCTGTGGCGGCTACGCCATTCGTGCGTGTGCCCTTGACCACCCCTTGGGGCCCTCCTATGGTCACGCTGACCAACCGGACATAGGACGTCGTACCTCCTCTCCTCCCCCTTCCCCGACCTCGCTGGAGGATCCGTGCGTGACGACGTGACCCGCGACATGCCGGCCCCGCACCGGCGGTCCTTCCTGAAAGGCGTCGGTGCGCTCGGCCTGGCCGCCGCCCTGCCACCCGCGCTGGCCGCCTGCTCCGCGGGCCCGGAGTCCACGAACGACACCGGAGGCGGCGGCAGCGGCAAGGACCGGACCCTGACCGCCGTGATCGGCTACGGCAACGACGGCAGCTGGGATCCGACGCAGACGGCGTCGGCGTTCGCGATGGCCGCAAACCACCACGTCTACGAGGGGCTGCTGGACACCGATCCGATCACCCGGGTGCCGTATCCGGCGCTCGCCACCGAGGCTCCGAAGGACGCGACCGCCACCACCTGGCGGTTCACCCTGCGCTCGGGTGCGACCTTCCACGACGGCAGGCCCGTCACCGCCGACGACGTCGTCTTCGTCTTCGACCGGATCCTCGACCCGAAGACCCCGACGCTCGCCAAGGGGTTCTTCGCCGGGTGGCTCAGCGGCGTCGAGAAGGTCGACTCCCGCACCGTCGAGCTCGTGCTCAAGTTCCCCTTCCCGGACGGGCTTTCCCGGCTCACCCTGGCCAAGATCATGCCGAAGCACGTCTTCTCCAGGCCCGGCGCCTGGGACGATGCCATCAAGGGGCTGGCCGTCGGCTCGGGGCCGTACCGGCAGACCGCGCACCACCCCAAGTCGAACACCACCTTCGAGGCGTTCGCCGCCTACAACGGGCCCCGCCCACCCGCCTTCAAGCGCATGAACTGGCTGACCATCGTGGACGCCGCTCCCCGCGTCGCAAAGATCTCCGGGACCGGTGCCGGTGCGCAGATCGCGGACAACATCCCGTACGCCAACATCTCCCGGCTGGAGCAGGGCGGGCTGGAGGTAGCCGGCGGCGCCGGGATGAACAATCTCTTCCTGATGTTCAACACCCGGCACAAGCCCTTCGACGACGTCCGGGTGCGGCAGGCCCTCCACTACGCCATCGACACCGAGAAGATGGTGCAGGTGGCCTTGAAGGGGCACGGGAAGCCCGCGTCCTCCTTCCTCAACGAGGGAAACCCGAGCTACCGGCGGGCCAGGACCGTCTACGACTACGACCCGGCCAAGGCGAAAGCCCTGCTGAAGGCCGCCGGGGTCAGCGACCTCAAGGTCAATCTCCTCGCCGTCAACGTCAGTTGGATCGTGGACTGCCTGCCGACCATCAAGTCCTCCTGGGACGCGGTCGGCGTGCAGACGACCCTCGCGCCGCAGGAGACCACCGCCGTCTTCACCAAGATGGACCAGAAGCAGGACTACCAGGTCGTGGCCGCCGCATCCAACCCCAATCAGTTCGGGCTCGACGCCGATCTGATCATGCATTACAACTACGGGCCGCAGAACCTGTGGATGGGGTACACCCGGTGGGCCGGCCATCCCGTCGCCCAGCGGCTCTTCAAGGACATGGACCGGGCGACCCGGGAGCCGGACCCGGCGAAGAAGAAGGCGATCATCCAGGACTACATCGACCTCGTCGCCGAGCAGGCCGTGCTCTACCCGGTGGTCCACAACGAGCTGATGACCGCCTGGGACCCGCGCCGGCTCAGCGGGATAAGGCCACAGCCGTACCCCGGTATCAACCTCCTCCAGGCCAAGTGGGCCTGACGGCATGACGGCCGTCGTACGGATCCTGCTCCGCCGGGTCGCCCTGCTCGTGCCGCTGCTGCTCGGGATCGTCCTGTTCGTGTTCCTGGTGATGCGGTTCTCGGACGTCGACCCGGCCTCCGCGTTCTTCCAGGGGGCGAATCCGACGCCGCAGCAGCTGCACGACTTCCGGGAGCGGAACGGGCTGCTCGACCCGCTCCCCGTGCGGTACGTCCACTTCGTCGGCGCTCTGCTCCACGGAGACCTCGGCACCAGCGCCCTGACCGGAGCCCCGGTTGCCGACCAGGTCACCACCGCGCTGCCGCTCACCCTCCAGCTGACCTGCCTGGGACTGGCCGTCGCGGTGGTGCTGGCGCTGTCGGGCGGGGTCACGGCGGCCGTGTACCGGGACCGGATCCCGGACCAGGTCATCCGGGTGGTCTCGCTGGTCGGGGTGGCCGCGCCCGGGTTCTGGCTGGCGCTGCTGATGATCCAGTACCTGGCGGTGGACCGGGGCTGGTTCCCGACGGGCGGATACATCAACCCGGCCGACTCCGTCACCGGCTGGCTGAGGACCATGGCGCTGCCCGCCTTCGCGCTCTCCCTGCCGGTGGCCGCCCAGCTGACGCGAATCGTGCGGACCTCGGTGGTGGAGGAATTGGACAAGGACTATGTGCGCACAGCGATCGGGAGCGGGTTGCCGCCGCGCGTGGTGGTCGGCCGGAACGTCCTGCGCAACGCCCTCGTCAATCCGCTGACCGTGCTCGGCCTGCGGGTCGGCTATCTGCTCGGCGGCGCCGTCGTCATCGAGACGATCTTCTCGTTGCCCGGCATGGGCAAGCTGATGATCGACGCCGTGCAGAACGGTGATCCGGCGGTGGTGCAGGGGGTCGTCCTCACCACGGCCACCGGGTTCGTCGTCGTGAACCTCGTCATCGACGTCCTCCATCTGCTCGTCAACCCACGTCTGAGGGTGGCCTGATGGTCATGCGTGCGCGCCTCACCGAGCGGCTCCCCCGGCCCGGCGGCGGGCGGCTGCGCGGCCGGCGCCGGCTGCCGCTGCTGTCGCAGGCCGCCGTCTGTTTTCTCGCCCTCGTCGTCCTCGTCGCCGTACTCGCTCCCCTCCTCGCCCCGGACGACCCGCTCGACCAGCAGGACCCGGTCGGCGGCAGCGGGCATCCGTCCGCCGCGCACTGGCTCGGGCAGGACAGCCTCGGCCGGGACATCCTGAGCCGGCTGATGTACGGCGCCCGCTGGTCGCTGGCGATCGGGCTGGGCGCCACCGGGCTCGCCCTGGTCGCGGGCGCCGTCATCGGTGCGGTGGCCGCCACCTCGCGCAAGGCGGTCGACGAGACGCTGATGCGCTGCCTGGACGTGGTGATGGCGTTCCCGGGGATCGCGCTCGCGGCGGTTCTGGTCGCCGTGTTCGGCGGCGGGATCGGCGTGCTGATCTGTGCCCTCGCCTTCCTGTTCACGCCGCCCGTCGCCCGGGTCGTACGGGCGAACGTGCTCGATCAGTACGGCGAGGACTACGTCACGGCGGAGCGGGTGATCGGCGCCCGTACCGCGCACATCGTGCTGCGGCACGTGGCCGTCAACTGTGCCGCGCCCGTGCTCGTCTTCTGCACGGTCCAGGTCGCCGAGGCGATCGTGTTCGAGGCGTCGCTGTCCTTCATCGGCGCCGGGGTGCGGCCGCCGGACCCGTCCTGGGGCAGTGTCATCGCCGACGGCAAGAACATGGTGCTGACCGGCGGCTGGTGGGCGACCGTCTTTCCGGGGCTGCTGATCCTGCTGACCGTGCTGTCGCTGAACATCCTCTCCGAGGGTGTCTCCGACGCGTGGGCGGCACCGGCGCCCCGGGAGGTGCGGGCGCCTCAGGACCGGCTGCAGGCGCCGGAGCCGGGCAGCGGTGAGGTGCTCCCGCTGCCCGGTCTCGCCGAGGCCGCCCGGCGGCTGCGGTCCCGGGCCCGGCCCCGCCCCGGCTCCTCCGGTCAGCCGGTGCTCGCCGTGGAGAACCTCACCATCGGCTTCCCGGACCGGCACCGCGGGGTGGACATCGTGGCCGGGGTCGGCTTCGAGGTGTATCCCGGGGAAGTACTCGGCCTGGTGGGCGAGTCGGGCTGCGGGAAGTCGCTGACCGCGCTCACGGTCATGGGGCTGCAGCCGAGGGGCGCGCGCGTCGGCGGCCAGGTGCGGTTCCGGCAGCGGGATCTGCTCGCCGAGCCGATGCGGGTACGGCGGCGGCTGCTCGGCCACGAGATGGCGATGGTCCACCAGGACGCCCTGTCCTCGCTGAACCCGGCGATGACCATCCGGGCGCAGCTGAAACAGCTCGTCCGGCGCGGGGGCCGCCGCAGTCCGCGGGAGCTGCTGGACCTGGTCGGTCTGGACCCCGAGCGCACCCTGCGCAGCTATCCGCACGAGCTGTCCGGCGGCCAGCGCCAGCGCGTCCTGATCGCCATGGCCCTCTCCCGCGACCCGAGCCTGATCGTCGCCGACGAGCCGACAACGGCCCTGGACGTCACCGTGCAGGCCCAGGTGATGGAGCTGCTGCTGCGGCTGCGCGAGGAGCTGGGTTTCGCGCTGATCCTGGTCTCGCACGATCTGGCGCTGGTCGCCGACGTCACCGACCGGGTGGTGGTGATGTACGGCGGGCAGATCGTGGAGAGCGGGGTGACCGCCGAGCTGGTGGCGGCACCGGCCCACCACTACACGCGCGGTCTGCTCGGCAGTGTGCTGTCGCTGGAGTCGGCCGAGGAACGGATGACGCAGATCAAGGGGGTCGTACCGGCCCCGGCGGACTTTCCGGCGGGCTGCCGCTTCGCCGACCGCTGCCCGCTGGCGACCCAGGTGTGCCACGAGAGCGCCCCGGTCCTCGCCGGTACGGCCACCCACACGGCCGCCTGCCATCACCCGGCGGTACTACGTGGAGAACGAGGTGGTGCAGTGAACGAGGTGGTGCAGTGAACGCCGTCGTCGAGGTCCGGGACGTCCATGTGGTGCACAGGGCCCGCAGCGGCGGACTGCTGAGGCGCGACCGGGTGTACGCCCTGACCGGAGCCGGCCTCGCCGTGGCCCCCGGCGAGACGGTGGGCGTGGTCGGCGAGTCGGGGTGCGGGAAGTCGACGCTGGCCAGGGTGCTCGTGGGCGTACAGCGGCCGACCTCGGGGACGGTGGCGTTCCAGGGCCGCGACCTGTGGGCGATGCCGCCCGCCGAGCGCCGGGCCACCGTCGGCGCGGGCGTCGGGATGGTCTTCCAGGACCCGTCGACCGCACTGAACCGGCGGCTGACGGTACGGCGGATCCTGCGCGACCCGCTGGACGTCCACGACCGTGGCACCAGGGCCGAACGGGAGGAGAAAGTCAGGGAGTCGATGGCCCTGGTCGGCCTGCCCCGGGCCCTGGCGGACGCGTTGCCCGGACAGCTCTCCGGCGGGCAGCGGCAGCGCGTCGCCATCGCCCGTGCGCTCGCCCTGGACCCGGCCCTGGTCGTCGCCGACGAGCCGACCAGCGCACTGGACGTGTCGGTCCGCGCGCAGATCCTGAACCTCCTGCTGGACCTGAAGGAGCGCCTCGGGCTTGCCCTGGTGTTCGTCTCGCACGACATCCAGACGGTACGGCGGATGAGCGACCGGGTGATCACCATGTACCTGGGCCGGATCGTCGAGGAGGCCCCCGCCGACCGGGTCACGGACGCCGCCCGGCACCCGTACACGCGTGCCCTGTTCTCCGCCACGCCCGGTCTGCTGGACCCCCTCGACCCGATCCCGCTGACCGGGCCCGTGCCGTCGGCGACCCGGCCGCCGAGCGGCTGCCCGTTCCGCACCCGCTGCTGGAGGGCGGACGGGGTGTGCGCCCAGGTGATGCCTGAGTTTGCGGCCGCGTCACGGCCCGGCCACCGCTACCGCTGTCACCATCCTGTCGAGGAGGACCAGTCGACCCGCGACCTAGCACGCCAGGAGCCCTGAATGACCTTCCCCGCCCCGCTCACCGGTGTCGTCCCGCCCGTCTGCACGCCCCTGACACCGGAGCGCGAGGTGGATGTGCCCTCGCTGCTCAGGCTGGTCGACCACCTGGTGGACGGCGGGGTGCACGGGCTCTTCCTGCTCGGGTCCACGTCCGAGGCCGCGTTCCTGACGGACCGGCAGCGGCGGCTGGTCGTGGAGGCGGTGGTGGGCCATGTGGGCGGCGGGCTGCCCGTGCTCGCCGGCGCGATCGACATGACCACCCCGCGCGTCCTGGACCACGTCCGGGCCGTGACGGCGGCCGGCGCGCAGGCCGTCGTCGTCACCGCCCCGTTCTACGCCCGTACCCACCGCTCCGAGATCGTCCATCACTACCGCCGGATCGCCGCCGCGTCCACGGTGCCGGTCATCGCCTACGACATCCCCGTCGCCGTGCACACCAAGCTGCCCGCCGACGTGGTGCTGGGGCTGGCCGCCGACCGGGTGCTGGCCGGGATCAAGGACTCCAGCGGGGACCTGGCCGCCTTCCGTGAGATCGTCACCGGCGCCCGCACGAACCCCGGGTTCAGTGTGCTGACCGGCTCGGAGCTGATCGTGGACTCCGCGCTGGCGCTGGGCGCCGACGGGGCCGTGCCGGGGCTGGCCAACGTCGACCCGCACGGGTACGTCCGGCTGTACCGGATGTGCCGGGCCGGCGACTGGGACGGGGCGCGGGCCGAGCAGGAGCGGCTGTGCGCGCTGTTCGGGATGGTCACGGTCGGGGATCCGGCGCGGATGGGCGGCAGCTCGGCGGCGCTGGGCGCGTTCAAGGCCGCGCTGTATCTGCGGGGCGTCATCGACTGCCCGGTCACGGCGGAGCCGCAGGTGCCGCTGTCCGGGGAGGAGACCGAGAAGGTGGGCAAGTTCGTGGCGGCGGCCGGTCTTCTCTAGGCGATCGTCACTCTGCGGAACTCCACGGTGCCGTAGGCGTGCGCGGTGCCCGTCTCGTACAGGACGCCGACCGTGGCGTGGCCGAGCTGGACCAGGTCGGAGTAGGCGGCGGGGCGGTCCGAGAGGGTGAGGAGCCGGGTGAAGGTGCGGCCGGCGTCCGTGCTCGTCCAGAGGGCCAGGGCGCGGCGGGCGGTCGGCACGGAGGGCGCGGAGAACACCAACGGGGCTCCGGGTCCGTGGAGTTGCAGGACGCTGCCCTGGACCATGGGGACGTCGCCCAGCGCGGGCTGGACGGCGTAGGGGCGGTCGAGGGTGGTGCCGCCGTCGGAGGAGTAGGTGTCGAGGCGGTTGCCGGGCGCGCTGCCGTTCTGGTCGCGGGCACTGAAGTAGAGGCGGCCGTCCGGGAGTTGGGCGGCGCTCGTCTCGTTGGTGTTGGTCACGCCGTCGTAGGTGGCGTCCACGGAACCGAGCTGCCAGGTGCGGCCGCCGTCGTCGCTGTAGAGGGCGTGAGCGCCGTAGTACTTGGGCTCCTGGCCGGTGTCGGGGGATCCGGCGGGCGGGGCGGCGGAGTGGTCGGCGGGGACCAGCAGGCGGCCGGCATGGCGGCCCCGGGTGAGGACCACCGCGTGGCCGGGGCCGGTGGCGTACCAGCGCCAGCCGGGCCGCTTCACCTGCGCGGTGATGTCCACCGGGGGCGTGAAGTGCCGGCCGTCGTCCCAGCTGCGCTGGACGAACACCCGGCGGCCCCGCTCCTCGGGGACCTCGCCGCGCATGATCTGTTCCTCCGTCACCGAACCGCTGTTGCCGCAGGTCACGAGGATGACTGCACCCGTGCGGGGGTCCAGGACCGGCGCCGGGTTGCCCCGGGTGTCCCCGTGGCCCGGGGTCGCCACCGTCAGCGGACCCCAGGTGCAGCCGCCGTCGGTGGAGCGGCGCAGCACGACGTCGATGTCCCCGGTGTCGCCCGCGCTGTCGCGCCGGCCCTCGGCGAACGCCAGGATCGTGCCGTCCCAGGTCCGGACCGTGGCCGGGATCCGGTACGTGTGGTAGCCGCCCTCCCCCGAGACGTACGGCTGCGAGGAGACGCAGGCGGAGGCGGCGTGGGCCGGTGGGCGGGCGGCGAGCGAGGTGAGGAGCGCGAGGGCGGTGAGCAGGGTGCGGCTCTTCGGTGTCACCCACCCATGTTCCCCGGAACCATCCCTCCCGATTCGTCCCGGGGATCACTCGTACGGGCGACGTCGCGACCGATCGCCCGATCGGGCGATCCGTGGGCCGGACCGGGGCAGGCCGGTCAGGACGGCGTGCGGGCGGCGGCCAGGAGACGGGTGACGTCGTCGGCGCAGATGGTCAGGGCCGCGCCGACCGTGGTGAGGGCGTCGCGTTCGGCGGGGGTGTAGGGGCCGTCGGCCAGCGCGATGCGGGCGGCCTGGAGGAGCAGGGACTCGCGGCCGGCCGGGGCGAGGTGCGGGGCCAGCGGGTCCAGCGCCTCGTGCAGCTCTATGGTCAGGCTCGTGCCGCCCTCCCCGCCGAGGACCCGGCCGGTATCGGCGGCGAGGGCCTCGACCAGGGCGGCCAGCTGGTCCTCGGTGCAGCCGTCGAAGCCGGCCGCGCGCACGGCCGCGGCGGCGGTCTCCAGCGCCGTCCGGGAGGAGGTGCCGCCCGCGGCGAGCACCGCGAGGGCGACGGTGTGCACGGCGTCGCGGAGCATCGCGGAGAAGCGGCGGGTGGTGGGGTGGTCGAGGACGTCGGTGCCGTAGTGGTGGCGGCAGGCGGCGCACTCCACGACCGGTCCGGCCGTGCCGCGGGGCAGCAGGGGCACTCCGAGCAGGGTGAGCCGGCGGCGCCCGGTGAGCCGCTGGTAGTTGCGGTCGCCTCCGCAGCCGGGGCAGTAGAACTCGCCGTCCCCGATCGGTGTCCATGCGGTGCGTGTGCCCAGGAAGCGCAGGGCCTGGCCGTCTCGTCCCCGTACTGGCAGCACGTCGCACCTCCGTAACCGCACGGCAACATCGCCGCGCTGGCGTGATGTTAGCCACATCCCGGAGGTTGAGTCAGTACCCCGTAAGAGACCTTTCTGTGACCTGCGGTGACCATTGGCCGGAAAACGGCGGGCGGGACAGCGCCCTGAAGGGGCGCGGGGAACTGCGCGACCGGCCACAACGGCGCAGCGGCCGATCGACGGCCCCTCGCGGCACATACCGAAGCGGCAGTTCCCCGCGCACCCGGCGGAGCGACTAGCGGGCCGCGCGGTTCACCGCGGAGACGACCGCCTTCAGCGACGCACGCGTCGTGTTCGCGTCGATGCCGATGCCCCACAGGACCTTGCCGTCGATCGCGCATTCGATGTAGGAGGCGGCCTGTGCGGAGGCGCCCTCGCTCATCGTGTGCTCCTGGTAGTCCAGCAGGCGTACGTCGATGCCGATGGACTGCAGGGCGTCGAAGAAGGCCGAGATCGGACCGTTGCCGGAACCGGTCAGGACGGTGTCCTGGCCGTCCACCGTCGCCTCGACCGTGAGGGTGTCGGTGCCGTCGGTGTCCGTGGTCGACTGCCCCGTCCTGACCTGGATGCGGCCCCACGGGTTGTCCGGGTTCGGCAGGTACTCGTCCTGGAAGACCGCCCAGATCTGCTTCGGCGTGATCTCGCCGCCCTCGGCGTCGGTCTTCGCCTGGATCAGCTTCGAGAACTCGATCTGCATCCGGCGCGGCAGGTCCAGCTTGTGGTCGTTCTTCAGGACGTAGGAGATACCGCCCTTGCCGGACTGCGAGTTGACCCGGATCACGGCCTCGTACGAACGGCCGACGTCCTTCGGGTCGATCGGCAGGTACGGCACCGCCCACTCGATGTCGTCGACGGTGACCCCGCGCGCCGCCGCGTCCGCCTCCATCGCGTCGAAGCCCTTCTTGATGGCGTCCTGGTGGGAGCCGGAGAAGGACGTGTAGACCAGGTCGCCCACGTACGGGTGGCGCGGGTGGACCTCCATCTGGTTGCAGTACTCCCACGTACGACGGATCTCGTCGATGTCGGAGAAGTCGATCTGCGGGTCGACGCCCTGCGAGAACAGGTTCATGCCCAGGGTGACGAGGTCGACGTTGCCGGTGCGCTCGCCCTGTCCGAACAGGCAGCCCTCGACGCGGTCGGCGCCGGCCATCAGGGCCAGCTCGGCCGCCGCCACGGCCGTACCGCGGTCGTTGTGCGGGTGGACGGACAGGCAGACGTACTCGCGGCGGGTCAGGTTGCGGTGCATCCACTCGAAGCGGTCCGCGTGCGTGGACGGGGTCGAACGCTCCACGGTGGCGGGCAGGTTGAGGATGATCTCGCGGCCGGGGCCGGGCTGCCAGACGTCCATGACCGCCTCGCAGACCTCCAGCGCGAAGTCCAGCTCGGTGTCGGTGAAGATCTCGGGGCTGTACTGGTAGCCGAACTCGGTCTCGGGGCCCAGCAGCTTGTCGGCGTACTCCATCACCAGGCGGGTGCCGTCGACGGCGATCTGCTTGATGTCGTCCTTGGAGCCGCGGAAGACGACCCGGCGGAACACGGGAGCCGTCGCGTTGTACAGGTGGACCGTGGCCCGCTTGGCGCCCTTCAGGGACTCCACGGTCCGCTCGATCAGGTCCTCGCGGGCCTGGGTCAGCACGGAGATCGTGACGTCGTCCGGGATCGCGCCCTCTTCCTCGATGATCGAGCGCACGAAGTCGAAGTCGGTCTGGCCCGAGGCCGGGAAGCCGACCTCGATCTCCTTGTAGCCCATCTTGACCAGCTGGTCGAACATCCGGCGCTTGCGCTCGGGCGACATGGGGTCGATCAGGGCCTGATTGCCGTCGCGCAGGTCGGTGGAGAGCCAGCGGGGGGCGACGGTGATGCGCTGCTCCGGCCAGGTGCGGTCCGGGATGTCGACCTGCTCGTAGCGGCCGTACTTGTGGATCGGCATGGAACTGGGCTGCTGGCGGTTGGCCATGGTGCGTGGGCTCCTCAGGGTGTCCGGAGATCCGGATGTCCGGGTGGACGGCCGACGACGCAACGCCAAAGCTCCGCGGGGAGGGAGTCGGCCTTGTGACTACAGGCCCTCGCCGCGGCAGCTAAGAAGAAGCAGCCCGAAACGCATGATGCCTCGCAGCCTAACCGAGCCGCCCCGGACCCGGGGGACGCGTTTCAGTATGCGGGACCGTGACCGCAAAACGGACAAAAAGTGCTCTTCGCCACAACGCCTTAGCACATCGTCACGGAGTGTGGTGCTCCGTGTCCCGGTATTTCACCAATCATGGTGGCAGCTAGTGACATCGGCATCACTGAATGCGATGGTGCGGGACATGACGACCAACGGGGGCTTCGAGCCCGTCTTCTGCACGATCGTGCCGCCCCACGTCCTCGACAAGCTCGCGCAGGCCGAGGACGCCGCGCTCTCCGGCCCGGCCCGCCGGTCCCTGGAGCACGACGCCTACCAGCGCACCAAGCGCCGTCTGACCACGGTCGTCGGCGCGCCCTCCGTCGCCGCTCCCGCGGGCGCCGCCGCCGACCAGCCGCACCGCACCATCTACGACGCCCGCCACACCCAGGACCTGCCCGGCACCAAGGTCCGCGAGGAGGGCTCCGACCCGGGCTCGGACGCCACCGTCAACCGCGCCTACGCGGGCCTCGGCGCCACCTTCGAGCTGTACCTGAAGGCGTACGGCCGCCACTCGATCGACGGCGACGGCCTGCCGCTGGACGCCACCGTGCACTTCGGCGAGGGCTACGACAACGCCTTCTGGAACGGCGAGCAGATGGTGTTCGGCGACGGCGACGGCGAGGTCTTCCTCGACTTCACCCTCCCGGTGGACGTCATCGGCCACGAGCTGACCCACGGCGTCACCCAGTACACCGCGAACCTGGAGTACTTCGGCCAGTCCGGCGCGCTCAACGAGTCGGTCTCCGATGTCTTCGGCTCGATGATCAAGCAGTACACGCTCGGCCAGACCGCCGCCGAGGCCGACTGGCTGATCGGCGCGGGCCTGCTCGCCCCGCACGTCCACGGCACCGCGCTGCGCTCGATGAAGGCCCCGGGCACGGCGTACGACGACCCGAACCTGGGCAAGGACCCGCAGCCGGCGACCATGGAGCACTACGTCCGCACCGGCCGCGACAACGGCGGCGTGCACATCAACTCGGGCATCCCCAACCACGCCTTCTACCTGGTCGCCACGGCCATCGGCGGGCACTCCTGGGAGAAGGCCGGGCAGATCTGGTACGACGTGCTGACCGGCGGCGACCTCAAGCAGGACGCGCTGTTCGCCGACTTCGCCACGCTGACGGTGAAGGCGGCCCGGGAGCGGTTCGGCGCCGGGGACGAGCTCCAGGCCGTGCAGAAGGCGTGGGAACAGGTCGGGGTGCGGACGCTGTAGTGCCGCGACGCCGGAGTGCTGGACACTGGGCCCATGCGGATTCAAGTGAGGCGCACGGGCGGTTTCGCGGGCATCGAGCGCCGGGCCGAGGTGGACACCGCGGGCCGGCCCGACGCCCCCGCGTGGCAGGCCCTGGCCGAACGCGTCCTCGCGTCCGGCCGGGGCACCCCGCCCGCCGGCGTCCCGGACGGCTTCCAGTACGAGATCACGGTGGACGGCCGCACGGTGTATGCGGCCGATCCCCGACTCACCGAGGAGGAGCGGGAGTTGGTGTCCCGGGTACTGAAGGAGGGCGCGTGACCGCCGGTTTCCGCCGGGGCGTTGACTTCTGTTACCGGGGGTAAGGATGATCCGGCCATGGCGACTGACGCAGGCGATCCCGTATCCGCCCCGATCCCCCGCTTCCCGGACGGCTTCCTGTGGGGTGTCTCGACCTCCGCCCATCAGATCGAGGGGGCGGCCGAGGAACGCGAGCCATCCGTGTGGGATGTCTTCACGGCCGCACCGGGGCGGGTGAAGGACGGTTCGACGGCGGCGGTGGCCTGTGACCACTACCACCGCTTCCGCGAGGACGTCGCCCTCCTCGCCGGCCTCGGCGTGGACGCGTACCGCTTCTCGGTCTCCTGGCCCCGCGTGAACTCCCCCGGCGGGCTGGACTTCTACGACCGCCTGGTGGACGAGCTGTGCGCCGCGGGCGTACGGCCCGTGCCCACCCTCTTCCACTGGGACCTGCCCGCCTCCCTGGACTGGCTGGAGCGGGACACGGCGGCCCGGTTCGCCGGCCATGTGACGACGGTGGCCGAGCGCCTCGGCGACCGGGTGAGCAAGTGGATCACCCTGAACGAGCCCGCCGAGCACACCCTGCTGGGCCACGCCCTCGGCGCCCACGCCCCCGGCAGGCAGCTCCTGTTCGACGCGCTCCCGGTCGCCCACCATCAGCTCCTCGCCCACGGTCTCGCGGTACGGGCCCTGCGCGCGGCCGGGGCCACGGACGTCGGCATCGCCAACTCCCACGGCCCCACCTGGCCCGCCTCCGCCGAACCGGCGGACGTCGAGGCGGCCGGTTTCTACGACGTCCTGCTCAACCGCCTGTTCGCCGAGCCGGTCATCCTCGGCGCGTACCCGGACGGCCTGGGCGAGTTGATGCCGGGCGACGTGCAGGAGGACCTGAAGGTCATCGCCGAGCCCGTCGACTGGTACGGGATCAACTACTACGCGCCCACCCGAGTGGGGGCACCCGGCGGCGCCGACAGCGAGTACGGCGGTCTGACGCTCCCCGCAGGACTGCCCTTCTCGGTCCGGGAGATCGAGGGCCGCCCGGTGACCGACTTCGGCTGGCCGATCGTCCCGGAGGGCCTCACCGAGCTGCTGTGCGGCTTCCACGAGAGGTACGGCGACAAGCTCCCGCCGATCGTCATCACCGAGAACGGCTGCTCCTACGACGGCCTCGACGACCAGGACCGCATCGCCTACCTGGACGCCCACCTCCGCGCCCTGCACACCGCGCTGGAGGCCGGCGTGGACGTGCGCGGCTACTTCGTGTGGTCCCTCATGGACAACTTCGAGTGGGCCGAGGGGTACGCCCGCCGCTTCGGCCTGGTGCACGTGGACTACGAGACGCTGCAGCGCACCCCGAAGGCCTCCTACCACTGGTTCCGGGACCTGCTGCGGACCCAGGGATGACCACCGCCGCCCTGGCCGAGCCCGTCGCACCCGTCGGCCGGGGCTGGACGGCGGCCCTCGCACTGGCCAACGGGGCGATCTGGGTCGGCTGGTTCGGCCCGCTGCAGATCCTGCTCGCCTCCCAGGCGAAGGACTTCGCGCCCGGCACCGGGATGTCCAAGGAGACGCTGCTGGCCTGGGTGACCGGCGCCGGCGCGGTGGTCTCGCTGCTCGCCGGCCCGCTCTTCGGCGCGCTGTCCGACCGTACGACGGCCCGCCGGGGCCGCCGTACGCCATGGATCGTGGCCGGGGCGGCGGGCGGCGCGGTGTCCTTGCTGCTGCTCGCACAGGCGGGCGGAGCGGGGTCCATGGCGGTGGGCTGGTGCCTGGTGCAGCTCACGCTGAACGCGGCGTTCGCGGCGGTGACGGCGGCCGTACCGGACCGGGTCCCCCGGCTCCAGCGGGGCGCGGTGGGCGGCTGGCTGGGGACGGCACAGATCCTGGGCGTGGTCGGCGGCACGGGCCTGGCGACGGCGGCGGGCGGGACCGGGGCCGGATACACGGCGTGTGCGGTGTGCACGACGGCGGGCGTGCTGCCGTACGTCCTGCGCTACCGGGATCTGCGGCTGGCGCGGGCGGACCGGCCGGCGTGGTCGTGGCGGTCGTTCCTGGCGGGGTTCTGGCTGAGTCCCCGCCGCCACCCCGACCTCGGCTGGGCCTGGCTGACCCGCTTCCTGATCAACCTCAGCAACTCCCTCGTCCTGCTGTACCTCCTCTATTACCTGCGCGACCGCCTGCACCACGCCGACCCGGACCAGGGCGTGCTGGTTCTGACCGCCGTCAACAGCCTGACGCTGACGGCGACGGTCGTGGCGGGCGGCGTCTGGTCGGACCGGGTGGGCCGGCGCAAGCCGTTCGTCGTCTGGTCGGGCGTGCTGATGGCGGTGGCGACGGCGGCCCTGGCCGGCTGGCAGACCTGGCCCGGCGCGATCGTCGCGGCGGCCGTCCTGGGCGTCGGCTTCGGCGTGTTCACCTCCGTCGACTTCGCACTGATGACGGACGTCCTGCCGAAGGCGCTGGACCGGGGCAAGGACCTCGGCGTGATCAACGTGGCCAACGCGCTGCCCCAGGTCGCGGCCCCCGCCCTGGCCGCGCCGATCGTGACCCACCTCGGCGGGTACCGGGTGCTGTACCTGGTGGCGGCGGTGATCGGGCTGGCAGGGGCGGTGCTGGTGGGGCGGATCAGAGGGGTCGAGTAGGTCAGAGGGCGCCTGCGTCCCGGGCGGCCCACACGGTCGGATGGTGCGGCCGGAAGCCGAGGTCCCGGCGGATCCGCTCGGTGGACATGATCCCGAGCCACGGGTCGGGGTCGGTCCTGGTGTGCAGGTCGGCGGGCACCTCGACGCCGTTGAGCCGGTGCAGCTCGACCGCCGTGACGGGGGCGTCGTCGGCGATGTTGTAGACGGGCCCGCCGACCGCCGGCGCGTACAGCAGGCGCAGCAGCCCCTGGGCGACATCGGCGTGGTGACCCATGTGCAGCCGCTGGGTCGCCGCCCAGTGCGCCGCCCAGCGCAGGGACTGGGCGAGATGGGGATCGCCCTCGCCGTAGACGAAGGGGAGCCGGCCGATGCGCACCTCCATGCCCTCCAGGGCGAGCAGCTCCCGCTCGGCCGCGGCCTTGGACTCGGGGTAGGCGCCCCACATCGCGCCGCCGGGCCGGATCTCGTCCTCCTCGGTCAGCGGGCGGCCCCGCCCGACGCCGTACACCAGCCCGGTACTGACCTGCACGAAGCGCCGCACTCCGGAGGTCACCGCGGCCCGGCCCAGGGCCACGGCCGCGTCCCGGTTGACGGCCCACGCCTCCTCGTCCGGCACCCCGCGGAAGGACGCCGCGACGTTGACGACCGCGTCCGCCCCGGCCACCGCCTTGCCGAGCGCCTCCGCGTCCCGCAGATCCCCGACGACGACCTCGGCGCCCAGCTCGGCGAAGCGCTCACCGCGCGATGCGTCCCGCACCAGGACCCGTACCCGCTCGCCCGGCCGCCGCTGCGCCAGCAGCCTCGGCACGAAGCGCCGGCCGACCTGCCCCGTCGTCCCCGTCACCAGTGTCAGCATGATCCGTTCCTCTCGCTGGATGTGCCTCCACCCTCGGCCACCGCGTTGCGGACCGGCAGAGACCTCCCGATCAGGGGATCGGCAGTCCCTGGATAAGCCGGGCGCGCTGCCCCACCCTGAAGGGGTGAACCGGACCGAACTCGCCGACTTCCTGCGCCGCGGCCGAACCCGCCTGGACCCGTCCGACGTGGGCCTCGCCCCCGGCGCCCGGCGCCGCACCCCGGGTCTGCGCCGGGAGGAGGTGGCGTCGCTGGCGGGCATGTCCGTGGACTACTACACGCGCCTGGAGCAGTCCCGCGGCCCGCGCCCGTCCCGCCAGATGCTCGCCGCGCTGGCCCGTGCCCTGCGGCTGAGGGACGACGAACGGGACCATCTCTTCCATCTGGCGGGCGAGGAACCACCGCGGCGGGACGCCACGTCCGCCCACGTCCGCCCCGGTCTGCTGCTGGTCCTGGACCGGCTGCACGACACACCGGCGCAGGTGTTGACGGACTGCGGTGAGGTGCTGGCCCAGAACGCGATGTCGAAGGCGCTGACGGGTGACGCCACCGCCCGTCCGCCGCGCGAGCGCAACCTGATCCGCCGCTTCTTCCTGGATCCCGCGACCCGCGGCCTGTTCCCCCCGGAGGACCTGCCCGAACTGGCCCGCGCCCACGTGGCCGATCTCCGCCGGGTGGCCGCGGCCCGCCCCGACGACCCGCAACCGGCCGCGCTGGTGGCCGAACTCCGCTCGGCCAGCGAGGAGTTCGCACGACTGTGGGAAGCACACGAGGTGGCGGGACGCCGGTCCGCCAGGAAACGCTTCCGGCATCCCGTGGTCGGCCTCCTGGAACTGGACTGCGAGGTCCTCCTCCACCACGGCCACCGCCAACTGCTCGTCCTGCACACGGCCCGCCCGGGCACGGAGGCGCACGACAGACTGCAGCTGCTGCGGGTGGTGGGCTTGCAGGACCTTTCCCCCAGCAGTCCCTGACCGCTCGGAAGGCCGCTAGGGGGTGTCGTTTGGATCATCCCGGCCGTCGCGGGCCCTGGCACGCACATCTGCCGCGTTGTCGTCACTCGCCGACGCTCCGCGTCGACTCCCTCCTCCGCCTTGCAGCTGCACGCACCAGACCCCGCTCGGGTCGGCCGGTCGGCACCGCTCGTCACGGCCGGCCTGATCCGAACGACACCCCCTAGAAGCCCAGCCTGCGCAGCTGCTTCGGGTCGCGCTGCCAGTCCTTGGCGACCTTGACGTGGAGGTCCAGGAAGACGGGCGTGCCGAGCAGTGCCTCGATCTGCTTGCGGGACTTGATGCCGACTTCCTTCAGCCGCTTGCCCTTGGGGCCGATGATGATGCCCTTCTGGCTGGGACGCTCGATGTAGACGTTGGCGTGGATGTCCAGGAGGGGACGGTCCGCGGGACGGTCCTCGCGCGGCAGCATCTCCTCCACGACCACGGCGATGGAGTGCGGCAGCTCGTCGCGGACCCCCTCCAGCGCGGCCTCGCGGATGAGCTCCGCGATCATGACCTGCTCGGGCTCGTCGGTCAGGTCACCCTCGGGGTAGAGCGCGGGGCCCTCGGGGAGAAGGGGGATCAGGAGGTCGGCCAGCAGGTCGACCTGCTTGGAGCCGACCGCCGACACCGGCACGATCTCCGCCCACTCGATACCCAGGTCCTTGCCCAGCTGGTCGATCGCGATCAGCTGCTCGGCCAGGGTCTTGGAGTCGACCAGGTCGGTCTTGGTGACGATGGCGATCTTCGGGGTCTTCTTGATCCCCGCCAGCTCCTTGGCGATGAAACGGTCACCGGGACCGATCTTCTCGTTCGCCGGCAGGCAGAAGCCGATCACGTCGACCTCGGCCCACGTCGTGCGGACGACGTCGTTGAGCCGCTCGCCGAGCAGGGTGCGCGGCTTGTGGAGCCCCGGGGTGTCCACCAGGATCAGCTGGGCGTCGGGCCGGTGCACGATGCCCCGTACCGTGTGCCGCGTCGTCTGCGGCTGGTTCGCGGTGATCGCCACCTTCTGCCCGACCAGAGCGTTCGTGAGGGTGGACTTGCCCGCGTTGGGGCGGCCCACGAAGCAGGCGAAACCGGCGCGGTGGACGGCCTCGGCCGGCTGCTCGGATGACTGGGTACGAACACTCATGCCGTTCATTGTCCCTGATCCACAAAGCCCCGCCGTACCGTGAGGTTTCGGTAACCCTCACGCAACGAAACGTCACGGAAACACACCCGTACGCGACCGGAAACGCACACCGGTGACCCTCTGACGAGCCCCGACCCCGTTGGAGACGCCCGTGACCCTCGCCGCCGCGCATGTGAACACCGGCGACACCGCCTGGCTGCTCGCCGCGACCGCCCTCGTCCTGCTGATGACCCCGGGCCTGGCCCTGTTCTACGGCGGCATGGTCCGCACGAAGAGCGTCCTCAACATGCTGATGATGAGCTTCGTGTCGATCGCCCTGGTCACGGTCGTATGGCTGGCGGCCGGCTACTCCCTCGCCTTCGGCGACGACGCCTTCGCGGGGCTCATCGGCGGACTCCACCACGCCGGCATGGCGCACATCACCCCGGACAGCGCGCACGGCACGGTCCCCACCCTGCTCTTCGCCACCTTCCAGCTCACCTTCGCGATCATCACGGCCGCGCTGATCAGCGGCGCGGTCGCCGACCGGACCAAGTTCTCGGCGTGGCTGGTCTTCGTACCGGTGTGGACCCTCCTCGTATACGTTCCGGTCACCCACTGGGTGTGGGGTCCCGGCGGCTGGATCCTCGACAGGCTCGGCGCCCTGGACTTCGCGGGCGGTCTGCCCGTCGAGATCACCTCCGGCGCCTCCGGCCTCGCCCTGTGCCTGGTCCTCGGCCCGCGGCTCGGCTTCAAGAAGGACGCCATGCGCCCGCACAACCTGCCCATGGTGATCCTCGGCGCCGGCCTGCTGTGGTTCGGCTGGTTCGGCTTCAACGCCGGTTCCGCGCTCGGCGCGAACGGCCTCGCCGCGGCCGCCTTCCTCAACACGCTGGCCGCCGGCTGCACCGGTCTGCTCGGCTGGCTCTTCGTCGAGCACAAGCGCGACGGCCACCCGACCACCTTGGGCGCCGCCTCCGGCGCGGTCGCCGGACTGGTCGCGATCACCCCGTCCTGCGGCGCGGTCTCGCTGCTCGGCGCCCTCGTCGTCGGCCTCGCCGCCGGCGTGGTCTGCTCCTATGCCGTGAGCTGGAAGTTCAAGCTCGACTACGACGACTCGCTGGACGTCGTCGGCGTCCACCTGGTCGGCGGTGTCATCGGCACCCTGCTGATCGGCCTGTTCGCCGAGAAGGCGATGACCGGCGGTACCGAGGGCCTCCTCTACGGCGGCGGACTCGCCCAGCTCGGCAAGCAGACCCTCGCCGTGGCTGTCGTGGCCGGCTACGCCTTCACGGTGACGTACGGCCTCGGCAAGCTGCTCGACAAGGCGATGGGCCTGCGCGCGAGCGAGGAGCAGGAGCTCACCGGCCTGGACCTTACGGTGCACGCCGAGACGGCATACGATCACGGCGTCCTGGGCCACGGCGCCCCGGTCACCTCGTCCGTCCTCGCCTCCGCCCAGAAGGCCTCCGTCCACAAGGCCCCCACCCAGAAGGTCGACACCCAGGCATGAAGCTCATCACCGCGATCGTCAAGCCGTACCGGCTGGACGAGGTCAAGACGGCCCTGCAGGAGCTGGGCGTGCACGGTCTGACCGTGACCGAGGCGAGCGGCTACGGCCGGCAGCGCGGCCACACCGAGGTGTACCGGGGCGCGGAGTACCGGGTCGACCTGGTGCCGAAGGTGCGCATCGAGGTCGTGGTGGAGGACGCGGACGCCGACGCCGTGATCGACGCGATCGTCAGCGCCGCGCAGACGGGGAAGATCGGGGACGGGAAGGTGTGGGCCGTACCCGTGGAGACGGTCGTCCGCGTGCGGACCGGCGAACGCGGCCCCGACGCGCTCTGACCAGCAGCACTCCGGTCGCCGCGCCCGCGACGAACACCAGCGTCACGACCAGCCACGGCAGCGCGAGGAAGGCGGCGCCCGCCGACTGCCGGGTACCGGGCGCGCTCACGGTCAGCGTCACCTCGCCCCGGTCGAGTTGGGGCGCCCCGCGCCAGGTCTCGGTGAGCCGGACCCGCTGTCCCGGCAGCAGCTCGGACGGCGCCCCGGTCAGCTCGCGGTCGAGCAGCGTACGGCCGAACAGCCCGCGGGCCTTCAGTTCCACCTTGGGGTGGAGGGTGACGTTCCCGGTGTTGCGCAGGGTGTAGGAGATGGTCGCCGTGCTGTCGCCGAGGCCGGGGACGAGCGGCTGGTGATGGCTGATGTGCAGCTGTCCGACGGAGAGCGCGGGCAGGGTGGGCCCGCCGACCCGCAGGTAGACCCGGGCACCGACGGCCCGCTGCACTCCGAGCGCGAACCGCCCGCTGCCGGGGTCGATCCTCTCGTCGAGCGCGACCAGGGCACCGGGGTGGTCACCGGGCTCGGCCCCTTCCGGGACGTGCAGCGTGAACGGCACGGTGACCGTCCGGTGCGCGGGCACGGTGATCCGGGACTTCGCGGGCTTCGCCCAGGCGCCCACCCCGCGCATCCGCTCCTTCAGCGTACGCACGGCGAAGCCGCCGTCCCTGGGCGTGTTGTAGGCGTCGGCCGCATAGAGCCGGAAGGTGAGCGGTCTGCCGGTCCTGTTCTGGACGGCGACCTTGTCGGTGAGGGTCTGGCCGGGGTCCGCGGAGAGGTAGAAGGAGGGCCGCGCGGCGACTTTCGAGGCGACCGGGTAGACGGACCAACTGCCGTTGTCGGCGGCGTGGGCGGGCGTGGCCTGCCAGGCCAGCATCAGGCCGAGGAGGAGGACGTACAGCTTGCGCATGGGTGCGGACCCCCGCGGACGAGAGACGAGAGACAGGGGAGAGTCGGGGGAGAGTCAGGGGAACGGGCGGGTGCGGACGCCCGTACGCTCAGGTGAGCGTCAGTGTGAGCACACCCGAGTACGCGCCGGGAGGCGTGAACGCCGGTACGTCCAGGGAGAGTCCGGCGTCGACGGTGAACTCACCACCGGTGAGCGTGCCGTCGGAGGTCGACGCCAGGGTCGCTCCCGAGCCGCCCAGGGCGCCCGCCGAGCCGGCCTTGCAGGTGCTGGGGCTGCCCGGCTTGGTCGCGCAGGCCGGGGTCCAGCTCAGTCTGCCCGCGTCGATCCTGCCGCCGGGGCCGGTGAAGTCGGTGACCTTGCCGGTCAGGGACCAGCCCGCGGGCCCGCCTCGGAAGTCCTGCACGGTCACGGTCTGGAGCTTGCCCGAGGAGGCCCCGCCCTTGCCGAAGCCGACCGCCGACAGCGCGACGGAGTCCCCGGCCTGTGACATGGACAGCGTGCCGACCTTGACCGTGGTGGTCAGCTTCTGGCCACCGGGCGGGACGGGGGTGTTGTCGTTGACGACGTAGGCCGCGGGTCCGGCCCCCTTGTCCGCGTTCCAGGAGCCGCCCTCGTACGCCACGATCCCGGTCGTCGTCCTGTCGTTGACGACGAGGGAACCGCTGAAGGAGCCCTGGGCGTTCGCGGTCACGGTCGCGGTGTCCGCGGTCTGGGTGCCGCCGGACCGCCCGGCCAGCGTGACGGTCGCGCCCGCAGTGAAGTGCGTACCGCTCACGGTGACACTGGCGCCCGGATCTCCCGAGGCCGAACTGAGCGAGATCGCCCGGGTGTTGGCCGGGGTCCCGGAGGTCGCCGTCACGGTCTGGGACACCGGGGCGGGCGGATTGGTGACCGTGCAGGGGGTGTCCAGTTCCATGATGTAGCTGGTGTGGATGTTGTAGTCGCCGGGCGACAGGGTGATCTGGCCGGCCTTGGTGACGGTGAACGTCCCGGTCATGGAGAAGGACGGGAAGGCGGCCTTCCCCGGCACCGGCGGGTTCTTCTTGGGTCCCGTGACGGTCACGTCCCCGGTCTGTACGCCACCGAGGGTGACCTTCCCGGTCGGGGTCATGATGTCGGCCGGCAGGGCCAGGTCGGTGGGATTGCCGGCGGCGGCCGTGACCACGGTGTAGGTCACGGTGACGGTGTCGCCGACCTTGGGACTGGCATTGTCCACGGACACGCCGGCGGTCGTGGTGCCGTCGATCGGCGGCAGGCCCGCGATGGCGGGCGGGATGCAGTGCGTGGCGAAGTCCACGTTCGTGCCGGCGGCGCCGGCCGGACAGGCCAGCGCGCCGCCCGCGGTGACCGCGAGCGCGGTCGCCCCGAACAGTGACGCCCAGCGCCACTGTCGGGATCTTCGTGGTCTTGGGGGTGTCGAACCCATGGGGCCCCCTCCTGAGGGTTGCGGGCGCAGCGGCTCATCTGCGCCGACAGGGGGCATTGATGTGGAGCGGGGGTGAGAAGTCAATGGAGATGCCGCAGAAACCTGACGGATCATCAGTTCTCGTCGGTTTCTGCGGCATCCGGAACAGATCGCTCGGTCCCGTCAGTCGAACACGAAGGGCCCGGGTGACTGCGGACCGCTCGCGGTGCAGGTCACGGTGACGCCGAAGATCACCATCTTCAGCGAGCCGCCGTAGGCGTCCAGGCGGTCACCGGAGGCGACGGTGCCGGGGAGCGGGCCGACGCTGACCGGGTCGCCGGTGTTCATGGCCGGGTTGATCTTCCCGCTGAACACGACGCTGCCACCGCCCGCCTTGGCCAGGGTGAGGGTGGAGGTGATGGAGTCCTTCGCCACCGCGACCGGTGCGGTGATGGCCGAGGAGGTGAGGGTGATGGTGGCCGAGGTGCCGCTCTGGGCGGCGGTGAGCGTGGCCGCGCCACCGCCGAAGATGCCGCAGCTCGCGGTGATGGTCGCCGACTGTGGGGTGACGGCGGCCGCGGTGGGCGCGAAGGCGAGTCCGGTGACCGCGAGGGCCCCGGTGACCAGCGCCGCACCCGTTGCCGTGCGCTTGCGTCTCATGGGGATCCGCTTCCCTTCCCTGTGGGGAGTGCCGTGTGGGGGGACGCCGACGGGCGGGTGCGGATCTGACGACCCGTCGGATGTACGGCTTCATTGATGCGCAAGGGCTGGAACCCAACAAGGTTGAATTCCAGCCGACCTTTCGTTCGGCCGGTACTTCGGTACGTCAGCCGGCGGAAACGGTCACCCGCACAACCCCGTCGAGCCCGGCCAGCAACACCGGCGTCCCCGCACCCCCGAGATCGGCGACCGCGGCCAAGTCCTCCCCGGGCACCGACTCCACCTCACTCACCACCGCCGCCGCCTCCAACGACGTGGCCCCCGACGCCACGGCCATGGCGACAGCCGTCCGCAGCGCGCTCAGCTTCAGCGACGGCAGCGAAACCGACCCGGCGACATAGGTCCGCCCGGTCTCGTCCCGTACGGCCGCCCCCTCCGGCACACCGTTGCGGGCCCGCACCGAACGGGCCAGGGTGACGATCTTGCGGTCCTCGGGATCAAGCGCGTTGCTCTCGGTCATGCCCAGAGCATACGAAGCCGCACCCGCCGCGCCGTCCTTCACCCCGCCACGGGGTACATCGCGCCCCGCCGCCCCTCCGGAGAGGCGAGCCACTCCAGCTTCGCCGCGGTGTTCGCCTCCTCCAGCGGAGTGTGCAGCACGATCATCAGATCGGGCCGGGCCGGCACCTTCATCACCGTCGACTCCACGACCAGCAGCCCGGCCAGCGGATGGTCCAGCTCCTTGCGGACCTGCCCCTGTTCCTCGATGTCCCGCTCGGCCCACAGCGCCACGAACTCGGGACTGCGCTCGCTCACCTCCGCGAGCACCGCCTGGAACCCCTCGTCGTCCGGCCGCGCCGCAGACGCGGCCCGGAACTGTGCCACGACCGTACGGGCGTTCTCCTCCCAGCTGTGGCTCCGCGACCGGTACAGCGGATCGGTGAAGAAGTCGACGAGACAGTTCTGGGTGATGTCCGGCCGCATGCCGAGCACGATCGCGGCCGCGTCGTTGTACATCACGCAGTTGTAGTACAGGTCCATGATGTGCGCCGGATACGGCATCCAGGTGTCGATCAGCCGCCGCAGCCCCTCGCACATGTCCCGTTTGCCGGGCACCACTTCGGGCGCCGGCGGGTTCAGCCCGGCCAGCAGATACAGGTGCCGGCGCTCGGCGCCGCTCAGCCGCAGCACCCGCGCCACCGCGTCGAGCACCGAGGGCGAGACGGAGATCTCCCGCCCCTGCTCCAGCCACTGGTACCAGGAGGCGCCCACCCCGGCGAGCACGGCGACCTCCTCCCGGCGCAGCCCCGGCGTACGGCGCCGGCCGCCCCCGGCAGGCAGTCCGGCTTCCTCGGGACTGACCCGGGCCCGTCGGCTCATCAGGAACTCGCGCAGTTCGTTGCGCCGTTCACTCCTCGTCGCCCCCGCAGCAGGCACGTACCGCTCCTCCCCCGTCGTGTCTGGTGGTGCCACCACCACCATAAGTTCCGACTCCCCATGTTTCTTCCGCCGGCCGGAAGCTCGTGCCATGGCGATCGACACCACCACCCAGTCCACCACCCCCACGGGCACCTCGCTCGACACTCCCCGGCCGCCCCGGTTGTCGACGCGTGACAAGCTCGTCCTGTTCGTGCTGTGCGCGGCCCAGTTCATGGTCGCGCTGGACTTCTCCGTCCTGAACGTGGCCCTGCCGGACCTCGGCACCGACCTCGGCATGAGCCGCTCGGCCCTGCAGTGGGCGGTCACCGCGTTCGCGCTCCCGTCCGGCGGCTTCCTCCTTCTGTTCGGCCGGATCGGCGACCTGTACGGCCGGCGGAAGCTGTTCCTGACCGGCCTGGCCCTGTTCGGCGCGGCCTCGCTGCTGGCGACCCTGGCCTGGGACCCGGCGTCCTTCCTCACCGGACGCGCGCTGCAGGGCCTCGGCGCGGCGGCGATCGTCCCGACGGGTATGTCCCTGCTGACCACCACCTTCCCCGAGGGTCCGGCCCGGGACCGTGCCCTCGGCATCTCCGGCACGCTGATGTCGCTGGGCTTCACGGTCGGCATGATCGCGGGCGGTGTGCTGACGGACGCGCTCGGCTGGCGTTCCACGATGGCCCTGCTGACGGTGTTCGCGCTCATCGTGCTGCCGCTGGCCCCGGGCCTGCTGCCGGAGTCGCGGACTCCGCAGGGCCCGCGTCTGGACGTGCCGGGCGCGGTCACCGTCACCACCGGTCTGCTGTCCCTGATCTACGCCCTGTCCACGGCCGCCGACCACGGCTTCGCCCGTCCGGACGTCATCACCACCCTGGTCGCCGGCCTCCTCCTGCTGACCGCGTTCACGGTGATCGAGTCCCGTTCGGCCGCGCCGCTGGTCTCGCTGCCCATGCTGCGCCGCCGCACGGTGGCCTGGGGCAACGTGGGCGGTCTGGTCACCTTCTCGATGATGTCGACGGTGATCTTCGTGCTGACCCTGTACCTCCAGGAGGTCCTGCACCTGTCGGCGTTCGAGACGGGCCTGGTCTTCGGCGTCCAGGGCGTCCTGTCGGCCGTCGCCGGCACGCTCGCCCCGAAGGTGATCGGCCGCTTCGGCGCCCGCCGCACCCTGGTCGGCTCGCTGACCGGCCAGGGCGCGCTGATCGCGGCGCTGCTCCTGCTGAACGCGCACACCTGGTCGGTCTGGCTCGCCACGGCGGCAGTGTCCCTGGCCAGCATGTGCCACCTGGGCGCGATCATCTCCTACGGCCTGACCGTCACCTCCGGTGTCCCGGACGAGGAGCAGGGCCTGGCGACGGGTCTGGTGACCTCCACCCAGCAGGTGGGCATCACCATCGGCATCCCGCTGCTGGGCGTGCTGGCGACCACCTCCGGCGATCTGCTGGGCGGCGTCCACACGGTCCTCGCCCTGGACGCGGCGATCGTTCTCGCCACCGCCGTCCTGGTCGGCCTGGGCCTGCGCCGGGGCCGGTCCGGGGTCTGAACGATCCCGTTCCGCGCGGCCGTGCACACCGCACGGCCGCGCGCCGGTTTCACGGCCGGTCCAGCCGCAGCCGCTCCGCCCTCGGCAGGCCGGCGACGACGAGGTCGTACGAGTCCTCGATCAACTCCTTGACCAGCCGTTCGGGGAGTGTGCCGTCGACCGTCACGGTGTTCCAGTGCCGCTTGTTCATGTGGTACCCGGGAATGATCAGCCCCTCGTGCTCCCCGCGCAGCCGCACCGCGTCCTCCGGGTCGCACTTGAGATTGACCGTCAGGGGCCGCGCGCCCAGGTTCGTCAGGGCGAACATCCTGCCCAGCACCTTGAAGACCGACGTCTGCGGGTTGAACGGGAAGTCCTCCACGGCCGCGTTGAAGGACAGGCAGAACGCGCGCAGTTCCTCGGGCGTCACTCGGGCTTCTCCCGGGCCTTCCCGGCGGGCTCGACCAGGACCGTCACGATCTTGTTCCGGCGGCCGGCCGCGGCCTCCGCGGTCAGCTTCAGCCGGCGCTCGTCGGGCAGCTCGACCTCGGCGGACGCACCCGCGATGGGGACACGGCCGAGGGCCTTGGCGAGCAGTCCGCCGACGGTCTCCACGTCCTCGTCGTCGTACTCCTCCAGGCCGTACAGCTCGCCGAGATCGGTGATGTCCAGGCGGGCGGTGACCCGGAAGCGGTCGTCGCCGAGGTCCTCGACCGGCGGGAGTTCGCGGTCGTACTCGTCGGTGATCTCGCCGACGATCTCCTCCAGGATGTCCTCGATGGTGACGATGCCGGCGGTGCCGCCGTATTCGTCGATGACGACGGCGACGTGGTTGCGTTCCTTCTGCATCTCGCGCAGCAGGTCACCGGCGTTCTTGGTGTCGGGCACGAAGACTGCCGGCCGCATGGCGGTCGAGACCAGGTCGCTCTCCGCGTCACGGCTGATGTGCGTCTTGCGGACCAGGTCCTTCAGATACACGATCCCGACGATGTCGTCCTCGCTCTCGCCGGTGACCGGGATCCGGGAGAAACCGGAGCGCAGGGCGAGGGTGAGGGCCTGCCGGATGGTCTTGAAGCGCTCGATGGTGACCAGGTCGGTACGCGGCACCATGACCTCGCGCACCAGCGTGTCCCCCAGCTCGAAGACCGAGTGCACCATGCGGCGCTCCTCGTCCTCGATCAGAGACTCCTGCTCGGCGAGGTCGACCAGCGCACGCAGCTCCGCCTCGGAGGCGAAGGGGCCGCGCCGGAAGCCCTTGCCGGGCGTGAGCGCGTTACCGATGAGGATCAGCAGGGACGGGATCGGACCCATGATCCTGGCGAGCGGCAGCAGCACGTACGCGGACACGGTCGCCGTGTTCAGCGGGTGCTGGCGGCCGATGGTGCGCGGTGACACGCCCACGGCGACG
Organism: Streptomyces sp. NPDC030799; assembly: GCF_055572255.1. NCBI lineage: Bacteria > Bacillati > Actinomycetota > Actinomycetes > Kitasatosporales > Streptomycetaceae > Streptomyces > Streptomyces sp. NPDC030799. The sequence continues at coordinate 364,506 of NZ_JBVIDS010000001.1, read as the reverse complement.
TACGACACCAGCACCATCACCCCGATGGCGACCAGCAGGGCCTGCCAGGTGGCGGCGAACTCCTGCAGACAGGCGTACGTCACCAGCGCCGCGGCCGCCATCTCGCAGGCGACGCGGACCAGCAGGGCCACATTGAGATAGCGGGTGGGGTCGGCGGCGACCTGGGCGAGCCTGGCGCTGCCGCGCCGCCCTGACTTGACCGCCTCCTCGGCGCGGAAGCTGGAGACCCGGGCGATGCCCGCCTCCGCGCAGGCGGCGAGCCAGGCCACGACGACCAGCGCGATCGCGCCGACCACGATCTGCGGAGACATACGGCCCGCTTACGAGACGGTCGGCGCCGGGGACGGCCCGGTCAGCCCGCGCTCGGCCCGCCACCCGTCCACGATGGCCGCCTGGAGCCCGAACATCTCGGCCTTCTCGTCGGGCTCCTCGTGGTCGTACCCGAGCAGGTGCAGCACTCCATGGACGGTGAGCAGCTGCAGCTCCTCGTCCATGGAGTGCCGGGTCGGCGCTTCCTCGCCCTGCTTCTTGGCGACCTCGGGGCAGAGCACGATGTCACCGAGCAGCCCCTGCGGCGGCTCGTCGTCGTCCTTGGACGGCGGCCGGAGCTCGTCCATCGGGAACGACATGACATCGGTGGGACCCGGCAGATCCATCCACTGGATGTGGAGCTGCTCCATGGCGTCGGCGTCCACGACGATCACCGAGAGCTCGGAGAGCGGGTGGATGCGCATCCGTGCGAGTGCGTAGCGGGCGATGTCGAGGATCGCCTGCTCGTCGACCTCGGTGCCGGACTCGTTGTTGACGTCGATCGACATGGTCGTGCTGGTCTACTTCCCCTTGTGTCCGGCCTTGCCCCGGCCCTGCACCTTGTGCGCGCCGTTCTGGGTGCCGTGCTTGTCGTCGTACTTCTCGTACGCGTCGACGATACGGCCCACCAGCTTGTGCCGTACGACATCGTGGGACGACAGCCGGGAGAAGTGGACGTCCTCGACGCCCTCCAGGATCTCCTGCACCTGCCGCAGACCGCTCTTGGTGCCGTCCGGGAGGTCCACCTGGGTCACGTCACCCGTGATCACGATCTTCGAGTCGAAGCCGAGGCGGGTGAGGAACATCTTCATCTGTTCGGGGCTCGTGTTCTGGGCCTCGTCCAGGATGATGAAGGCGTCGTTGAGGGTGCGGCCACGCATGTAGGCGAGCGGCGCGACCTCGATGGTCCCGGCGGCCATGAGCCGTGGGATGGAGTCCGGGTCGAGCATGTCGTGCAGCGCGTCGTACAGCGGGCGCAGGTAGGGGTCGATCTTCTCGTACAGCGTGCCGGGCAGGAAGCCGAGCCGCTCACCGGCCTCCACGGCGGGGCGGGTGAGAATGATCCGGTTGACCTGCTTGGACTGCAGGGCCTGCACGGCCTTGGCCATGGCCAGGTAGGTCTTGCCGGTACCGGCGGGCCCGATGCCGAAGACGATCGTGTGCTTGTCGATCGCGTCGACGTACCGCTTCTGGTTGAGGGTCTTCGGGCGGATGGTGCGCCCGCGCGAGGACAGGATGTTCTGCGTCAGTACCTGCGCCGGGGTCTCCGGCCCGTCGCTCGTCCCGTTCTCGCTCGCCTTGAGCATGGCGATCGAGCGTTCCACTGCGTCCTCCGTCATCGGCTGCCCGGTGCGGAGCACCAGCATCATCTCGTCGAACACGCGCGCAATGAGGGCGACGTCGAGGGGGTCGCCGACCGCGCTGATCTCATTGCCCCGGACGTGTATGTCGGCCGCCGGGAAGGCCCTCTCGATCACGCGCAGGAGGGAGTCGCCGGAACCCAGCACGGTCACCATGGGGTGCTGGGCGGGGACGGTGAACTGCGCTCTCGCCTGCTCCTGCGCGGAGGTGGTGTGAGCTGTGGGTGTCTGTGTCATGGGCCGGCGCTGAAGGCCTGCGCTTCCTCCTTCTCACGGCCGCGTAGCTGAGGGCGGCCTCGCGCTTCCAGAGTACGACGGGGCACTGACAAGCCCGTAGGACTTTTCCGCGGGTGACTCCCCGGCCGGCGGTCAGCCGGACTGGCGGAAGCCGATGGTCGGTACCGCGCGCCGCAACGGCCAGGGCCGGTCCAGCTCCTCCGGCACCAGCCCCTCCAGGAACTCATACCTCCGCAACGCCATCGGTTCCTGCCCCGGAAGGGCCTGCACCCGCCGCCACCACGCCCCGATCTCCGACCACCCCGGCGCGGACAAGGACCCCCCGAACTCCTGCACCGACAAGGCCGCCGTCAGCCCGGCGAACGCCAGCCGGTCGGCCAGCGGCCACCCCGCCAGCGACCCCGTCACGAACCCGGCGACGAAGACGTCCCCCGCCCCTGTCGGATCCAGCGCCTCCACCGCGATCGCCGGCACCTCCGCGGCCTCCCCCGTCCGCCGGTCCACCGCGTACGCCCCCTCCGACCCCAGCGTCACGACCGCCACCGGCACATGCTCGGTCAGGGCATGCGCGGCGAGCCGCGGACAGTCGGCCCCCGTGTACCGCTTCGCCTCCTCCGCGTTCGGCAGAAACGCCTCGCAGTGCTCCAGATCGGAGAGCCCGGCCAGATCCCACGCCCCCGTCTCGTCCCAGCCGACGTCGGCGAAGATCCGGGTCCCCTCCCGTGCGGCCTGCGCGATCCACGGCGCCCGCGTACCGGGCGTCAGCGAGGCGACGGCGGCACGCGCGCGGGGCGGGCGCGCCGGGGCACCCTCCGCCCCGAACACGGCCTCCGGCGGCGGCTCGTGCCCGTGGGACACCATCGTCCGCTCACCCTCGTACGCCATGGACACCGTCACCGGCGAGTGCCAGCCGGGTACGGTCCGCGACGCCGACAGATCGATGCCCTCGCCCTGTTCGAGCGCGTCCCAGCAGTACTCGCCGTAGTGGTCGTCCCCGAAGGCCGCGGCGAGGGAGGTGCGCAGTCCGAGCCGGGCCAGGGCCGTGGCCATGTTGGCGACCCCGCCGGGACTGGAGCCCATGCCCCGGGCCCAGGACTCGGTGCCGCGCACGGGCGCCGAGTCCAGGCCGGTGAAGATGATGTCGAGGAAGACCGTGCCCGTCAGGTACACGTCCCAGGGCGGGTCACCGGGCGCGCGCAGCGCCGCGAGCGGGTCGACCTGAGCCTGACAGCGCGCGGCCTGGGTGAGGTGTTCCGGTTCCTCTCCGGTGAGAGTGTGCGACGGGGTCACGGTGCGCTCCCTGACGTGGTGCGGATCTGGCCAGTGTGCACCACATGCCGCACCGCGCAGGGGGTTACCAGCGGGGCATCACCGGTTGCCGCCAGCCCGGTTCGGCCGTCCGCATCGCCGCCGCGTCGTCACGGTCCCGCAGCGAGCCGTCGTCCTCGGCCCACCGCCGGTGCAGCCGGGCCAGCTCGTCCCGGTCCAGTGCGACGCCGAGACCGGGTGCGTCGGAGACCTCGACCCGCCCGCCCCGGAACCGGGGCCGGTCGGTGAGGACGTCCTCGGACTGCCAGGGGTAGTGGGAGTCGCACGCATGGTGCAGACCGGGGACCGTGGCCGCGACCTGGGTCATCGCGGCGAGGCTGATGCCGAGGTGGGTGTTGGAGTGCATGGAGACCCCGACTCCGAAAGCGGCGCAGATCGCGGCGAGTTGCCGGGTGTTGCGCAGCCCGCCCCAGTAGTGGTGGTCGCAGAGCACGACCTGCACGGCGTCGCGCGTGAACGCCTCCTTGATCTCCCCGAAGGTGGTCACGCACATGTTGGTGGCGAGCGGGACCTCCGTACCCGCCGACACCTCGGCCATCGCGGCCGTACCCAGCGTCGGGTCCTCCAGGTACTCCAGGACGTCCCCGAGTTCGGCCGCCACCTTCAGCGAGGTCGCGACCGACCAGGCGCCGTTGGGGTCGAGGCGCAGCGGATGCCCGGGGAAGGCCTCGGCGAGGGCCCGTACGGCGGCGATCTCCTCCTCGGGCGCGAAGACGCCGCCCTTGAGCTTGAACGACGTGAACCCGTACCGCTCCTTGAACAGCCGCGCCTGCGCCACCACCCCGGCCGGGTCGAGGGCGGCCCCCCAGTCGTCCTGCTCGCAGGCCACGCCCGCCGGATGGCCGGCCCACTTGTAGAACAGATAGGCGCTGTACTCCACGTCGTCCCGCAGCTTGCCGCCGAGCAACGCGTGCACGGGCAGCCCGAGTGCCTTGCCCTGGGCGTCCAGGCAGGCCACCTCGAAGGCGGACAGCACCGACAGCCGCAGCTTGTCGGCGCTCTGCACCCCGCGCAGCCCGCCGGCGTCCACCCGCCCCTCGACCAGCGACTCGTCCACCCCGAGGTCGATCCCGAACAGGCCGTTCACATCCATGACCGACCGTCCGGTGAGCCGTTCGGCCAGCGGGCGGGCCAGCGCCAGGTACCCGGTGTCGCCGTACGTCTCACCGAGGCCGGTGATCCCGTCGGCGGTGACGATCTCCACGATCAGCCGCGGGGTGTACGGCTGGTGCACGCCCTGGGTGTTGAGCAGGGGCGGGTCGGCGACCAGGATCGGCGTCAGCCGTACCTCGGCGATGGTCAGGTCACGGGTCACAGAGAGGCTCCCACGAGGTCGAGTCATCCCCCATTATGAATACCGTCCATATATGAGAACGAGCGTAATCACTTATACCCGGGCCCCCACCTCGCAAACCGAAAAGTGATCCAGATCGCACCCCCCGTTCTTCATCCGGAACCGCGTGCTTGATACAACTTGCTCGCGCGTTCCTGTCCGTCGACGGTCGTCGCCCCATCCCCCGTTCCGAGCCCTTCCTTTCGCCTGCCCTGGGAACGCCCGTGTCCGCCCCCCGCACCCTGCCCTGGCCCCTCGTCGCCCTTTTCACCGCCGGGTACCTCGCGCCGTATCTGCTGCCGACCACCGTCGGCCGACTCGATTCCGGGCTTCCGCTCGACCCGACGCAGGCCGGGGCCATCGGCAGTGCGCTGCTGCTGGCTTCGGCGACGGCGGGCTTCCTGCTGGCCGCGCGCGTCGACCGGATCGGTCCCCGTACGCTCGCCCGCCTCGGGCTCGCACTCGCGGTCCTCGGCTACGGCGGTGCCGCCCTCAGCACGCCCGTCCCGGCCGTCGTCGTCGGCGCGGTCGTCGGCGGATTCGGATCAGGCACCATCACAGCGGTCGCCGCGAGCGGCATCGCGGCCCACCGCGATCCGCACCGGGTCAGCACGCTCGGCCTGCTCGGCGTCTCCGCCCTCGCCGGCGCCCTTTACCTGACCTTCCCGCACCTCGGCCCCGGCCACGGTCTGCCCCTCGCCGCCGTCGCGCTCACCGCGCTCGCCGTCTGGCCGCTCACCCGCCGGCTGCCCGCTCGTACGCCACCGGCCCGCACGACCGTCGCCCACGGCCGCCTCCCCCACCTGCGCGCCGGGCTGCTGCTGGCCGCCGCCATGCTCTGCTGGTCCCTCGCCCAGAACGCCCTGTGGGGGGTCAGCGGCCGGATCGGACTCGACCAGGCCGGTCTCTCCGAAGTCACCGTAGGCGCGGTGTTCGCGGTCGCACTCGGCGCCGGACTCGTCGGGGTCGTCGGCGCGGGGGCACTCGGGCAGCGGCTGGGCCAGGTCCTGCCCATCGGCGCCGGTACCGCACTGATCGCGGGCTGCATCGCGCTCAGCGCATCCGCGACCGGTCTGCCGACCTTCGCGGCGGGCGAGATCCTGTGGAACCTGATCTACCCGGTCGTCCTGTCGTACGTCATCGGCCTCGCCGCCGCCCTCGACCCGCGCGGCCGCTGGGCGGTCCTGGTCGGCTCGGCGTCCTCACTGGGGACGGCGGCGGGACCGCTGACGGGGAGCATGTTGGCGGCGGGGGCGGGCTTCCCCGTGATGGGGAAGGTGCTCGGCGCCGGGCTGCTGCTGGTCGCCGTCCCGATGACGGCGGTGGCACTGCGGGCGGGCAAGCACCCCCTGCCGGTGCTGGAACTCCCCGTGGTGGAAGTCCCCGTGGAGACGCCGGCCGTGCCCGCCCGGCACGCCTACGACACCGCGTCCCCGAACTCGTAGGCCGCCACCTCGGCCAGGTAACGGGCCCGCCGCTCCTCGTCGTCCTCCAGGAAGGAGGCGAGGAAGGAGTTGCGGGCCAGCTCGCGCAGCCGGTCCTCGGACAGGCCCAGAATCCGGTGCACGGCCGCGAAGTTGTCGTCGGCGTACCCGCCGAAGTACGCCGGGTCGTCGGAGTTGACCGTGCACAGCAGCCCGGCGTCGAGCATGGCGGGCAGGGGGTGGTCGGCGAGGGTGTCGACGGTCCGCAGGCGGACGTTGGACAGCGGGCACAGCGTCAGCGGGATCCGCTCCCGCACCAGCCGCTCGACCAGCGCCGAATCCTCCATGCAGCGCAGCCCGTGGTCGACGCGCTCCACGCCGAGCACGTCCAGGGCCTCGCGGATGTACTCCGGCGGCCCCTCCTCACCGGCGTGCGCGACGCGGCGCAGCCCGAGCCCGGCCGCGGCCTCGTAGACCTCCCGGAACTTCACCGGCGGGTGCCCGACCTCGGCCGAGTCCAGGCCGACGCCGGTGATCCGGTCCAGGTACGGCCCGGCGGCCCGCAGGGTCTCCAGCGCCGACTCGGCGGACTCGTCCCGCAGGAAGCAGAGGATGAGCCGGGTGGAGATGCCGTGGTTCTGCTCGCTGCTGCCGAGCGCCCGCCACAGCCCCTCCACGACCGTCCCCATGGACACGCCCCGGGCGAGGTGGGCCTGCGGGTCGAAGAAGATCTCCGCGTGCCGCACGCCCTGCGCGGCGGCGCGAGCCAGGTAGGCGTTCGCCAGGTCGGCGAAGTCCTGCTCGGTCCGCAGGACGGCCATCAGTTCGTAGTACAGGTTCAGGAAGGACTGGAGGTCCTCGAACCGGTAGGCCGTGCGGAGCGCCTCCGTGTCGGCGTACGGCAGCTCGACGCCGTTGCGGGCGGCCAGCTCGAATGCCAGCTCGGGTTCCAGAGTGCCTTCGATGTGGAGGTGCAGTTCTGCTTTCGGGAGGGGCATCAAAGCATCGTACGGGCGTGTCATCGCCGTTTCGGAACCGGCACCCGCTGCAGGTCGTGCGCCACGGTCAGCTCACCCTCGAAGCCGGCCGCGCGCGCCTGCCGCTCGAACTCCTCCGGTTCGGTGTAGCGCTGGCTGAAGTGGGTGAGGACGAGGTGCCGTACGCCCGCGTCCCGGGCGACCGCCGCTGCCTGGCCCGCCGTCAGATGACCGTGCTCGACGGCGAGCGGTGTGTCCTCGTCGAGGAAGGTCGACTCGATGACGAGCAGGTCGCAGCCCTCCGCGAGCGCGTGCACGCCGTCGCAGAGCCGGGTGTCCATGACGAACGCGAACCGCTGCCCGCGCCGTACCTCGCTGACGTCCTCCAGCGTCACGTCCCCGAGCCGGCCCTCACGCTGCAGCCGCCCGACGTCCGGGCCCTTGATCCCGTGCGCGGCGAGCCGGTCGGGCAGCATGCGGTGGCCGTCGGGTTCGATCAGGCGGTAGCCGTAGGACTCCACCGGATGCGAGAGCCTGCGGGCCTCCAGCGTGTACGACGAGGTCACCGCGAGGATGCCGTCGGCGGCGACCGGTTCCTCGGTGAGGCGGACCGTCTCCCGGTAGGCCGTCGCGTAGCGCAGACGGTCGAAGAAACGCTGGCCGGAGCGCGGGTAGTGCGCGGTGACCTCGTGCGGCACCTGGTCGAGGTTGATCCGCTGGATGACACCGGCGAGGCCGAGGGAGTGGTCGCCGTGGAAGTGGGTGACGCAGATCCGGTTCAGGTCGTGGGCGGCGACCCCGGCGCGCAGCATCTGCCGCTGTGTGCCCTCGCCGGGGTCGAACAGGATGCCCTGGCCGTCCCACCTCAGCAGGTAGCCGTTGTGGTTGCGGTGCCGGGTGGGGACCTGGCTGGCGGTGCCGAGGATCACCAATTCACGTACGGACACGGTGGCTTATCCGGGGGGCCACTCGAGGCCCCGGCCGCCGAGGACGTGCGCGTGGGCGTGCCACACGGTCTGGCCTGCGCCGCTGCCGGTGTTGAAGACGATGCGGTAGCTGTCGAGCTTTTCCTCGTCGGCCACGGCCCGGGTCTCGGCGAGCACGTCGGCGGCGAGTTGCGGTGCTTCGGCGCCGAGGGTGGCGGCGTTCTCGTAGTGGGCCTTGGGGATCACCAGGATGTGGGTGGGGGCCTGGGGGTTTATGTCCCGGAAGGCCACCGTGGTGTCTGTCTCGCGGACGATCGTCGCCGGGATCCGGCCCGCGACGATCTTGCAGAACAGGCAGTCGTCCTGGGGTTCGCCTGCCATGCGGTGCCTCCTCGCGCTGGTGATCAATACGGGGGGCATCGTAGTCGTTCGGGTGCGGGCCGTATGTGGCTGGGCGCGCCCACGCGGGGCGGCCGCATGTCGACGCAGCCCCGCGCCCCTTACGTCGGCATTCCCGGCGGAGTCTTGGCCGGCCGTTCCTCCAGTGCCTCCAACGCGAGCCGGATCGCCGTGTCCAGCTGGGTGTCCCTGCCCTCCGCCCAGTCCTGGGGCCGCTGTACGACCTCCACGTCCGGGTCCACGCCGTGGTTCTCGACGTCCCACCCCACGCCCTCCACCCACATCGCGTACTTCGGCTGGGTGACCAGGGTGCCGTCGATCAGGCGGTAGCGGCTGTCGATTCCGATCACGCCGCCCCAGGTGCGGGTGCCGACGACCGGGCCGATACCGAGGGCCTTGATCGCCGCGTTGACGATGTCGCCGTCGGAGCCGGAGAACTCGTTGGCGACGGCGACGACCGGGCCGCGCGGGGCGTCGAGGGGGTAGCTGGTGGGGCGCATGCCGCGCGGGAGGTCCCAGCCGATGATGCGGCGGGCCAGCTTCTCGACGACGAGCTGGGAGGTGTGGCCGCCGCGGTTCTCACGGACGTCGACCACCAGGCCGTCCCGGGCGACTTCCACGCGCAGGTCGCGATGGATCTGGGCCCAGCCGGGGGCCTGCATGTCGGGGACGTGGAGGTAGCCGAGGCGGCCGTCGGAGGCCGCGTGGACGTGGGCGCGGCGGCCGGCCACCCAGGCGTGGTAGCGCAGGGGTTCCTCGTCGGCGATCGGGATGACGACGGTGTGGCGGGGTTCGCCGCCGCCCGCCGGGGAGACGGTCAGTTCCACCGGGTGACCCGCCGTGCCGACGAGCAGCGGACCCGGCCCCCTCACCGGGTCGACGGAGTGGCCGGCGACGGCGATGATCGCGTCGCCGGGACGGACGGCGACTCCCGGCGCGGCGAGCGGGGAGCGGGCGTCCGGGTCGGAGGTCTCCGCGGGCAGGATGCGGTCGATGCGCCAACTTCCGTCCGGGTGGCGGGAGATGTCGGCGCCGAGCAGACCGTGCCGGGGGCCGCCGCCGGAGCCGCCGGAGGGGATGACGTAGGCGTGCGAGGTGCCGAGTTCGCCGTGCACCTCCCACAGGAGGTCGGTCAGGTCGCTGTGGGTGGCGAGGCGGGCCAGGAGGGGACGGTAGCGGGCGAGGACGCCGGTCCAGTCGGCGCCGCCGAGGTCGGGCCGCCAGAAGTGGTCGCGCATGAGGCGGCCGGTCTCGTCGTACATCTGCCGCCACTCGGCGGCCGGGTCGAGGGTCTGCCGGACCCGGGCGAGGTCGACGGAGACGCTGGTGTCGCCGTCGTCGTCGGTGCCGGTACGGCGGTCGCCGGGGACGACCCGGAGCCGGCCGTCGGTCCACAGCAGCACGCGTTTGCCGTCGCCGCTGACCTCGAAGTGGTCGGCGTCGGAGGCCAGGTGCTCCAGGCGCCGCTGGCCGAGGTCGTAACGTTCCAGCTCGGTGTGCGGGTCGGGGTCCTCGGGGTGGGCGCGGGCGGCGCCGAGGACGCCCTGCACGGGGTGGCGCAGCCAGAGCACGCCGTCCTTGGCGGCGCGCAGCGTGGAGTACCGGCCGGCCTCCACCGGGAAGGGGACGATGCGGTCGGCGAGGCCCTCGGGGTCGATGCGGGTGGCCGGGGTTCCCTCGCTGTCGGGGGTCTCGTCCTTGTCGGGGGTCTCGAAGGGGCGGCCGTGGCGTTGCGGGCCGAACGGCGAGGGGGTGGTGGCGGCCAGGGTGATCAGGTGCGGGCGGGCGCCGACCACGAACGCGAGGTCGAAGACGTGCTCGTCGTAGACCGGGTCGAAGGCGCGGTTGGAGAGGAAGGCGAGGTGTTTGCCGTCGAGGGTGAAGGCGGGGGCGTAGTCCTGGAAGCGGAGCGGGGTCGCCTCGGTGACCGACAGGTCGGTGGTGTGGGCGATGCGCAGCTGGGAGAGCGGGCGCGGGCCGGGGTGGGCCCAGGCCAGCCAGGCGGAGTCGGGTGAGAAGGCGAGGCCGGAGACCTCGCCGTCGTCGCTGCGGTCGACCTCGCGGACCTCGCCGGTCTCGCGCTCGACGAGCAGCAGCCGCCCGTCGTGCGCGGCCACGGCGGCCCGGCTGCCGTCCGGGGCCATGGCCAGCTCCAGGACCCGTCCGAGCTGTCCGGCGGCGAGCCGTCGCGGGGGCGCGCCGGGCACGGTGCCGGTCGCCGGGGCGAACTCCAGGGCGTCGTCGCCCTCCGCGTCCGTCACCCACACCACCCACTCCTCGCCGTCGGCGCGAAAGGCGCGCGGCATCCGGGCGCGGACGCCGGGGGCGGCGGCGAGGGCACGGGCGGGTCCGGAGCGGTGGGTGACCCAGTGGATCCCGCCGCGCACGCAGACGGCGCTGCCGCGCGCGGTGTGGTCGGGAGACGCCTCGCCGAACCAGCGGGAGGCGTTCACCGGGCGGGGGCGCAGATCGATCCGGGGCCCGCCGAGGCGTACGTCCAGCCGGCGCGGCTCGGCGCCGTCCAGGTCGTCGAGGAGCCACAGTTCACCGGCGCAGGCGTAGACGATCCGGGTGCCGTCACCGGACGCGTGCCGGGCGTAGAAGCTGTCGAGGGGGGTGTGGCGGCGCAGGTCGGAGCCGTCGGCGAGGGAGGAGTACAGGGCGCCGGTGCCCTCGTGGTCGGAGAGGAAGGCGATCCGGTCCCCCGCCCACACCGGGCACTCGATGTTCCCGTCGAGGTCCTCATGAAGCCGGACGAACTCCCCGCTGCCCTCCCGGTCGATCCACAACTTGCCCGCGGTGCCGCCCCGGTAGCGCTTCCAGTGGGCGGCCTCGCGGCCCATCGGCGCGGACAGCAGCACGGTGGCCGGGCCGGAGGCCACGTCGCCGACCGGGCCGTACGGCAGGGTCTCGGCGGGTCCGCCGTCCAGCGGGACGGCGTGCGCCCAGCTGTGCCGGAAGGTGTGGCGGCCGTGCGCGCCGAGCGCGAGCACCCGTCCGTCGGCGGTCCAACCCCTTACCTCGGTACGGCGGTTGCCCCAGTACGTCAGACGGTCGGCGGGGCCGCCGTCGACGGGGGCGACATGCACCTCGGGCGCGCCGTCCCGGGTGGAGGTCCAGGCGAGGAACCGGCCGTCCGGGGATATCCGGGGCGTGGTCACCGGCCTGTTGTCGGCGCTGACGCGCCAGGCCCGGCCGCCGTCGAGCGGCGCGAGCCACACGTCGTCCTCGGCGACGAAGGTCACCAAGTCGCCGTGTACATGTGGAAATCGGAGATACGCGGCACCCTGAGTCACTCCGTCACTGTACGCAGTGACGGGTGCGCCTCGCCCGGTGTTCAGATCACTTCCCCTCGACGGGCCAGCAGGTGGGGTCGCCCTTGCACCAGAGGGTGCGGGTGACGGTGACGGTCACGGTCGGACGGCCGCCGGGACGGTAGGTGGGCGGCTTGTACGTCGGTCCGGGCTTGGCGCTGCAGTCGCCGAGCCCGTTCACGTGGAACACCTGTCTGCCACCGACCTCGGCGGTCAGGTCGCCGCGCACACAAGCCCCGTCGACAGCCTTGGTCACCTTCCCGGTGACGCTGATCTTCCGCCCGTCCCTGGTCTCGCCCCGGCAGTCGACGGAGACGACGGTGCTCTCGCTCGGCGAGGGCGACTTTCCCGTCGAGCCGCCCCCGTGGTTCCCGGTGCAGGTGAGCCAACGGACGTCGATGTGCTGCTGCTCCAGCCTGGCGGTGGCGGTGGTGTCGGTGGTGTAGGCGGCGGAGGCGGAACCGAGATCGGTGGGCTGACACGCCACGACGGCCGCTCCGGCCCCGACAGCCAGCCCGGCGACAGCCACCACCCGCACCCCGCGTCGTTTCCCTCTCAAAACCCCCATGCAGGGCAGCGTGCCACCGGCACGGGCGAGGCGGAAGGCCGCATACGGCCACTCACCCGTCCGGGTCGCGGGGCAGCGCCCCGAAAGGGGCGCGGGGCTGTGCGGGCACTCACTCCAGCGGAGCGCCCAGGAGCAGCCACTCCTGGAGCTCGACCAGGTTGCCCTCCGGGTCCTTGAGGTGAGCCACGCGCATGCGGTCGGTCATGGGGGCCGGGCCGTGCACGAGCGTGGCGCCGCGGGAGGTGATCTCCGCGCAGTAGGCGTCCAGGTCGTCGACGCGCAGGACGACCAGGGAGCGGTGGCCGGTGGCGGTCTCGCCCAGCTCCCGAAGGACCTCGGCCATCATCGAGCGGTCCTGCAGCGCGATCCCCGCGGAGCCGGCGTGCGGGCTGAACTTCTCGTACGGCCCCTCGACCGCCCCGGACTGCGGCTTGAGGCCGAGGACGTCGGCGTAGAAGCGGTAGCAGGCGGCGAAGTCGGTGACCATAAGCCGGACTTGAGCGAGTTCCACGGTGTCCCCAGACGGTGTCAGGACCAGCGGCCGGTGCGGCCCAGGAGCAGGGCCACGGCGGCGGTGCCGGCGGTGGAGGTACGCAACACGGTAGGACCGAGCACGCATGTCTTCGCACCCGCCTCCTCGAAGAGCGCCAGCTCGTCGCGTGCGACACCCCCTTCGGGGCCGACGACCAGCACGATCTGGCCTTCGGCGGGGAGTTGGGCGGTGGCCAGCGGCTCGCTGACGTGCTCGAAGTCGGAGTGCAGCACGGCGGCGAAGTCGGCCTCGGCGAGAAGTGCGGCAACCTGCTTGGTGCTCGCCGCGTCCGCGACCTCGGGGAAACGCAGCCGGCGGGACTGCTTGCCGGCCTCGCGCGCGGTGGCCCGCCACTTGGCGAGTGCCTTCTGACCCCTGTCGCCCTTCCACTGGGTGATGCAGCGGGCGGCCTGCCAGGGCACGATCGCGTCGACGCCGGTCTCCGTCATGGTCTCGACGGCGAGTTCGCCCCGGTCACCCTTCGGGAGCGCCTGGACGACGGTGATCCGGGGGCTGGGCTCCGGCTCCACCGGGAACTCGAACGGCTCGACCACCAGGTGGTCCTTGCCCGACACGCTGACGACGACCCCGGCCGCGCCCCGGCCCTTGCCGTCCGTCAGCACCACGTTCTCGCCGGGCTGCAGCCGCCGTACGGAGACCGCGTGCCGCCCCTCGGGACCCGTGACGTCGACGACCGAACCGGGACCCACGCCTTCCAGCGAGTCGACGACGAACACCGGCGCGGTCATCGCAGGCCTCCCTTGGCCGACAACGCTGTCCTGGCGGCGTCGAGTTCCTCGGCCAGCACCTCCACCAGCCGCCCGGCCGGCAGGTCGCGGGCCATCCGGTGGCCCTGGCCCGCCCACAGCGCCATGCCCTGCGCGTCCCCGGCCTTGGCGGCGGCCTTGCGCAGCGGCGAGGTGAGGTGGTGGATCTCCGGGTAGGCGGCGGGGGCGTACGGGCCGTGCTCGCGCAGGAACCGGTTGACCAGTCCGCGGGCCGGTCTGCCGGAGAAGGCGCGGGTCAACTCGGTGCGCGCGTACAGGGGGTTGGTCAGCGCCTGCTTGTGCAGGGCGTGGGCGCCGGACTCGGGCGTGGCGAGAAAGGCGGTGCCCAGCTGGGCCGCGCTCGCGCCGGCCGCGAGGACGGCGGCGATCTGGCCGCCGCGCATGATGCCGCCGGCGGCGACGATCGGGATGCGCACGGCCTCCCGGATCTGCGCGACCAGCGAGAGCAGCCCGATGCCGGAGCCGTCGTTCTCGGCGAGGTCCCGGTGGGTGCCCTGGTGACCGCCGGCCTCCACGCCCTGCGCGATCACGGCGTCCGCTCCGGCCTGTTCGACCGCGCGGGCCTCCTCGGCGGTGGTGGCGGTGACCAGGGTGTAAGTGCCGGCCCGGCGCAGCCTGTCGAGCACTTCCCGGCTCGGCACACCGAAGTGGAAGGAGACGACCGGCACCGGGTTGTCGAGGAGTACGGCGAGCTTGGCGTCGTAGCCGTCGTCCCGGCCGCTGTCCGGGTCGCCCAGCTCGGTCTCGTACCAGGCGGCCTCGCCGGCCAGCTGGTGGGCGTAGACCTCGACGGCGCCGGACTCGGCGTACTCCGACTGCGGCACGAACACATTCACGCCGAAGGGGCGGCTCGTGAGCCCCCGCAGCTGCTTGATCTCCTGGTACATGCCGTCGGCGGTCTTGTATCCGGCGGCGAGGAACCCGAGGCCACCGGCCTCGGAGACGGCGGCGACGAGCTGCGGGAGGGAGACTCCGCCCGCCATGGGGGCCTGCACGATCGGGTGGGGGAAGAGATCGGTCAGCGCGGAGGACATGACCGCATGTTGTCACGTCCTTCGAACAAGTCCGAATCGGGGCGTCCCCCGGCATAGGACAGCGGCATAAGGGGTGCCGAAGCACCCCGTACGCCCTGTCTCAGCGACCGTTGAACGCGTCCTTCAGCCGGCTGAACAGCCCCTGCTGCCCCGGCTGACTGTGCTTGCCCGGGGGCCAACCCCCGGACCCCCGGCCACCCCGCAGCTCGCGTCAACGACCGTTGAACGCGTCCTTCAGCCGGCTGAACAGCCCCTGCTGCCCCGGCTGGAACTGGCCCTGCGGCCGTTCCTCGCCGCGCAGCTTGGCCAGCTCGCGCAGCAGTCGCTCCTGCTCGGGGTCCAGCTTGGTCGGGGTCTGCACCTCGACGTGCACGATCAGGTCGCCCCGGCCGCCGCCGCGCAGATGCGTGACGCCCCGGTTGTGCAGCGGAATCGACTGGCCGGACTGGGTGCCGGGCCGGATGTCGACCTCCTCCATGCCGTCCAGGGTCTCCAGCGGCACCTTGGTGCCGAGCGCCGCCGCCGTCATCGGGATCGTGACCGTGCAGTGCAGGTCGTCACCGCGCCGCTGGAACGTCGGGTGCGGCAGCTCGTGGATCTCGACGTACAGATCACCGGCCGGACCGCCGCCGGGCCCGACCTCGCCCTCACCGGCGAGCTGGATCCGTGTGCCGTTGTCGACACCGGCCGGGATCTTGACGGTGAGCGTGCGACGGGAACGGACACGGCCGTCACCGGCGCACTCCGGGCACGGGGTCGGGACCACGGTGCCGAAGCCCTGGCACTGGGGGCAGGGACGCGACGTCATGACCTGGCCCAGGAAGGACCGGGTGACCTGCGAGACCTCGCCACGGCCACGGCACATGTCACATGTCTGGGCGGTCGTACCGGGTGCCGCGCCCTCGCCGTTGCAGGTGTTGCAGACGATCGCGGTGTCGACCTGGATGTCCTTGGTGGTCCCGAAGGCCGCCTCGTCCAGCTCGACCTCGATCCGGATCATCGCGTCCTGGCCGCGCCGGGTGCGCGAGCGCGGCCCGCGCTGCGACGCCGTACCGAAGAACGCGTCCATGATGTCGGAGAAGTTGCCGAAGCCGCCGGCCCCGAAGCCGCCCGCACCGGCACCGCCGGACTGCGAGAGCGGGTCGCCGCCGAGGTCGTAGACCTGCTTCTTCTGCGGGTCCGACAGCACCTCGTAAGCGGCGTTGATCTCCTTGAACCGCTCCTGGGTCTTCGGATCCGGGTTGACGTCCGGGTGCAGCTCGCGCGCGAGCCGACGGAACGCCTTCTTGATCTCATCCTGCGACGCGTCGCGGCGCACGCCGAGAACGGCGTAGTAGTCCGTGGCCACTTACGACTCCGCCAGGATCTGTCCGACGTACCGTGCCACTGCGCGTACCGCTCCCATCGTTCCCGGGTAGTCCATGCGGGTCGGTCCGACCACGCCGAGCTTGGCAACCGCCTCGCCGCCCGAACCGTAGCCCACCGACACCACCGAGGTGGAGTTGAGCCCCTCGTGGGCGTTCTCGTGCCCGATGCGCACGGTCACGCCCGGATCCTTCGCCTCGCCGAGGAGCTTGAGGAGCACGACCTGCTCCTCAAGGGCCTCCAGCACGGGTCGGATCGTGAGGGGAAAGTCATGCCCGAAGCGGGTGAGATTGGCGGTGCCGCCGATCATCAGCCGCTCCTCGTTCTCCTCGACGAGCGTCTCCAGGAGAGTGGAGAGCACCGTCGAGACCGTACCGCGGTCCTCGGCCTCGAAGGCCTCCGGAAGGTCCTCGACCAGCCTCGGCACGTCCGTGAACCGGCGGCCCGCGACCCGGCTGTTCAGCCGGGCGCGCAGATCGGCGAGCGAAGCCTCGCCGAAGGGCGCCGGGCAGTCGACCATCCGCTGCTCGACCCGTCCGGTGTCCGTGATCAGCACGAGCATCACGCGCGCGGGAGCGAGCGAGAGCAGCTCCACGTGCCGGACGGTGGACCGGGTCAGGGACGGGTACTGCACGACGGCGACCTGCCGGGTCAGCTGCGCGAGCAGCCGTACCGTGCGCGCCACGACGTCGTCGAGGTCGACGGCGCCCTCCAGGAAGTTCTGGATGGCCCGCCGCTCGGGCGCGGTCATCGGCTTCACGCCCGCGAGCTTGTCCACGAACAGCCGGTAGCCCTTGTCGGTGGGGATGCGCCCCGCGCTGGTGTGCGGCTGCGCGATGAACCCCTCGTCCTCCAGGGCCGCCATGTCGTTGCGGACGGTGGCCGGGGAGACCCCGAGGTTGTGCCGCTCGGTCAGGGCCTTCGACCCGACCGGCTCCTCGGTGCCGACGTAGTCCTGGACGATGGCGCGCAGTACCTGAAGCCTGCGTTCACTCAGCATTCGCGCGCACCTCCAGCACGTCGTCCCCTCTGTTCCGCGGTTCGTCCGCCTGGCACTCTTCGCACGCGAGTGCCAGCGTTCCCGGGCCCAGTGTACGGCTGTCGGGTACACCCGGGGCAAGGTCGGTGCGGTCGCGGCGGCCTGTGCAGCTAGCGTCGCGGTATGACGGTGACTTGGGAAGAGCTGGGGTGGGAGCGGCTTGCCGCCGGGGTCGGGCGCTGCCGCCTCGCGGGCTGGGACTGCACGGCCGGGCTGGTCCTCGGGGCCGGTACGGCCCTGATGGTGGACGCCGGTTCCAGTCTGGCCGAGGGCGCGCGGCTGCGGGCACAGGCCGAGGAACTGACCGGCGGCCGTGTGACCCATCTCGCGCTGACCCACCCCCACTTCGATCATGTCTTCGGGGCTGCGGCGTTCGCCGGGGCGGAGGTGTACGGCGCGGTGGGCCTGGACGCGGTCTTCGCGTACGAGCGGGAGGAACTGCGCCTGGACGCGATCAGGAACGGCCTGCCGGTCGCGGACGCCGACGAGGCGGTGGACGCGCTGGTCCCGCCCTGGCATCCGGTCTCCGGCGAGTGGACGCTGGACCTCGGCGACGGCCGCCAGGCGCTGCTGGCCAACGTGGGCCCGGGGCACACGGCCCACGATCTGGTGGTGCTGGTGCCGGGGGACCCGGAGGTGGTCTTCTGCGGCGACCTCGTCGAGGAGTCCGGCGAACCCCAGGCCGGCCCGGACGCGGTCCCGTCCCGCTGGCCGGACGCCCTGGACCGCCTGCTGTCCCTGGGCGGCGAGGACGCGCTGTACGTGCCCGGTCACGGAGCGGTGGTGGACGCGGGGTTCGTGCGACGGCAACGCGACGAGCTGGCCACGCGTTTCGGCGTGTCGTGAGCGCGGCCGTACGGCTTCTCCTATCGTCACTCGAATGCGCCAGTACTCCGCCGACCTGACCCCACCGTGGAAGAAGCCGAAGCCGGTGCCGGAGGTACCGGCGGAGCCCGGCCTGGTGGTGGAGGAGCCCGGTACCGGGTTCTGCGGGGCGGTGATCCGCTGCGAGGCGGGCACGGTGACGCTGGAGGACCGCTTCGGCAAGCACCGGGTGTTCCCGCTGGAGCCGCGGGGCTTCCTGCTGGAGGGGCGCGTGGTGACGCTGGTGAGGCCTTCCGGCGGTCCGGTACGGCCCACCCGTACGGCCTCCGGTTCGGTCGCCGTCCCCGGCGCCCGCGCCCGCGTGGCCCGCGCCGGCCGCATCTACGTCGAGGGCCGGCACGACGCCGAGCTGGTCGAGAAGGTGTGGGGCGACGACCTGCGCATCGAGGGCGTGGTGGTGGAGTACCTGGAGGGCGTGGACGACCTGCCGTCGATCGTGTCGTCCTTCGCCCCGGGTCCGGACGCCCGCCTGGGTGTCCTCGTGGACCACTTGGTGCCGGGCACGAAGGAATGGCGGATCGCGGAGTCGGTGACCAGCGAGCACGCGCTGGTGGTCGGTCACCCGTACATCGACATCTGGCAGGCGGTGAAGCCGGCCGCGCTGGGGATCGAGGCGTGGCCCATGGTCCCGCGGGGGCAGGACTGGAAGACGGGGGTGTGCCGGGCGCTGGGCTGGCCGTCGGAGAACACCGGGGCGGTGTGGCAGGCGATCCTGAAGCGGGTGGGGTCCTACAAGGACCTGGAGCCGGAGTTGCTGGGGAGGGTGGAGGAGCTGATCGACTTCGTCACGGGTAGCGGTGGGGCCTGACGTCGGGGAAGGTTCCGAACTCGCTGGTTTTCAGCTCGACACCCAGGACATCCAGCATCAGCGGCCGGCCGAACTTCTCGATGTACTGCGCCCGGTAGTTGGCACGTCCTTCCCCCCGCAGAAGCTCCGCTTTGAGCCCGTCAGGCGGCTCAAAACCCTCGAAGAACTCTGCGACTCCACGTTCGTCCACAGCGGTCATCTCCGTGGCCTCTACATTCACCGCATACTGTCAGCGGCAGCCTACGAACCAGGTTGGGGGCCGAACCGGCGTCCGGCTGTGATTCACCCGCCCGAGTGATCAATCCACCAGGTCCCTGACCACCGCATCCGCCAGCAACCGCCCCCGCAACGTCAGCACGGCCCGCCCCTCCTCGTACGGACCTTCCTGGAGCAGCCCCTCCCCCAGCGCCCGCCGGGACGCCGCCAACCCCTCCTCCTTCAGCAAGGACAGCGGCACCCCCTCCCACAGCCTCAGCTCCAGCAGGATCCGCTCGACCCGGCGGTCCTCCTCCGACAGCAGCTCACGACCCGCCCCCGGTGACCGGCCGGAGGCGAGTGCCGCCGCGTACGCCCCCGGATGCTTCACGTTCCACCAGCGCACCCCGCCCACGTGCGAGTGCGCCCCGGGACCGGCCCCCCACCAGTCGGCGCCGCGCCAGTACAGCTCGTTGTGCAGGCAGCGGCCCGCCTCGGAGGTGGCCCAGTTGGAGACCTCGTACCAGTCGAAGCCCGCCGCGGACAGGGTCTCCTCGGCGATCAGATAGCGGTCGGCGTGCACGTCGTCGTCGGTCATCGGGACCTCGCCCCGGCGGATCCGGCGGGCGAGCTGCGTGCCCTCCTCGACGATGAGCGCGTACGCACTGACGTGGTCCGGACCGGCACCGATCGCCGCGTCCAGCGAGGCCCGCCAGTCGTCGTCGCTCTCGCCCGGGGTGCCGTAGATCAGGTCGAGGTTGACGTGCTCGAAGCCCGCCGCGCGCGCCTCGGCCACACACGCCTCGGGACGCCCGGGAGTGTGCGTGCGGTCGAGCACGCGCAGCACATGCTGCCGCGCGCTCTGCATGCCGAAGGAGATCCGGTTGAAGCCGCCCTCCCGGAGCGTGGCGAGGTACGCCGGGTCCACCGACTCGGGGTTCGCCTCCGTCGTGATCTCCGCGTCCGGCGCCAGCCCGAACTCGTCGCGGATCGCCCCCAGCATCCGTACGAGATCGTCGGCGGCCAGCAGTGTGGGCGTACCGCCCCCGACGAACACCGTACGGACCTCGCGCGGGTCGTCGCCGAGCACCTTCCGGGCGAGCCGGATCTCGTCCGTCAGCGTGTCCGCGTAGTTGTCGCGGGACGCCAGCACACCGCCCGTGCCGCGCAGCTCGGTCGCGGTGTAGGTGTTGAAGTCGCAGTAGCCGCAGCGGGTCGCGCAGTACGGGACGTGCAGGTAGAAGCCGAGCGGGCGGGCGGCGGCCCCGGCGAGCGCGTGCGCGGGCAGCGCGCCGTCGGCGGGGACGGGCTCGCCGTCGGGGAGAGCGGAAGGCATGCCTTCCATTGTCCAGCACCGGCGCGGTTACTCCGCCTGCAGCACCAGCAGTGCCAGGTCGTCCTCCGGCTGCCCGCCCCCGAAGTCGTGGACGAGCCGCCGGATCCTTTCCGCGATCAGTGCGGCGCTGAGCCCGGCGCAGCCGGACAGGGCGCGGGCGAGCCCGTCGGCGTCGTCGAACTGGCGGGAGCCGGAGCGCCGCTCGGTCACCCCGTCGGTGACGCACAGCAGGCTGTCGCCGGGCCGCAGGTCGACGGTCTCGCTGGTGTAGGTCTCGTCCTCGACGACGCCGAGCAGGGTCTGCGGGCGGGCCGCGGTGCGTACGGTGCCGTCGGGGCTCAGGACGAGCGGCAGCGGGTGGCCGGCGGAGGCGAGGGTACAGCGGACGCCGCCGCCCTCGTACGGCGTGAGCTCGCCGTAGAGCAAGGAGAGGAAGCGGGTCTGCGGGCCGTCCCCGGGGGCCACGGGCCGTCCGCCTGCGGCGACGAGGGCGCGGGCGGCGGCGTCGGCGGCCTCGGTGGCGTCGTCCAGGAGGAGCTGGTTGAGCCGGTCGAGGACATCGGCGACCCGGTAGCCCTCGCGGGCGAGCAGGCGGAGCCAGGGGCGGGCGAGGCCGATCACGACCGCCGCCTCGGGACCCTTGCCCTGGACGTCGCCTACGGCGAAGCACCAGCGGCCGTCGCCGGCCGGGAACAGGTCGTAGAAGTCGCCGCTGGGACCGCCCTTGTCGCAGGGCTCGTAGACGAGCGCGCTGCTCACGCCGGGGATCTCGGCGACCGCGCCGGGCAGCAGGCCGCGCTGCAGGACGGCGCTGATGGTGGCCTGGCGGGCGTACTGGCGGGCCGCTCCGATGGCGAGGGCCACCCGGCGGCTGAGGTCCTCCACGAGCCCGGTGACCTCGTCGGGGAAGCCGAGCAGCCCGCACCGGCCGAGGACCAGCGTGCCGAGCGGCCGGCCGCCCGCGATCAGCCGGTACGCCAGCGCCGTGCCGTCGGTGCCCTGCGGGCCGAGCGCGTGGCCGGGCCACGGGTACGCCTCGGGGCCGGAGCGCAGCCCGTCGCGCGGGCAGGGCGGTTCCTTCTCCAGGGCACAGCGCAGTTCCTCGATGCGGTTCTCGCTGGCGTGCCAGACCCGGTCGGGGCCGCCGCCCGCGCCGCCGCGCACGGTCGCCTCGTCCTCCAGCCACACCGCGCACCAGTCGGCGAGCCGGGGCACGATGAGCTGGCCGGTGAGGGCCGTCACCAGGTTCTCGTCCAGCTGACCGGCGAGCAGGTCGGAGGCCTCGGCGAGGAAGGACAGCGCGCCCCGGCCGAGCCAGTCCCGGTCACCGCCCGCGCGGTGCGGCTGCGGGACCAGGTCCTCGGCCACCTCCAGGGCCGCGTCCGGCGCGGGTGTGTCCGCGTCCGTCACGCCGCCCGGGGGCAGCCGCGCCCAGACCGTCTTGGCGCCGGCGCGGTAGGTGACGCCCCAGGACTCGGCGAGCGTGGTGACCAGCCGCAGGCCGCGCCCGTACTCGGGGGTGTCGTACGCCCCCTCGCCGCCCGGGGAGTCGCGCGGGGCGCGGCAGGGATGCTGGTCGCCCACCTCCACGGTGAACGCGCCGCTCTCCTCCAGCCGCCAGACGACCTCCACGTCCGTACCGGCGTGCACGACGGCATTGGTGACCAGTTCGCTGACGACGGCCATGGCGTCGTCGACGAGCCGCGCCGAGACCTCGGGCGCCTCGGCCAGCGCTGCCCGCACCAGCGCACGGGCCGAGCCGGGCGCGAGAGGACTTCCGGGCAGCGTGGTACGCCCGTGCACCTCCCGAGCCCTGGGCTCACTCTCCCGCTGCGTGGGTATGGCCGCCATGTCCATGCGGCCAGGGTGACAGACAGGGGGCACCTATAAGCGCTGAGTCACTGAAGTGGGCAGAAGACGACCACTTTCGAACGCCGGTGAGCTCAACTTACCCAGGGGCGCGGGGCTCTGCCCGATATGCGGCTCCGCCGCGTGGGCGCGAACAACCACGACGCATCCGCAGCCGCCGGCAGTCCCCAGCCACCCCTTCGAGACCGCGTCAGGCCTCCCGCGTCCCGGCGTACATCTCGTCGATGAGGTGCTTGTACTCCCGCTCCACCACGGGCCGCTTCAGCTTCAGGCTCGGCGTGATCTCCCCGTGCTCCACATCGAGATCCCTCGGCAGCAGCCGGAACTTCTTGATGGTCTGCCACTTCTGCAGCCCGGCGTTGAGCTGCCGCACATACCCGTCGACCATCTCGACGGTCTGCGGCGCCGCGACGATCTCGGCGTACGGCCGGCCCTCCAGCCCGTTCTCCTTGGCCCAGTCCAGGATCGCGATCTCGTCCAGGGCGATGAGGGCCGTGCAGTAGTTCCGGTCTGCGCCGTGCACCAGGATGTTGGAGACGTACGGGCACACGCCCTTGAACTGGCCCTCGACCTCGGCCGGAGCGACGTACTTGCCGCCGGAGGTCTTGATGAGGTCCTTCTTGCGGTCGGTGATGCGGAGGTAGCCGTCGGGCGACAGCTCGCCGATGTCACCGGTGTGGAACCAGCCGTCGGACTCCAGCACCTCGGTGGTCTTCTCGGGCAGCCCGTGGTAGCCCTCCATGATGCCGGGGCCGCGCAGCAGGATCTCGCCGTCGTCGGCGATGCGCACCTCCGTGCCGGGCAGCGGCTTGCCGACCGTGCCGGTGCGGTAGGCCTCGCCGGGGTTCACGAAGGAGGCCGCGGAGGACTCGGTCAGGCCGTAGCCCTCAAGGATGTGGATGCCGGCGCCGGCGAAGAAGTAGCCGATCTCGGGCGCGAGCGCCGAGGCGCCGGAGACACAGGCGCGCAGCCGGCCGCCGAAGGCGTCGCGGAGCTTGCCGTAGACGAGGGCGTCGGCGACCTTGTGCTTGGCCGCGAGGCCGAACGGCACGGCGTGGGTTCCGGTGCGCCGGAAGTTGTCCTGGCTGACCTTGGCGTACTCGCGGGCGACCTCGGCGGCCCACTGGAAGATCTTGTACTTGGCGGCGCCGCCCTCGCGGGCCTTGGCGGCGACGCCGTTGTAGACCTTCTCGAAGATGCGGGGCACGGCCGCCATGTACGTCGGCTGCACCACCGGCAGGTTCTCGATGATCTTGTCGACCCGGCCGTCGACGGCGGTGACGTGGCCGACCTCGATCTGGCCGGAGGTGAGCACCTTGCCGAAGACGTGCGCGAGCGGCAGCCACAGGTACTGCACGTCCTCGCCGCTGATCAGGCCGGTCGCGGCGATCGCCTTCGCCATGTACGCCCAGTTGTCGTGCGGGAGCCTGACTCCCTTGGGGCGGCCGGTGGTGCCGGAGGTGTAGATGAGGGTGGCGAGCTGGTCCTTGGTGATCGCGCCGACCCGCTCCTTGATCAGCTCGGGGTGCGTCTCCAGGTAGGCGACGCCGCGCTGCTCCAGCTCGGCGAGGGTGATCACCCAGTCGCTCGTCTCGGCGCCGGCCGGGTCGATGACCACGACCTTGGTGAGGTCGGGCAGCTCGGCGCGCTTCTCGACGGCCTTGGCGGCCTGGGCCGCGTCCTCGGCGATCAGCACCCGGCTCTCGGAGTCGGAGAGGATGAAGGCCGATTCGTCCGCGTTGGTCTGCGGGTAGATGGTGGTCGTCGCGCCGCCGGCACACAGGATGCCGAGGTCGGCGAGGATCCACTCGACCCGGGTCGACGAGGCGAGCGCCACGCGCTGCTCGGGCTGCACGCCCAGCTCGATGAGGCCGGCCGCGATCGCGTACACCCGCTCGGCGGCCTGCGCCCAGCTGAGCGACTTCCAGTCGTCGGGGCCCTGGCCGGACGCGGGGGGCACCGGATAGCGGTAGGCCTCGGCGTCCGGTGTGGCCGCCACGCGCTCCAGGAAGAGGGCCGCCACGGACGGCGGACGGTTCTCGATCAGGGTCTGTGTGTCGCTCACGACATCCTCCGGGGCCCGCGACGGTGCGGCTGACTCGGTGCGGCTGGGTTAACTCACGGTGGGGGTTCGTGCTGCTGCTTCGCTGTTGTTTAACTCGCGAGTAACTATCGAGCAGGGATCAGAGTAAGCCGCGACCGGCCGCTGCGTAAGGGGCTTCGGCCTGTCACTTTCCACGCAGAGCGACGCTACGCACGCGTAGGGGCCCACCGCACTTTCGTACGACAGGCCCCCGCGTGCCCTTTTTAGGGACGCCACCGGTTGTTACCGACGGTTACTTCTTGCCCTTGGCCGACCCCGCGCTGTCATCGCTGGACAGGACGGCGATGAAGGCTTCCTGCGGAACCTCCACGGAACCCACCATCTTCATCCGCTTCTTGCCTTCCTTCTGCTTCTCCAGCAGCTTCCGCTTACGGGAGATGTCACCGCCGTAGCACTTGGCGAGGACGTCCTTGCGGATGGCGCGGATGGTCTCGCGGGCGATGACCCGGGAGCCGATGGCGGCCTGCACCGGCACCTCGAAGGCCTGCCGCGGGATCAGCTCCTTGAGCTTGGCGACGAGCCGCACGCCGTACGCGTACGCCTGGTCCTTGTGGGTGATCGCGGAGAACGCGTCCACCTTGTCGCCGTGCAGCAGGATGTCGACCTTGACCAGGGAGCTGGTCTGCTCGCCGGTGGGCTCGTAGTCCAGCGAGGCGTAGCCGCGGGTCTTGGACTTCAGCTGGTCGAAGAAGTCGAAGACGATCTCCGCGAGCGGGAGGGTGTAGCGGATCTCGACACGGTCCTCGGAGAGGTAGTCCATGCCGAGCAGGGTGCCGCGCCGGGTCTGGCACAGCTCCATGATCGAGCCGATGAACTCGGTGGGCGCGAGGATGGTGGCCCGCACGACCGGCTCGAAGACCTCGTTGATCTTGCCTTCGGGGAACTCGCTCGGGTTGGTGACCGTGTGCTCGCTGCCGTCCTCCATGACCACGCGGTAGACCACGTTGGGAGCGGTGGCGATCAGGTCGAGGCCGAACTCGCGCTCCAGGCGCTCACGGATCACGTCCAGGTGCAGCAGGCCGAGGAACCCGACGCGGAAGCCGAAGCCGAGGGCGGCGGAGGTCTCCGGCTCGTAGACCAGCGCGGCGTCGTTGAGCTGCAGCTTGTCGAGCGCCTCGCGCAGCTCGGGGTAGTCGGAGCCGTCGAGCGGATACAGCCCGGAGAAGACCATCGGCTTGGGGTCCTTGTACCCGCCGAGGGCCTCCGTGGCGCCCTTGCTCTGGCTGGTGACGGTGTCACCGACCTTGGACTGGCGGACGTCCTTCACACCCGTGATGAGGTAGCCCACCTCACCGACGCCGAGGCCGTCGGCCGGGAGCATCTCGGGCGAGTTGACGCCGATCTCCAGCAGCTCGTGCGTGGCGCCGGTGGACATCATCCTGATGCGCTCGCGCTTGTTGAGCTGGCCGTCGATGACACGGACATACGTCACGACACCGCGGTACGAGTCGTACACGGAGTCGAAGATCATCGCGCGGGCGGGCGCGTCGGCCACCCCGACCGGCGCCGGGATCTCCTTGACGACCTTGTTCAGCAGCGCGTCCACGCCGAGACCGGTCTTCGCGGAGACCTTGAGCACGTCCTCCGGGTCGCAGCCGACCAGGTTGGCGAGCTCCTCGGCGAACTTCTCGGGCTGGGCCGCGGGAAGGTCGATTTTGTTGAGGACGGGGATGATCGTGAGGTCGTTCTCCATCGCCAGGTAGAGGTTGGCGAGGGTCTGCGCCTCGATGCCCTGGGCGGCGTCGACGAGGAGGATGGTCCCCTCACAGGCGGCGAGCGACCGCGAGACCTCGTAGGTGAAGTCGACGTGCCCCGGGGTGTCGATCATGTTGAGGATGTGGGTCGTGCCCTGGTCGGGGCCCTCGGTCGGGGCCCAGGGCAGACGCACCGCCTGGGACTTGATCGTGATGCCGCGCTCGCGCTCGATGTCCATCCGGTCGAGGTACTGAGCACGCATCTGCCGCTGCTCGACCACCCCGGTCAGCTGGAGCATCCGGTCGGCGAGCGTGGACTTGCCGTGGTCGATGTGCGCGATGATGCAGAAATTGCGGATCAGAGCCGGGTCGGTACGGCTCGGCTCGGGCACATGGTTAGGGGTCGCGGGCACGCAGGGTCCTGTCTCTTGAGGCGCCTTATGCCTCGGGTCGGATCGATACGTAGTCTCCATGGTCCCACGCGAAGGGACCGGCTACCGTTTTGGGCCGCTCGCAGGGCCACTGGTACTGTAGGTGGCTGTGCCTCATGCCCTCTCAGCGCGAGGCACGTCAGAGAAATTTTGGATCACCGGTACGGGACCTTCGCGGCCCCGCACCAGAACCTGAAAAGGCTCCTTCGTGGCGAACATCAAGTCCCAGATCAAGCGGATCAAGACCAACGAGAAGGCTCGGCTGCGCAACAAGGCCGTCAAGTCCTCCCTGAAGACCGCGGTCCGCAAGGCCCGTGAGGCCGCTGCCGCGGGTGACGTCGAGAAGGCCACCGAGCTGCAGCGCGCTGCCGCGCGTGCGCTCGACAAGGCCGTCTCGAAGGGCGTCATCCACAAGAACCAGGCCGCCAACAAGAAGTCGGCGCTTGCTTCCAAGGTCGCGTCCCTCAAGGGCTGAACTCCTTTCTGATCTGACCGCCGGAAGGACCCAGAGCGGGCCCTCTCTCATCCGCTCCCGACCGGCACCCCAGAGCCTGTTCGCGGCCTGCGTTCGCCACGCGGGAACGGGCTCGACAGCTTGAACCGAGAACCCCGGCGCCTTCCCTTCCCCAGGGCGGGCGCCGGGGTTCTCGTCATACGAGGGTCAGGCGCCTCCCGGGGCGAAGCTCTTGCGGGGGGCCGGGGCGAAGCCTCCGGCGGGGGCAAGGGCGGAGCCTCCGGCGCAGATCCGGGGCGGAACCTCCATCTCGGATCCAAGGCGAAGCCCCGGCGCGGTCCGGGCGGAACCTCCGGAACGGCCCGGGACGAAGGGGCGGAACCCCGGGACCGGCTACCCGCGCCCGCGGGACCGTGCGGCCCGGGCAATCACCACAACCGCCTTCTCCAACGCGTACTCGGGATCATCGCCGCCGCCCTTCACCCCCGCGTCCGCCTCCGCAACGGCCCGAAGCGCCGCCGCGACACCGTCCGGCGTCCACCCCCGCATCTGCTGCCGCACCCGATCGATCTTCCACGGCGGCATCCCCAGCTCCCGCGCCAGATCGGCCGGCCGCCCCCCGCGCGCGGAGGACAGCTTCCCGATCGCCCGTACGCCCTGGGCCAGCGCACTGGTGATCATCACCGGCGCCACGCCCGTCGCCAGCGACCACCGCAGCGCCTCCAGCGCCTCCGCCGTACGCCCCTCCACGGCCCGGTCGGCGACCGTGAAGCTGGAGGCCTCGGCCCGGCCGGTGTAGTACCGCCCGACAACGGCCTCGTCGATGGTCCCCTCCACGTCGGCGACCAGCTGCGACACCGCCGAGGCCAGCTCCCGCAGATCGCTGCCGATGGCGTCGCACAGTGCCTGACAGGCCTCGGGCGTCGCCGACCGCCCCGCCGCCCGGAACTCACCGCGCACAAAGGCCAGCCGGTCCGCCGGCTTGGTCATCTTCGGGCAGGCCACCTCGCGGGCCCCGGCCTTGCGCGCGGCGTCCAGCAGCCCCTTGCCCTTCGCCCCGCCCGCGTGCAGCAACACGAGCGTGATCTCCTCGGCGGGCGCCCCGAGATACCCCTTCACGTCCTTGACCGTGTCGGCGGACAGGTCCTGCGCATTGCGTACGACCACGACTTTCCGCTCGGCGAAGAGCGAAGGACTGGTGAGCTCGGCGAGCGTGCCGGGCTGCAACTGGTCCGGGGTGAGGTCGCGTACGTCCGTGTCGGCGTCGGCGGCCTTGGCGGCGGCCACCACCTCCTGCACGGCACGGTCGAGCAGGAGGTCCTCCTGGCCCACGGCGAGCGTCACCGGGGCGAGAGGGTCGTCATTCGCAGTCTTCCTGGCCATCACGCACAGCATCCCACGAGGCACTGACAACGGGCCCGTACAGGCGCGGACAGCCGTACTCGCTCGGCTGCGGGCAGGCGGCGCTGGGTCACGGCTCCTCGCGCCAGCCGTCCCACTCCCCCGCGAACGCATCCAGCGCCGCCGGATCCAGCCGGCCCCGCTCGTCCCGCAGCACCAGCAGCCACTGCGCATCCTCGGCATCGTCCTCGCCGGCCAGCGCGTCCCGGACGAGCTGCGGCTCCTCGTCCAGTCCGAACCGCTCCCCCAGCGCCTCGGCCGCCTCCTCGGCAGCATCCCGGTCGGGCAGCACCAGCACGTGTCTCACATCGCTCACGGGCCCATTCTCCGGCACCGCACGGGAACCGAACCGCCGGGGACTCGGCACCGGCTCAGGGGGTCGGATTCCGGTTCCGCACCGTCGGCACACGGTCCAGCTCGATCCCGAACCGCTCCCGGTACACGGTCAGCACCTCCTCGTCCGTCTCCAACTCCCGTGTCTCCCGCTTCCCGTCGGCCGCCGTCGTCTTCAGCACACGCCCGCTGAGCGTGATCCTCCCTCCGTCCTCGGTGACCCGTGAGCAGACCAGCGACTGGGTGAAGTGCGACAACGGCGAGGTCCTGTGCCACCAGGCCCCGGCCACGAAGTCCCCGAGCACCCGGGGCCGGGTCTCCAACCGGTACTGCGGCCTGCCGTCCCTCAGGACGTCCAGGTCCCCGGCCCCCGCCGAGCCGCCGCCGGGCACCCCGGCCGCGTCCGGCCCGGCCTCCGCCACCCGGAACACCCCGCCGGGGTCGACCTGCTCCGCCCGTTCCGCATAGCTCAGCGGATAGTGGCTGTGCGCCCCGAACCCGACGTCCGCGATCCAGGTGTCCCCCTCCACCGTCCGCACCCGCAGGGCGAGATGGTCGTACGGGATCCCGAGCCGCCCCTTGTCGTCGTACACGCGGGCCGCGAGCAGTTCCACCCCGTAGCCGAGCGCGGTGAGCAACGCGCCGAACAAGCCGTTCAGTTCGTAGCAGAAGCCTCCCCGCCCGCGTCCTGTCACCTTGTCCAGCAGCCACTCCTCCTCCAGCAGGATCTCCTCGTCGAGGTGGATGGACAGGTTCTCGAAGGGAACGCTCTGCAGATGCCGCAGGTGCAGCTCACGCAGGGCCCGCCCGGTGGGCCGCTGCGGGCGCTCGGCCCCGATCCGGCGGAGACAGTCGTCGACCTGGTGTGAGTCCATGGACCCAGTCTGGGCGAACCCCGGTCTCAGCCTCTGGCCACCCGCACTTCCCCACCGGTCCCTCCCGTCCCGCCGACGGCAAGCTCCCCGTCCCGGTCGGTGCGCAGCACCAGCGCGCCGCCCGCCCGCAGCCCGGCCACGGTCGCCGGAGCCGGATGTCCGTACGGGTTGTCGGCACCGCAGCTGATGAGCGCCACCCGGGGAGCCGCCAGCCGTATCAGCTCCGGGTCCTGATAGGCCGAGCCGTGGTGGGCCACCTTCAGTACGTCCACACCGGTCAGCTCGGCCGCCACCGGTGACCGCGCCAACGCCTGCTGGGCCGGCGGTTCGAGGTCGCCCAGCAACAGCAGCCGCAGTCCGCGCGAACGGACCAGCATCGCGACGCTGGCGTCGTTCGGTCCGTCCGGCTCCGGCAGCGGGCCCGGCCACGCCGGGTACTGCGGGTCGGACGGCGGCCGGGTGCT
Source organism: Streptomyces sp. NPDC030799 (assembly GCF_055572255.1). Classification (NCBI taxonomy): domain Bacteria; kingdom Bacillati; phylum Actinomycetota; class Actinomycetes; order Kitasatosporales; family Streptomycetaceae; genus Streptomyces; species Streptomyces sp. NPDC030799. Next base: position 334,722 of record NZ_JBVIDS010000001.1, on the reverse strand, counting down.
CGGCGGGGGCCACAGGACCTGCCAGGAGAGCGGTCCGGTACGCCGTTCCTCACCCGCGACGGCCCGCGTCACCGGAATGTGCCGCGCCGCCGCCTCCCTTCTGACGAACTCGGCCTGGTCGGCGGGTTCCTCGAAGCCGGTCGTCTCGATCGCGGCCACCGAACGGCCCCGCAGGACACCGGGCAGCCCCGCCACATGGTCGGCATGGAAATGGGTCAGCACCAGCAACGGGACGCGCGTGATGCCCAGCTGCCGCAGACAGTGGTCGACCAGCACCGGATCGGGCCCGGCGTCCACGACCACCCCTGCTCCCTCGCCCGCCGCCAGTACGGTCGCATCCCCCTGTCCGACATCGCACATCGCGAACCGCCAGCCCGGCGGCGGCCAGCCGGTGATCACCCGGGTCAATGGGGCCGGCCGCACCACCACCAGCACCAGCAGCACCGCGAGCACCCCGGTCCACCACGGGTGCCGCAGCAATCGCCGGCCGGCCAGGACGACGGCCACGGTGACCGCCGTAAGCGCCAGCGCTCCCGGCCAGCCTCCCGGCCAGCCCACTCCCGCTCCGGGCAGCGCCGCCCCTGTCCGGGCCACTTCGGCGATCCATCCGGCCGGCCAACTCGCGCACCAGGCCAGCGCCTTGGCCGGTGCCATCGCCAGCGGCGCCGTCACGAGCGCCGCGAACCCGAGCACGGTGGCCGGTGCCACCGCCACCTCGGCCAGCAGGTTGCACGGCACCGCCACCAGGCTCACCCGCGCCGACAGCACGGCCGTGACGGGGGCGCACACCGCCTGCGCCGCGGCGGCCGCCGCCAGCGCCTCCGCGACCCTCGGCGGCACCCGGCGCCGCCTCAGCGCCTCGCTCCAGCCCGGTGCCACCACCAGCAGCGCGCCGGTGGCCAGCACGGAGAGCAGGAAGCCGTAACTGCGGGCCAGCCAGGGGTCGTAGAGCACCAGCAGCAGGACGGCCGTGGCCAGTGCGGGGACCAGGGATCTGCGGCGCCCGGTGGCCAGGGCGAGCAGTGCCACCGCGCCACAGGCGGCGGCGCGCAGCACGCTGGGGTCGGGCCGGCTCACGACCACGAAGCCCAGCGTGAGCGCTCCGGCGAGCAGCGCAGTCCCCCGCAGTGAGAGCCCCAGGCGCGGGGCCAGGCCGCGGCGCTCGACGCGCTGGGCCAGTCCCGGCGGCCCGATCAGCAGCGCGAGCAGGATGGTGAGGTTGCTGCCGGACACGGCGAGCGTGTGCGCCAGATCCGTCTCCTTGAACGCGTCGTCCAGCTCGGGCGTGATCCGTGAGGTGTCCCCGACGACCAGCCCGGGAAGGAGCGCCCGCGCGTCCCCCGGCAGATCGCCGGTCGCCTCCCGCAGCCCGGCTCTGAGCCGTCCCGCGAGCCGTTGCGGTCCGCTGGGGCCCGCCACGATCCGCGGCCCGGGCCGGCCACGCACCCGCAGCACGGCCGCGGACCGGTCCCCGCCGGTCAGCGCGGGCGCCAGCCGTCCGCCCACCCGCAACCGCGTGGACGGCAACAACCGGAGCCAGGCCTCGCGCGCACCCCGCGTGCCGCGGATCCCGGCCCCCGCCGCGCCCTCCTCCGCCGGACCGCCGTTCCGGGCAGCACCCTCCGGCGCCGGAACGTCCGCGTCGACGACCAGCAGCACCGGAGTCCGCGTCCGCACGCTCGTCCCGTCGGTCCGCTCGACGCGCCGCACCTCCGCCCGGGCCAGTACCGCCACCGGCGCCGCGTGATCACCTCGTACCCGTGGCCGGCTGAGCCAGGGATCGCCGCTCACCTCGACCTCGGCGGTCACGGTCGCATACCGGCGGGCCAGCTCGGGCACCGGCCCGCGCCGGACATCCGCCCCGTGCAGTCCGGCAGCGACGGCTGCCGCGGCGACGCAGAGCAGCACGGCGGCGATCGAGGCACGGGCCCACACGAACCGCTGGAGCGTCCGTCCGCCCTGCGTCCTCGATCCGCCCCGCCTGGTCCGTGCGAGCCGTCCGGACCGGGCGGGCCGGCGCGCCGACAGCACAACGATCCCGCCCACCAGGCAGACGACCGCGATACCGGCCGTCCAGGCCGCCGGTGCGTCCAGTGACAGGGCCGCCGTGGCCCAGGCCGCGAGCGCAGGCGGTACCAGGCGCAGGTCCGTGGTCCCGGCCCGGTCGCCGCGCACGGTCCCGTTCCCCTCGGAGTCACGGACCACGGCATCCGCGGATCCCCCGTCCTCCGGCCGTCGGCCTCCTGGCCCGGCATCCGCGAGCACTCCGGGCCTCCCCCGTCCCGCCGGCCCGCTGTCGATCACCCGGCTCATGGCCGTACCAGATTCCGTAGATCGCCGAAGCGGCGGTCGCCGATGCCGTTGACCTCGCGCAGTTCGTCCACCGAGCGGAAACCGCCGTGCCGGGTGCGGTAGTCGATGATGTGCCGGGCGAGCACCGGGCCGACCCCGGGCAAGGTGTCGAGCTGGTCCGCCGTGGCCGTGTTGAGGGAGACGGGTGCCGCCGGGCCCGCAGCCGCCGGCCCGGCGGCCGGTCCGGGGGGCGGTGCCGGCCCGACGGGCGCGCCGACGACGACCTGTTCTCCGTCGACCAGGAAACGGGCCCGGTTGAGCCCGTCGGTACTCACGCCCGGACGGACACCGCCGGCCGCCCGCAGCGCGTCCGCCACCCGGGAACCGGCCGGCAATCGCCGGATCCCCGGTTTGCGGACCTTGCCGCTGACGTCCACGACGATCTGTCCGCCGGGTGTCGGCGACGCACCCGCTCGCGCACCGGCCTTCGCGTCATCTTCCTTCTGGGCGTAGGGAGTCCGCGCACGCACCACTTGAGGGGCGCTGACGGACTCCGTCCGCCCGGCCCAGAAGTGCTGGGCGGCGAACACCGCGGCGGCCACGAGGACCACGGAGAGCGCCACGACTCCGCGCCGCTCCACTGCGAACCGCGCCTGCAACCGGACCGGCATCCGCTCCCGCAACGCCAGCCCGGCCCGCTCCCGCCAACCGGGGCCGACGGGCTCCCGGGACGGCAACGCGTGCGTGGTGCCGGCAGGTTCGGGTTCCGGCGCCGGCTCGGTGTCGGTCGACGGACACCCGGGGCTCTCCCCGTCCGGGGGTCCGTTCCCCGACTCCCGCCATCGCACGGCTCGTTCACCGAAGAGGAGCTCCGCCCGGCGGCGCAGTTCCTCGGCCGACGCCGGCGGGCGGTGGCGGGAGCGACGGTGGTCGACGCCGCGGCGGTGACGGGTACGACCGTCGGAGGCGGGACCGCGGCCGGGGCCGCTGGTCGCCGTGGCTGTGCGTGTACGTGATCGAAGTGCCATGCGACGAGGATGGAACATCCCGCCGATTCGCGATGATCTTGGTCAATTCCCGGGGACGACCGCCCGGTTGTGGACAACTCCGCCACCCGTACGAGTGAACGGTCAGCCTGCGAACGAAGATCAGCGGGGGGAGACCACTGCTCCCAGCAGCCCGGGACCGGTGTGTGCCCCGATCACCGCCCCGACCTCGCTGACATGCAGGTCGGCCAGGCCCGGCACCCGTTCCCGCAGCCGGTCGGCAAGCGCGGCGGCACGGTCGGGGGCCGCGAGATGGTGGACGGCGATGTCGACCTCGGCGCCGCCCGCCCGCTCGGCGGCGATCTCCTCCAGCCGGGCGATGGCCTTGGACGCCGTACGGACCTTCTCGAGCAGTTCGATACGGCCGCCGTCCAGCTGGAGCAGGGGTTTGACGGCGAGCGCGGATCCGAGCAGGGCCTGTGCGGCTCCGATGCGACCGCCGCGGCGCAGATAGTCGAGGGTGTCGACGTAGAAGTAGGCGGACGTGCCCGCGGCCCGCTTCTCGGCGGCCGTGACGGCTTCGTCCACGGTGCCGCCCGCCTCCGCGGTCTCGGCCGCCGCGAGCGCGCAGAAGCCGAGGGCCATCGCCACCATCCCGGTGTCCACCACCCGTACCGGCACCGGCGCTTGGCGCGCCGCGAGGACCGCCGCGTCGTAGGTGCCCGACAGCTCGGCGGACAGATGCAGGGAGACGATTCCGCTCGCGCCGGACTCGGCGACCCTGCGGTAGGTTTCCGCGAACACCTCGGGGCTCGGTCGGGAGGTCGTGACAGGGCGGCGTTTCTGCAGTGCCTGGGCGAGCGAGCGCGTCGAGATCTCGGTGCCCTCTTCGAGTGCCTGGTCGCCGAGGACCACGGTCAGGGGCACCGCTGTGATGCCGTGACGCTCCATCGTCCGCGGCGGCAGGTAGGCCGTTGAATCGGTGACGATCGCGACATGGCGGGACATGAGCTGGAGGTTACCTGCCGTGGCGCGCACGCGGCAGCCCGGCCCCTGGGGTGCGGGCCGGACGGCCGCTCAGGTGGTGCTCTCGGGGCGGGGCCTCTTCTGCCAGAGGTGGGCGGGGCGGGGCGACGACGGGGCGATCGCCTCCGGCTGCTGCCCCTCGGCGGAGCCGGCGGGGGTCCAGTGGCGCAGGGCGTCGGCCTCGATGTCTATCTGGTCGCTGAGCGCGCCCAGGTCGTCGTCGACGAAGCGGCGCGCGCGGTCGCGGACGGCCCAGCGCAGTGAGTCCGCCGACTTGGTGATGCGCTCGGTGCGCCCGCGCAGCTCGGGCAGCCGCGCGGTGACCTCGGTCCGGTCCGGCTCCGACTCCAGGCGCCTGAGGTCCGCGTCCAGCTCGTGCCCGTGCGCGCTGAGGCGCTCGAAGAGGCCGAGGGACTCCTTCAGGGACTCGTCCTCTGCCGCGCCCGCGTGCAGGGCGTCCTGGGTTGCGCGCATGGAGGTGCGCAGCGAGAGCCGCAGGTGCGCGATCTCGGCGGCCGGGCCGACCTGGACGAAGGACTTGGCGCGCAGCGTGTGGTCCTCGACCGTGCGGCGGGCCTGCTCGATCCTCCGGTCCACCCCGCGCTTGGCGGCGCCGACCGCCTTGACCGTGGCGTACACGCCCAGGCCGATGAAGAGCAGAAAGAGCAGGGCGAACACGGCGATCACTGCTTCCACGACGCTCCTCCTCCGGCCGGCGCGGCGCTCGCCGCTGCGCCTTCCACAGTAAACGCAGCGGGCAGGCCCGGAGTTCCGGAAGAACCCCGAACCTGCCCGTAGGGGACTACCCTGACGCCCGTCGTACCCGGCGTCCGGTCACCAGCACCCTGACTGCGCCGTACCGATGCGCGTCACGCCGGAACGATGTTCACCAGCTTGGGCGCCCGGACGATCACCTTGCGGATGCCCGCGCCGCCCAGCGCCGCGACCACCTTCTCGTCGGACAGGGCCACCTTCTCCAGCTCCTCCTCGGAGATGGCCGGCGGCACCTCCAGACGGGCCTTGACCTTGCCCTTGATCTGCACGACGCAGGTCACGGTCTCGTCCACGACGTAGTCCGGGTCGGCGACCGGGAAGTCCTGGTGGACGACCGAGTCGGTGTGGCCCAGCTTGCGCCACAGTTCCTCGGCGATGTGCGGCGCCAGCGGGGCGACCAGCAGCACCAGCGGCTCGGCCACGGACCGCGGCACCGCGGTGCCGGCCTTGGTCAGGTGGTTGTTCAGCTCGGTGACCTTGGCGATGGCGGTGTTGAAGCGCAGCCCCTCCAGGTCCTGGCGGACGCCGTCGATCGCCTTGTGCAGGGCACGCAGGGTCTCCTCGTCCGGCTCGGCGTCGGTGACGGTGACCTCGCCGGTCGTCTCGTCGACGATGTTGCGCCACAGCCGCTGCAGCAGCCGGAACTGGCCGACGACCGCGCGCGTGTCCCACGGGCGGGAGACGTCCAGCGGGCCCATGGCCATCTCGTACAGGCGCAGGGTGTCGGCGCCGTACTCGGCGGCGATCTCGTCCGGGGTCACCGCGTTCTTCAGGGACTTGCCCATCTTGCCCAGCAGACGGCTGACCTTTTCACCCTGGTAGTAGTAGGCGCCGTCGCGCTCCTCCACCTCGGCGGCCGGTACCGCGATGCCGCGGCTGTCGCGGTAGACGTAGGCCTGGATCATGCCCTGGTTGAACAGCTTGTGGAACGGCTCGGCCGACGAGACGTGGCCCAGGTCGTACAGGACCTTGGACCAGAAGCGCGCGTACAGCAGGTGCAGCACGGCGTGCTCGGCGCCGCCGACGTACAGGTCGACACCGCCGTGCGGCAGGCCCTCGCGCGGGCCCATCCAGTACTGCTCGATCTCGGGGTCGACCAGCTGCCGCTCGTTGTGCGGGTCCAGGTAGCGGAACTCGTACCAGCAGGAACCCGCCCAGTTGGGCATGGTGTTGGTCTCGCGGCGGTACTTCTTCGGCCCGTCGCCCAGGTCCAGGGTGACGTTGACCCACTCCTCGTTGCGCGACAGCGGGGTCTCGGGCTGGGTGTTCGCGTCGTCCGGGTCGAAGGTGCGCGGGCTGTAGTCCTCGACCTCGGGCAGCTCCAGCGGCAGCATCGACTCGGGCAGCGCGTGGGCGATGCCGTCCTCGTCGTAGACGATCGGGAAGGGCTCGCCCCAGTAGCGCTGGCGGCTGAACAGCCAGTCGCGCAGGCGGAAGTTGACGGTGCCCTCGCCGATGCCCTTGTCCTGCAGCCACGCGGTGATGCGGGCCTTGGCCTCGGCGACGCCCAGGCCGTCCAGCGAGATGTCGTCGTTGGACGAGTTGATGATCTTCGCGTCGTACGACGCGAAGGCGTTCTCCCACGTCGAGGTGTCGGTGCCACGGCCGTCGGTCGGCTCGACGATGCAGTGGATCGGCAGCTCGAAGGCGCGCGCGAACTCGAAGTCGCGCTGGTCGCCCGCCGGGACGGCCATGATCGCGCCGGTGCCGTAGCCCATCAGGACGTAGTCGGCGATGAAGACGGGGACCTGCTCGCCGTTGACCGGGTTGGTCGCGTACGCGCCGATGAAGACACCGGTCTTGTCCTTGGCCTCGGCCTGCCGCTCGACGTCGGACTTGGACGCGGCCTGCGCGCGGTACGCGGCGACGGCCTCGGCCGGGGTGGCGTGGCCGCCGGTCCACACCGCGTGCGTGCCCTCGGGCCACGCCTCGGGGGTGAACTTCTCGACCAGCGGGTGCTCGGGTGCCAGCACCATGTAGGTCGCGCCGAACAGGGTGTCCGGGCGGGTGGTGAAGACCGTGATGCGCTCGCCGTCGATCGGGAAGTCGACGCGGGCGCCCTCGCTGCGGCCGATCCAGTTGCGCTGCTGCAGCTTGATGGCCTCGGGCCAGTCCAGCTCCTCCAGGTCCTCCAGCAGCCGGTCGGCGTATGCGGTGATACGCATGTTCCACTGGCGCAGGTTCGCCTTGAAGACCGGGTAGTTGCCGCGCTCGGAGCGGCCGTCGGCGGTGACCTCCTCGTTGGCCAGCACGGTGCCCAGGCCCGGGCACCAGTTGACGGGCGCGTCGGAGGCGTAGGCCAGGCGGTACTCGCCCAGGATGTCGGCGCGCTCGGTGGCGCTCAGCTCGTTCCACGCGCGCGTGGTGCCCGGAATCGCACGCTCACCGGACTCGAACTGGCTGATCAGCTCGGAGATCGGGCGGGCCTTCCGCGCCTCCTCGTCGTACCAGGAGTTGAAGATCTGCAGGAAGATCCACTGGGTCCACTTGTAGTAGTCCGGGTCGATCGTGGCGAACGAGCGGCGCTTGTCGTGGCCCAGGCCCAGCCGGCGCAGCTGGGCCTTCATGTTCTCGATGTTGGCCTCGGTGGACACGCGCGGGTGCGTGCCGGTCTGCACGGCGTACTGCTCGGCGGGCAGGCCGAAGGCGTCGAAGCCCAGGGTGTGCAGGACGTTGTGGCCGGTCATGCGCTGGAACCGGGCGAAGACGTCGGTGGCGATGTAGCCCAGGGGGTGGCCGACGTGCAGGCCCGCACCCGAGGGGTACGGGAACATGTCCATGATGAACTTCTTGGGCTTGGCGGCCAGCTCGGCGTCGCCGGCCAGGTCGCCCTTGGGGTTCGGCGCCGCGTAGGTGCCGTCGGCGTCCCAGAAGTCCTGCCAGCGTGCCTCGATCTCGGCCGCCATGGCGGCCGTGTAGCGGTGCGGCGCCGCCACCTCGGCGGCAGCGGGGTTCGTCTCGCTCATGATCCTCAAAGCTCCATCGATCGTCTCTGCCTGCGGCTGTGACATTCAAAGAAACGAAAAAACCCCTCGCACAGGAGGGGACGCCGCGCCGATGCCGACCTCGCGGTTCGACCGGGGGTCGGTACTGATCAGCGCGGCCCGCTAAGCAGAAGGCGTACGGCACGCATGGCGCTAGGGTACCGCAGGCCCCGAGCCGGCCGCGACGACCTCGGGGAGGCGGGGACGGCTTGAGCAAGCCGCGACGCGCTTCCGTATCCCTTGTGGACATGCCAGGAAGCCCCGCCGGAACTGAACAAAGGTCAAGGATTACTTCGCGTACCGTCCCCTAAGGGACATCACCCCAGTCACATCGTCCGTTGATAACAACGCAATAACTCAAACCCCGTACTGATCGGTATGGCGCCACTTAGAGTTCGGCAGCGGGACCGCTTTCCCGAAACTGCTCGGAGTTGCCCCCATGAACCCTCGTCGTAGTACCAGCTCCCTTCCCAAACCGGGCCGCTCGGCCTATGGGGTGGCGTCGGCTGCCGTCCTGCTGCTCATACCCGTGGTCGTACTGGTCGGAGGCAACCAGTTCCGCGACTTCCTGAACTTCGGCGCGGGCGTGCTCTCCCTCGTCTCGCTCAGCTGCTCGGTGATCTGGGGCCTGTTCGCCCAGGACCGGATCTTCCTGAACACACGGCAGCGGATCGTCGGCCAGGCGGTGCACCGCACGACGGCGGTGGCCTCGATCGCGTTCCTGCTGCTGCACATCACCACGAAGGTCGCGCTCGGCCACACCCAGGTGATCGCCGCGATCATCCCCTTCTCGCTCGGCGTCACCGGAATCGGCGGCCTGATCGGACTGGGCTCGCTGGCGGGCCTGCTGATGATCTTCGTGGGTGTCACCGGCGCCCTGCGCAGCAATTTCGCCGCCCCGGCCCCTGTCGCCGCCCGCTGGCGCGCCATGCACATGCTGGCCTACCCGGCCTGGTGTGCGGCGCTGATCCACGGCCTCTACGCGGGTCGCTCGGCCAAGCCGATCTTCGTGATCCTCTACAGCCTCTCCCTGCTCGGTGTGATGGGCGCCCTCGCGCTGCGCGCCGCCCCCCGCCCGGTCAAGCGCAAGGTCGCAGACCGACTGGTGGCGCTCTTCGGCAGCTCGGAGCGGCCGGGGCTCGAAGGGCTGGACGCCAGCCGTGCCCGGGCGGCCGAGCCGGCGACGGCGGGCTTCGAGGGCCGACGCGAGCCCAGGGCGGCAGCCGCTCCCTCCGCGCCGCTGTACCAGTCCCCGGCCACCCCCGCCGCGGAACCCGCATCGGGCTTCGCCGCCGCCCCCGCCGCGGAACCCGCATCCGGCTTCGCCGCCGCCTACCGCGCCGTCTCCACCCCGGGCCGCACCCAGCAGCCGTACGCGGCCGGCCAGACCGCCCGCATGGACCTGCCGCTGGACCTGCAGGCCACGGGGGCCGTCCCGCGCGTGGACGGCCCCTCCAGCACCTCGGGCAGCTGGCCCATCCCCTCCCCGCCGCCGGTCGGTGAGGCTCCGCCGTCCGCGTACGACCCGCTCCAGGACACCGGGCAGACCATCCCGGTCTACGGCAATGCGGACTCCGCCGGCTACGGCGGAAGTGACATGTACGACACCCGTGAGACAAACGGCTTCTACGGCGCGTACAACCCGAGTGACACGTACAACAGCGGTCCCGCTACCGAAACGCTGCCCGGCGCGTTCGACGCACCGGGTTCGGGCGAACCTTGGAACATGCCGTCCGGAGGCTTTAAGTGAACGAGGCCCTGCCCGACGTCCCCGAAGTCCGCGTGGTCGGCCTTCCCCAGCTCACGTCGGGCTTCGACCTTGTGGAACGACTCGATCTGCCCATGCACCTGAAGGTGCACGGGCCGCTCGACCCGCTCGGCGGCGAGCAGCTCGCGCAGCTCGCCGAACGCATCAATCTGAAGGGCCGCGGCGGCGCGGGCTTCCCCTTCCACAAGAAGCTGCGCTCGGTCGCCGAGTCGGCGATCAAGCGCGGCGTGCGGCCGGTCGTCGTGGTCAACGGCAGCGAGGACGAACCGGCCTGCCGCAAGGACACGGTGCTGATCAACCGCGCCCCGCACCTGATCCTGGACGGCGCGCTGCTGTGCGCCGAGGCGCTCGGCGCACGAACGCTCGTGATCGGCGTCACGCGTGAGTCCACACAGCGCTCCATGGAGGCCGCGCTGGCCGAACGCGGGCTGAGCAACAGCCGTAGATCGGCGCTGCGCGCGTGGGTGCAGCGCAATCCTGTGCGGATGGTCACCGGGGCCGCCGCCTCGCTGATCCGCTCGGTCGACGGCGGCCCGGCGATCCCGCCCGGCCGCAAGATCAGTGCCTCGCAGAGCGGGGTCGGCGGCGCGCCCACGCTGCTGTCGAACGCGGAGACGTTCGCGCAGCTGGCGATCGCCGCCCGCATCGGCCCCGAGCGCTACGGCAACACCGGCCTGTACGACGAGCCGGGCACCGTCATGCTCACGGTCTCCGGTGCGGTCGCCCGCCCGATGGTGATCGAGGTCCCCACGGGCGTGCCGCTGCGCTACGTGCTGCAGCTGGCGGGCGCCCCGCCGGTGCCGCAGGGCGTGCTGACCGGCGGCTACCACGGCAAGTGGATCGACGCGGCGACCGTCAACGAGGCGATCGTCTCCCGCAACTCGCTGGACGCGGTGGGCGGTTCGCTGGGCGCCGGCGCGATCCTGCCGATCAGCCAGGAGACCTGCCCGCTGGGCGAGTCGCTGCGGGTGGCGCAGTGGCTGGCCGAGGAGAGTGCCGGCCAGTGCGGCCCCTGCTACCTCGGACTGCCGGCCGCGGCGCGCGGGCTGGAGGACATCCTCAACGGCGGCGGACCGGCCGCCCTGGAGGCGCTGAAGCAGGTCGCGAAGAACGTCAAGCGCCGTGGCGCGTGTTCGCATCCGGACGGCTCGGCGATGTTCCTGGAGTCGACCATCAAGGCGTTCACCGACGACCTGGCCGCGCATGTCCTCGGAAACGGCTGCGGACGGCCCGTGGAGGGCGTTCTGCCGCTCTTCGAGGGAGGCAAGGCCCCTACGGGCATCCCGGGCGGCACAGAGCCCGAGGAGACCGGCGGCAGCCGCCAGAAGATCTACGTCGACTGGACGCTGTGCCGGGGCCACGGACTGTGCGCCGACATTCTCCCCGAGGTGTTCGAACTCGGTGCCGACGGTTTCCCGACCGTCGCCCAGGCGCACGTGCCGCGCTACGCGGAGGCGAAGGCGCTGCGGGCGGTGCGCCGCTGCCCGGCGCTCGCCCTGCGCATCGAGGAGGACACGCGCGGGCAGGCGCCCTCCCGGAACCTGCCGGTCGTTTCCCAGGGCCGCGGCCGGCGCGCTCTCGGCCGCTGAGCACACGTGGGGGCGGGTCACCCTGGCCGGGTGACCCGCCCCTGCGTTCGACCGTGTCCGCGCGCAACACGCCGAAGGCGGACCATCCTTCGAATGGTCCGCCTTCGATTTCTGTGGAGCTAAGGAGAATTGAACTCCTGACCTCCTGCATGCCATGCAGGCGCTCTACCAACTGAGCTATAGCCCCTTGTTTTGTTGTTTCGCCCGGTTCCCCCGGCGACGACGTAAACATTACAGGCCCGGGGGCGCAGCACCAAATCGGTTTCACCTCCACACCGGTACGACCGCTAATGTCACCTTTTGTGCCCGTGATCACGTCATCAGCAGCCCGCCGTCGGCTGCCGGTCGCGCCGGGGGTGTGCCTGGCGTCCTTCGCGGCGTTCTGGGCCGCGCAGCGGGCCGCGCACGTGTCGATGATCGATCTGTTGGTGTACCGGGCCGAGGGCGCCACCGTGCGCGCCGGCGGCGACCTGTACGCGCTGCGGGCGACGGCCGCGCATCTGCCCGCCACCTACCCGCCGTTCGCGGCCCTGCTCTTCACCCCGCTGACCCTGCTGGACACCGCGTCCCTGCGCGCCCTGGCGACGGCCGGGAACCTCGCGCTCCTGGTGCTCTTCGTACGGCTGTCGCTGAAACTCGTCGGCCACGCGCGCGTGGATGCCGTCTGGTGGGTCGCGGCAGCGGCCGTGTGGTGCGAGCCGGTGTGGACGACCCTGCGCTACGGCCAGGTCAACCTGCTGCTGGCCGTCCTGGTGCTGGGGGACCTGTCCCGCCGCCCCGGCGGCCGGTACGCCTCCTGGCCGGGGGCGGGGCTCGGACTGGCCGCGGCGGTCAAGCTGACGCCCGCACTGTTCCCCGTGTTCCTGCTGGTGACGGGCGTCGTGGCACATGTGCGGGGCGGGGACCCAGGGCCGTGGCTGCGGCACGCGCGCGGGGCGGGCGTCGTGTTCGGCGCGGCGACGCTTCTGGCGGCTGCCGTCCTGCCGTACGACTCGCGGCGGTTCTGGACGGACCTGGTGTTCCGCGCGGGGCGGGTCGGGCATGCCGAGGACACCGCCAACCAGGCCCTGCGCGGCGTTCTGGCCCGCCTGCTGCACACACCCGACCCGGGAGCCCTCTGGGCCGCCTCCGCGGCTGTCGTGACCGCCCTGGGCCTCGCGGCCGCCGTGGCAGCGGAGTTGCGCGGGCGGCGGGACTGGGCGGTGTGCGCCTGCGCCGTCACCGCGCTCCTGACCAGCCCGGTGTCGTGGACGCACCACTGGGTGTGGTGCCTGCCACTCGTGCTGCTGCTGTGGTCGCACGGCTCCCGGACCGCGGCCCTGGGCATGCTGCTGGTCTTCTGCTCCTACGCCCCCTGGTGGGTGCCGCACGGAACCGGGCGTCCCGAACTCCACCAGGGTGCCCTGGAATTGACGCTTTCGGCCCTCTACGGAGGTGCCGGCGCGTGCTTCCTCGTGCTGACCCGGACATCGTTGCCGAGGCGCGGCGGCGTGTCCGGCGTCAAGCGGTCACGAAGGAGTAGAACCGCTTGAGTGTGCAGTGCTCCTCCAGGAGGCGGCCGTAGATCGGCTCACCCTCCAGTTCCCGGTACGTCTCGATCGGGTCGCCTTTTATGATCAGCGCCCGCGCGCATTCCTCGCACCAGTACTGGTAGTCGGGATTGATCGGCTCCATGTCACGGACGATCGGCGTACCGCTGCCGCACCAGTCGCACTTTCGCCTGTGTGCACCCATCGATCAGCTCCAGCTGTGGCCGCAGGCCGTGCACACGTAGGAGATTCCGCCGTTGTCGCCGAGAACCTGGGCGACATGTGCGGAACCGCAGGAAGGGCAGCTCAGCCGGGTGGTCGTGTCCCGTATCAACGCCGCACCGAGGAGGTGGCCGACCTCCTCAAGGATGCTCGCAGGCATCGCTACTCCCTCCCGTCGGGCCGCGCCCCCTTCCGGCCGTTTGATTCTGCCACGGCCGGAGCAATACGGTCAGCGACGCCTCAGTACCAGTCCGGACACGGCTCCCGCCGCGGCCGTCGCGGCCAGCGCCCAGGCGCACACCCAGAACGCCTCCGCAGAGGTATACGAGCGCACGACGCCGAGTGACTCAAGCCGGTTCAGGAACAGTGTGCCGAAAGCCGCCACACCGATCAGCTGACCGAGCTGGGCGACCGTCGCCAGCAGGCCGCTGGCGTCCGCCGCGTCCTCGGGCCGTACGGTGGCGAGCGCTCCGGTGAGCGTGGGACTGAACGCGAGCGCCAGGCCGGCACCCACGCCCGCGTATCCGGCATACAGGAGCGCTCCCCCGTCGCCGCCCGCGTGGAAGGCCAGCCCCACGACGGCCACGGACACCGCGGTCAGCGCGAAACCGGCCGGGGTCAGGACGCGCCGCAGGCCGGCGGGCCACCTTTGCCAGGTCAGGCTGACGGCCCCGAAGACGGCGGCGGTCGGGGCGAAGCTCAGTCCGGCCCGCAGCGCGCTGTATCCGAGGCCGCCCTGGACATGCAGGGTCAGGGCGAAGAGGAAACCCGCGTTGACCGACATCACGGCGAGGATGCGGAGGACGGCCGGGCCGATCCCGGGATGGCGCAGCACCCGGGGTGCGATCAGCGGGGCGCCGCCGCGTCGGGCCAGCCGGGACTCGTACCCGCAGAACAACCCGAACAGCACCGCGGCGGCGGCCAGCGACAGCCAGGACCACACCGGCCAGCCCTCCTCCTGCCCGAGCACCAGCGGGACCGTCAGCAGCGACACGGCCGCGCCCAGCAGCACCAGTCCGGGCAGGTCGAGCGCACGGGCCCGCTCCTTCCCGGCCGCGCCGCCCCTCGGCAGGACCCGGCGGCCCAGTACGAGCAGCAGGGCACCCACCGGCACGTTGACCAGGAACACCGGCCGCCAGCTCGTGCCGAGGAGATCGGCGCTGACCAGCACTCCGCCCGCGATCTGCCCGGCCGCCGCGCCGACGGCGAGGACCGCCGAATAGGCGCCGAGGGCCCGCGCCCGCGCCTCGCCGGTGAACGTGCGCTGGATGAGGCTGAGCACCTGCGGGATCGCCGAGGCCGCGCCGGCGCCCTGCACCAGCCGGAAGACGATCAGTTCGGTCGCCCCCTGCGCCAGGCCGCAGGCGAGCGAGGCCCCGGTGAACAGGGCGACGCCGGCGAGATGCACCCGTCCGTGGCCGAGCCGGTCGCCGAGCCGGGCTCCGGTGATCATCAGCACGGAGTAGGAGATGGTGTAGCCGGCGATGACCAGCTGCAGATCGGCGCCCGAGGCATGGAGTTCGGAACCGATCGTGGGGGCGGCGACGTTCACGATGAAGACGTCGAGGGCCGCCATGAACAGGGCGGCGAGCAGGACCGTGAGCAACAGCCGGGGCCGGTTGTCAGTGCCGGATGCTTCACTGTCCGTGACGGAGGATTCCGCACTGCCGGTGACCGATGGGCCACTGTCAGTGGCGGATGCTTCACTGATCGCAGGGTTCGGAACGGGCTCGGTGCCCGGCCCGGTCCGGGATGTCGTCGTCATGGCGTCGAGCCTGCCGACGGGCCGGTACCGGTGCCGAGTGCCCGGCGATGCTGGTACTGCCAGCACCTGGCAGGGCCGGGCCCGGGTGCCGACGATGGAGACGGGGACGACGGGGGGCTGGACGATGGTGACGGAGCTGACGAGGACGACGCAGGCGACGCAGGTGACGCGGACACCGAGTACACAGCGGCGCAGGCCGGAGCTGGCCGCTTTCCTGCGCAGCAGGCGGGCGCGGGTGACCCCGGCCGACGTGGGGATGCCACCGGGCCTGCGGCGGCGCACGCCGGGGCTGCGCCGGGAGGAGGTCGCCCAGCTCTCCGGTGTGGGCGTGACCTGGTACACATGGCTGGAGCAGGGCCGGCCGATCAACGCCTCGCCGCAGGTGCTGGACGCGGTCGCCCGCACACTGCGGCTGGACTCGCCGGAGCGGGAGCATCTGTACCGGCTGGCGGAGGTGCCGTTCGAGCCCGACCGGGAGGTCCTGACCCGGCGTGTGGGCCCGCATGTGCAGGACATCATGGACGCCCTCGATCCTCTGCTCGCGGTGGTGTACAACGCGCGTTACGACGTCCTGGCCACCAACGCGGCCTACCGGGACCTGTTCGTGGTGCCGGACACCCCCGGCATCGACGTGCCGAATGTGCTGTGGACGCTGTTCACGCTGCCGGACGGCGCCTGCCCGCTGGTGCAGCGGGAGCAGGAGCTGCCGCTGATGGTGGCGACGCTGCGATCGGCCTACGGCAGACATGTGGGCGAGCCGGCCTGGGAGGACTACATACGCGGGCTGTGCGGGGAGAGCCCCTGGTTCGCGGCGCTGTGGGCGAGCGGTGAGGTGGTGCTTCCGGGGCCGCGGGTGAAGAGGTTCCGGCACGCCGCGGTGGGCGAGATGCGGATGAGCTCGCAGTCGCTGTCCATCGACGGGATGCCCGAGTGCCGCATCGTCGTCTACACCCCGGAGGACGAGGAGACGCGCGAGAAGGTCGCCCTGCTGCGGGAGCGACGGCAGCGATTGTGGTCGCCGGCGTACACAACAGAAAATCCCGCCCCCTGACGGGGACGGGACCTTCATCATCGATCTTTGACAACTCAACAGAGTGTCGAGTGGAGCTAAGGAGAATTGAACTCCTGACCTCCTGCATGCCATGCAGGCGCTCTACCAACTGAGCTATAGCCCCTTGCGCCACGCGGCGGAGCCGCTGGCTTCTCGCTCCGCTCGGCGGGGCGAACAAGAAGAACTTTAGCCTGTGACCTGCCAGAAAGTGAAATCCGGGGTCCGGGAGCCTGCGGCAGGTCAGTCGTCGTCGCCGAGGACGGGCTCCGGAAGGGTGCCCGCGTTGTGCTCCAGCAGACGCCAGCCGCGGGCGCCCTCGCCGAGCACGGACCAGCAGCAGTTGGAGAGGCCGCCGAGGCTCTCCCAGTGCTGGGCCTCCAGGCCGAGGAGCCGGCCGATGGTGGTGCGGATGGTGCCGCCGTGGCTGACGACGACGAGGGTGCCGTCCTCGGGCAGCTTCTCGGCGTGCCGCAGGACGACGGGCGCGGCTCGGTCGGCGACCTCGGTCTCCAGCTCGCCCCCGCCGCGGCGGACCGCCTCGCCGCGCTTCCAGGCGGCGTACTCCTCGTTGTAGCGGGCGATGATCTCGTCGTGCGTCAGGCCCTGCCAGACGCCCGCGTAGGTCTCGCGCAGGCCTTCCTCGCGGGTGATGTCGAGGCCGGTGAGGGCGGCCAGCTCGGCGGCCGTGTGCGCCGCCCGCTGCAGGTCCGAGGAGATGATCGCGTCGGGCCCCAGGGAGGCCAGCAGCCGGGCGGCACGGCGGGCCTGGCCGATGCCGGTCTCGGTCAGCGCGACATCCGTGCTGCCCTGGAAGCGGCGCTCGACGTTCCAGGCGGTCTGGCCGTGCCGCCACAGGATGATGCGGCGGCCGCGGCCCTTGCGGTCGGTCACCTCACCGGTGGCGCTCATCACCACTCCCCGCCCGGCTCCTGCTCGGCCTCGGCGGCCTGCAGCTTGGCGTGCTCCTCGGCCTTGCCGCGGGTGGCCTTGGCGTCGGCGGGCAGCTCCAGCTCGGGGCAGTCCTTCCACAGCCGCTCCAGGGCGTAGAAGACCCGCTCCTCGCTGTGCTGGACGTGGACCACGATGTCCACGTAGTCGAGCAGGACCCAACGGGACTCGCGGTCGCCCTCGCGGCGCACCGGCTTGGCGCCGAGTTCCTTCTGCAGGCGCTCCTCGATCTCGTCGACGATGGCCTTGACCTGGCGGTCGTTCGGGGCGGAGGCCAGCAGGAAGGCGTCCGTGATCGACAGCACGTCGCTGACGTCGTAGGCGATGACGTCGTGGGCGAGCTTGTCGGCCGCCGCCTGGGCGGCGGTGTTGATGAGCTCAAGAGAACGGTCGGTGGCGGTCACTACGAAGCTTTCGGTCGGCGGTCAGGACCTCAAGGGTCTCACGGACCGCCCCGGGCACCCCACGTGATTACGGCGGCACGTGGGGTGCGGGGCCCCGGTCAGGACGCGGCGGGCTGGTAGTTCCGTCCGAGGACGACCGAGACATCGGCGCCCGAGGAGACGGTTCCCTTGGTCACAGAGCCGGCGGGCAGGCCGAGGGTCTTGGCGACCTCGGTGGCGTCCGGCTTGTGGGAGGCGTCCGAGTAGACCACCTTCGAGGCTGTCTGGGCGCCGGAGGCCGTGCCGCCCTCCAGGAACGTGAAGCCTCCGTTGAGGAGCGCCACGCGGGCCTTCTCGGTGTCGTCCTTCACACCGGTGGCGTTCTGCACGGAGACCCGGACCGCGGCGCCGGCGTCGGGGCTCTTGGCGGTGCCGCCGAGGATGTCCTTCACCACACTGTCGCTGGTCTTCGCGCTCAGGGTGCCGTCGGCCTGCACGGGCAGCAGCGCGGTCTTGTAGTCGCCGCTCTTGGCGAGGTCGGCGAGCCTGGCGAGGAAGGTGCCGAGGTCCTTGTCGGTGAGCGGCGGGTCGAGGATCTGCGCGAGGGTCTGCACGGTGATCGTCGCCGACGCCGGGTCGGAGGACAGCTTGCGCAGCACGCCCTGCATGACCTGGCCGAACCGCTCCAGCTGGGCGTTTTCCGACTCGCCGGTGGCGCGGTAGGTGGCGTAGGCGACGGCCATCTTGCCGCTGAGGGTCTGGGCGCTGCCCTTGTGGACGAGCGGCTCGGCGCCCTTCTTCTTGGCGTCCGGGTCGGGCACGTCCGTGTTGGTGTCGAGGTCGATGTTGCCGACCAGGTCGACGAGGTTCTGCAGGTAGGGGGTGTCGAGGCGCCAGGTGCCCTGGATGTCGGTGCCGAGGACGGTGTCGAGCTGGTCGCGGGTGCCGGAGGCGCCGTCGTCGTCCACCGACTTGGCGAGAGTGGTGGTGGACCCGTCGTCGCCGCTCAGGGCCAGCGAGTTGGGCAGCAGTACGGTGCTGCCCTGCTTGGTGGTGGTGTTGTCGACCAGCAGCGCCGTGGAGGTGCCGCCCTTGCCGGTGTTGTGCAGGTGGACGACGATCACGTCGCGTTTCTGGGCGCTGACGGGCGTGGCCGCGCCGGGCTTGGAACCGGCAGAGGACAGGCCGGGCAGTTTTCCGGCGTACCAGAGGTAACCGACGCCGCCCACGGCGACGAGGGCGAGGACCACGAGGAGGGCGATGATCCGGCTGCGGGCGCGGCGGCGGGCCTCTTCTCGGCGCTCGGTGCGGTTCTCGGTGAACTTCAGCCAGTCGATGACGTCCTCGGAGTCGCCGTCCGGCTCCTCGACGAACGCGAACTGCTCGGTGTGGTAGTCCCGTTCGCCCTCGTCCCGCGGTTCCTCGGGGTGCGCCGGGGCGTGCGGCTGCTCCACCGGGCCGGCCTGCTGCGGGATGTACGCGGTCTGCTCGGCGACCCGGGGCTGCTGCCCGCTGCTCGCGGCCTGTCCGTAGGGGTCGTAGCCGGCGCCGTGCTGGGTGCCGGTGCCGTACGTGTCGTAGGGGGCGTGGGAAGCGTACGGGTCGTCGTACGACGGCGAGGGCCGGCCGGTGTCGTAGGAGGGCGCCGACGGCTGCTGACCGGTGGCGTAGGGGTCGTATCCGTAGCCCTGCTGCTGGGTGTACGGGTCGTAGGTCGCCTGCTGGGCCTGCTGTGCCGGGACCTGCCGGTACACGGGCTGGCCGTACTCGTCGTAGCCGACGAGTTCGTACGGGCCGGCGCCGTAGCCGCCGTCGCCCGTGTCGTATCGGTCGTTCACCGGTGCCCCTCTCGGCTCACTCGCCGCGGTACAGCTGGCGCTTGGCGATGTAGCGCACGACTCCGTCGGGCACCATGTACCAGATGGGGTCGCCCTTGGCGACTCTCGCACGGCAGTCCGTGGAGGAGATGGCCATGGCCGGCACCTCGACGAGCGAGACGCCGCCCTCCGGCAGCCCGGGGTCGGTCAGGTGGTGGCCGGGCCGGGTGACGCCGATGAAGTGGGCGAGGGAGAACAGTTCCTCGCTGTCCCGCCAGGTCAGCAGCTGGGCGAGCGCGTCGGCACCGGTGATGAAGAACAGATCGGTGTCGGGATTGAGGGCGCGCAGGTCGCGCAGGGTGTCCACGGTGTAGGTGGGGCCGCCGCGGTCGATGTCGATGCGGCTGACGGAGAACTGGGGGTTCTCGGCGGTGGCGATGACCGTCATCAGGTAGCGGTCCTCGGCCGGGGAGACCTTGCGGTGGGACTTCTGCCACGGCTGGCCGGTGGGCACGAACACCACCTCGTCCAGCTGGAACTGCGCGGCGACCTCGCTTGCCGCCACGAGGTGCCCGTGGTGGATCGGGTCGAACGTTCCGCCCATGACACCGAGGCGTCGCTTGCCCGTGTGGGCGGGGCCGCTGCCCGGTCCGTACTGCGGGTGTTGCACCGTGTCGTCGGCGGACTCGTACGCCGGACCGGTAGGCATGTCCTGCTCTCCCATGCGTGCAGACCCTACCGGCCCGGTCTCGGGTGTCCGGCCGGGGACGGGGTCCCCGCTCAGCGGTCGCGGTTGAAGCGCGTGGTGATCCACAGCAGGAGCAGCAGGATGATCAGGGCGCCGCCGCCGGTGACGGCGGGGTTCAGGCTGTCGTGGTTTCCGCCGTGCGGCTCGCCTTCGGCGGCAAGGGTGACCAACTGGGCTGCGGCGCTGTGGAAGCTCATCTTCGGCAGGACCTATCGCGTGTGGGCGGGATAAAGATGTCGGCTCATCGTAAGCGGGCGGCCGCGCGGCGATCACGCCGACTCCTCCGTTGGGGACGGCCGGCCGGAACTTCCGGCGGCTGTCAGTCGTCCTTCCGCTTGTAGCCGCGCAGCAGGAACCAGGCGGTCAGTACGCAGCCCAGGACCATCACGATCAGGATGAGGCGGAGGAGATTCCCCGACCCGTGCTGCTGGACAACGCTCGCGGCGGCCTCGGTCAGCCAGGCGGCTGCGGGGTGGTGATCCATGAGTGGGCTCCTTCGGCTGTACTGCCCGTCAACGGTATCTCCGCCTAGGCTGGGCCCCGCCTCGGGGGCACAGTGGCACTCATACGCACTTGGGGGAAGACATGTCCGACGACGGCCAGCAGCCCACGGGGCACGAGCGCGTGCCGAGCAGGCAGCGCAGGCGCTTCCCGGGGATCTCCTCGCGTGCCTACGAGCATCCGGCCGACCGCTCGGCCCTGGTCGCGCTGCGCAAGCTGAGTGGATTCGACACCGTCTTCAAGGCGCTCAGCGGGCTGCTGCCCGAGCGGAGCCTGAGACTGCTGTTCCTGTCCGACTCGGTGCGGGTTTCCGAGCGGCAGTTCCAGCACCTGCACGACATGCTGTTGGACGCCTGTTACATCCTGGACCTGGAGAAGGTCCCGCCGATGTACGTCACGCAGGATCCGCAGCCCAACGCGATGTGCATCGGCCTGGACGAGCCGATCATCGTCGTCAGCACGGGGCTCGTGGAACTCCTCGACGAGGAGGAGATGCGGGCGGTCGTCGGGCACGAGGTGGGACATGCGCTGTCCGGGCACTCGGTGTACCGCACGATCCTGCTGTTCCTGACCAGCCTGGCGCTGAAGGTGGCCTGGATTCCGCTGGGCAACCTCGCGATCATGGGGATCATCACGGCACTCAGGGAGTGGTTCCGCAAGTCGGAGCTGTCCGCGGACCGGGCGGGGCTGCTGGTGGGGCAGGACGTCCGGGCCTCGATGCGCGGGCTGATGAAGATCGCGGGCGGCAACCACCTGCACGAGATGAACGTGGACGCGTTCCTGGAGCAGGCCGAGGAGTACGACTCCGGGGGCGATCTGCGCGACTCGGTGCTGAAGATCCTGAACGTGCTGCCGCGCTCGCACCCGTTCACCACCGTGCGGGCCGCCGAGCTGAAGAAGTGGGCCGAGTCCCGCGACTTCCAGCGGATCATGGACGGCCACTACCCGCGGCGTGACGAGGACAAGGACGCCTCGGTCAGCGACTCCCTCCGCGAGTCGGCGGCCCACTACGCGAGCGATGTGAAGGCCTCCAAGGACCCGCTGATGAAGCTGGTCACGGATCTCGCGGGCGGCGCGGGCGACCTGGGCGGCCGGGTCCGCCGAGGCTTCGAGGGCTTCCGGACCCCGCCCCCGCCGAAGGAGGGCCCGGCGGACGCCGCGGAGTAGAGCCGAGCAGAGCTGTCCCCTCCGCCGCAGCGGCGTCCGGCCGTGCTCGACCTGCCCTCCCCCGCTCACACCCGCGCCGATCCGGAGAGGTTCCCCGCCTACACCGTCGGCTGAGCACCGGCGGCCAGCGTCCCGCACAGGGCCGCAGGGCTGTCCGTCTCATAGGGATTGGTGCCCGCGGGACCACCCGTGCGGGCCGTCTGGCCGGCCAGCAGGGGGCGGAGGTAGGCGGTGGAGTCCTCGGCGCAGGCCAGAGGGCCCGCCTGGACGTAGGACGTGACCAGCTGGACCTGGTGGGTGCGCAGGTCGTCGCGGGTGAAGCGGAAGGTCAGCTCACGGCGGACGGTGAACAGGGACACGGCCGCGTTCGCCGCGGCACGGGCAGGGCGCAGGGCGTAGACGAAGGTGTGGTCGGCGGTGACCTCCAGCGCGCCCGAGTCGGTCTCGGTGGCCTGCAGGTCGCCCTGGACGCGGATCCTGTCGTCGGCGAGCCGGACGCGGGAGGGGTCGAGACGGACCAGCCACCCGGTGGCGGCGTGCCGGCCGTCCGCCGCCGGGTGCTGGATGCTCTGGTCGAACTGGTCGAGCTGGTCGGCGTCGAGGAGGGACCGGGCGGGGTGCACCTGACGGCCGGTGAGCACCTCGGGGTAGAGCGAGGAGCGGACGATGTAGTCCTTGGCGGTGGTGAGGGCGGTCACGACCTGGCTGTCGGAGAAGTGGGCGGTGCTGCGGGAGACCGGCAGGGGTATGCCCTCCGCGCCGACCTCGTACGGGGCGGCGGGGCTGTGCCTGTACAGGCTCTCGGCGTCGGTGGCGCCGGGCACCTCGGCCGTCGGGGCGAGCGGGATCACCGTCATCCGCAGGGGTTCGACGGTGCGCCGGGCCTGCGCGGTGCTGTAGGGGTGGCGGACGCCCATGTAGATGGCGGTGGCGAAGGCGACGGCGATCAGCAGGACCAGGATCAGGGCCTGCCGGGTGAGTCCGCGGTGCAGCGGCGGGCGCCGGCGTACGGCGGGCGCGTGGTCGGCCATTCGTTCCTGGGCGGAGTACTCCTGGAGGCGGGCAGCACGGACGAACGACTCGTCGAACACGACGGATCGGTACTCGTCCTCTCCACCTGCGGGGCCGCCCTCGGGTGTGCCCTCCGGTGGGTCTCCAGGCCCGCCCATACTTTCAGAGTAGGTCTCGGGGGCCTCGGGTAAACGCCCTGCTACACGACAAGTTCTGACAGGTGCTCACCAAGAGTGGGGCGGGCGTTCAGGGGGAGCGCGGGATGGCGGAGGCGGCCGGCTGGGAGGTCTCGGCGGAGGCGGAGGGAGCGGCGGCGCCGCCCTGTTCGAGGCCGCTGGAGGCGGGTGCGGGTATGCCGTCACGGGTGGTGGCGGAGCCGCCTCGGTAGACGGCGGCGAAGGCCAGGGCGACCATGCCGATGCCCATCACGACGGCCAGCACCCAGGCCACGGGCCGGTGCCAGCGGACCTGCTTGCCGTATCCACCGAAGTGGCGGTCGCCGAGGACGTAGGTGTCCTCCGGCTCGTCGTCGTCCGGATCTTGACCGAAATCGGTCCCCTCGGGGCCGTAGGCGTCGTCGTAGCGCTCGCCTCGGGCGTGGGCGCGGCGGGCCTCCGCCTCGGAGGCCTCTGCTCTGGCCTGGGCGGCGGCCAGGAGGCGCTCGACGGCGGTCGGCTCGTGGACCGTGGCCGCCTGTACGAAGGCCTCGTCGAAGACCACGGAGGCGAACTCTTCGTCCGACACCCCGCGGTCGTGGTCGTCGTCGGGCTCCCAGCCGTCCGGGAACGGCGTGCCCCCCACGTCCTCCGGCACGGATCCAGAGTAGACCTGGGGGGTCAATTTGGGCAGACGGTATGGAAATTCATCCGCCTGATGAGACGCGTTTCGGACGTGCGGCCGAACGGGTGAGTCTCAGGGGCGCACGTGGCCGTCGCCGGTGACGATGTACTTGGTGCTGGTCAGCTCGGGGAGGCCCATCGGGCCGCGCGCGTGCAGCTTCTGGGTGGAGATGCCGATCTCCGCGCCGAAGCCGAACTGGCCGCCGTCGGTGAAGCGGGTGGAGGTGTTGACGGCGACGGTGGTGGAGTCGACCAGCTGGGTGAAGCGGCGGGCGGCCTGCTGGGAGGTGGTGACGATGGCCTCGGTGTGGCCGGAGGTCCACAGCCGGATGTGCTCGACGGCCTTGTCGAGGGAGTCGACGACGGCGGCGGCGATGTCGTACGAGAGGTACTCGGTCTCCCAGTCCTCGGCCACGGCCTCCACGACCGTCGCCTTGGAGTCCTTGGCGTAGGCCAGCACGCGCTCGTCGGCGTGCACGGTGACGCCGGCCTCGGCGAGGGCGTCGAGGGCGCGCGGCAGGAACACGGGGGCGATGTCCTGGTGGACGAGGAGGGTCTCGGCGGCGTTGCAGACGCTGACCCGCTGAGCCTTGGAGTTGATCAGGATGTCGATCGCCATGTCGATGTCGGCCGCCGCGTCGACGTAGACGTGGCAGTTGCCCGTGCCGGTCTCGATCACGGGGACGGTGGACTCGTTGACCACGGTCTGGATCAGGGAGGCGCCGCCGCGCGGGATGAGGACGTCGACCAGGCCGCGGGCGCGCATCAGCTCGCGGACGGACTCGCGGCTCTCCCCGGGCACCAGCTGGACGGCGTCGGCGGGCAGCCCGGCGCCGCCGACGGCGTCGCGGATGACCCGGACGAGGGCGGTGTTGGACTCGTAGGCGGAGGCGGAGCCGCGCAGCAGGACGGCGTTGCCGGACTTCAGGCACAGGGCGGCGGCGTCGACGGTGACGTTCGGGCGGGCCTCGTAGATGATGCCGACGACACCGAGCGGGACGCGGACCTGGCGCAGGTCGATGCCGTTGGGAAGGGTGGAGCCACGGACGACCTCGCCGACCGGGTCGGGCAGCTTCGCCACGTCCCGGACGTCGGAGGCGATGGCGCGGACCCGCTCGGGGGTGAGGGTGAGCCGGTCGACGATGGCCTCGCTGGTGCCGTTCTCCCGGGCCTTGGCGACGTCCTTGGCGTTGGCCTCGACGATCTCGCTGGTCCGGACCTCCAGGGCGTCGGCGATGGCGAGCAGCGCGTCGTCCTTCTCGGCGCGCGGGAGCGGCGCGAGGTCGGCGGCGGCGGCCTTGGCCCGGTAGGCGGCCTGGGTGACCGGGGACATCGAGTCGTACGGCGAGAGCGTGGTCATACCCGCAGGGTAGTGCGCCTGCAGACGGGGGCGGCAACCGTCCCGGGGGCCGAGACGGCGAGCCCCCGGGGCCGTGTGCGCCCCGTGCCCGTGCCTCCGGCGGCACGGGCACGGGCACGATCACAGGATCAGATCAGCGCCTTCTTGTAGAAGATGTTCGAGCGGCGGTCGCCCGCGGTGCCGGAGGCGAAGCCGATGAAGAGGCGGGCCTGACCGGAGTCGGTGCGGTAGACGGCCAGCCCCTCCGGCTCGCGGTAGGAGAGGCTCTCGCCCGCCTTGGTGAGTACCGGCCCCTGCTTGACGGCCCCCGAATTGAGGTCGACGCAGGTGATGCGGGTGTTCCCGGGCCGCGGGTTGCTCGCGGAGTAGGCGTTGCCCGTCAGGTGGTACAGGTACTGGCCGTAGGAGGTGTAGCCCTGTGCGGTGCCCGGGATCGAGGGCTGCTTGAAGTACGCCACCGGGCTGCTGAAGTTGCCCGCGGAGGCCTGGCTCATCCGGTAGGCGGCGATGTACTTGGCGCCGTTCTTCTGGTGGCGGACGACCATGATGCCGTGCACCTGGTCGATGGAGCAGGTGAACTCCACGCCGCTCGCCACCGGGCGGTACTTCTGGATCGCGGAAGAGGTGTGGGACAGCGAGCCGCCCCGTACGAACTTGAAGCGGCCGAGGCGGGTGCCGTAGCCGTTCGTGTTCGCGTCCACCTCCGTCCACAGCCAGCTGTCGCGGCCCCGCGGCTCGACGCCGAAGGCGACGCCGTGGCCGAAGCCCGTCAGGTGCATGGCCGAGACGCGGTTTCCGGCGAAGTCCAGCTCGGTGATGCAGAGGTCGCCGGACGTCTCGCCGCTGCCGTTGCGTCGCTGTGCGACGAAGAGGCGCTTGTTGACGCTGTCGAAGGCGAAGCCCTGCTGGACGGTGTCGTCGTGCAGCTGCCGGCCGCGGAACAGGTCGTAGGACGGCGCGGTGAGGTCGAAGCGTGGCGAGGCGGCGATCGCGGCGGAGGCCGTGCCCCGGCCGGCCCCCACACCCAGCGCGGCGATCCCCAGACCGCCAGCGGCCCGCAGGATCCCTCGACGGCCGATGGTGTGCTGCTCCATGGTCCCCCTTGTGTGGCGGTGGGTAAGCGGAGACGCATGATCCACATGCGTCGCGCCGAACCTACCGGGCGGCCCCTGGGGGCCGGTATGCGGGACCAGGGCACCGGTGCGGGATCGGAAGGGCGGGTTCAGAAGGGGTGGACGCCGACGGGTGTGGCGGGGGCGGGGCCGTAGCCCTCGGCGATGCGCTGGTGGTAGGTCTCGCGGTCGATGACCTCCAGGCCGACGATCTCCCAGGCGGGCAGCCCGGCGCTCTGCCGGTGCTCGCCCCACAGGCGCAGGGCGACGGCGGCGGCGTCGTGCAGGTCGCGGGCCTCTTCCCAGTATCTGATCTCGGCGTGGTCGGTGGCGTATCGGCTGGTCAGGAGGAAGGGGTGGTCGTAGGCCAGCTGCTCCAGGGCACGGCGCAGGTCGGGCAGGGGGACGTTCTCCCCGGAGACGCTGAGGGTGACGTGCCACAGCCGGGGCAGGTCCTTGGGTTCCTCGTAGGCGTCCCCGGCCGCGATGCTCGTCAGAGCACCGCGGGTTGTCACCCCAGGGCGCACTCGTCTCACGACGGCCTCCTTCACCCAGCACTCGGAAACGTGTCCTGACACAAAGTTGAGCAGGCCCTACGGCACCGCGGGGCGGTTTTACGGAACGTCCCCCACCGGGGGCTGTCGTTACGTCCCGTTTTACGAGTGCAGCAGCACCAGGTCGTCCCTGTGTACGACCTCCCGTTCGTACGCGGGGCCCAGCTCCCGGGCCAGCTCGCGGGTCGAACGCCCGAGCAGCCGGGGGATCTCCTTGGAGTCGAAGTTGACCAGCCCCCGGGCCACCGCGCGGCCCGCCGCATCACGCAGCTCGACGGGGTCGCCGGCGCTGAACTCGCCCTCCACGGCCGCGATCCCGGCGGGCAGCAGCGAGGTGCGCCGCTTCACGACGGCGTCCACCGCGCCGTCGTCCAGGATCAGCGCACCCTGCGGGGTGGACGCGTGCTGGAGCCACAGGAGCCGGTCGGCGGAGCGCTTGCCGGTGGGGTGGAAGTAGGTGCCGGTGTCGGCGCCGCTCAAGGCGTCCGCCGCGTGCACGGCGCTGGTCAGCACCACGGGGATGCCGGCGGCGGCCGCGATCCCGGCGGCCTCGACCTTGGTGACCATCCCGCCGGTGCCGACGCCGGCCTTGCCCGCGCTGCCGATCTCCACGTGCGCGAGGTCCTCGGGCCCCCGCACCTCCGCCAGCCGGGACGTCCCGGGCTTGCTGGGGTCGCCGTCGTAGACGCCGTCGACGTCGGAGAGGAGGACCAGCAGGTCGGCGTGGACGAGGTGGGCGACGAGGGCGGCGAGGCGGTCGTTGTCGCCGAAGCGGATCTCGTCGGTGGCGACGGTGTCGTTCTCGTTGACGATCGGGAAGGCACCCATCGCAAGGAGCTTGTCGAGGGTGCGGGAGGCGTTGCGGTGGTGGGCGCGGCGGCTCATGTCGTCGCTGGTGAGCAGGACTTGGCCGACGCGGACGCCGTAACGGGCGAAGGAGGCGGTGTAGCGGGCGACGAGCAGGCCCTGGCCGACGCTGGCGGCGGCCTGCTGGCGGGCGAGGTCCTTGGGGCGGCGGCGCAGGCCCAGCGGGGCGAGACCGGCGGCGATGGCGCCGGAGGAGACGAGGACGATCTCCCGCTCGCCCCCGCTGCGGATCTTGGCGAGCACGTCCACGAGCGCGTCGACCCGGTCGGCGTCGAGGCCGCCGGCGGCGGTGGTCAACGAGGAGGAGCCCACCTTGACGACGATCCTGCGGGCCTCGCCCACGGCCTGCCTTGCCCTTGCCACCTGCGGTCCGTCCCCTTCACGCGCGTTTCACAGGCCTGACGCCCTGCGTCGCAATCTACGCCAAAGGGCTGGGCCGGTGCGCCGCGGTCCACGGAACGGACGACGCCCCGGGCGCCGAGCACCCGGGGCGTCTGCCGATGGTTCATCGCCTCGCCGTGTCAGGCGTTCCTATGTCCACCGCACCACGTGGACCAGCCCCCACCCGCCCAGCGCGAGGAGCACTCCGGTCGCAACCGACGCTCCCCATGCGTAGCGCGGCTTGAGCTCGGGCGCCTCGCCGGCATCGGGGGCCACACAGCGTTCCAGCAGCAGGAAGGTGAAGAACCCGAAACCGGTGACCAGGCAGACGGCGAACCAGACGCCACGGTTCTTGACCCGCATGTACCTTCTCGGCAGCGCGTAGGCCGCAGCCAGTACGGCCACGCCCACGCCGACCGCGGCCCAGCGCAGGACCGCGGACCGGAGGAAGAGCGGATAGGCCGCGGGCAGGAGGACATCCAGCGCTCCTGGCCCCTGGTCGGCCGACCGGTCGCGGAACGGGAGGTCACCCATGCGCTTTCCCGCCTTGGCGGCGATCGCCTTCTCGACGGCGGCCACATCGTCGCTGCCGGGAATCGCGCCCGGCGCATGGGTGTGCACTTCGCGGTAGATCAGCGGAACCGTCTCCCAGAGCAGGTTCACTCCGTGATCGTCGTACCAGGTCTCGACCACCGGGGGCCTGCCCGACCGCAGAGCATTCACCAGGTCTTCCTGGGTGCTCGGAATCGGGAACAGCTGGAACAGGCACGCCACATAGGACACACCCAGGACCGCCAGGGCGATGAACCGGGCCGCCCTGGTCAGCGATGTCGAGATGCCGAGCGACCTGCTGATGCGGGAGTCATTGGACATGAACCGTCACCGTTCCATAGAACTCCTGCGCGATGCTGGAGAACGCGTGACCAGAAGGAATGTCTCCCACACCGGGGGCATGCGTGAGCGAGGCCATACCCGTTTTGTTGTAGGAGGCGAAAGCAACCGTGAAGGAGTGGGATTCCCTCGACTGGGCGATCACCTGGTACTCGATGTTGTAGCTGCCGAGAAACGCAGCAGGAGTCTCGCTCCCGGCTCCGCCGTCCGTGAGCATGCCGAGCAGGTCCTTCCCGATGTTCGACTTCGCGTCGGCATGATCCGCGTTGCCTCCGAGTTCACCCACGGGAGCGTCGAAGTCGGCGCCGATGATCTTGCGGGCCAGGCCTTCCACCACCTTCTTGTGGGACGCGTCCAGCATCAGTTCCTGGGTCAACGGACTGCCGTCGTCGAAGGGAATGTTGTTCACGTCTCCCTTCCCGTCGGCCCACAGGTAGAAGAGATCCCTCCAGCTGAGCTGCGGGGAATGGCCGCTGAGGTAATTACATGCGGCGGCTTCTCCGCTCTTCACCGAGGCACCCGCGGTGCAAGGGCGCGTGTTTCCGGCGACAGCCTCGATGTACTTGCGCAGCTGAATGGCCAGCTCTTTGTGGATACCGGGCTTTTCATTGGCGACGAGGGAGTTCAGACTCCGAATGCACGCGGCGTCACAGCCGCCACCACTGGTGGACGTGTCGTTGTCGAGCGAGCCCGTGTCCACCAGGGCGCTGGAACCCTTCGGCTGCTGAGGATAGTCGTCTCCCGGCAGGGGGGCTCTCATGAGCCCGCTCGGATCGGCGAAGTTGACCGGGTTGTTGCCGCTGTAGCTGTAGGCCGAGAGGTTCTGCGGTGCGTACGGCTTGGTCAGGTCGTCCGGGCTGATGAAGCGGCCGAGGGCCGCGTCGTACATACGGGCGCCGAGGACGGACAGGGCGGTGGAGTCGTCCTCGGGTTTGCCGAGGAAGCCCCGGTCGGTCGCGGAGGGCAGGGCAGTGCTGCCGCGCTGCTTGCCGAACGGCGTGTACTTGCGGCGGGTGACCGTGCCGTCCATGGCGACCAGCAGGGAGGTGGAGGCCTGGGTGTCGCTCAGCAGCCAGGTCAGCTTGCCGTTGCTGCTGCCGTCGTCCTGGCGCATCGCCACCGTCGTCCCGGCGGCCGAGTACAGGCGGGTGGCCTTGACGCCGGCGGCGCCGGCCTTGTGCAGTTCCTGTCCGTCGAGGTAGAGCACGTTCTCCTGCGCAGACGTGCGCAGCAGGACGGTGCCGTCGGTGTCGTAGACATAGGTGGACGTCTCGTCGCCGCCGGTCTTGTGCTGGGTGATCCGGCTGACCCGGTTCTGCGCAGTCCAGTCGATGCCGGAGCTGACGCCCTTGACCGTGCGGGCGGTCATCTGCCCGGACGTGTTGTAGATGAAGGTGTCGGAACCGGCCTGGGTCACCGCGTGCGGGTGCGCCTGCCCGGCCGTGTAGGCGGTGCCGTCGGCGCTGTAGCCGGGGTAGGTGTAGCCCCTGGTCGTCGAGCCACTGGCGGTGGTGTCCTTGACGGACATCAGGTTGCCGAGCTCGTCGTAGGTGTACGTCTGGTCGTACGGGTCCAGGCTGCTGCTCCGGTCCGGCGTGGCCGCGCCGGTGCAGCCGTCGCTCGCCGCGGTGGTCCAGGCGTGGCTGAGCCGGTTGAGCTCGTCGTAGGTGTAGCACTCGCTCTGTTGGGTGACACCGTCGGTGATGCCGGTGATCTGGCCGGCGAGGTCACGGGTGTAGGTGTCGTCCTGTGCGGTCTTGGTGGTGCTGCCGGCGGTGACGGTGGTGCGGATGTCGGCCAGCGCGCCGGTGCCGTTCGTGTCGTTGAAGGTGTAGGCGCGGTTGACCGTGGCGTCCATGCCGCCGCTGGTGCCGTAGGTGCGGGCGTCGAGACGCCCCACACGGTCGAACCCGAAGGACGACTGGTAGGTGGCCAGGGGCGAGGACACCTTCGAGGGCCGTCCCTGGGCGGTGTAGGTGGTGGTGACCGTCTCCGCGGGAAGGCCGCCGGCCGCCGGGTAGGAGACCGACGTCATGTGGTCGGCCTGGTCGTAGCCGTAGCCCATGGTGTAGCTGCCGGCGAAGCCGGAGCCGTCGTCCGGGACGGTGACCTTCTTGCCCGTCGCCCGGCCGCGGTCGTCGTAGCCGGTCACCGCGACGGTGTAGGCCTTGCCGCTGGTGTAGCTGGTCGACGAGGCGAGCTGTCCCAGACCGCCCGGGGCCGTGTCGTAGGCCCACTGCGACAGCACGGTGGAGCCCTGGGAAACCGTCGTCTGCCGGCCCATGTTGTCGTACTGGTACGTGAGCGTCGTGCCGTTGACGGTCTCCGTGCCGACCTTGCCGTTCAGGTCGTACTGGGTCGAGGAGCTTCCGGCGTCCGGGTCGGCCACGGAAGTCCGGTCACCGGCCCAGTCGTAGCCGTATGTGGTGACGTTGCCCTTGGCGTCCGTGATCTGCTTCAGCTTGCCGCTGCGCGTGTACACGTACGACGTCGTCTGCGCCGCCAGGGGACCGTGCTCGACGACCTTGGTCACCTGGCCGAACACGTCGGTGAAGGTGTCGGTGCGCTCACCGGCCGCCGGGATGCTGGTGGTGTGGTCACCGTAGTAGTAGGTGCGGGTGTGGCCCGTCGCCTGTGGGGTGCCATTGACCAGGATCTGGGTCTGGGTCGTCCGGCCGGCCCAGTCGATGACCGGATCGGTGTAGGAGGGCAGGTCGGCCACCGTCGGGAGCACCATCCCGGAGCCCGCGGCGCTGGAGTTGTAGAAGGACGCGGAGGTGCCGGTGACGTTGCCCGAGGTGTCGTAGCGGGTGGAGATCACGTCGCGGCCGGTGCCGTCCGGCGCCGTGGTCTGGGCCTCACGGATGCGGCCCAGACCGTCCAGGTAGTTGTAGGAGTTCACGTACGTGGTGCCGGACTGCAGGACCCCGGTGGTCACCTGGCTCGGTCCGGCCACCGCGTCGGGGACGCCGTCGCTGTTGGTGGCGGTGGGTGTCACGTAGCCGAACTGCATCGACGGGTGTCCGTCGGGGTAGTTCGCGATCTCGGTCGGCTTGAAGACCTGGACGTAGCGGCCCACCGAGTCGTGCACGAGGCGGGTGGTGCGGCCGTTGGCGTCCAGGACCTTGTAGGGGGTGCCCCACAGACGCGAGTACCAGGTCGTGGTGGACTCCGTCGTGCCCGGACCGGTGCTGCCGTCCGGGTCAGGGGTGGTGACCGTGACGCCGTTGGCCGGCCAGGACGTGGCCGGCGAGTACGTCGTGGTGGTCTTGTTGCCCTTGCCGTCGTAGCCGGCGGTCACGCGGCCGGCGCCGTCGTAGTCGGCCTTGGTCGAGCGGTACGCGGAGGAATCGGTGTAGGTCCGCTTCTCCGTCGCGTTGCCGTCGACCAGGGCGGCGTCATTGTCCGTGACGGACGTCGAACCGTCGTACAGCGTCACCGTGTACGAGTCCTGGTTGGCCGAGC
This sequence comes from Streptomyces sp. NPDC030799, assembly GCF_055572255.1. Classification (NCBI taxonomy): domain Bacteria; kingdom Bacillati; phylum Actinomycetota; class Actinomycetes; order Kitasatosporales; family Streptomycetaceae; genus Streptomyces; species Streptomyces sp. NPDC030799. The sequence continues at coordinate 302,692 of NZ_JBVIDS010000001.1, read as the reverse complement.
CGCGGGAGGCGCAGTCCGCCGCGTAGTGGCGGACCTCGTCCTGGAAGACCATCCAGCGCTTGACGTCCGAGTTCGGGAAGTTGAACGTGTTGTAGGCGCGGCCGTAGGTGGTGCACCGGTTGTCGTCGACGTTGACCTCGCCCCAGTCGTTGGTGCGCAGGGGCAGGCCGTAGGTGGTGCTGGTGGACGACGTGTCGTCGTATTCGTCGTTGACGACGCTCTCGCGCCAGCCCTGGGAGGTCAGCGTGTCCGTCGTGGTCTTGCTGTCCCGGACGAAGCGGGCGTCGGGCAGGCCGGCGTACTGGGCGGTGTCGTGGTCCCAGTACTCCTTGCGGACGCGCTCGTGGGACTGGCCGTCGCCGTCCCGCTTGGACATCTCCAGCGTCTTGCCGGCCAGCCAGGCGTGGTCGGTGAAGGAGTCGCCGAAGCCGTCGCTGACCGTGACGGTACGGGTCGCCGACGGGTCGGACTTGGAGGTGCGGTCGGCGCTGAGGCCCCGGTACAGCCAGTAGTAGGTGGACGCGGCGTTGCTCTGGCTGCCGGTGAAGACCTCGACCTGCTGGTAGCCGCGCCAGTCGGACCACGATTCGTCGGAGTCGGGCACGAGCGGGTCGTTGTTGAAGCGCCAGCCGGCGCCGCCGTGGTACTCGTACCGGGTGGTCATGACCGGGTCGCCGTCGTGGCCGGCGCCCTGGCCGACACCCGGGTCGACGGAGACCTGGGTGACCAGGTACTTCTTGAACCACCCGGTCTGTTCGGAGCCGCCTTCGGGTGTCCACTTCTGCCAGAAGCAGTCCTCGGTGTTGGACGACTCACTGGGCAGGTTGTTGATGTCGCAGGCGTCGGGCTGGCCGTAGGTGACGCTGGTGACCGAGCCGAGGTCGCTGTAGACGGTGTCGACGCGCCGGAAGTTCAGGGTGTGGGAGCCGACCTGGTTGTCCAGCCATTCACCGTTGAAGTTGATGACCGGCAGGGTGATGTCGGCGCCGTCGCCGTAGCCCTTGCGCTGGACGTAGTCGAGCCAGAGGGTCTTGCCGACCGAGCCGGAGGGGTCCGGCAGGCCGTACTTCATCTGGTACTGCATCGCGGGCGCCCAGGCATCGGTGTCACTGTCGCGCACGTAGGTCTTGATGTCCCACAGCATGTCGGTGCTGAAGAACGTCGGGTAGTACGTCTTGCCCGCGCAGTAGTTGTCCGCCGACGTGCCGTCGCACATCAGGTCGGTCGGCACGTCGGGGTAGGAGTCCGGGGTACTGGAGATGCCCGGGCAGGCCGCCGGCTCGTGGTCCAGCGGGTTGGCCTCACTCATCCGCTCCACGCACCGGCCCACGTGGCTCAGCAGGACCTCGGCCGGCAGCTGGGCGCCGGAGATCTGGGAGGCCCATCCGTACTCGATGCGGATCGGGTAACCGGCCGCGTCGTAGGCGCGTGCCTTGTCGGCGTTGATCACCGAGCGGTAGTGGTTGACGAACTTGTCGTAGAAGTAGGAGTTCTCGACCTCGTTGGGGTCGACCACGCGGTCCAGGTTCCAGCGCCAGGCCTGGGTGCACGGCTCCGGGAACTGGGAGTGGCAGGGCTCGCCCGAGTCGTCACCGGCCACCGGGACGGTCAGGACGGAGTGCGTGTACTTGTCCCAGTTGGGATCCGGGTCCGTGCGCTCGGAGCGGCCCCAGCCGAAGTAGTAGCGCATGCCGTTCTGGGTGGAGATCACCCAGTACTCGTCGTCGGCGCCGTGGCCACCGGTCAGGTGCTGCACGCGCCAGCCCGGGTCGTCCTGGAGGTGGTAGGAGCCGGTGCCGTTGCCGTCCTGGATCAGAGCCGTGTTCACGCCGTTGAGGCTGATGGTGTACTCGGCGCCGTCCGGCTCGGTGCCGGGATTCGGCGACTGCCAGCACAGGTCACCGACGGTGTTGTTGACGTCCTGCGAGCAGTTCTTGTACTTGCGCTCGATGTAGCCGACGTTCAGGTCCCAGCCCATGCCTGCCCAGGATGCCTGGTTGTTCGTCGCCGAGGTCCGGCCGTCGACCGACTGGGAGTCGTACGTCAGGGCGAGGTCCGGCGTCGCGCCGAAGGGCGCCTTGGGCAGGGTGACGGGCAGGTTGTAGGTGAAGTCGCCGGAACCGGTCGACACGTCCCACTTGCCGGTCGGACTCAATGTCGACGCCCGGTAGTCACCGGCGTCCGAGGACGACCCCGTCGTCAGCGTCGTCACCGTGGACGCGGTGGCCGCCGACATCATCGACATGCCGGACGCCGGGGCGCTCGTCGTCGCGGTGGGGTCCGCGTCGGCGTACACCGTCGCCGTCAGCCTGCCCGTTTTGATGTCGTTGTGGATCGGCAGGTAGCGGCGGGTGTCCGGGGAGCAGCCGCGCTTCTTCGGTGTGGTGAGCGCGCACGCGGGCATCTGCACCAGGCGGAGCCGGGAGGCGAAGTCGCCGCCGTGGGCGTACTTGAAGGCGTTGTAGTCGAGGGTGACGCCGACCGGTCCGGGGGCGGGCTTCCCGTCCTTGCGGGTCAGGCGCAGCGCCATGCCGACACCGCCGATGGACTTGATCTTCGCGCGGTCCAGGACCTGCACGTCGACGTCGCCGGGGGTGCTGCCGGAGGGGGAGAAGCCGAGCTTCCTGCCCTCGGCGACGGCGTCCTTGGCCGCCTTCTGGCCGAGCGCGAACGCCGACTGGGGCGGCAGTCCCGCGGTGCGGACCTGCGCCGCCGTCGGGGTCTGGACCGACACCACGGCGGACTTGGCGGCGGCACCGCCGGCCGAGCTGTCGACGACGGTGCCCGAGGGCGACACGGCCAGGGCGTGTCCGGGCCGGGCCTTCGCGAGGTGGACCCGGGCGCTCACCCCCTTGGGCCAGGCCACCTTCGGCGCCTTGGTCATGGTCGGCTCCGCCTGCTGCTCGGGCACCTTGCCGCCCTTGCCCGCCGGCACGCTCACGGTCCTGTCCTCGGGCTTCGCCACGGCGACGGACGCGGCGAACGCCGGCGTGGACAGCAGAGCGGACAGCAACGCGCCGGAGACCGCCACGACGAAGCCGCGTCTGTACGACGCATGCATCACGAACCCCCACCCCTCTGGCCGAATATCGACCACAAACGGTCACAAAGAGCGGGTCCGTGGCACGTAGGCAGCACAAAGCCGACACATGGCGAACACGCGTTGGCGGAGATTAACCAGATACTTAATCGCACCATTTCTAGTCAAAGCGGATCGCTATCCGTCAAACATCGTGGGCACCTTGGCGGAAGCTTTGCGCTGCCGTGACCAACGGAATATCTGATTCCGCCATCCCTGTCGCAATCGATTCACAGGTGCTTTAATGACCGGCCGGCAATCCAGCCGACTTCCCCTTGGTGCGGCATGTCCCTTTTGCCTGCCAAAGGCGCGGAGATCGGCGCTTTTCTCTTTTGGTCTTGGGGGGTTTCCACCGCCATGCTCGATCGCAGACGCTTTCTGCGCGCCGGAGGCGCCGTCGTCGGCGCGGCGGCCGTTCCGCTCGTCGCCGTCGGCGTGGCCGAGGGTGTCGCGCACGCCCGGCGCACGTCCTCCCAGGGCGACGTCACGCCCGGCTCGGTCACCGCGAGCAAGCGGTTCGACCTGAGCGATCCCTCCGACATGCTGCTGCGCGAAGTGCAGCTGACCGGCACCCGCGTGCTGCAGTCCTTCGCCTTCGACAACACCCGCGGGCATGTCTTCACCGTGCAGCTGGTCGACGGGGGACTCCAGCTCCCCGGGGAGACGCAGACGTACTCCGGCGCCGACCGCGAGGCCAACGGCGACCTCGTCCTGACCCGGCTGGACCTCTCCGGGAACATTCTCGGCACGATGTATCTGCGCGGATTCGGACACGGTGTGCAGATCGGCGTCGAATCCACCACGTCCGGCTCATATCTGTGGACCGAGACGCACAACATCCGTACCGCGAATTCCGACGGCACCTACACCGGCTGGGGCGACCGGCTCGCCCGGTTCGAGTTCGCCAACGGGTCGGTGCTCACCGCGAACTCCCCCGCGCTCACCCAGTACACCCTGGAAAGCGGCGTCGACCGCACCACCTGCGCCGTCGATCCGGTCACCAACCGGCTCGCGGTCCGCTGCCGTGTGAACGGGGTTTTCCGCTTCCGCCTGTACGACCTCGCCGCCTTCAAGTCGGGCGGCAGGACTCCCCTCGCCGACGTCGCCCAGCCCGCCGACCTGCAGCCCGGCTACACCGACGTCTTCCAGGGGTTCACGAGCTACGGCAGCTACCTCTATCTGCTGGCCGGCTCCGCCTACGGCAGCAACGGCTCGGTCTCGCCGGACGGCAACGCCTACATCACCACCGTGGACTGGAACACCGGCACGGTCACGGAGCAGAAGCTCACCAAGGCCGCCTCCTCCCTGCTCTACCGCGAGCCCGAGGGCATGGCCATCCAGATCCCCGACCCCGCCAACCCGTCGGCGCTGCGGCTGTGCAGCGGCTTCGCGTCGTACACCTCGGACACCGACCAGAGCAAGCGGGCGAGCATCTACTACAAGGACGCGCTGGTCTGATACGAAGACGTGTCCGATACGAAGACGTGCGGAGGTCGGGGTGAGCCTTGCCACACCCCGACTGACCAGCGGCGGGCGGAGCGCGGTAAGAACATCCCACCAGTCACGTTGGGGTAGGCTTAAATCAACGTTAACCTCGCACTCCTTGTGCCTTCTCGCCTCCCGTCCCGCGGCCCAGCAGCGGGACGCGGTCGCGTCTGAACCGACAGTCCAGGAGCCCCAAGCATGCCCCTCGCGAATGGAAGCGCTTCGCCGAAAATAAGCGTGGTTGTCCCTGTTTACAAAGTTCAGGGGTATCTGCGAGCGTGCTTGGACTCCATTCTCTCCCAGTCCTTCGAGGACTTCGAGATCGTCGCCGTCGACGACCACTCCCCCGACTCCTGCGGCCGCATACTCGACGAATACGCCGCCCTGGACGAGCGCGTCATACCGGTGCACTTCGAGGAGAACCGGGGCATCGGAAAGGCCCGGGACGCCGGTGCACTGAAGGCGCGCGGCGAGTACATCCTCTTCCTCGACAGCGACGACACCCTCGCCGAAGGCGCACTGCAGGCGATAGCCGAGCGCCTGGAGGTCACGGACAACCCCGACATTCTGCTGCTCAACCACGTCCGCACGTACTGGAACAACCGCGTCCAGGCGAGCGCGGCCGGCGAGATGCTCGCCGCCGCCGGCACGGACGTCTTCACGGCCCTGGAGCGGCCGGAGTACCTCAACATGTTCGCCGTGGTGTGGAACCGCGCGTACCGCCGTGAGTTCTACGTCGACGAGCACAACTTCACCTTCACCGACGGCATCTACGAAGACGCGCTCATGGTCTACAAGACCATGCTGACCGCGGAGCGCATCGCCGCCACCGACCACGTCTGCGTCGAGTACCGCCAGCGCCGCCAGGGCAACTCCATGCGCACGCCCGGCCGCAAGCACTTCGGGATCTTCGAGCAGTACGCCCGGCTCTTCGAGTTCCTCGACGAGAATCCCCACACCGAGCCGGTGCGTCCGCTGCTGTTCGAGCGCATGGCCAGCCACTTCCTGTTCACCCTGGCCCGTGAGGACCGCATCGTCCCCAAGGACCGGGTGGAGTTCTTCAAGCTGTCGGCCGCCCAGTACAAGCGTTTCAAGCCGAAGGGCTTCGTCCTTCCGGAGGGCTCGCAGGGCACCAGGTTCCAGCTGCTGGAGCGCGGTTCCTACACGGCGTACGCGGCGGTCATCGCCGCCGGCAACACCCGTCGCCAGGTGATCAAGCGGGCCGCCAAGGTCAAGACCAAGCTGGGCAAGACCGCCTACAACCGGCTCTACCAGCTGCATCTGCGACGCCCCGTCGACGAGAACCTCGCGGTCTACGCGGCCTACTGGAACCGCGGCGTCGCCTGCAACCCCGCGGCCATCTACCACAAGGCCAAGGAACTCGCCCCGAACGTCCACGGCGTCTGGATCGTGAAGCGCGACGCGGTGGACACCGTCCCGGCGGGCGTGGACTACGTGGTGGCGAACTCGCCCCGCTACTGGGAGGTCATGGCACGCGCCAAGTACCTCGTCAACAACGTCAACTTCCCCAACAACTTCGTGAAGCGCCCGGAGCAGGTCCACCTGCAGACGCACCACGGCACCCCCCTCAAGCAGATGGGGATCGACCAGCAGAAGTACCCCGCGGCCGCCAAGGGCATGAGCTTCGCCAAGATGCTGGAGCGGGCCGACAAGTGGGACCTCAGCCTGACCTCCAACCAGCACTCCACGGAGATCTGGGAGCGGGTGTACCCCTGCGCGTTCGAGGCGATCGAGTACGGCTATCCGCGCAACGACGTCTACTTCCGGGCCACCGCGGACGACGTCCTGCGGATTCGCCGTGAACTCGGCATCGAGGAAGGCAAGACCGCCATCCTCTACTGCCCGACGGTGCGCGACTACCAGAAGGGCTATGTGCCCCGCATCGACCTGGAGCGGTTCTGCCGCGAGCTGGGCCCGAACCACGTCGTCCTCGTGCGCACGCACTACTTCTACGGCGCGGACCCCCGGCTGGAGGCGCTGCAGGAGCGCGGCCTGATCAAGGACGTGTCGCGGTACCCGGTGGTGGAGGACCTCTGCCTGGCCGCCGATGCGCTGATCACGGACTACTCCTCGATCATGTTCGACTACGCCTGCCTCGACCGCCCGATCGTCACCTACGCGGACGACTGGGAGGTCTACCGCAAGGCCCGCGGCGTCTACTTCGACATTCTCTCCGGCGAGCCGGGCGAGACCCCGGGCGCGACCGCGACCACCGAGGACGAGCTGATCGAGGTCTTCCGTTCCGGCGCCTGGAACAGCGGCAAGGCCGCCGAACTGCGGGCGGCGTTCCGCGAGCGGTTCGTGCAGTTCGACGACGGGAACGCGGCGGAGCGCGTGGTGCGGCGCCTGTTCCTCGGCCAGGAGCCCACCCCTGCCGTGCTGCCCCTGGACGAGCGGACTCCGGCACCCGCGCCGGCTGCCTTCGCCAAGGCACGTATTCCGCAGCAGCCGACCGGCGAGCGTGGCCTCATCGGCGCCTGACGTGCAGAAGGAAAGAGACGAGCACCACATGGTTTCCCGCCCCACCCTCTCCAAGGCCGTCATTCCGGCGGCAGGTCTCGGTACCCGGTTCCTGCCGGCGACCAAGGCCACTCCCAAGGAGATGCTGCCGGTCGTGGACAAGCCGGCGATCCAGTACGTGGTCGAGGAGGCCGTGTCGGCGGGGCTCGACGACGTCCTCATGATCACGGGGCGCAACAAGCGTCCCCTGGAGGACCACTTCGACCGCAACTACGAGCTGGAGTCGGCGCTCGGCAAGAAGGGTGACGCCGAACGGCTCGCGAAGGTGCAGGAGTCCAGCGACCTGGCGACCATGCACTACGTGCGCCAGGGAGACCCCAGGGGGCTGGGCCACGCGGTGCTGTGCGCCGCCCCGCACGTCGGCCACGAGCCCTTCGCGGTGCTCCTGGGCGACGACCTGATCGACCCGCGCGACCCGCTCCTGCAGCGCATGATCGAGGTCCAGGAGCAGCACGGGGGCAGCGTGATCGCCCTGATGGAGGTCGCGCCCGAGCAGATCCACCTCTACGGCTGCGCGGCCGTGGAGGCGACCACCGACGGTGACGTCGTGCGGGTCACCGGTCTGGTCGAGAAGCCGGACACGGCGGACGCCCCGTCGAACTACGCGGTCATCGGCCGTTACGTCCTCGACCCGCACGTCTTCGACGTGCTGCGCAGGACCGAGCCGGGCCGCGGCGGCGAGATCCAGCTCACCGACGCGCTCCAGCAGCTCGCGACGGACGAGAAGACCGGCGGCCCGGTGCACGGTGTCGTCTTCAAGGGCCGCCGCTACGACACCGGCGACCGGGGCGACTATCTGCGTGCCATTGTCAGACTCGCGTGCGAACGTGAAGACCTGGGCCCGGGCTTCCGGACCTGGCTTCGCGATTATGTCGGCCAGGAGCTGACGGGCGACGACAGCTGACGCCGGCACCGAGAAGATGAGAGGGCGGGCCGGAGGATCACCTCCGGCCCGCCCTCTTTCGTTTCCCCTGCTCCGCGCGGCGGGCGGGCTGGAACGGCTGCTAGAACGGCTCGAAGTCGTCGAACTCCCGGCTGGCCTCGTCGCGTTCGGCCTGCCGGTCCCGGCGCCGCTGGGCGGCGGGGCGGGACTCTTCGAATCGGTGGTCCTCGCCACGGCGCCCGAGCATCTCCGCGCCGGCCGTGACCGACGGCTCCCAGTCGAACACGACCGCGTTCTCCTCGGGACCGATGGCCACGCCGTCGCCGGAGCGGGCACCCGCCTTCATCAGCTGCTCCTCGACACCGAGGCGGTTGAGCCGGTCGGCGAGGTAGCCGACCGCCTCGTCGTTGTTGAAGTCGGTCTGCCGCACCCAGCGTTCGGGCTTCTCGCCGCGCACCCGGAACAGCGGCTCCCCGCCGACCTCCTCGCGGGTGACCGTGAAGCCCGCGTCGTCCACGGCCTTCGGCCGGATGACGATCCGCGTCGCCTCCTCCTTGGGCTTCGCGGCGCGTGCCTTGGCGACCAGTTCACCGAGCCCGTACGACAGCTCCTTCAGCCCGATGTGTGCGACCGCCGACACCTCGAAGACGCGGTAGCCGCGCTCCTCCAGGTCGGGGCGGACCATCTCGGCGAGGTCCTTGCCGTCCGGTACGTCGACCTTGTTCAGGACGACGATCCGGGGCCGGTTGCCGAGGCCGCCGTACTGCCGCAGCTCCTCCTCGATGACATCGAGGTCGGAGACCGGGTCACGGTCGGACTCCAGGGTCGCGGTGTCCAGCACGTGCACGAGCACGCTGCACCGCTCCACGTGCCGCAGGAACTCCAGGCCCAGACCCTTGCCCTGGCTGGCACCGGGGATCAGACCCGGCACGTCGGCGATGGTGTAGACGGTGGAACCGGCGGTGACGACACCGAGGTTCGGCACGAGCGTCGTGAAGGGGTAGTCGGCGATCTTCGGCTTGGCCGCGCTGAGCACGGAGATCAGCGAGGACTTGCCGGCGCTCGGGTAGCCGACCAGCGCCACGTCGGCGACGGTCTTGAGCTCCAGGACGATGTCGTGCAGGTCACCGGGCTCGCCGAGCAGCGCGAAGCCGGGCGCCTTGCGGCGGGCGGAGGCCAGCGCCGCGTTGCCGAGGCCGCCGCGGCCGCCCTGGGCGGCGATGTACGAGGTGCCGTGGCCGACGAGGTCGGCGAGCACGTTGCCCGCCTTGTCCAGGACGACGGTGCCGTCCGGCACCGGCAGGATCAGGTCCTGGCCGTCCTTGCCGGAGCGGTTGCCGCCCTCACCGGGCTTGCCGTTGGTGGCCTTGCGGTGCGGCGAGTGGTGGTAGTCGAGCAGCGTCGTGATCGACTGGTCGACGGTCAGGATGACGTCACCGCCGCGTCCGCCGTTGCCGCCGTCCGGGCCGCCGAGCGGCTTGAACTTCTCGCGGTGTACGGAGGCACAGCCGTGACCTCCGTTACCCGCGGCGACATGCAGTTCGACGCGGTCCACGAAGGTGGTCATGGTTCAGTGCCTCCAGATAGTGCGGGTATGTGCAGTCGTTGACACCAGGGTCAACACGCGAAAGGCGGACCCGCCTTCCCGACCGGGAAGTGAGGTCCGCCTCGCGAAAGCGTTCGGTCGGAGCCTGGCTCAGGCTCCTTGAATCAGCCGATTCAGGCGACCGGAACGATGTTCACGACCTTGCGGCCACGGTGGGTACCGAACTCCACCGCACCGGCCTGCAGGGCGAACAGCGTGTCGTCGCCGCCACGGCCGACACCGGCGCCGGGGTGGAAGTGGGTGCCGCGCTGGCGGACCAGGATCTCACCCGCGTTCACGACCTGACCGCCGAAGCGCTTCACGCCGAGCCGCTGGGCGTTGGAGTCGCGACCGTTCCGGGTGGACGATGCGCCCTTCTTGTGTGCCATCTGTTCTCAGTCCCTTACTTCGCAGCCGTGGGGATCTCAGTGACCTTGATCGCCGTGTACTGCTGGCGGTGGCCCTGACGACGACGGTAGCCGGTCTTGTTCTTGTAGCGCAGAATGTCGATCTTCTGGCCCTTGTGGTGGTCCACGACCTCGGCCTGGACCTTGATGCCGGCCAGCACCCACGGGTCACTGGTCACAGCGTCGCCGTCGACAACGAGCAGGGTCGAGAGCTCGACCGTGTCGCCAACCTTGGCGGTGGAAATCTTGTCAACCTCAACGATGTCGCCGACAGCAACCTTGTGCTGGCGACCACCGCTGCGCACGATGGCGTACACGCGGATCTCTCTTTCGCTCGTTCAGAACCGGCACCCCCGCAGGCCAGCCGCCCAGAAACGCCATGGACGACCTCTCCCGGCCAACCCAGTGCCCGGGAGGAAGAGGTTTACGGGGATGTGGCGTGCTCAGTGGACACGCCGACGGTCAAGGTTACGGGGCACGGCCGTAGGGGTCAAACTGGGCGTCGGCCTCATGCAGCGACCGCGGCGACGTAGTCCGCGTACGCCTCCCTGATGCCCCTCGGCGACAGCTCCAGGTGCTCCAGGACGGTGTAGCGGCCGGGCCGGGTCTCCGGGGCGAACTCCACGGCCCGGACGAACTCGTCGTCGCTGAAGCCGATCTCCTCCGCCACGACGGGCAGCCCGTGCCGGCGCAGCACGTCGGCCATCAGCCGGGAGCCCTCGTGATCGCCCCGCAGGTGCGTGGCGAAGGCGGCACCGAGGCCCACCTGCTCGCCGTGGCTCGCCGCCCGCTTCGGATACAGCAGGTCGAGCGCGTGACTGATCTCATGGCAGGCACCCGACGAGGGGCGGGTGTGTCCGGCGATCGACATGGCGACGCCCGACAGCACCAGTCCCTCGGACAGCACGGTCAGGAACCCGTCGTCACCGCATCCGCCCGGGTGGCGCAGCACGGCCTCGCCCGCCTGACGGGCCATTGCGGCGGCCAGGCCGTCGAGCTTCTCGCCGTTGACGCGGTTGGACAGCTCCCAGTCCGCGACCGCGGAGATGTTGGACAGGGCATCGCCGATGCCCGAGCGCACGAACCGGATCGGAGCCTCGCGGATCACCGTGAGGTCGATGAGGAGGGCGATGGGGGTGGGCACGCCGTACGAGCCGCGGCCGGCGTCGTTGTCCAGGATGGACACGGGCGAGCAGATGCCGTCGTGGGAGAGGTTGGTGGCGACGGCGACCATGGGCAGTCCGATGCGCGCCGCGGAGTACTTCGCGCAGTCGATGACCTTGCCGCCGCCGAGCCCCACGACCGCGTCGTAGTGGCCGGACTTCATCTCGTCGGCCAGCCGGACGGCGTCGTCGAGGGTGCCGCCGCCGACCTCGTACCAGCCGGCGCCGGGCAGTGACGGGGCGATGCGCTCGCGCAGCCTGGCACCCGAGCCGCCGCTGACGGCGACGGCGAGCCGGCCGGAGTGCGAGATGCGCTGGTCGGCGAGGACGCTCGCCAGGTCGTCCAGGGCACCCGGGCGGATGTCCACGACGACCGGCGAGGGAATCAGCCTGGTCAGTACCGGCATGCGATCTCCCGTCCCCGGGCGAGGTCGTCGTGGTTGTCGATCTCGACCCACGGCACGTCGCCGATCGGCGCAACGTCGATCTTGAAGCCCCGGTCGACCAGCTCCTGGTAGCCGTCCTCGTAGTACAGCTGCGGGTCACGCTCGAACGTGGCCCGCAGGGCGTCGGCCAGCTCCTCGGCGGCGTCGCCCTCGATGAGCGTGACGCCGATGTACTCGCCGGTCGCCTCGGCCGGGTCCATCAGCTTGGTGATCCGCCGAACGCCCTTCTCGGGGTCGACGACCACCTTCATCTCCTCGTCGGCGAGGTTCTTCACCGTGTCCAGGGCGAGGATGATGCGACGGCCCTCACCGCGCGCGGCGAGCAGCGTCTTCTCGACGGAGACCGGGTGCACGGTGTCCCCGTTGGCGAGGATCACGCCGTCCTTGAGGGCGTCACGGCCGCACCACAGGGAGTAGGCGTTGTTCCACTCCTCGGCCTTGTCGTTGTCGATCAGGGTGAGCTTGAGGCCGTACTTCTGCTCCAGAGCCGCCTTGCGCTCGTAGACGGCCTCCTTGCGGTAGCCGACGATGATCGCGGCCTCGGTCAGACCCACCTCGGCGAAGTTGCCGAGCGTCAGATCGAGGACGGTGAGGACGTCCGGTGCGTCCTCCGCCCCGACGGGCACGAGGGCCTTGGGCAGAGTGTCGGTGTAGGGGCGAAGACGCCGTCCGGCACCAGCCGCCAGCACGAGGCCTATCATCGCGGTTCTCTCCTTTGTTTCACATGTGGCACGGTGGCTCGGCCCGACGGCAAACAGGTGTGGCCCTGTCCTGAGGTGGACAGGGCCACACCGTGTCGCGGCAACAGGTCAGCTGTCGTCGGAAGAAGCGGACGACGCGGACGACACCGTCTGCGGAGCCGCCGCGGTCTTCTTCGCCGTCGACTTCGCGGCGGCCGTCTTGGCGGTCTTCGCCGCCTTCTTGGCCGTCGTCTTCTTGGCGGCCGTCTTCTTGGCCGTCGTCTTCTTCGCCACGGTCTTCTTGGCGGCGGCCTTCTTCGCCGTGGCCTTCTTGGCGGTCTTGCGGGCCGCCTTCTTGGCCGGAGCGGCCTCCTCGGCCGTCTCCTCGGCGACCGGGGCCTCCTCCGCCGCGGCCGACGGGACGACCACGACGGCCGTCTCCTCGGACGCGGTCGGAGCGCTGGCCACGCGTACGGCACGGCGGCGCGGGCGGGCCGGGGCGGCGCTCTCGGCGGGCGCCTCCTCGGCCGGAGCCGCGGCCTCGGGCTGCGGCTCGGGCTGTGCCACCGGGGCCTCGGCCGCGGGCGCGGTCTCGGGCACCGTCACCACAGCCGCCTCGGCGCCCGCGGGGGAACCGGCTGGCGCCGACACCTTCCGGGTCGCACGACGGCGCGTACGGCCCTTGGGTGCCGCCTCCTCGGCGGCCTCGGCCTGCGGTGCCGGAACCACCTGGTCCTCGACGGCCGCGGGCTCAGCCAGGGCCTCGGCGGCCGGCTCCGGACGCACGGGACGCGACGCCGCCTCCTCGGCGGTGACCTCCTGTGCGGTCGGCGCCTCGGCGGCCACCGTCGTCGGGGCCTCTTCCTGCGCGGCCTCGGGCTGCGGGGCCTCCTCCCGAGGAGCCTTCGCGGCCCGCTCCGCCTTCGGAGCGCCCGCCGGAGCCGAGGCCCGGCGGCTCGCCCGGCGCCGCGTGCGGCCACGGGTGGCCGCCGCCTCCGCCTCGGCGACGCTGCTGTACAGCTCCTCGTCGGGGGCGAAGTCGGGCGCGGGCAGCGCGACGGGCTCGGCGACCTCGGCGGCCACCTCGACGGCCGTCTCGACCTCCGGCTCGACGGCCTCGCCGGTCTCCACGGCCACGGCGGCGGTCTCGTGCACGTGCTCCTGCACGTCACCGCCCCGGCCGCGCTTCTTGCGCTTGCCGCCACCGCCGCCGGCGGCGGTCGGCTGCTCCATGTGCACGATGACACCACGGCCGTTGCAGTGGACACAGGTCTCGGAGAAGGACTCCAGCAGGCCCTGGCCGACCCGCTTGCGGGTCATCTGCACCAGACCCAGCGAGGTCACCTCGGCCACCTGGTGCTTCGTACGGTCGCGGCCCAGGCACTCCAGCAGGCGGCGCAGCACCAGGTCGCGGTTGGACTCCAGGACCATGTCGATGAAGTCGATCACGATGATGCCGCCGAGGTCGCGCAGCCGCAGCTGGCGCACGATCTCCTCGGCCGCCTCCAGGTTGTTCCTGGTGACCGTCTCCTCCAGGTTGCCGCCCTGACCGGTGAACTTGCCGGTGTTGACGTCGACGACGACCATCGCCTCGGTCCGGTCGATCACCAGCGAACCGCCGCTGGGCAGCCAGACCTTGCGGTCCAGGGCCTTGGCGAGCTGCTCGTCGATCCGGTAGGTGGCGAAGACGTCGACCTCGGAGGTCCACTTCTGCAGCCGGCCCGCGAGGTCCGGGGCCACGTGCGAGACGTACCCGTGGACCGTCTGCCAGGCCTCGTCACCGCTGACGACGACCTTGGAGAAGTCCTCGTTGAAGATGTCGCGCACGACCCGGACGGTCATGTCCGGCTCGCCGTACAGCAGCGACGGGGCGTTGCCGTTCTTCGACTTCTTCTGGATGTCCTCCCACTGCGCCTGCAGCCGCTCGACGTCCCGGCGCAGCTCGTCCTCGCTCGCGCCCTCGGCGGCGGTGCGCACGATCACGCCCGCGTCCTCGGGGACGATCTTCTTGAGGATGGTCTTCAGCCGGGCCCGCTCGGTGTCGGGCAGCTTGCGGCTGATGCCGGTCATCGAGCCCTCGGGGACGTACACGAGGTAGCGGCCCGGCAGGGAGACCTGGCTGGTCAGACGCGCGCCCTTGTGCCCGATCGGGTCCTTCGTCACCTGGACGAGGACCGACTGGCCGGACTTCAGGGCGGACTCGATGCGGCGCGGGCCGTTGGCCATGCCCAGCGCCTCGAAGTTGACCTCACCGGCGTAGAGAACGGCGTTGCGTCCCTTGCCGATGTCGATGAACGCGGCCTCCATCGACGGCAGCACGTTCTGGACCTTGCCCAGGTAGACGTTGCCGACGTACGACGTCGCCTGCTCCTTGTTGACGTAGTGCTCGACGAGCACGCCGTCCTCCAGGACGCCGATCTGGGTGCGCTCGCCGTGCTGGCGCACGACCATCACGCGCTCGACGGCCTCACGGCGGGCCAGGAACTCGGCCTCGGTGATGATCGGAACACGCCGGCGGCCCTGCTCGCGCCCTTCGCGGCGGCGCTGCTTCTTGGCCTCCAGACGGGTCGAGCCCTTGATGGACTGCACCTCGTCGGACGGCTCGCTGGGCTTGCGCGGCTCGCGGACCTTGACGACCGTACGCTCGGGGTCGTCGGCGGACGGCTCGGTGTCGAGGGCGGTGTCACCGGCCCGGCGACGACGCCGGCGGCGGCGCCGGCTACCGGCGCTGGAGGACGCGGCCTCGTCCCGGTCCTCCTCGGCGTCCTCTTCCTCCTGCTCGGCGGTGTCCTCGGCGTCCTGCGCGGCCTGCTCGGCGGCCAGTTCATCGGCCTCGGCGTCCGCGCCCTCGCCCTCGGCGGCGTCACCGCGGCGACGGCGACGGCCGCCACGACGGCGACGGCGGCGCGAGCCGGACTCCTCGAAGCCCTCGGCGCCCTCCGTCTCCTCGGCCTCCTCGCCCTCGGCGAGGTCCTCGACGGGCTCCTGGGCCTGCTCGGTCTCCTCGGGCTCGGCGGCCTGGACGGTCTCCGGCTCCTCGGCGACGGCGGCGCCCCGGCGACGACGGCGGCGGCGCGGGCCGGTCTCGGCGCGCTCCTCCGCGTACTCCTCGGGCTCCTCGGGCTCCTCCGCCCCGGCGGTCTCGGCAGCCTCCGCGGCAGCCTGGGCGGCGGCGCGCTCGGGGGTCTGGAACTTCGGCTCGGTGAACACCGGCGCCTGGAAGACGGCGACGGCGGGCCGGGCGGGCCGACGCGGAGACTCGCCCTCGGCGTCCCCGGACTCGGCGGCCGGCGCGGGCTGCGCGGGCTCGGAGAACCCGAACACGGGGCGCACGACCCGGCGCCGGGCACGACGCGGAGCGGCCTCCTCGACGGGGGCCGACGGGGCGGCGGGGGCGGGCGTGGCGGCGGGGACCTCCGGGGTCTGCGCGCCGGCACCGGCGGGCGCGGCCTCGGCCGCGGTCGGCTCGGCCTCGGCGACGGGAGCGGCGGCGGCCTCGGCGGGCGCGGACGCGCGGCGTGTGGCCCGGCGCCGGGTACGGCGCGGGGCGGCCTCCTCGGCGGCACCGCTCACCTCGGCCGCAGCGGGGGCCGCCTCTGCGGCAGCGGCAGCCGGGGCTTCCTCGGCGACGGCCTTCGGTGCCCCGGCGGGCGCGGACGCGCGGCGGGTGGCACGACGGCGGGTACGGCCGGCGGGCGCGGCCTCCTGGGCCGGGGCCGGCATCTCGGCGGCGGCAGGCTCCTCCTGGGTCCGGCCGGCCTCGGCGGCCGCGGCCGCAGCGGCAGCGGGCGCGGCCTGCGCGGCGGTGGCCGGTACGACGGTCTCCGCGGCCTCGGCGGACACGGGCGCCCCGGCCGGCGCGGAAGCGCGGCGTGTGGCCCGGCGGCGCGGGCGGCCGGCGGGCGCGGCCTCGGCGGGAGCGGCCTCGGCGGGAGCGGCGGCCTCGGCGGGGACCGTGGCCTCGGCGGCCTCCTCCGTGGCGGCAGCGGCGGCGCTGGGAGCCTCCGGGGCTCCGGTGGCACCGGTCGGCGCGGACACGCTGCGCGTGGCGCGGCGGCGGGTACGGCGCGGGGCGGCCTCCTCGCCGACGACGACCTCGCCGCCCTCTGCGACGGCAGCGGGCTTCTCGGTCCCGGCGGCGGGCGTGGCCGGTACGACGGTCTCGACGGCCTCGGTGGCCGACGGCGCCCCCGCGGGCGCGGACGCACGGCGCGTGGCCCGACGGCGCGGACGGCCTGCGGGAGCGGCCTCCTCGGCGCCGGGCGCCGGGACGGGCTCTGCGGTCTCGGGGCTCTCCACGTCGGCCTCCACAGCCTCTTCGGCCTCGATTGCGGCTACGGCCTCGTCGGTGCCCTCCGCCGCAGCAGCCACGGTGATCTCGTCGGAGTCCGCGGCCGGTATGGCCGGCACGGTCACCTCGGCGGGTGCCTCCGCGCCGGCGGGCGGGCCCGCCGGGCGGGAGGCGGCACGGCGACTCCTGCGCGGCGGCAGGGTGTCGCTCGGAGTGTTCGGTTCGGAACCCTCACGGGGTTCGGTCGGCTCGAGCATGCGGGCGTTTCTCCCGTCAGGCTCCCGGGCGCCGCGCCTGGTCCGGCGACGGTCTCGGTGGACCGTCCGCCGTTGACGTCCGCGGCCCGCGTGATCCGCGATGGCCGCCGTCCGGGGCGCGGGCGCCGCACGGGAGCACTCTGTGTCCTGTCTCGCCGGTTCCGTACGCCTTGTCGGTACGGCCTGGCGAAAGTCTTCTGGTCGGTGCGCTGCCCGACCCAGGTGGCTCCCGAGTACAAGGGCGGCGCTACGACGTCCGTCCCTACGCGGAACCTTCCGGCGTCGGCGCCGTCGCGGCGGCAGCCGGCTGGGCCGTCAGGGCCTCGGCTGCCTCGCGGTCGGGCGCGAGCGGGTCGGTCACCGTGCCGGTCTCTTCATCGAACAGCCCCTGCGCCAGCCTGGTCACCGCTGCGGGGACCGGCGGCGCCAGGTCGGCCACGGCGCGGAGACCGGACAGGACGTCGTCGGGTCGTACGGCAGGCGTCACGTGCCGAACAACCAGCCGCAGTATCGCACAGGGCTGGTCGCTAGGCCTATCAGCCGGTGAACCGTGCGTTTCCAGGCTCACCACGGCCGGGCGGGCGTCGAAGGTGCGGACGCCGTTCTTGGTCATCCGCTGCACCTCGACGGTCTCGGCCCTGGTGAAGGCCTCGACCGCGCGCTCGGCGTCGGCCGGGTCGACGCCGTCCAGCCGCAGCTCCCACACGGAGGCCGTGAGCCGGTCGGCGAGGCCCGAGGTCCGCGCCTCGACCGCCTCGATCACGTCGAGCCCGGCGGGCAGCGACTCGTCGAGGAGGACGCGCAGCGTCTCCGGGTCGCGCGGTGCGGTGAGCGCGATCTCCAGATACTCCGCCTCACTGCCCGTGCCGGTGGGTGCGGCATTGGCGTACGACACCTTCGGGTGGGGCGTGAACCCGGCCGAGTACGCCATGGGCACCTCGGCACGGCGCAGCGCCCGCTCGAAGGCGCGCTGGAAGTCTCGGTGGCTGGTGAACCTCAGGCGGCCGCGCTTGGTGTAGCGCAGTCGGATGCGCTGCACCGCGGGTGCGGGCGGCGGGCCTTCGGGCTGTCGCTTGCCCAGTGTCCTAGTCCTTCGTGAGTGCGGTCGTACTGCTACCAAGACTACGTGTCGCGGGCCCGTGAGGTTCCCGCCGGTCCATGGCGGCCGGCTGCCGGGGCTCGCCGAACAGCATCCGCCGGAAGTCCGCGCGGGCCTGTCGTACGGTGTCTCGGGCACTGGCCAGCGCCTCGCGCACGGCCCGGCCCGCCACGCGGGCGCCCTCGGCGACGGGCCGCAGGACCGCGTCCCGGACGACGTGGCCGACCGGGGTGAGGACGGTCCGGTACACCCAGCGCACCGGCTCCACGAAGATCCACCGGAAGAGGGTCCCGAGCGCCCGGCCGACGGCCCGCGAGATGCGTCCGGCGATCCGCCAGGCGTGCCCGAGGGCGTCCCCGATCTCCCGCGCCACGACGGCGAGGAACCGGCCGACGGGCGCGAGGACCCAGCGCCACAGCGCGAGGGCGGGCAGGACGAGGAGCACGCGCAGGGTCCAGTACAGGGCGACGCCGATACCCGTGGCGATCAGGCCCAGCAGCCACCCCAGCCCGCGTACGCACCGGGCGACGGCACGTCCGACGGGCGCGAGGATCCACTCGTACACCCATCGCGCGGGCACGACGAGCAGATACCGCACCAGCCGGGCGACGGCCGTGCACACGCCGATGCCCAGGGCGGCGAGCGCGGCGCCGATGCCCTTGAGCAGCCGGGTGACCGCGCGCCCGACGGGCGTGAGCAGGCGCGCGTACACCCAGCCGAGCCCGGCGCCCGCCCCGCGCGCCAGCCACGCCAGGGCGAGCCCGACGGGCGTGAGCACGGACCGGTACAGCCACCCGGCCGGTACGACGACGAGGACGGTCCCGAGCCAGGCGAGCGCCTTGCCGACGGGGACCAGGACATAGCGCCACAGGCCCACGAACGGCCAGACGAACAGGGCCTTTCCGACCCACAGCAGCGCCCGGCCGAGCGGCCTGAACACGGTGTCCCGCAGAAACCTTCCGGTAACGACGAGCGCGTCCCACGCCATCCGCACCGGCACCACCAGCACCAGGACGAAAATCCGCAGGGGGACGCGGATCGCCACGGTGAGGCACCCTTCGGGCTGCCGGGGCCGGGGAGGCGGCTTGTGCAGTTCCATACCGGGGTAGACGCCGGGCCCGCCCGTTCGGATCCGGTCAGGTCGTGCGCGCCTTGTACGACTCCGGATAGCGCTCGGTGACCTTCACGGCCATGACCAGCAGCGCGATCGGGACGACCCAGTTGAACCAGTCGTCCTGGGCGGGGAAGCGGATGGCCAGCCAGGTCGAGAGCGTCATCAGGGCGAAGGCCGTGCCCCACACGACTGTCAGCACCTGGTTGATGTGCTTGAACACCGGTGAGTCCCACACGTCACGGGGCGTCGACTCGCGGGCGTACTGCGCGGTGAAGGGGTCGGCGAACAGCGATCCGAGCGCGACGACGGCCACCAGTCCGTTCGAGATGACCTGGGCGTACGTCTCCACCCAGAGGAGCTGCCCGCGGGCCAGGGCCAGCCCGAGGACCGTGAGCACGGCGAAGAACACGATGCCGGTCATGTCGAGGATGCGGAGTGTGCCGCGCAGCATGTCCCCTCCCGACAGGACGATCGAGGCGACCAGTGCGGCGAGGGCCGCGTACTCCCAGGTACTCGGGCTCGCGACCACGCCGAAGATGATCCAGGGGGCGAACGAGAGGAAGACGCCGCCCGTGCTGACGGGCTTCTTGGCCGGGGCCCTCGCCGCCGTCTGCTGCACCATGGGAGCTCCTTCCGTCGGGCGTCGGCGGTTCGTCACGGCAGGTCCTGTTCGGTCCAGATCGTCTTGCCCGTCGCGGTGTAGCGCGTGCCCCAGTGGTGGGTCATCTGGGCGATGATGAACAGGCCCCGGCCTCCCTCGTCATCGCTCGCGGCGTGCCGCAGATTGGGCGAGGTGTGGCCGGTGTCGGAGACCTCACAGGTCAGGGTCCGGTCGCGGATCAGGCGTACCTGGATCGGGCCGCCGGCATAGCGGATGGCGTTGGTGACCAGTTCGCTGACGATGAGTTCGGTGGTGAACGCCAGGTCGTCCAGCCCCCAGTCGCCGAGCTGCTTGCTGACGGCGGTGCGGATGGTCGCCACCCCCGCCGGGTCCGCGAGCAGCGCCCACTCGGCGAACTGGTTCCGGTCGAGCCGGCGGGTGCGGACCGTGAGCAGCGTCGCGTCCACGTCCACCGCCCCGGGCAGCAGGGTGGTCACCGCCCTGTCGCACAGCGCCGCCAGGGACGCGCCTGCGCCCTCGAAGCACTGGGACAGCTGCGCGAGCCCGGCGGCACGGTCGTCGGCCGCCTGCAGGAGGCCGTCCGTGAAGAGGGCGAGGAGGCTGCCCGGCGCCAGGTCCGCCTCCGTGCTCCGGTAGGGCGGGCCGGCGACGCCCAACGGCGGTCCGGGCGGCAGCTGAAGAGGGTCGACCACGCCCCCGTACGGCGCGACGACCGCCAGCACCGACTCCCCGGCCCGCGCCAGGCTGCACGTTCCCGAGACCGGGTCGTACACCGCGTACAGGCAGCTCACGCCCAGAGCCGCGTCGGGCTGCTGCTGCCGCCGGGTGCCCGGGCCGGGGCCGCCGTCCTGCCCGGTCTGGTCGACCAGGTCGTCCAGGCGGGACAGCAGCTCGTCGGGGGCGAGGTCCAGCCGGGCCAGCACGCGCACCCCCGTGCGCAGGCGTCCCATGGTGGCCGCGGCGCGCATGCCGTGTCCGAGCACGTCCCCGACCACCAGTCCGACCCGGCTGCCGGACAGGGGGATGACGTCGTACCAGTCGCCGCCCACTCCGGAGCCGCTGTCGGCGGGCAGATAGCGGCTCGCCGAGTCCACGGCGGCGTGCGGCGGCAGGCGGCGTGGAAGCAGGCTCCGCTGGAGTTTGAGGGCCACGCTGTGACCACGGGTGACCACCGGCATCAGCAGCAGACCGATCAGCAGGGCGCCCAGGCCCAGGACCGTGACCCCGCCCGTCCTGCCGATCAGCGGCAGGTCGACGGTGGTCATGCCGTACCTGGGGTTCGCGTAGACGACGAAGGTGGCGTAGAGGAACAGCGAGGCCATGATCAGCCCGCCCAGTCCGGGCAGCAAGCCCTTGAAGACCAGGTCCCGGGTGCTGCGGTTGAGGATCTTGCGGTGGTACCAGACGCAGGCGAATCCGGTCAGGCCGTACTGGAACGCGATCGCGAGACCGACCGAGTCGATCGAGTCGGCCAGGACGTTCTGGCTGAACGACGCCAGCAGGCCGAACAGGGCGATCGAGGCCGCTCCCATGCCGACGGTCCCCCAGGTCGGGGTGAGGAACCTGCGGTGGACCCGGGCGAACCGGGAGGGGACCGCCTTGTGGACCGCCATCGAGAAGACGGTCCTGGCCAGGGGCAGGATGGTGGTCTCGGCGGAGGCCAGCGCCGAGGTCAGCACCATCAGGATCAGCAGTCTCGACAGCAGCAGGCCCGTGCCCTGGCTCCCGAACACGGCCTCGCCCAGCCCCGAGAGCACATCGTCGGAGTTGTGCGTGTTGCCGAGCCCGATGCCCGAGGTGCCGACTCCCGCGAAGGCCTGCGCCGACGTGGCCACCAGCCCGTACATGACCAGCAGCAGCACCGTGGACAGGACGGCGGCGCGGCCGGGGACGCGGGTGCTGTCGACGGTTTCCTCGTTGACCGAGAAGGCGGTGTCCCAGCCCCAGTAGATGAAGACGCCCGCGAGGAGGCCCGAGGTCAGGGCCGTCGCCGAGGGCACCCTGAAGGGGTTGAACCAGGACGCGGAGACATGGATCGCCGTCGCCGGGGGGTCGGTGTAGACCCTGATCAGCGCGGCGACGGCGAAAAGGACCAGCATCACCACTTCCAGGCACAGCAGCCAGCGCTGGACGGCCGACGAGACCTCGATGCCGACGTAGCAGATCACGGTCAGCGCGGCGATCCAGACCATGCCCGCCAGGGTGGTCCACAGCCGGCTGCCCGCCAGGCCGTCGAGGCCCACCAGCCGGAAGCCGTAGGCGGCGGCGATCGCGGCGAGGTTCGCCATGACGATGATGTTGGCGACGATGAGGCCCCAGCCGCCCATCCAGCCGGTGCGCGGCCCGAAGGCGCGGGTGGCCCAGGTGAAGGTGGTCCCGCAGTCGGCGTTGCTCGCGTTGAGCTCCCGGAAGGCGTACGCGACCAGGAGCATCGGGATGAACGCCAGCATGGTGACGATCGGGGCCTGCAGTCCGACCCCGGCCACGATGAGGCCCAGCGTGGCGGCCAGGCTGTACGCCGGGCCGGTGGACGCCAGGCCCATGGCCACCGAGGAGAACATGCCCAGGGCGTCGTTCTTGAGTCCCTTACGGCCGGCCGCCGTCCCGGGAGCGGGGCGGTCGGCGGACTCGGCGCCGCCAAAGTGCCTCACACTTGATTGCAACGCGGGGGCGCTCGCCTCCGCAACAGCGCAGGGCGGCGGCACACGCCGGAAACCCCCTGAGCCCCTCCGCGATGGGACGGGGCTCAGGTGGTCGCTTTCTCAGCAGTTCCTGTCAGTACCTGCTGGGAATGACGCAGAAGTCGATGTGGCTGAGGTCCGCGAACTTGCCGCTGGGGTTGATCGGGGCGTGGAGCGATCCGTCCATCGTGATGCCGGTCGGGAAGCCCGTCGTGCTGTCGTACGTGTAGACGTTGGCGCCGCCGGTCCCGCCCTTGGCGGTCACCTTGACCGCGGCGCGCTGATCAGTGGCGGGGATGCTGAAGCTGAACACCTGCCCCGCCGTGGTGTCGGTGACGGTGAGCTGGAACGTTCCGTCGCCGGGGATCGAGACGGTTCCGGTGGTGGGATCCTCCACGCGGAACCCGGTCGCGCCCGCGGGGCAGGACACGGGCGGGTTGTCTTCGACTTCCACGGGCTGGACGCCCGCGTCGCTCGGGGGACCCGCCTGGGCCGACGCGGGGCCGGCGGCGACACCGAGCGCCGCGACCGCGGTCATACCGGCGCCGACGAGTCTCACCCCCCATCTCGCCCGTGCCGATCGCGTCTTTGCTGACGTTGCTCCTCGCATGACGAGCATTCCTCCTTTTCCTCGGATACCGGTGGTACCGGATCTCGGATGACTGAGCTCGCCAACATTCGCATGGTCAGACTGTCATTCCGCTTCACGACTCCTTTCCTTGGTCCGTTTGAGTGGACGAGCCGTCGGAATCCGTGCGCGGATACCGAAGGCCCCCCGGACCACGAGGTCCGGGGGGCCTTCACCGCCACGGCCGCGGTCAAGGAAGGCGGGCCGCGACCAACTGCACGAGAACCAGAATCGTGATCGCCACCACCAACCAGGCGGCCTCGTGCAGCACGCTGGTCAGCGTGTCACCGTTGATCACGCAGGCCAGTACACCTGCCAGGCCGATCGTGGCTTTGTGGCGGCTGCCACTCCTGCATACGACATTCTGAAGTGGGTGGACTTCGAGTACAGACAGTCCACCGAAACCCTGGATGGACATTGGCCTCCTTGGATACTTGGAGGGCGCACCCGAGGACTCTCATTTAAGGTCACCCGAGGGCATGACCTGCGGTGATACTCCGCTTTACCACACGGTACTAACAAATGGCGAAGCCACTCGATTGACACGCCCTTAAACTACGTGCCGTTTTTAGGAAATACCCTGTTCGCTAAGCGGCCAAGGGCACTAAAAGTGACGGTGGTGGCGCCGTGCACAGTGGTGTGGTGGCTGCGAGGTGACCGGTTGCGGGCGGGTGGGGGACGAGGTCTGTCCACCGCGGAAGGACGGCGGGGCGTCACGTGGGGCAGTGCCCCACGTCGTGTCGGGGGTGTCGCCGAGCGTGTAGTCGAGGGTGCCGCCCTCGCGTACGAAGGACTCCGGGAGCCAGGCCCTGGAGGAGGGGACGCCGTTGACTTTCAAGGCATGCACATAGGGCGTGTCCGCGTCCGCACCGGGCGCGTTGATCCTGATCGGCCGGCCGCCGTCACGGTGCACGGTGACAGCCGGGAACAGGGGACTGGCCAGCACCAGTTCGGCCCGGCCCGGCACCTGTGGATACATACCGAGTGCCGACCAGACGTACCAGGACGACAGGGTGCCCAGGTCGTCGTTGCCCACCTCGCCGTCGGGGCCGGGGCCCCACAGGGTGTTGACGGCGCGGCGGACCACGCTCTGGGTGCGGTAGGGGGCGCTCGCATAGACGTACACCCAGGGAGAGTTCAGGGACGGTTCGTTGCCCAGGAAGGCGTGCGGCTCGTCCGGCCCGGCGTTCAATGCGGTGAAGAAGTCGTCGAGCCGGGGAATGACCTTGCCGTTGCCGCCCATCGCCGCGAAGAGCCCGGCGAGGTCGTACGGCACCATCCACTCGTACTGGGCGGCGTTGCCCTCGACGTAGCCCTTGTTGTCGGCCGGCTTGAACCGCGACTCGAAGGAGCCGGTGCGGCTGCGTGGCTGAATCCAGGAGCCGGCGGGGTTGAACAGGTTCCGCCAGTTCTGCGCCCGCTTCATGAACGTCGCCTGGGTGCCGGTGTCGCCGAGCCGTCCGGCCAGTGCCGCGATTCCGAAGTCGGCGGTGGTGTATTCCAGGGTCGTCGACACGTCGTCGGGCAGGTATCCGAGTGACAGGTAGTCGGCGAGACCGGGCCGCTCGACGTAACGGGCGCCGGCGTTCTGGACGGTGGTCGCGCCCTTGACCATGGAGGCCAGGGCTGCCCCGGCGTCGAAGTCGGTGGCCCCGAAGGCGTACATGCTGGCGAGGATCGAGTGGTACGGGTCGCCGTTCATGACGCCCGCGAAGTCGTTGGCGACCGACCACCGGTCCCACACGTCACCGGCCTGGCGCGCCTGGTTGTACATGGACTGGGCGATGTCCGAGGCCACGTCCGGTGCGAGGAGGGCGATCAGCTGCGCCTCACAGCGGTATATGTCCCAGCCGGAGAAGTTGGCGTACTGGTGGTGGCCGCTGCGGACTTTGTGGATCTGCCCGTCGAAACCGATGTACTGGCCGTTCACGTCGTCGAAGACATTGGGCTGGAGGAGTGAGTGGTAGAGGGCCGTATAGAAGGTCGTTCGCTGGATGTCGGTGCCGCCGGCGATCTCCATCTGGTGCAGCCGGGCGTTCCACTGTGCCCGGGTCTTCTCAGCGACGGTGTCGAACGACGCCGAGCCCTGCTCCCGCGCCGCGTTCTCGGCGGCGCCGGCCGTGCTCACGTACGACAGGCCGACCTTGACGCCCACGGTCTGTGACCGGGTGGTGTCGAAGGTGACATAGGCCCCCGCGGGCTGCACGCCGCCCTGCGTCTGCTTCCTGTTCCCGGCCTGCTTCGCGGTGTCCTTGGCCGGGGCTGTGCCGACCCTCGTGCCACCGGGCGAGACGATGCCGTCGCGCCATGTGCCGACGGCGGCGAAGGGCTGGTCGAAGACGGCCGAGAAATACACGCGGTAGCGGTTGCTGCTGCCGCAGAAGCCGCCGCCGGTGACATAGCCGGTGATGGCGCGGCGGGTCTTGTCTATGGTCGCTCGGGCGTCGGACGCGCCACGCAGGGAACCGGAGAGATCGATGAGGAGGGATGCCGTACGGCCGGCCGGGTAGGTGAAGCGGCCGGCGCCGGAACGCTGGGTCGCGGTCAGCTCGACCTTCGTACCGGAGGCGAGCGTGACACCGTAGTAGCCGGGCCGCGCCGACTCGGCATCGTGCGAGAAGCCGTCCAGATAGGCGCCGGGCCCGCTGGCCGGCGACTCGGCCACCGAGCCCACGTGCGGCATGAAGGGCAGGTCCTGGGCACCGGTGCAGCCGGCGCCGGAAAGGTGGGTCAGGCTGAAGCCGCGGATCTCATGGTCGGTGTAGGCGTAGCCGCCGGGCTGGGGACTGGGGGTGTCCGGGCTCCACTGCACCATGCCGAAGGGAGCGTCGGCGCCGGGGAAGGTGTTTCCTCCGTCGTAGCTGGTGCTGCCGGTCTTCTTCGTGCCGACGAAGGGGTTGACGTACTGGGTGAGGTCCTGCGGGATGCTGCCGGTCCCGTCGTCGGTCGCTGCCCGGACGGGGGCCGTGGCAGCGGTCGGTATCCCGGCAGTGACGGCTATGGCCAGGAGTAAGCGGCCCCATCGCCACGACTTCGCCAGCAGGGGCATATGGAGCCTCCCTGACCACATCGACCCGGCAGCCACCCCGTCACCAGGAGTATCCATGAGTGGGCTGTGAGTGACCAGGCGGATGGGGCAAACGAGGCGGGGCGGTTCCTGCCCGGCGCGGGAGCGGTGACCTGCCCGAGAGCTCGCGCGGCGAGCCGTTGTCACGTGAACGTTAGGCCACCTGGGGGATGTCACTGCGTCGATCACCGGGCAAGGCGGATTCCGATGCTCCGATCATCCCAGGAGGCATATGACAATGACGCACGAGCGGCAGCAGGAAACCCGATCCCGACTCACCACGTCCCGGCGCCGTCTGCTGGCCGCGGCCACCCTTGCGCCGGTCCTCACCGGCGTGCCGGACCGGGCCCGCGCCCTGTCCGGGGGCCGGGAGGGTCACGACCTGGTCGAACCGGTGATGACCAGGCTGGCGGACTGGGCAGACGTGGGCGAGGTTCTCGGCCGGCCCGGTGACATGCGGCGATTCATGTACCACACGGCCTTCCCGCGCCGGGACCTCACGGTCTTCTCCCATGGCGTTCGGATCGATCCCGCGCTCGCCCTGGGCACACACGTGTCCTTCGTCCGGTACACAGACCACAGCACGCTTCTGATGGGCGACGTCGTGGTCACCGAACGCGAACTGCAGCGCTTCTGCGACGTCCTGCAGGAGCACGGGATCATGCTGACCGCCCTTCACAAGCACCTGCTCGCCCACGAGCCGGACTGCTGGTGGGTGCACGTGCACGCCCACGGTCACGATCCGGTCGCCGTCGCCCGCGGCCTGCACACCGCGTTCAAGTGCACCGGCACCCCGCCTGCCGAACCCGCCGCCTCTTCGCCGCCGGTCGACCTGGACTGCGCCGCCATCGACGCCGCCATGGGCGTCAAGGGCGCCGCTGACGGTGAGATCTACAAGTGCACCTACGTCCGTCGCGAGACGGTCGCCGACGGCCATGTGGTCCTGCCGCCGGGGCTGGGCGCCACCACCTCCGTCAACTTCCAGCCGCTCGGCGGCGGAAGAGCCGCCCTCAGCGGCGACCTGGCCCTGATCGCAAGCGAGGTCCAGCCCGCCCTCACGGCCCTGCGACGCGGCGGCATCGAACTGGTCGAGCTGCACCACCACAACCTGACTGACGAACCACGCCTGTTCTTCATCCACTACTGGGCCATCGGCGACGCCGTCAGGCTCGCCGAAGCCGTTCGCAAGGCCGTGAACACCACCAACGTCGTACCCATGCCCGGAGGAGTCGGTTAATGACCGCGGACAACGAGACACCCATCTGCCCGTTCGACTTCAGCGAAGCCCTGGATTTCGACCCTGCGCTCGCGAAGCTGATGCAACGCGGATCTCCCACGCGCATCCGGCTTCCCTACGGCGACGCGGATGCCTGGCTGATCACGGGCTTCGACGCCGTCAAACAGGTGACCACCGACCAGCGGTTCAGCAGGGCGGGCGTCATCGGCCGCGACTACCCCCGGATGACGCCGGAGCCCATCGTCTCGCCGGAGTCCATCAACGTGATGGATCCCCCGCACAGCAGCCGCATCCGCCACCTGGCCTCGCAGGCCTTCACTCAGCAGCAAGTCGACAGCACGCGGCACCGGATCGTCCAGCTTGCGGACTTCCTGCTGGACGACATGGAGAAACAGGGACCGCCGGCGGATGTGGTCCAGCACCTTTCCGACAGGCTCCCCCAGCACGCCATCCTGGACCTCCTCGGTATCGCACCGGAGGACTGGTCCTGGGTCGAGGAGTCCGTGCACCAACTGCTCATCGTCGGCGCGGACAACAAGGAGGCCGCCACGAGAGCCAAGGCCGATCTGACGGCCTACTTCGAGAAACTCGCCGCACAACGACGGATCTCACCCGGCCCCGACCTCATCAGCGCGATGGCGGCGGCACGGGAAGGCGAGGAACAGCTCGACGACAAGGAACTGGCGGTCATGACGCTGACGCTGGCGCTCAGCGGCCAGGACACGGCGACCTGCCAGATCAGCAACATCGCATACCTGCTCCTGACACGTCCCGAGCTGATGCAGCATCTCCGGCGCCGACCGGAGACCTTGACCGACGCCTTGCACGAATTGCTCCGCTACATCCCGTTCCGCAAAGGGGTCGGCATCCCCCGGGTGGCTCTGGAGGACGTGGAACTGGACGGTGCACACATCCGGGCAGGCGACTTCGTCCACGTGTCGTACCTGACGGCGAACCGCGACCCGGAACGCTACCCGGACCCGCACGTCATCGACCTCGACCGCCCAAGCGCTCCGCACATGACCTTCGGCTGGGGCGGACACCGGTGCATCGCGATGCCTTTGGCGATGGCAGAGCTCGAAGCGGCCATCGGGCGGCTCGTGGAGAGATTCCCCGGCCTGCGGCTCGCGGTGCCGCCGGAGGAGGTGCGGTGGGACACGAAGACGATCAGGCGGTTTCCACTCGAACTACCGGTGACTTGGTAGAAGCGCCCAGGCGGCAGCGCGCAGAGGGATGGTGCATCGGGTCACTCGGCCGATGGGCACCGCCGGCAGGGGCGCACGGTGCCGGCGTCCAGGCCGGCGGTGCGCTGCCCCGGGGCTCATCGCCGACCCTCGTTTTCCACCACGACGCCCGGATCACCCCTGGCCCGGCTCGACCGACGCCCCGTCCCAGGTGAACCGGTAGCGGTCGCGTTCCCGGTCGAAGGTGACACCGATGTCGACGCCGCCGACGCCGTAGTTCTGCCGCAGGCACTCGATGACGGCGGCGGCGGCGACTTCCTCCTGGTAGTCCGTGAGCATGGGTACGTCCCAGTCGTCCACCCGCACCAGCAGGGCGTCGGCTCCCCCTCTGAGGGCGTCGAGCTGCTCGGCCACCAGTGCGACGCCGAACGCCATCCACCTGTCGTCCGCCGGCGTGAGCCCCTGCGCAGGCAGCCACCAGACGGCCGAGTCGTCGATTCTGCGCGCCTCGCGCGGCGGCTCGTCCAGGGGCTGGACGTCAAGGGTGACGCGGGCGACGAGCCCCCACGGGCCGATGCGTCCCTTGTACGTGTGTGTGACTGCCACGAGTTTGTCTGTGCGGGTGTGGATGAACAGGTCAGCCGTCCGCTCCCAGGCGTCGGCGAAGAGGCTCCGGCAGCGGTTACGGGCGTCCGGCCGGCAACTGAGGCCCGGCCTCCACGATCCTGCCATCGAGTACGGCGGAGTACGTCGACCGTGCTCGTTCGGTGACGTCCGCCATGTCCACGACCGGCCGAAGCGGGCGCCGGGTCGGCGTTCCTGATCTGCGCCCACCCATGCGTGGCCTCGACGAGGGCGAAAGCCCCGAAGAAGACGCCGACGGCCAGCCCGACTCCCACAGCCCGGGTCACGGACCCTACGGCGCACCACGGCGGACAGCCGACGGACCGGGTTACCTCTTCACCGTCGTCACGAGCCGCCGGTTGCGTTCACCACAGTCAGGGGCAGCAGCTTCTTCCCGGTCGGGCCCACCTGGATCTGCGTGTCCATGGCAGGCCATACACCAACGGCTCCAAAACTGCGCTCGGTGCCCGGCCCGGCCACGCCTGCTCCCATGCCGCATCAGGCAACGAGAGGCGGACCGGCTTGGAATGCCGCATGGCCATGCGCGCCATACGCTCGACACATGTCCGACGTCACGTCTGCCGGCGCCACAGCCGGCGACCTTCCCGCACCGGCCGAGGGCCTGGTGCTCACCCACTTCCTCACGGTCAGCGATGTCCCTCGCTCGCGCGCGTTCTACGCCGACATACTGGGTGGGCGGGTGGTGCTGGATGAGAATCCCTGCATCGTCAAGGTCGCCAACAGCTGGATCATCATGAACCCGGGCGGCGGGCCCACCGACGACAAACCCGATGTCGTCCTGCGCACACCAGAGGACCCCAACACCGTCTCCAGCTTTCTGAACGTACGGGTGGCGGACATCCACGACTTCTACGCCACGGCAAGCGCCAAAGGGGCCGAGTTCCTCACCCCGCCCATCGACCGCCGTGCCGAGCTGCGCTGCTATATGCGCGATCCGGACGGCTACCTCATCGAGGTGGGCCAGGCCACGGGGCTGCTCAAAGGCATCCTGGCGCGCACCGACACCGAAGCCTGACCGCTCGATCGTCGGACTTTCCGGACCGGAAGTCAGATCCGCCGGACCGCGTCCGTGATGCCTCCGGGGCACGCGAGCGTCGCGATGTCCCATCCGGCGCGTCCGGCCCCGGCCCGGTAGGCGCTTTCGTAGAAGGCGAGGACGGCGGCACGGGGATCGCTCTCGACGCGGGCCGCGTCGTAGCGCAGCACGGCCAAGTGGTTGTCCCCGCGCGTGATCCACCGCGCGGACACGGGGCTGAGCGGCTCCCCGGCCAGGCCGGCGGGTTCGGGGGCGGTGTAGGAGTAGAAGGCGGGCTCGGGGAAGGTGTCGTCGCCGAACCAGAAGCCGAAGCTGATCACTTCCCTGGAATACGCCTCCCGAGTCACCGGGTCCGCCTGCCGAGGCTGGTCGGTCTGTCGCCCGGAGAACCGGCTGTGGGCGATGTCGAAGGTGTGCCAGAAGTGGTGCACCGGGCTGCTCTTTCCCGAGTAACCCGCCGCGAACTCCTCCAGCACGGACGCCACCTGGCTCAGGATCCGCCAGTAGCGGTTGGCGGCCAGCGGATCGTAGGTCGCGTGCTCGGTGTCCTGGGCGAACGGCCGGCCGGCGTCGGGCAGGTCGAAGGGCCTGGGAATGGCGATGTCCACCCGGACGCCCAGCGCGGTCAGGGCAGCAAGGGTCGCGTCGTGGAAGGACGCCACGGACTGGCCCAGAAGCGGGAAGGACCGCTCTTCGCCGTCCAGCGTCGCGACGATGAGCCGGTGGTCGACGAAGTCGAAGTCGATCGTGAAGATCGGATTCCCGTCGACCAGACCCATCGGACGCGTGGTGATGCCCCGTCCCGTGACATGGAACGGGACGTTCCACCAGTGGTTGCGCCGGGTGCTCGCCGCCAGGCGGATCTTGCCGACGATCTGTTCGAAGCGGTGCAGGGTCTCCTTGGTGTCCCGCCACTCCGTCAACGGCATCGGTGGGAAAAGCTCCATCACGGTCCCATGATGACCTGGTGGGCGGCGTCCGGCACCCGCGCCGGGGGCCGGAGGCATCTGCTCAGCCAGGCTGCCCTTCATCTGCCCTGCAGAACAGCGCTGCGAGGACTGACGCCCGAACCGCGCGGCCCGCTCCCCACCGTCCGCCTTGGGAAGGCTCATCGGCCGCAGCGGTTCCGGCACGCAAGTCCACACATCACCCAGCGAGGGCCTCTGCGTTCCCTGCCGCACGAGGCCCGACCGGCTACTTGTTGACCACAGTCAGAGGCAGCAGCTTCTTGCCCGTCGGACCCGCCTGGATGTTCGTGTCCATGGCGGCCATACACCAACGGGGTCATATCCGCTACGGTGCTGGTCACGGCGAAGCGAACGAGGACGCGCATAGCAACTGACCGCGCACCGTACTCAGTTGAGGCCGAGTGGACCGACGCGGACTTAGCCCTCTTGGACGACCTGAATAAGGCTGAAGCGCTCTTACCCGACGACGCCCCACGGGCCCTGCTGTCTGTACGGCTGTCCGTGCTCACCGACGACACGACGTCACCCGTCCGTCAGGAACTCGACCTCCGGAAGCTGGCCCTGGACCGCGGCAGCCGAGTCGTCGGCGTGGCCAGCGACCTGAACGTGTCGGCTACGAAGGTTCCGCCGTGGAAGCGCAAGGAACTCGGCGACTGGCTGAACAACAGGGCGCCGGAGTTCGACGAGATCCTTTTATGGAAGCTGGACCGTTTCGTGCGGCGGCTCAGTGACCTCAGCACCATGATCGACTGGTGCCTGAAGTACGGGAAAAACCTCGTCTCCAAGAACGACTCGATCGACCTGACCACCACAGCCGGGAAGATCATGGTCACGATCATCGGTGGCATCGCCGAGATCGAGGCTGCCAATACGAGCACGCGCGTCGCAAGCCTGTGGAACTACGTCAAGACACAGACTGACTGGCTGGTGGGCAAGCCCGCGTACGGCTATCAAACGGCGGAGAACGAGGACGGCAGGGTCGTTCTCGTCATCGACCAGGAGGCGCGCCGGGCACTGCACTGGGGTCGCAACGCCGCCATGAGGCCGAAGCCCGCTTCCGCTCGGCGCAATGGCCAAGGTGCGTCCTTGTTCAGGTCACCCGAGGTCATTTCGGGGGTGCCGGGGTCGTTGACGCGGTGGCAGATACGGCCGCCGAGCTGGGCGCGACTTTGGAAGATCGCGTATGCGGGTGGGTGCTGATCAGGGAGACGCTGACCTGGGTGTTTCCAGTGCAGTCGCCGCGACCCCCTCGACCGTCGGCCGACCACCGCCACGGCATCACTTCAGGGATCGATTCCCCGGCCGCGGGCGTGGTTCGGCTACCACTACAGGTAAAACGGTCATAAAATCTGCATGAACGGGCGCAAACGGACATAAAACGGAATAAAGTAAGCACTGTGCAGTCAAGGGGTGCATCACCGGGACAGCCCCGACGCCAGGAGAATCTCAATGACCTACGGAACGATGGCCGCTCCCGAGTCCAACCCCCGCGCCAACGCCGCTCTGGCTGCAGACTGCGAGGTGTGCAACGGCTGGGGAACCGTGATCACTTCCCAGGGGCGGCACGAACTGTGCCAGGACTGCCAGTCCCCCACCGAACGCGAGTGCCACGACAGCAGCTGATTGCAGGGGGTGTTAAGTCCATGCCTGCATTCTGGATCAACAACTTCTTGTCCATGTGCGTGTCGCACCAGACAGAGCGGTCGGCGGAGCGACTTTGGCCGGGAGCTGCTTTGGCGCGAGTGATCATGGCCCCGTAAGCTTCCGGCGCGTCGGGCAGTCTGTGGACCTGCCCGGTAAGGCACGACGTTAGGGCCATGATCTTCGAGGCTCGCGCCAAAGTGGCTGGCTAAAGTCGCGGAGCCGACCGCCCCAGCCACAGAGGGGTTCTCCGCCTCTCATGGCTGCGCCCGCCGTCCGGCCGGTGGCCTGGTGCGCGGATCAGCGGGTCGTACGAACGCCCGCGCATCTGGCAGCGTTGGTCCGCATGCCGCCGTCACCACGATCCGGCCTCTTGCGGTGACACAAAGCGTCTTTGGCCTGCGCTGTTGGGGATCACCGTTCGCGCCCGTGCCCGTGTTGGAATGTGGCCGCTGCGTGCGGCGACGGACGGGCGGCGACGTGCGGCCGGTGGCGAAGACAAGTGAGGCGGCGCGGCGGCGACCGGCCGGCGCCGCCGCGCTTGGCGCGGCCCCCCGGGTCTTGATCCGATCTACTGGTGTAGGCAACCGGGTGGAAAGGGGTGCGCGGTGGCCCCGGAGCCGGGGCGTTGGGGTCTAGCTGCTGTTGCGGCTTTCCCTTCATGAGGCCGGATCGTGGTGGCGGTGGCGTGGGGGCCGGGCGCGGCCGTTGATGCGCTTGGGCGGAGGGTGCGGCGGCCGGGTTGGCGAGCGAGTCACCGAACGCCAACGAGCCCCCTCCCGATCAGGCAAGGGGGCTCGCGGGGCCAGGCAGGGTCGCGCACAGACGCGGAATGTGCCTCAGACCCACTCCGCCTCGGAGACGATGTGCGGGGTACTGCTGGGGCCCGGCAGCGGCGTCCCCGCGTTCACCTCAGTGCGCGTGACCACTCGAAGCGGGTGCCTGACCTGCGTTCTTGACCGTCAGCGGCAGCAGCTTCTTCCCGGTCGGGCCGATTTGTATGGCCGTGTCCATCTGCGGGCAGACGCCGCAGTCGAAGCACGGGGTCCAGCGGCAGTCCTCGACCTCTGTTTCGTCGAGTGCGTCCTGCCAGTCCTCCCAGAGCCAGTCCTTGTCCAGGCCGGAGTCGAGGTGGTCCCAGGGCAGGACCTCCTCGTAGGTGCGCTCGCGGGTGGTGTACCAGTCGACGTCCACGCCGTAGGGGGCAAGAGCCTTGGCGGCGCAGGCCATCCAGCGGTCGTAGGAGAAGTGCTCACGCCAGCCGTCGAAGCGGCCGCCGTCGTCGTACACCGCGCGGATCACCGCGCCGATACGGCGGTCGCCGCGGGAGAGGAGGCCCTCGACGATGCCCGGCTTGCCGTCGTGGTAGCGGAAGCCGATCGAGCGGCCGTACTTCTTGTCGCCGCGGATCTTGTCGCGGAGCTTGGCCAGGCGGGCGTCCGTCTCCTCCGCCGAGAGCTGCGGCGCCCACTGGAAGGGGGTGTGGGGCTTGGGGACGAAGCCGCCGATCGAGACCGTGCAGCGGATGTCGTTGGAGCCCGAGACCTCGCGGCCCTTCTGGATGACGTGCGTCGCCATGTCGGCGATCTGCAGCACGTCGTCGTCGGTCTCCGTGGGCAGGCCGCACATGAAGTACAGCTTCACCTGGCGCCAGCCGTTGCCGTAGGCCGTGGCGACGGTGCGGATGAGGTCCTCCTCGGACACCATCTTGTTGATGACCTTGCGCATGCGCTCCGAGCCGCCTTCGGGGGCGAAGGTCAGACCGGAGCGGCGGCCGTTGCGCGTCAGCTCGTTCGCCAGGTCCACGTTGAAGGCGTCCACGCGCGTGGAGGGGAGGGACAGGCCGATCTTGTCGTCCTCGTACCGGTCCGCCAGGCCCTTGGCGATGTCGCCGATCTCCGAGTGGTCCGCCGAGGACAGGGAGAGCAGGCCCACCTCCTCGAAGCCCGTCGCCTTGAGGCCCTTGTCGACCATCTCGCCGATGCCCGTGATCGAGCGCTCGCGCACCGGGCGGGTGATCATGCCGGCCTGGCAGAAGCGGCACCCGCGCGTGCAGCCGCGGAAGATCTCCACCGACATGCGCTCGTGGACCGTCTCGGCCAGGGGGACCAGGGGCTGCTTGGGGTACGGCCACTCGTCCAGGTCCATGACCGTGTGCTTGGAGACGCGCCACGGGACGCCCGACTTGTTGGGGACCACGCGGGCGATACGGCCGTCGGGAAGGTACTCGACGTCGTAGAAGGCCGGGATGTAGACCCCGCCGGTCTTCGCCAGGCGGAAGAGGACCTCCTCGCGGCCGCCGGGGCAGCCCTCGGCCTTCCACTCGCGGATGATCCGGGTCATGTCCAGCACGGCCTGCTCGCCGTCGCCGATGATCGCCGCGTCGATGAAGTCGGCGACCGGCTCGGGGTTGAAGGCCGCGTGGCCGCCGGCCAGGACGATCGGGTCGTCGATGGTGCGGTCCTTGGACTCCAGGGGGATCCCGGCGAGGTCCAGGGCCGTGAGCATGTTCGTGTAGCCCAGCTCCGTGGAGAAGGACAGGCCGAACACGTCGAAGGCCTTGACCGGGCGGTGGGTGTCCACGGTGAACTGCGGGACGCCGTGCTCGCGCATCAGCGCCTCCAGGTCCGGCCACACGCTGTACGTGCGCTCGGCGAGGACGCCCTCCTGCTCGTTGAGGACCTCGTAGAGGATCATGACGCCCTGGTTGGGCAGACCCACCTCGTACGCGTCCGGGTACATGAGCGCCCAGCGGACGTCGCACTCGTCCCACGGCTTGACCGTGGAGTTGAGCTCTCCGCCGACGTACTGGATGGGCTTCTGCACATGCGGGAGCAGTGCTTCGAGCTGCGGGAACACCGACTCGGCGGCTTCGGCAGGCATCTCGCGAACCTTCGTGAGCTGACAGGGGTGACCATCAAGCGTAACCCGCCCGGCGGACTCCCCCGTACGCTCAGCCGGAGACCCCTCCCGCGCGCGCTCAGCCGGACGCCGCGGACCCGATCTCCCTCCACAGTCCGGGCAGCTCCGCCTCGGCCTGCGCCGCCCGTCCCTCCTCGCGCCCGTACAGCACCCCGTACGTGAACGTGCTCTCCCCCGCCGCGTGGGCCACCGCGGACAGCTCGCGCAGGGTCAGCCGGGTCATGACGCTGTCCTGGTGGTCGCCGAGCAGGGTGGTCAGGGACTTCATTCCCCTGGTCAGGGAGCGGGCCGGTGCTCCGAGGGCCGGGGTGGCCGCCTCGGCCGCGTACCGGGTGCGCTTGGCCTTCTTGCGGGCCTCGTGCACGGCGATGTCGCGGTTCTCGCCGGGCGGGGTGGCGATCGCCTGCTCGATCAGGGCGGACAGGGTCGCCAGGTCCTCGTCCACGGCCTTGGCGAGGACCTTCTCCGGCTGTTTCCCGGCGGCCTTCCGCAGGGGTGGCTCGGTGAGCAGGGCGTCCAGGGTGTCCAGCAGGGTCAGGTAGCGGCGGGAGTCCAGGACGCCGGTGACACGGGCGTGTGCCCCGCCGTGCCGGTCCTCGGCCCAGGCGGTGAGGCGTTCGTGGACCGGGCCGGCGACCAGGTCGGACGGGAGGGCGTCGAGGGCGGCCGTCAGGCGTTCGGCCATCACCTCCTGGTCGCGGTCGAGGCCCAGCTCGCCCGCGAGCCACTTCAGCTCGGCCCCGACGGGGTCGGTGACGGCGCGGTCGAGGACGGAGCCGAAGCTGCGCAGGGTGCTGCGGGCCCGGCGGGTCGCGACCCGCATGCGGTGCACAGAGTCGGGCACGTCCCGGCGGACGGCGGGGTCCAGCTCGACCAGGGCGTCCCGCTGGGCGCGCAGATAGGCGAGGACGTGGTCGCCGGCGGTCTGCGGCGGCGCGGGCTCGTTCTTCCTGCGCCGGCGTCCTGCGGCCTCTTGCGTGGCGGTCTGTTCCAGGGCGCGGGCGAGCTTCGACGGCGACGCCGAGGGGCGCACCCCCGCCTTGCGCAGCCGTTTCTCCACCAGGTCCAGGAAGGCGGGGTCGCCGTCGTCGGCCAGTTCCACCTCGATCTCGGTCCACTGGGCGGCCCCGCCCCCGCCGGTGAGCCGCTCGGCGGTGACGGCGTCGACACTCGCCTCGGCCAGCAGGGTGCCGTCGGCGCTGACGAGGTGGCGCACATCGCGGGCGGAGCGCAGCCGGACCAGCGGCACCAGTTCGGCGTCCCGGACTCGGGAGCGCACCAGGGCGCCGATCTCCTCGGGGACGGTGTCGGAGAGCGGGGCCCGGATCTCGTCCCGCACGCCGGGAGCGACGGGGAACTTCAGATGCCAGCCGGCGTCGGAGCCGCCGGTGCGGCGGCGCAGGGTGAGGGAGGCGGCGGCCAGGCGTTCGTCGGCGGTGTCGTAGTAGGTGGCGTCGAGTTCCACCAGGCCCTTGTCCAGGACGGCCGCCACGCCGCCGACGCCGGTCAGGTCGGGCAGCCCACTGTCGTCGGACTCGTACTTGCGCTCGATCTCGCGTTTCGCATCCGCCATGAATTGAATCTAGTGGGCCGCGGTGCGGCGCGGCAGAGGTCATCCCGGGTGAATGGCCGGAAAACTCCCGTCATCCACCCGGTGAACCATCACCCGGACTCGCGGCCGGAACCCGCCGGAGACCTATGCCGACATGGGTCTCTGCACCTTGATCGACTGCAGCAGTCCCACGGCCACCCAGACCGCGAACATCGACGAGCCGCCGTAGGACACGAACGGCAGGGGCAGACCGGTGACCGGCATGATGCCGAGGGTCATGCCGATGTTCTCGAAGGACTGGAAGGCGAACCAGGCGACGATCCCGGCGGCCACGATGGTCCCGTACAGCTCGGTGGAGTCACGGGCGATGCGGCAGGCGCGCCACAGCACCACGCCCAGCAGGAAGATGATGAAGCCCGCGCCGAGGAAGCCCAGCTCCTCCCCCGCCACCGTGAAGACGAAGTCCGTCTGCTGCTCGGGCACGAACTGGCCGGTGGTCTGCGAGCCGTGGAAGAGGCCGGCGCCGGTCAGGCCGCCGGAGCCGATGGCGATACGGGCCTGGTTGGTGTTGTAGCCGACGCCCGCGGGGTCCAGGTCCGGGTTGGCGAAGGCGGCGAAGCGGTTGATCTGGTACTCGTCCAGGATGTGCAGCTGCCAGATGGCGACACAGCCCAGCACACCGGCGATGAGCAGGCCGAAGACCCAGCGGTTGGAGGCGCCGGAGGCGAGCAGCACGCCCAGGATGATGGCCACCATGGCCAGGACCGTGCCGAGGTCGGGCATGAGCAGCACGATCAGGATCGGCACGGCCGCGAGGCCGAGTGACTGCACGACCGTGCGGTGGTCGGGGTACGGCTTGTCCCCGGCGTCGACCCGGGCCGCCAGTATCATCGCCATGCCCAGGATGATCGTGATCTTCACGAACTCGGCGGGCTGGAGCGAGAAGCCGCCGCCGAACACGATCCAGTTGCGGCTGCCGTTGATGGTGGCGCCGACCGGGGTGAGCACCAGCAGCACCCCGAACAGCGAGATGCCGTAGAGGATCGGCACGGCGTTGCGCAGGGCGCGGTGGCCGAGCCAGATCGTGCCGATCATCAGGGCGAACCCGATGCCCAGGTTCATCAGGTGGCGGATCAGGAAGTAGTACGGGTCGCCCTGGTTGATCTCGGTGCGGTTGCGGGTCGCGGAGTACACCAGCAGCGAGCCCAGCAGGGACAGCCCGGTGGCCGCGAACAGGATCGGCCAGTCGAGCCGGCGGGTGAGCGAGTCACGGGCGAAGATCCTGGTCCAGCCGGCCCGCTCGGGGCCGTACCCGGAGACGGAGAAGCTGTTCGCGCCGGTCATGAGGGCATCCTCCGGCTTCCCCTCGTGCCGTTCCTGCGTGGCCGTCTGCGGGTGTCGCGGTTGCGCGTGGTGGGCGAGGGCGAGGTGGCGGGCTGCTGGTCGTCCCCGTTGCTGGGGTTGTCCTGCTGGGCCTTCTCGGTGTCCTTGGCGGGGTCGCCGGTGACCTTGGGGTTGATGATCGTGCCGTCCTTGCGGACCTTCGGCAGGCCCTTCTGCGGCGTGGGCAGCAGCGCCTTCTTCTTGTCGATGGAACCGTCGCCCTGGACGCCGTAGAGCGCGCTGTAGATGTTGCGCACGGCCTCACCGGCGGAACCGGAACCGGTACCGGCCTGGGAGATCGTCATGATCACCGAGTAGTCCTTGGAGTACGTGGCCAGCCAGCCTGTGGTCTGCTTGCCGTAGACCTCCGCCGTACCGGTCTTGCCGTGCAGCGGGATCTTGCTCTGCGGCCAGCCGCCGAACTTCCACGCGGCGGTACCTCGGGTGATGACGCCCGCGAAGGCGTCGTCCATGCCCTTGAGGGTGGCCTGGCTGACGGGCAGCTTGCGCTGCACCCTGGGCTTGATCTCCCGGACGGTCTTGCCGTCGGCGCTGATGATCGCCTTGCCGATGGTCGGGTAGTACTCGGTGCCGCCGTTGGCTACGGCGCCGTAGATCATCGCCTCCTGGATCGGCGTGACGAGGGTGTCGCCCTGGCCGATGGAGTAGTTGATCTCGTCGCCCTCACGCATCTTGTTGCCTTCGAGGCAGTTCTCGTAGGCGATCTTCTCGACGTAGGAGCCGTCCTTCTTGCCGCTCTTGCACCAGGCGTCCTTGTTGGCCTTCCAGTAGTCGAGCTTCCACTGGCGGTCGGGGACACGGCCGCGGACCTCGTTGGGGAGGTCGATGCCGGTCTCCTTGCCGAGGCCGAACTGGTGGGCGGTCTTGAAGAAGTAGTCCTTCGGCTGGCCCTTCTTGGGGTTGATGCCGCCGTCCCTCTTCCACTCCCTGTCCGCGAGGCCGTAGAAGACGGTGTCGCAGGAGACCTCCAGGGCGCGTCCGAGGGAGATGTCGCCGAAGTTCTCGCCCTCGAAGTTCTTGAAGACCTGGCCGCCGACCGAGTACGAACTGGTGCACGGGTAGCCGCCGTCCCAGGCGTAGCCGGCGTTGACCGCGGCGGCCGTGGAGACCACCTTGAACGTGGAGCCGGGTGCGGCCTGGCCCTGTATGGCCCGGTTGAGCAGCGGGTAGTCGGAGTCCTTGCCGGTGAGGGCCTTGTAGTCCTTGGCGGAGATGCCGCCCACCCACACGTTCGGGTCGTAGGTGGGTGCCGAGGCCATCGCGACGATCCGGCCGGTCTTGGCCTCCATGACGATGACGGCGCCGGAGTCGGCCTTGTAGTTCTCGCCGGTGATCTTGTCGTACGTTCCGCGGGCGGCCTTCATCGCCTTGTCGAGTTCGTACTCGGCGACGCGCTGCACCCGGGAGTCGATGCTGGTGACCAGGTTCGAACCGGGCTCGGCGGCATCCGACTTGGCCTTGCCGATGACCCGGCCGAGGTTGTCCACCTCATAGCGGGTGACGCCGGCCTTGCCGCGCAGCTCCTTGTCGTACTGCCGCTCCAGGCCGGAGCGGCCGACCATGTCGGAGCGCAGATAGGGCGAGTCGGTGTCCTTGGCCTTCTGGATCTCGGCGTCGGTGACGGGCGAGAGATAGCCGAGCACCTGCGCGGTGTTGGACTTGCCCGGCCCCGGGTAGCGGCGCACGGCCTCGGGCTCGGCGGTGATGCCGGGGAAGTCCTCGGAGCGCTCGCGGATCTGCAGGGCCTGCTTGGGGGTGGCCTCGTCGGTGATCGGGATCGGCTGGTACGGCGAGCCGTTCCAGCACGGCTGGGGGGTCTTGGCGTCGCACAGCCGGACCTTCTGGATGACCTCCTCGGGCTTTATGCCGAGGACGCCGGCCAGCTTGGTGAGGACCGCCCTGCCGTCGTCCTTCTGCTTGAGCAGGTCGGTACGGGAGGCGGAGACGACCAGGCGGGTCTCGTTGTCGGCGAGGGGCACGCCGCGGGCGTCCAGGATGTCGCCGCGCACGGCGGGGTCGACGACCTGCTGGACGTGGTTGCCGGAGGCCTCCTTCTGGTACTGGGCGCCCTCGCGGATCTGCAGGTACCAGAGCCGGCCGCCGAGCGTGCCGAGGAGGGAGAGGACGAGGATCTGGATCACGACGAGCCGGATCTGCACCCGTGGGGTCCGACCGGTCTCGGGGATGTTGGTCACTGCGGTTGTCTCCCCCTCTCAGTGCGCAGATGCGAGGACATGGACGCTTGATGAACGACCGGCCGGTGAGCCCGCGTTCCGCGAAGGCTGACCCGTTCGGGTGAACTCGTGGGCACTCACAGCCGCTTGACCCCCTTGATCCGGCCGACCCGTGCGGAGCGGGTGCGGGCCTTGGCCTTCAGCGCGCCGAGGCCGCCGCGCTGGCTGCCGATGCGCAGGCCGGTGCCGGAGGAGAGCCAGCCGGTGGAGATGTCGCCGGCCTTGGTGGCGGGGCCGGTCTCGGCGAGCGGGTCGTTGTCGGAACGGCGCGCCAGCCACATGATCCCGGGGACCACGAACGGAGCGAGCAGCAGGTCGTACAGGGCCGCCGAGAACAGCAGCCCGGGCAGGCCGACATGGCGGGCGGCGGTGTCGCCGACCAGCGCGCCGACGCCCGCGTACAGCAGCGTGGAGCCGATGGCGGCGGCGACCACGACGGCCATCGGGCCGGTCGCCGACTTCAGGCGGCCGTTCTCCGGCCTGATGAGCCCGGCGAAGTAGCCGGTGACGCACAGCACGAGGGCGTAGCGGCCGGCCGCGTGGTCGGCGGGCGGCGCGAGGTCGGCGAGCAGACCGGCGCCGAAGCCGACGAGGGCGCCGCCGACATGGCCGTACACCATGGCCAGGCCGAGGACGGTGAGCAGCAGCAGGTCGGGGACGGCGCCCGGCAGATGCAGGCGGGCGAGGACGCTCACCTGGATCACCAGGGCCACGACGACCAGCGCGGAGGAGAGCAGGATCCGGTTGACACGCATGGGGATTCAGCTCCTACTGCTGTTCGTCGTTGGCGGTCGCGTCGGCGGACGGGTTGACGGTGACCGTCACCGTCGGCGTCGGAACCGGCTTGGGCTTGGCCGGCAGGACTTCGTCACGCGGGTCCTTCTTCGGGGCCTGTACGACCACACCGACGATGTCCAGCTTGGTGAAGCCGACGTACGGGGTGACGTAGATCGTGCGGGTGAGGCCGCCGTTGGAGGGCTCGACGCGGGAGATCACGCCGACCGGCACGCCGGGCACGAAGGGCCGGTCGGCCTCCGAGCCGAAGGTGACGAGCCGGTCGCCCTTCTTCACCTCCGCCTTGCCGTTGAGCAGTTCCACGCGCAGCGGGCGGTCGCCCTGCCCGGAGGCGAAGCCGAGTTCGTCGCTGCCCTCCATGCGGGTGCCGACGGTGAAGTCGGGGTCGTTGGCGAGCAGCACGGTGGAGGTGTCGGGGCCGACCGTGGTGACCCGGCCGACGAGCCCGTCGCCGTTGAGAACGGTCATGTCGCGCTTGATGCCGTCGTTGGCGCCGGCGTCGATGGTGATGGTCCAGGAGAAGCCCTGCGCCGCTCCTATGGCGATGACCTGGGCGCCCTTGATGCCGTACTGGCCCTCGCCGGCGATCTTCAGCATCCTGTCGAGCTGGCCCAGGCGACTGCGGTTGCGGTCGTCGCTGCCGAGTTTCGCCTTGAGGGCCGCGTTCTCCTTCTCCAGGGCGGCGAGCCGGTCGTGCCGGCTGCCGGAGTCCCGGATCGCCGACACGGCGTTGCCGACCGGGTCGACCGCCGAGGACAGCCCGTTCTCGACCGGGCCGAACACCGCGGCCGCGGCCTGCCGGGCACCCTCGACCGGGGAGTTCCTGCCCCCGCGGATGTCCACCGTGATCAGCGCGAATGCGATGGCAACCAGCAGGACCAGGAGCAGCCGGCTCTCTTTCGTGTCCCTCACGTGCGGCGGCCGTGCCCTTCCTCAATAGGAATTCGGGAGCCCCTTTGCGGGCGCGATACGCGAAACGCAAGCCCGAGGGGCCATTTGTGGGAGCTTATGCCTCTCATCAACGATCCGCCGCACGAGCGGAGAACCTCTCGTACGGCGGAATCGAAGTGTCAGGTCATCTGCGGGGCTGGGCGTCCAGGACCTGCTGCAGCGCCTCGAACTCCTCGACGCACTTGCCGGAGCCGAGCGCGACGCTGTCCAGCGGGTCCTCGGCGATGTGGATCGGCATGCCGGTCTCCCGCCGCAGCCGCTCGTCGAGCCCGCGCAGCAGGGCTCCGCCGCCGGTCAGAACGATTCCTCGGTCCATGATGTCGCCGGACAGCTCCGGCGGGCACTTGTCGAGGGTCGTCTTGACCGCGTCCACGATCGCGTTGACGGGCTCCTCGATCGCCTTGCGGACCTCGGCGGCCGAGATCACGACCGTCTTCGGCAGCCCGGAGACCAGGTCCCGGCCGCGGACTTCGGTGTGCTCGTCGGCGTCGAGGTCGTACGCGGAACCGATCGTGATCTTGATCTGCTCGGCCGTGCGCTCACCCAGCAGAAGGCTGTACTCCTTCTTGATGTACTGGATGATCGCGTTGTCCAGTTCGTCGCCCGCGACCCGGATGGACTGCGCGGTGACGATGCCGCCGAGCGAGATGACCGCGACCTCCGTGGTGCCGCCGCCGATGTCCACCACCATGTTGCCGGTGGCCTCATGGACCGGCAGGCCGGAGCCGATGGCGGCCGCCATGGGCTCCTCGATGATGTGCACCTGGCGGGCACCGGCCTGGGAGGACGCCTCGATCACGGCGCGGCGCTCGACACCCGTGATGCCCGAGGGCACACAGACGACGACCCGCGGACGGGCGAGATACCGCCGCTTGTGGATCTTCAGGATGAAGTAGCGGAGCATCCGCTCGGTGATCTCGAAGTCGGCGATCACGCCGTCCTTCAGCGGGCGGACGGCCACG
This sequence comes from Streptomyces sp. NPDC030799, assembly GCF_055572255.1. Classification (NCBI taxonomy): domain Bacteria; kingdom Bacillati; phylum Actinomycetota; class Actinomycetes; order Kitasatosporales; family Streptomycetaceae; genus Streptomyces; species Streptomyces sp. NPDC030799. The sequence goes on along the minus strand of NZ_JBVIDS010000001.1, from coordinate 259,133 downwards.
ATGTTGCCCGGCGTCCGGCCGATCATCTTCTTCGCTTCGGCACCGACCGCGAGGATCCCACCGGTGTTGGTGTTGATCGCGACGACGGACGGTTCGTTGAGGACGATTCCGCGACCCCTGACGTACACCAGCGTGTTGGCGGTCCCGAGGTCGACAGCCATGTCACGGCCGATGAACGACATTGAGTTCCCCATCCGGATTCATCTGGCCTTCCCGAGCTTTTGAGGGCATGTCAGGACGGCGAGGCGGGTGCTGTGACGTGAAGGCTTCCATCGTAAACGCGCCTGCACGGACACTGCGCGAGGGTCTCCGCCATTGTCACCAGATGGCGGGCCGCCCCGCTTGTGGAGACGGTCCAACGGAGGCACGCGTTCCCCCGATCGGCAAGGCATATGCCAAGGGACGGCCGGAAATGTACGGCCGTCCCTGGTCGGGCACCAGCGGGCGGAGCTGACGCCCCCTCAGAAAAATTACCGAAAACTAAAGCACCCGCAGTTCACGCCCGGCCCGGGAAGAAGATTTTCACCTCGCGCTCGGCGGACTCCTCGGAGTCCGAGGCGTGGATCAGGTTCTCGCGGACGATCACGCCGTAGTCGCCGCGGATGGAGCCGGGCGCGGCAGCGATCGGATCGGTCGGCCCGGCGAGCGCGCGCACGCCCTCGATGACCCGCTCGCCCTCGACGATCAGCGCGACGACCGGGCCGGAGGACATGAACTCGACCAGCGGCTCGTAGAAGGGCTTGCCCTTGTGCTCGCCGTAGTGCTGCTCCAGGGTCTCCTGGTCCAGGGTGCGCAGTTCCAGCGCGGTGATCTGCCAGCCGGCCTTGCGCTCGATACGGCTGATGATCTCGCCGGTCAGGCCTCGACGGACGGCGTCGGGCTTGAGGAGGACGAGGGTGCGCTGGCTCACGGGAGGACTCCTTACGACTGGCGTGTGCGGTGGGACGAGGTTACAGGGCGTGTCGGGACGCCCGTTACGCAGCGTCAGCTGTGGAGGATCCGGACTCCGCCTGCGCGGCGAATCTGGCCTTCGCCTCGTCCACCTTTCTGCCGAAGTGCACCGACGCCCACCACAGCGCCGCGAACACCGCGCCCATGAAGTACATGGTCGGGACGAAGACACCGGAGGCGATCAGCGCGATCTGCAGCGCCCAGCCGAGGGCCACCCCGCCGGGCCGGGTCACCATTCCGCACAGCAGCACGCACAGCAGCATGGCGATGCCGCTGACCAGCCACACCGTGGACATGGACAGGCCCGGGTCCTTCATGGCGACGAGCCCGGCGAACCCGATGACGAAGAACTCGCCGATCAGGGTCGATGCACAGAGCGTACGCATCTACGATCCTCAGCCCTTCCCCAGCAGCAGCCGGGCCTCGCCGACGGTGATGACGGAACCGGTGACCAGCACGCCGCCGCCCGCGAACTCGCCCTCCTCCTCGGCCAGCGTGATCGCCGCCTCCAGGGCGTCCGGCAGCCGCGGCTCGACCTGCACCCGCTCCTCGCCGAACACCTCCACGGCGATCGCGGCCAGCTCGTCCGCGTCCATGGCCCGCGGGGTGGAGTTCTGCGTGACGACGACCTCGGCGAAGATCGGCTCGAAGGCCTCCAGCAGACCCCGTACGTTCTTGTCGCCGCTCGCGCCCACGACACCGATCAGCCGGCTGAAGTCGAACGCCTCCTGGACGGCCTCCGCGGTGGCGCGGGCGCCCGCCGGGTTGTGCGCCGCGTCGAGCACGATCGTCGGCGAGCGCCGTACGACCTCCAGGCGGCCCGGGGAGGACACGGCCGCGAAGGCCTTGCGGACGGTGTCGATGTCGAGCGGATCCGGGCGCTGCGCGCCGACGCCGAAGAACGCCTCGACGGCGGCGAGGGCCACGGCCGCGTTGTGTGCCTGGTGGGCGCCGTGCAGCGGGAGATACACCTCGGGGTACTCGCCGCCCAGGCCGCGCAGCGTGAGCAGCTGCCCGCCGACGGCGATCTGCCGGGCCACGACCCCGAACTCCAGCCCCTCGCGGGCGACCGTGGCGTCCACCTCGACGGCCTTCTTCAGCAGCACCTGCGCCGCGTCCACCGGCTGCTGGGCCAGGATCACGGTCGCGTCCTGCTTGATGATGCCGCTCTTCTCACCGGCGATCTCGGCGGGCGTCTCGCCCAGGCGGTCGGTGTGGTCCAGGTCGATGGGGGTGATCACGGCGACGTCGCCGTCGATGACGTTGGTGGCGTCCCAGGAGCCGCCCATGCCCACCTCCACGACGGCCACGTCGACGGGGGCGTCCGCGAACGCGGCGTACGCCATGCCGGTGAGGACCTCGAAGAAGGAGAGCCGGTACTCCTGCTGTCCGTCCACCATCTCGACGTACGGCTTGATGTCGTTGTAGGTCTCGATGAACCGCTCGGCGGAGATGGGCGCGCCGTCCAGGCTGATCCGCTCGGTGATCGACTGCACGTGCGGGCTGGTGTAGCGGCCGGTGCGCAGTTCGAAGGCGCCGAGCAGGGCCTCGATCATGCGGGCGGTGGAGGTCTTGCCGTTGGTGCCCGTGATGTGGATCGAGGGATACGAGCGCTGGGGCTCGCCGAGGACGTCCATCAGCGCGGAGATCCTGCTGACCGAGGGCTCCAGCTTGGTCTCGCCCCAGCGGGTGGCCAGGTCCGCCTCGACCTCGCGCAGCGCCCGGTCGACCTCCGGGTCCTCCGGCCGCGCGGGCACGTCGGCGTACGGCTGCCCGCCCTGGGTGCGCAGGGTTCGGCTGCCGGCCTCGATCACCGCGAGGTCGGGGTCGCGGGTCGTCTCGGCTTCGATGATCTCGTCGAAGCTGTCGAGGGGGTCGGGGGTGTCGCTGGTGCCGGGGTGGTCGCTCACGGTGCCAGTCTACGGAGCGGAGGTGACAACGGACCGGTTCGGGGTGGTTGCTCGCGATTGCCGGGTGCGGGTGCGCGGGGGCTGTCGCGCCGTTCCCCGCGCCCCCAGGGGGTGCAGTCGCCGTCGGCCTCTCGGCGCCGGAGCCGCGGGCGGTCGTGCCTCCCGGCGAGCAGCGCCCCGTCCCGGGCACACGAAGGCCCCGGTGCCTGAAAAGCTCCGGGGCCTTCATCGCCGTACGAACGCTACGCCGGCGGCAGCTTCTCCAGCTGGGCGGTGAGGCGGGTGATGTCCTCCTCGGCCTTGGACAGGCGCGTGCGGATCTTGTCCACCACGTGGTCCGGAGCCTTCGCGAGGAACGCCTCGTTGCCGAGCTTGGCCGTGGCCTGGGCCTTCTCCTTCTCGGCGGCGGCCAGGTCCTTCGCGAGGCGCTTGCGCTCGGCGGCCACGTCGATCGTGCCGGAGAGGTCGAGGGCGACCTCGGCGCCGGCGACCGGGAGGGTGGCCGTGGCCGTGAAGGAGTCACCCTCCGGCTGCAGACGCAGCAGCTGGCGGATGGCGGCCTCGTGCGGGGCGAGGGCCGTGCCGTCGAGGGTCAGGCGGGCCGGGACGCGCTGGCCCGGCTGCAGGCCCTGGTCGGCGCGGAAGCGACGGACCTCGGTGATGACCGACTGGAGGGTCTCGATCTCCTTCTCGGCCGCACGGTCCCGGAAGCCGCTGTCCTTCGGCCACTCGGCGACGACGACGGACTCGCCGCCCGTGAGGGTGGTCCAGAGGGTCTCGGTGACGAACGGGACCACCGGGTGGAGGAGCTTGAGGGTGACGTCGAGGACCTCGCCGAGGACCCGCTTGCTGACCTCGGCCGGCTCGCCGCCCGCCTGGAAGACGGTCTTGGACAGCTCGACGTACCAGTCGAAGACCTCGTCCCACGCGAAGTGGAAGAGCGTGTCCGACAGCTTGGCGAACTGGAAGTCGTCGTAGTAGGCGTCGACTTCGGCGACGACCGAGTTCAGGCGGGAGAGGATCCAGCGGTCCGTCGCCGACATCGCGGACGGGTCCGGCAGCGGGCCCTCCACCGTCGCGCCGTTCATCAGGGCGAAACGGGTGGCGTTCCAGATCTTGTTGGCGAAGTTGCGGGAGCCCTGGACCCAGTCCTCGCCGATCGGGACGTCGACGCCCGGGTTCGCGCCTCGGGCCAGGGTGAACCTGAGTGCGTCGCTGCCGTACTTGTCCATCCAGTCCAGCGGGTTGACCGCGTTGCCGAAGGACTTCGACATCTTCTTGCCGAACTGGTCGCGGACCATGCCGTGCAGGGCGATGGTGTGGAACGGCGGGGTGCCGTCCATCGCGTACAGGCCGAACATCATCATCCGGGCGACCCAGAAGAAGAGGATGTCGTAGCCGGTGACCAGGACGGAGTTCGGGTAGAACTTCGCGAGCGACTCGGTCTGTTCGGGCCAGCCCAGCGTGGAGAACGGCCACAGGCCGGAGGAGAACCAGGTGTCGAGGACGTCGGTGTCCTGGTGCCAGCCCTCGCCGGTCGGCGGCTCCTCGTCGGGGCCGACGCAGACGACTTCGCCGTTCGGCCCGTACCAGACGGGGATCCGGTGACCCCACCACAGCTGGCGCGAGATGCACCAGTCGTGGAGGTTGTCGACCCAGTCGAAGTAGCGCTTCTCCATCTCCTGCGGATGGATCTTGACGCGGCCGTCGCGGACGGCGTCGCCCGCCGCCTTCGCCAGCGGGCCGACCTTGACCCACCACTGCATCGACAGGCGCGGCTCGATGGTGGTCTTGCAGCGCGAGCAGTGGCCGACGGAGTGGACGTACGGCCGCTTCTCGGCGACGATCCGGCCCTCGGCGCGCAGCGCGGCGACGATGGCGGAGCGGGCCTCCAGCCGGTCCAGGCCCTGGAAGGGGCCGTGCGCGGTGATGACGGCGTGCTCGTCCATGATCGTGATGGACGGCAGGTCGTGCCGCTGGCCGATCTCGAAGTCGTTCGGGTCGTGGGCCGGGGTGACCTTGACGGCGCCGGTGCCGAACTCGGGGTCGACATGGGTGTCGGCGACAACCGGGATGGAACGGTCGGTCAGCGGGAGCCTGATGAGCTTGCCGACCAGGTGCTTGTACCGCTCGTCGTCCGGGTGGACGGCGACGGCGGTGTCACCGAGCATGGTCTCGGCGCGGGTGGTGGCGACGACGATGGCGTCGTCCCCGTCCCCGTACTTCATGGAGACGAGCTCGCCGTCGTCGTCCTGGTACTCGACCTCGATGTCCGAGATGGCCGTCAGACAGCGCGGGCACCAGTTGATGATGCGCTCGGCGCGGTAGATCAGCTCGTCGTCGTGGAGGCGCTTGAAGATGGTCTGGACGGCCTGGGAGAGCCCCTCGTCCATGGTGAACCGCTCACGCGACCAGGCGACGCCGTCACCGAGGCGGCGCATCTGACCGGAGATCTGCCCGCCGGACTCGCCCTTCCACTGCCAGACGCGCTCGACGAAGGCCTCGCGGCCGAGGTCGTGCCGGGACTTGCCCTCCTTGCCCAGCTCCCTCTCGACGACGTTCTGCGTGGCGATACCGGCGTGGTCCATGCCGGGCTGCCACAGCGTCTCGAAGCCCTGCATGCGCTTGCGGCGGGTCAGCGCGTCGATGAGGGTGTGCTCGAAGGCGTGGCCCAGGTGCAGGCTGCCCGTGACGTTCGGCGGCGGGATGACGATCGTGTACGGCGGCTTGTCGCTCTTCTCGTCCGCCTCGAAGTAACCGCGCTCTACCCAGCGCTCGTACAGCGGCCCCTCTACATCGGCCGGCGCGTACTGGGTCGGCAGTTCGGTGTCGGGCGCGGGTGGCTGCTGCTGAGCGTTCTCGGTCACGGGGGTCAGTTTAGAGGTGTCACGGGGTGGTCCCGAAACGCGTTTGTTCTGTAACGGTGCGGCCCCCGGTGCCATGCGTTTCCCGGGCCTGGGCCAGGATGTTCGGAACACATAAGCATCTGGAGGGGAACCCAGAGATGAGCAACAACCAGCCGGGCCCGTACGGCGGGCCGCCCCAGCAGCCGGGTCCGTACGGCCAGCCGGGGCAGCCTGGGCCGTACGGCCAGCCGGGGCCCTACGGCCAGCCGGGCCAGCCGGGCCAGCCCGGCCCGTACGGCCAGCAGCCGCAGGCTCCGCAGCCCGGCTACGGCTACCCCCAGCAGGCGCCTGCGGGCCCGCCGCAGCCCGGGTACGGCTACCCGCAGCAGGGCGTGCCGCAGCAGCCGAACCCGTACGGCCAGCAGCCGGGTCCCTACGGCCAGCAGCCGTACGGCATGCCGCAGCCTCCGGCTCCGGCCGGCGGCAAGAAGAAGACGGGCCTGATCATCGGCGGGGTGGCCGTGGTGGCGGCCGTGGCGGTGGGCGTGTACTTGCTGATCGGCGGAAGCAGCGGCGGCAGCGACGTGGCGGACGACGGGCCGCACAAGCTGACGACGCCCGGGGCGGTCATCAACGGGACGTTCAAGAAGGCCGGCGACCTCGGCGACTCCTCGGTGAGCGAGGACGACATGAACGACTTCAAGAAGGCCGGCGTCCAGAACGCGCAGGGCGTCGAGGCCGGCTACGAGTCCGGTAGTGGTCTCACCAGCCGGAGGCTGATTTTCGAGGGAGCGTACGGCACCATCAAGGACCCCGCGGCGGCCGTCGACGCATGGTTCGCCAAGGCGAAGGCCGAGTCCGACAAGAAGAACGGCGACGAGAGCAGCGGCAGCAAGGTCAAGGGCAAGCTCATCGGCTCCCCGCAGGAGTTCAAGCCGTCCGGCTTCAGCAACGGCATCATGAAGTGCCAGGAAAGCCAGCTCACCAACGATGGCGCCACGTCCGGCCTGCCGAAGACGATGACCGTGCCGGTCTGCATCTGGGGCGACCACAGCACCATGGCCCTCGTCACGTCGGTCGACGTGGCCGGCATGGCCAGCGGCAAGGGATCGAGCATGCAGGACGTGGCGGACCTCGCCGCGAAGCTCCGTAACGACGTACGCGTCAAGATCTAGCAGCAGACGCGGGGGCACCCGTCCCTTCGGGGCGGCCCCCACATGCCGCACGAAGGAAAGGCGCCCGGTGACATCACCGGGCGCCTTTCTGTGAGGTTCCAGAACCGGCTACGCCGACTTCTGCTCCCCCGCCCCCCGCCCCCGCGCGTCCCGCGGGATCAGGGTCGGGTTGACGTTGGAGAGGACCACGTCGGCGGTGATGACCACGCGGGCCACGTCCTTGCGGGACGGGACCTCGTACATGACGCCCTGGAGGACTTCCTCCATGATGGCGCGGAGGCCTCGGGCGCCGGTCTGGCGGAGGATGGCCTGGTCGGCGATGGCTTCCAGGGCCTCGCGTTCGAAGTCCAGCTCCACGCCGTCGAGTTCGAAGAGGCGCTGGTACTGCTTCACGAGCGCGTTGCGGGGTTCCACCAGGATCTTCAGCAACGCCTCGCGGTCCAGGTTGTGGACCGAGGTGATCACGGGCAGGCGGCCGATGAACTCCGGGATCATGCCGAACTTGACCAGGTCCTCCGGCATGACGTCCTCGAAGACGTCCTTGGACTCCAGCTCGCGCTTGGAGAGGATCGTGGCTCCGAAGCCGATGCCCTTCGCGCCCGCGCGGGCCTCGATGATCTTCTCCAGGCCGGCGAAGGCGCCGCCCACGATGAACAGGACGTTCGTCGTGTCGATCTGGATGAATTCCTGGTGGGGGTGCTTGCGGCCGCCCTGGGGCGGGACCGAGGCCGTGGTGCCCTCCAGGATCTTCAGGAGGGCCTGCTGAACGCCTTCGCCCGATACGTCGCGCGTGATCGACGGGTTCTCGCTCTTCCTCGCGACCTTGTCGATCTCGTCGATGTAGATGATCCCGGTCTCGGCCTTCTTGACGTCGTAGTCCGCCGCCTGGATCAGCTTCAGCAGGATGTTCTCGACGTCCTCGCCCACGTAACCCGCCTCCGTGAGCGCCGTCGCGTCGGCGATCGCGAAGGGCACGTTCAGCATGCGTGCCAGGGTCTGCGCGAGGAGGGTCTTGCCGGAGCCCGTGGGGCCCAGCAGGAGGATGTTGGACTTTGCCAGCTCAATGGCGTCGTCACGGCCGCCCGGACCGCCGTTCTCGCCCGCCTGGACCCGTTTGTAGTGGTTGTACACCGCGACGGAGAGCGCCTTCTTGGCTGCTTCCTGGCCGACCACGTAGCCCTCGAGGAACTCGTAGATCTCGCGGGGCTTCGGGAGTTCCTCCCAGCGCACCTCGCTCGTCTCGGCGAGCTCCTCCTCGATGATCTCGTTGCAGAGGTCGATGCACTCGTCGCAGATGTACACACCGGGCCCTGCGATGAGCTTCTTGACCTGCTTCTGGCTCTTGCCGCAGAACGAGCACTTGAGCAGATCGCCGCCGTCACCGATGCGTGCCACGGTGTGCTTCCCCTTCGCCTGGGAGACGCCTGGACGCTTTCGAATCCAGCGGCTCCTGGTGCTGCCTTATGTCCGACGGTACCTTGCCGGGCCCGGTGTTCGGGCCCCTCTTGGCAGGGTTCACTTTGACGTGCACCGTGCCAAGAGGGGCAAAGAGCGTGCCGCTCCGCGTCAGCGGACCGCGGCGTTGTTCAGCTTGCGGGTGGAGATGATCTGGTCGACGAGGCCGTACTGCAGCGCCTCCTCGGCCGTGAGGATCTTGTCGCGCTCGATGTCCTCGCGGATCTTCTCGATCGGCTGGTTCGAGTGCTTGGCCAGCATGTCCTCCAGCTGCTCACGCATCCGGGTGAACTCGTTGGCGATGATCTCGAGGTCGGAGAGCTGACCGCGGCCGGTGGAGCCCGCCGGCTGGTGGATCAGCACGCGGGAGTTCGGCAGCGCCATGCGCTTGCCGGGCGTACCGGCGGCGAGCAGGATGGCCGCGGCGGAGGCCGCCTGGCCCATGCAGACCGTCTGGATGTCGGGCTTCACGAACTGCATCGTGTCGTAGATCGCCGTCAGGGCGGTCATGTCGCCACCGGGGCTGTTGATGTAGATCGAGATGTCCCGGTCCGGGTCCATCGACTCCAGGCACAGCAGCTGCGCCATGACGTCGTTGGCGGAGGCGTCGTCGATCTGGACGCCGAGGAAGATCACGCGCTCCTCGAAGAGCTTCGCGTACGGGTCGTACTCGCGGATGCCCTGGGAGGTGCGCTCGACGAAGCGCGGGATGACGTAGCGGCTGTCGGGGCGGGGCCCTTCGTACATGCCGCTGGCGGCGCCGGGGAAGTTGCTCATGGGGTTCACCGTCCTGGTGGCGTTCGGGGGGCTGGTGTCTCGGCGGTGCGTGGCGTGGCCGGGCCGGTCAGGCACCGGTGCCGCCGCCTCCCGGAACACCCGAGGCATGCGTGATGATCTCGTCAATGAGACCGTACTCCTTGGCCTCTTCCGGGGTGAACCAGCGGTCGCGGTCGCCGTCGCGGATGATCGTCTCGACGGACTGGCCGGAGTGCAGCGCGGTCAGCTCGGACATGGTCTTCTTGGTGCGCAGCAGGTACTGGGCCTGGATCTTGATGTCCGAGACCGTACCGCCCAGGCCCGCGGAGCCCTGGTGCATCATGATGTCCGTGTGCGGCAGGGCGAAGCGCTTGCCGGCGGTGCCGCCGGTGAGCAGGAACTGGCCCATCGAGGCCGCCATGCCCATACCGATCGTGACGACGTCGTTCGGGATGTACTGCATGGTGTCGTAGATCGCCATGCCGGCCGTCACCGAGCCGCCGGGGCTGTTGATGTAGAGGAAGATGTCCTTGTCCGGATCGGCGGCGAGGAGCAGCAGCTGCGCGGTGATCTTGTTGGCGATGTCGTCGTCAACCTGCTGGCCGAGGAAGATGATCCGCTCGCCGAGCAGCCGGTTGTAGACCTGGTCGCCGAGGCCACCACCGATGGAAGGCTCGCCGGCGGCGGAGGGCATCAGATTCGTCACGTATCCACCTGCTCGTCTTACGACGGCGCCGGGCCGTCTCATTGTTCTGCCTTTCATGGACCCTAACGCGAGGGTCCCTTCGGGGAATCCCGGGAATGCGGGTGTTCGCCGGGGGCGTAGCGCGTGGGGCTCCGCCGGATGCAGGGCGCGGTTTGCGGGGGCTGGTGCACCTGGTCGTCGGGCTGCGGGTGCGTGGGGGGCGTGCGCGCAGTTCCCCGCGCCCCTTGAGGTTGGTCAGCCGCCCGGCAACGCAAACGGGCCCCGGGGATGGTCCCCAGGGCCCGCTGTACGTGCCTTACCGGCGCCGCAGGGCTGCTCAGCCCTCGGCGTTCTCCTCGGAGGTCTCCGACGCCTCTGCGGCCTCGGTCTCCTCCTCCTCGTCGTCCAGGTCGACGATCTCGCCGTTGGTGTCCTTCACCGTGGCGGCCTCGACCACGACGGCCAGGGCCTTGCCGCGGGCGACCTCGCCGACCAGGAGCGGCACCTGGCCGCCCTCGACGACGGCCTGGGCGAACTGGTCGGGGGACATGCCGGAGGAGGCCGCACGCCGCATGAGGTGCTCGGTGAGCTCCTCCTGGTTGACGTTGAGGTTCTCCTTCTTGACCAGCTCGTCGAGGACGAACTGGGTCTTGATGCCCTTGACCGCGGCCTCGCGGGTCTCGGTGTCGAACTCCTCGGCGGTCTTGCCCTGGATCTCCAGGTACTTGTCGAGGGTGAGGCCCATCTGGCCGAGCTGGTGGTGCTCCAGGTTGTGCTTGCGGGTGTTGATCTCGTCCTCGAGCAGCTTCTCGGGGACCGGGACCTCGACCAGCTCGAGGAGCTTCTCCAGGACGCGCTCCTGGGCCTGGGTGGCCTGGTCGAACTGCTTCATGTTCGCGAGGCGCTTGCGGCTGTCGGCCTTGAGCTCGTCCAGGGTGTCGAACTCGGAGGCGAGCTGCGCGAACTCGTCGTCCAGCTCGGGCAGTTCACGGGCGGCGACCTGGGTGACCTTGACGGTGACCTCGGCCTCCTTGCCCGCGGCGGAGCCGCCCTTCAGCTCGGAGGTGAAGGTGGCCTCCTCGCCGGCGGACAGGCCCTTGACGGCGTCGTCGATGCCGTCGAGGAGCTCACCGGAGCCGATGGTGTAGGAGACGCCGTTGGCGATGCCGTCCTCCAGCACCTCGCCGTCGACCTTGGCCTCCAGGTCGATGGTGACGACGTCGCCGTCCTCGGCGGCGCGCTCGACCGGGGAGGTGGAGGCGAAGCGCTCGCGCAGCTGCTCGACCGACTTCTCGACGTCCTCGTCGGTGACCTCGACGGCGTCGACCTCGACCTCGATACCGGAGTAGTCCGGGATCTCCAGGGCCGGGCGGACGTCGACCTCGGCGGTGAAGTTCAGCGTCTCGCCGTCCTTCAGCTCGGTGATGTCGACCTCGGGCTGGCCCAGCGGGCTCAGCTCGGCCTCGTTGACCGCCTCGGTGTAGAACTTCGGCAGCGCGTCGTTGACGGCCTCCTCCAGCACCGCACCGCGGCCGAACCGCTGGTCGATGACGCGGGCCGGGATCTTGCCCTTGCGGAAGCCCTTCACCGTGACCTGCTGGTTGATCTTCTTGTACGCCGCGTCGAGGCTGTCCTTGAGCTCCTCGAAGGGCACCTCGACAGTGAGCCGAACCCGGGTCGGGTTCAGGGTCTCCACGGCGCTCTTCACGGTTCGGTCTCCTTGTGGCTGACTTCTTGGGTTCTGCCGGAGCCAGACTGGTCCGGCGGATTTCGCCGCCCGGAGGAGTTCGTAGGCCGAGTGGGCCGGGACACACGGGCGCGCAGCTTGCATAGTAACCGCAGCCGGTCAGCGCCCCAAAAGGCGATCATCACGTGCCGTCGAGCCGGTGGTCGGGGTGGCGGGATTTGAACCCACGGCCTTCCGCTCCCAAAGCGGACGCGCTACCAAGCTGCGCCACACCCCGTCTGGTGCGACACGTAGGGTACATGCCCCGGACGATCGCGTCGGCCGCATTACCGGAGACGGCACGCGCGAGGGCTCCGGAACCAACTCGTTGGCCTCGGCGGCGGGCGACCCGCTACGATGCCTCCAGTGCCGCGGTCACCGACCTGCGGCGCAGTGTTGCGGGCGTAGCTCAATGGTAGAGCCCTAGTCTTCCAAACTAGCTACGCGGGTTCGATTCCCGTCGCCCGCTCTTCACGCCGAAGGCCCAGGTGAGAGGGTGTTTTCCTCTCCCTGGGCCTTCGGCCGTCCGGGGATCCGCCCAGCACTCCGTGTCGATGTATCGATGCGTCGATGTATCGATCGTTCGGCCTGAATCCTGGCGTTCGACCTAGAGCCTGGGCTGATTGAACATGTTGCCGTTCGAGCAGCTGTTGGCGTGGACGGGGACGTAGTCGGTCAGGATGGGCAGCACCGACACCCCTGCGCCTTCCAGTCCGCAGACGGATGCCGGCGCGAAGGTCCAGTTGGGGGTCGACTCGTTGTCCGCATGGGCGGGAGCGGCCATGGCCATGGCTGCCAAGGCCAGCGTGGCAGTCGTGATGATCTTTCGCATGCTCGCTCCAACGACCATGAGAATCACCGGACACGGGTCACCATGGGCGTGTCCCCCAGGTGCCCGAATCCGGTCAGGGGCTCTGGAGGGTGTTCACGTCCACGCTGTAGACCGAGCGCAGGCCGTAGGGGACGTAGAGGGCGTCTCCATGGAGGACCGGTTGCGCGCCGGTGTCTCCGGTGAAGGGTTCGAGGCCGGTGCCGCGGCCGGGCACGCTGTGCACCTCCTTGCCGCTGCGGCGGTCCAGGGCGGCGAGGCGGCCGCCCGGGGAGGCGATGAGGACGTAGTCGCCGGCGACCAGGGGCGAGCCGGGGCGTTCGATGGAGGAGTGGGCGTCCCACAGGGTGCGGCCGGTGGCCGGGGCGACGGCGCGGATCTCGCCGCTGTCGAGGACGAAGTAGAGGGTGCCGCCGGCCAGGGTGGGCGTGGCGGCCCAGGGCACGGCGCGGTCCAGCGGTACGACGCGGCGCGAGCGGTCGGCGAGGTCCAGCAGGGTGATGCGACGGTAGGGAGGAATCGTGGTCGCCTCCGGCCCCACGGGGGAGTCCGGGGAGGTGACAAGGACCAGGCGGCCGCCGGTCTGGCCGGCCAAGGTGAAGGGGCCGTCCACCCGGGTGGCCCAGCGGGCCGTGCCGTGGGCGGGGTCGAGCCGGGCGACCGTGGTGTACGTGCTGTCGTCGTCGACGCACACGAGATAGCCGTTGCCGGCCACGCTGCGGACCTGGCAGTTGCCGTACTCGGGCATGGTGCGTGTCCAGCGGGGGGTCCCGTGGGCGGGGTCCAGCAGGGAGTAGGTTCTGCCGCTCTCGCCGTAGGTGACGATCGGGCCGTCGGACGTGATGGCCACCGTGCCGTCCACGGTGGTGGGCTTCTCCTCGCCGACGGGCTTGTTCCAGCGGACCTTCCCGGTGCGGGCGTCGACGGCCTGGAAGACGAAGCGGCTGTTCTCGGCCGAGCGGGGCTTGCTGTCGGCGACGGTGTAGACGTCGTGTCCGTGCGTGCCGATCACCCCGCTGTCGGGGTAGCTGCCGCCCCCGTTGTTCCGGTCGGGGTGGTCGGCCTCCGGGAGGCTCCACGCGATCTTGCCGGTGGCCAGCGAGAAGCGAACGGCCTTGAGGCCGTCTCCGGCGCAGACCAGCCCGCCGTCGAGCGCGGCACAGGAGGTGAACGACCCACCGGCGGTGGTTGCCCTGTCGGTCTCCTGGGCCTGCCAGGCGTGCCACCCGGCGGGCAGGTCGCCGCGCGAGCCGTCCGCGCCCCCGGTCAGCCGCAGCGCGGCCGCGGAGGCCGTCGCCGCGAGCACCAGTGCGCCCGCCGCCGATGCCAGCCAGAGCCTGCGGCGCCGCACACGCGGCCGTACGGGCTCGGTGTGCGGCTGTGCGGGCTGCAGGCGCGGTTCGGGCAGGCGGCCCTCGCGGAGCAGGTGGAGGAGCTCGTCGGAGGTCGGCCGGGACTTGGGGTGCTTTTCCAGGCAGAGCCGGATGAAAGGGAGCAGATCGTCGGGCAGTCCGTCGAGGTCCGGCTCGCCCTCGACGACCTTCGTGGCCGTCTCCCAGTAGCCGGCGCTGTCGAAGAGCCCGCGCCCGGTGGCCGCGTACCCGAGGACCGCGCCCAGGGAGAAGACGTCGGTGGCGGGACCGACCTCGTGCGGCGAGGTGAACTGCTCGGGGGACATGAAGGGCGGGGTGCCCATCACCCGGCCCGTCTGGGTGAGGGCGTCGGCGGCGGTGGACTCGGCGGCGCGCGAGACGCCGAAGTCGATGACGCGCGGGCCGTCCGCGGCGAGCATGACGTTGGCCGGTTTCAGGTCCCGGTGGACGACTCCGGCACGGTGGATGTCACGCAGTGCCTCGGCGAGGCCGGCGGCGAGTTCGCGCAGCCGGTGCGGCGGGAGCGGGCCGTGGCGCCGGACATGGGTGCCGAGGTCCTCGCCGGGGATGTAGAGCGTGGCCATCCAGGGGCGCGGGGCGTCGGCGTCCGCGTCCACCACGGGGGCCGTGAAGGCGCCGCTGACCTGACGCGCGGCGGCCACCTCGCGGCTGAACCGGATGCGGAACTCGTCGTCGTCGGCGTACTGGCCGTGGACGACCTTGACCGCGAGCCGGCGGCCGGAGGCGGACCGGGCGAGATACACCACGCCCATGCCGCCGCTGCCCAGGCGGTCCTCGATCCGGTAGCCGCCGATCTCCGCCGGATCCGTCTCGCGCAGCGCCATACTCCTGAGGTCCCCCGTTGCTTCAGTTGTTCAGCACGTTCTGCTCCGGTCGCCCCGCACCGGTCAGAACTTGATCGAGCTGATGGAGTCCGCTATCGAGTTCAGGAAGCGGTCGATGGACGGGGCCATGCCGGTCGAGGCGAGGAAGAAGCCGAAGAGGATCGCGACGATCGCGGGTCCTGCCTTGATGTTCCCCCCTCGCAGCAGCACTACAAGGATGATCGCCAACAGCAGCACCACAGACAGTGAAATGGCCACAACTGATCACACCCTCGGTCGGTCCGCTCTCCCGGCCCGGAGGTACGGTCCGCGCACCCCCGCCAGAACCATCGTGCCACCAACCCGGCCGGGCTATGCGGCCCATGACGCAACGTGGGGCGCGGGCTCGGCACGAGGGGTGCGCCGGACAGTAATTCGAGGAGGCCTCCGCGGACGACTGCTCGGGATATTGCGCGACTTCGTTTCGCTGCGCACACACCATCTGCGCAGGTAATTCGAATTGACCGCACAGGCGTGACATATGCACCAATTGGTTTGGATTAATCGGACAACAGGGACGAACGGGCGGCCTACTGTGTGCCCATCATCACGCAGGTGCGGACGTCGAGTTCGGTAAATCGGGGGTATACGAAGCCGCTAACCAGGAATGCCTGCGGGAGTTTTACGAAATCCCACACACGACGCTAGGGTGCCTCAGATGTTTGACGCCGCCTCGCTCCCCGGCCAGAACCGCAGGCCGCTCCCCCCGGCACAGCCGCCGGCGGACGGAGCAGCCGGTCCGCACACCCCGATGGGTACGCAGGAGCGGCAGCCCCCGGTGGACAGACCGGGCAAACAGCGCGACGCGTTCTTCGACAACGTCAAGTACCTGGCGATCGTCCTGGTGGCGGTGGGCCACTCCTGGGCTCCGGTGAAGAGCGACAGCCGGATCCTCGAAGGCCTGTACGACGTGGTGTACACCTTCCACATGCCGGCGTTCATCATCATCTCCGGCTACTTCTCCCGCAGTTTCGATCTGCGGCCGGACCGCCTGAAGCGTCTGATCACCGGTGTCGCCGTGCCGTACGTCCTGTTCCAGGCGGCCTACTCGCTGTTCCGGCGCTACGTCGGCCATGTCACCGACCAGCCGTTCAACCTCTTCTCCCCCTGGTACCTGACCTGGTTCCTGTGCGCGCTGTTCGTCTGGCGCCTGCTCAGCCCCCTGTGGAAGCTGGTGCGCTGGCCGGTGCCGGTCGCGCTGGGGGTCGCCATGCTCGGCTCGGTCTCCGCGGGCACGGAAAGCGGTCTCGACCTCGGTCGTGTCCTGCAGTTCCTGCCCTGTTTCGTGCTGGGCCTCAGCCTGAAGCCCGAGCACTTCACCGCGCTGCGCCGCAGGTGGGTGCGGATCGCGTCGGTACCGGTGGTGGCAGCGGCACTGGCCGTCGGCTGGTGGAGCGCACCGCGCATGGACGTCGGCTGGTTCTACCGGGAGAGCGCCGCGCAGGACCTGGGTGCACCCTGGTGGGCCGGGCCGCTCATGACGCTGGCACTGTTCGGCTGCTCCCTGCTGCTGACCGCGTGCTTCTTCGCCTGGGTGCCGCGCCGCAGGATGTGGTTCACCGCTCTCGGAGCGGGCACGCTGTACGGCTATCTACTCCACGGCTTCGTGGTGAAGGGCTGTCTCTACGCGGGCGGTTTCGACTTCGCCCAGCGGTACGGCGTGCTCGGCTCGGCCGCGGTCACCGTCCTCGCGGCCGCCGCCGTCACGCTGCTGTGCACCCGGCCGGTGCAGCGGGTGTTCCGCTTCGCGATGGAGCCGAGGCTGGAGTGGGCGTTCGAGCAGGACGCGGCCGAACTGGCCCGCGAGCGCTAGAAGAAGGAACGCGAGAAGGTCAGCGTCTAGTACCCGGCTCCTCCGGACCGAGCAGTGCGCGCATTCGTGCGTACTTCTCGGTCAGGCGTTTCCGGGTCGGCTCGTCCAGGGCCGCGAGCCGCTCCGGGTCGGCGTTGTGCGCCAGGTCGGCCTGCTTCACCAGCCGGGCGCCCTCCGTGGCGAGGATCCGCCGTGCGTACGCCTGCGGCCCCTCCCCCGGCCGCTTGGTGAGGGCGTCCACGATGGCCTTGGTCCGCGCGCTCAGCGCCGCCTGTGCGAGCCACTCCCGGGACAGCGCGTCGTCCTCTACGGAGTCGTGCAGCCAGGCCGCCGCGATCTGCTCGGCGTCCCCGCCCCGCGCCCGCACCCCCGCGGCGACGGCGGCGAGATGCTCGGCATACGGCCGCCCCGCCTTGTCGGTCTGTCCTGCATGGGCGGCACGGGCGAGAGCCTCGACCTCGGCGAGCGTGAGCTGTGTCATCGGCCCAGTGTCTCGCGAAGCCGCCCGTGACCGCGCCGTGGACGAGTCGTGGACGAGCGGTGGGACGTACGGCCCCTGCCCGGGCAGTCCCTCCCGGCGGAGCAGGCGCACGGCCTCAGCGGGCGGGTCCCGACGCCTGGCGGCAGATCAGGAGGAGGGCCCTGTCGTCGTTGACGTCCTTCGCGACCGCCTCGATGAGGTGCCAGGCGGCGCCGTGGAAGCCGCCGGCGACATAGCGGTCGGCCTCGCCGGTGAGGCGGTCGATGCCCTCGACGATGTCGCGGTCGGAGGTCTCCACCAGACCGTCCGTGAACAGCATCAGGACGTCGCCGGGGCGCAGGGAGCCCTTCACCGGGTCGAACTGCGCGCCGTCGTACACGCCGAGCAGCGGGCCCTCGGCGGCCTTCTCCTCCCAGCGTCCGCTGCCCGCGCTCAGCTGCAGGCCCGGGGGGTGGCCGGCGGAGTACAGCTCGTAGTCGCCGGAGTCCAGGTCCAGGACCAGGTGGATGGAGGTGGCGAAGCCCTCGTCCCAGTCCTGGCGCAGGAGGTAGCCGTTGGCGGCGGGGAGGAAGGCGTGCGGGGGCAGGGAACCGAGGAGGCCGCCGAAGGCGCCGGAGAGCAGCAGGGCGCGCGATCCCGCGTCCATGCCCTTGCCGGACACGTCCGTGAGGACGACCTCCAGGGTCCGGCCGCCGTTGGTACGGGCCGCGACGACGAAGTCGCCGGAGAAGGACTGGCCGCCGGCCGGGCGCAGCGCCATCTCGTGGTGCCAGCCCTGCGGCAGCTTGGGCAGCTTGCTCTGCACCCGGATCCGCTCGCGCAGGTCGAACAGCATGGTGCCGCCGCGCCGCCAGGGCACGCCGACCCGGCTGCGGAACTGGGCCGTGAGCAGGCCGAAGAAACCGCAGGCCGCCACGACCAGGACGACGCCCGGGGTGACCCGGGAGGGGCCCTCGGTGTAGGGGCCGAGCCGTACCGACTCCACGATCAGCGCGGTGGCCCCGGCCGCGTACAGGCCGAGCAGGCTCGCCGGGCGCAGCAGCAGACCGCCCGCGACGATCGGCAGCACCAGCGTGGCCGGGGAGCACCACACCGAGTCGGCCAGCGTCATGGCCATGAGGACCGGGATGGCGAGCAGCAGTCCGGCGAACGCGATCCAGTCGGAACCGTCGCCGCGGAAGTAGTCCACGGCGCTTCTGCGCAGGCCGACGCGGACCCGGTGCCACTGCATCTTCCACCGGGCCGTGAACGTCTCGGCCTTCGCGCGCCGCCCTCGTCCTGCTGCCATTAGTCCGGGACCCTATCCATCGGACCGGCTGCTTGGCACGGGAGGTCCCACTTGTCCCTCGTGCGAGGCCCAACTTCATGGTTCGCCGGGTCGTTCGTCCCGCAGTGAACGGCACGCGGGGCCATCGCGCCGCCGGCCGGGAGAAATTCACTGGCTCGTCCCGCAATGCCCTGATAGGCATGGCTCATGGGGACTGACCGCGGGACCGAGCCGAAGACACTGCGCCCTGAGGAGTTCGACCGGTGGTGGGACCACCTGGTCCGTGCGTTCGGGGGCGGGCCCGCCTCACCCGAAGAGCGCGAACTGGACAAATCCGTCACCGAGTTCGACCGCTCCCTGGCCGTCTGGGACGCGGACGCGATCGTCGGTACGTCCGGGGCCTTCAGCTTCCGGATGACCGTGCCGGGCGGAGCGGTGGTGCCCACGGCCGGCGTGACCATGGTCAGCGTGGCGGCGACGCACCGGCGGCGCGGGATCCTGACGGCGATGATGCGGCGGCTGCTGGACGACGCGCACGCCAAGGGCGAGCCACTGGCGGCCCTGTTCGCCTCCGAGCCCGCCATCTACGGCCGCTTCGGCTTCGGCACGGCGACCTTCCAGATCAACGCCGAGATCGACACCGGCCGGGTCGGCCTGACCCTGCCCGCGGGCACCGACGAGGTGCGGGTGCGCTACGCCCCGCCCGCCGCGGTCCTGGCGGAGTGCGAGGCGGTGTACGCGGCGCTGGTGCCCCGCCGCCCCGGCATGCTGGCCCGGCAGCCCGGCTGGGAGCAGGTCGGCCTGCTCGACCCGGAGAGCGACCGGAACGGGGCGTCGGCCCTGCAGTGCGTGGTCGCCGAACGGGACGGGGAGGTCACCGGGTACGCCCGCTTCCGCACCAAGACGGGCTGGGGGCCGAGCGGGCACGACGGGACGGTGACCCTTGAGGACCTGGCCGCCCTCGATCCGGCGACCGGGGCCGCGCTGTGGCGTTTCCTGTTCGGCATCGACCTGATGACGACACTGCAGGTGCGGGGGCGGCCGGTCGACGAGGCCTGGCAGCACCTGGTCTCCGACATCCGCCGCTGCCGGCCACGGCTGCGGGACGCCGGACACCTCCGTCTCGTGGACGTGGGCACGTCCCTGCCGGCGCGTACGTATCTGGCGCCCGTGGACGTCGTACTGGACGTCGAGGACACCTTCTGCCCCTGGAACGCGGGGCGCTGGCGGCTCACCGGGGACGCCAAGGGGGCGTCCTGCGAGCGCACCTCCGATGCGGCCGAGCTGGCGCTGTCCGTACGGGAGTTGGGCGCGGCCTATCTCGGCGGGGTCTCCCTGTTGTCGCTGGCGGGCGCCGGACGGGTGCGGGAGCTGCGGCCGGGGGCGCTGGCACAGGCGTCGGTGGCGTTCGGATCAGCGGTGGCCCCGTGGCTGCCGCACGGCTTCTAGGGCCTGTGGCAGACCCCGCGGCTGCGACAGGATCCGGCGGACAGGTCCTGGGTCCCCGGTCTCATCGTTTCTGACAGGCGGGACACCAGAAGAGGTTGCGGGCGGCGAGGTCGGCGGTGCGGACACCGGTGCCGCAGATGTGGCAGGGCAGGGTGGCGCGGCGGTAGACGTACACCTCGCCGCCGTGGTCGTCCACGCGCGGCGGCCGGCCCATGGCCTGCGGGGTGTGCTCGGGCCGTACGGTGTCGATCCGGTTGTTCCGCACGCCCTCGCGCATCAGCGCGACGAGGTCGCACCAGAGGGCGTCCCACTCGGCCGGTGTGATGTCCCTGCCTGCCCGGTACGGGTCGATGCCGTGCCGGAAGAGGACCTCGGCGCGGTAGACGTTGCCGACGCCGGCGACGATCTTCTGGTCCATGAGCAGCGCGGCGATCGTCGTACGGCTGCGGGAGATCCTCCGGTACGCCGCGGTGGGGTCGGCGTCCCCACGGAGCGGGTCGGGCCCGAGACGGGCGTGTATCGCGCGCTTCTCCTCGTCCGTGATCAGCGCGCAGGTGGTGGGGCCGCGGAGGTCGACGTACGACGTGTCGTGCGCGAGCCGGAGCCGGACGGTGTCGGTCGGCGGGGGCGCGGGGGCGTCCCCGAAGCCGACCTTGCCGAACAGGCCGAGGTGGATGTGGACCCAGTCGGTGTCCCGGAAGCGCAGGAAGAGGTGCTTGCCGTGGGCTTCGGTGGCCGTCAGCTCGGCGCGGTCCAGGAGGGCGGCGGCGTCGGAGAACTTGCCCTGGGGGCTGGTGACGCGGGGGGCCGTGCCGCGGAAGCGGGCGGCGTAGTCCTGGGCCAGCCGATGGATGGTGTGCCCTTCCGGCACGGCGGGGGTGTCCTTTCGGGTCCTCTTCGCCCGCCCGCCCACCCGGCTCGGTCGACCGAGGGACGAACGAGCGGGCCGGGCGGGGCGGACCAGCCGGCGGAGGCTACTGCTCGGGGTGGTGGGCGGGGATCGGCGGGAGGTCGCCGGTCGTCTCGTACGCCGACAGCATGTCGATCCGGCGGATGTGCCGCTCGTCACCGGAGAAGGGGGTGTTCAGGAACACCTCGACGAACTTCGTCGCCTCCTCGGTGCTGTGCATACGCGCCCCCACGGCGACCACGTTGGCGTTGTTGTGCTGCCGTCCCAGCGCCGCCGTCTCCTCGCTCCAGGCCAGCGCGGCCCGCACGCCCTTCACCTTGTTCGCCGCGATCTGCTCCCCGTTGCCGGAGCCGCCGATCACGATGCCGAGGGCGTCGGGGTCCGCACCCGCCTTCTCCGCGGCGCGCAGACAGAAGGGCGGGTAGTCGTCCTGGGCGTCGTAGATGTGCGGCCCGCAGTCGACGGGCTCATGACCCGCCGCCTTGAGCCAGTCGACGAGGTGGTTCTTGAGTTCGTAGCCCGCATGGTCGGAGCCGAGATACACGCGCATGCAATGAGTGTGACACGCCTCTTTGGGGGCAGCAGCCTCGGGTGGCGGCGCCACAAAATGTGTCAAAAATGTGAGCCGGGCCATAGAACCTCAAGGGAACCTCAAGTAACGATACGGATTCAGAGGTTCCCGAATTCGTTCGCCTCGGATTCACTGGACCGACTCGTACACCGCTCATACGAGCTGCTCCTCCTGGCGCAAAGGAAATCCGTCCATGACCCCTGGTTCGGGCCTCCAAGCAGGACTCAAGAACCGCCATCTGTCGATGATCGCGATCGGTGGTGTGATCGGAGCCGGCCTCTTCGTCGGTTCCAGCTCCGGCATCGCCACCGCGGGACCCGGCATCCTCCTGTCGTACGCCCTCGTCGGCACCCTCGTCGTCCTCGTCATGCGAATGCTCGGCGAGATGTCGGCCGCCAACCCCACCTCCGGCTCCTTCTCCGCGCACGCCGACCGTGCCCTCGGCCGCTGGGCCGGCTTCTCCATCGGCTGGCTGTACTGGTTCTTCTGGGTCGTCGTGCTGGCCGTCGAGGCCACCGCCGGCGCCGGGATCCTCCACGGCTGGGTCCCGAACGTGCCGCAGTGGGCCTGGGCGCTCATCGTGATGATCGTGCTGACCGCGACCAACCTGGTCTCCGTCGGCTCCTACGGCGAGTTCGAGTTCTGGTTCGCCGGCATCAAGGTCGTGGCGATCGGCGCGTTCATCGTCATCGGTCTGCTGGCCGTGTTCGGCGTCCTGCCGGGCGCACACGCCGACAAGGCGTCCTTCGGCAACCTGACGAACCACGGCGGCTTCCTGCCGCACGGCCCCGGCGCCATCCTCACCGGTGTGCTGCTCGTCGTCTTCTCCTTCATGGGCAGCGAGATCGCGACCCTGGCGGCCGGCGAGTCGGAGGACCCGCAGCGCGCGGTCACCAAGTCCACCAACAGCATCATCTGGCGCATCGGCGTCTTCTACCTGGGCTCGATCCTGGTCGTCGTCTCGCTGCTGCCGTGGAACGACCCGTCCATCAAGAAGGACGGCTCCTACGTCGCCGCGCTGGACTCGCTCGGCATCGCCCACGCCGGCGAGATCATGAACGTCATCGTGCTGACCTCGGTGCTGTCCTGTCTCAACTCGGGCCTCTACACCGCCTCCCGCATGGCGTTCTCGCTGGGCCAGCGCGGTGACGCCCCGAAGGCGTTCGCCCGCACCACCTCCCGCGGTGTGCCGATGACGGCGATTCTCGCCTCGGTCGTCTTCGGTTTCGTGGCGGTGTTCTTCAACTACGCCTACCCGAAGACCGTGTTCCTCTTCCTGGTCAACTCCAGTGGCGCGGTCGCGCTGTTCGTGTGGCTGGTCATCTGCTTCTCGCAGCTGCGGATGCGGAAGATCATCCAGCGGGAGGCGCCGGAGAAGCTCATCGTGAAGATGTGGCTCTACCCGTACCTGACCTGGGTCACGGCCGCCTTCATCGTCGGCGTCCTCGGCTACATGCTGACCGACACCGAGGGCGAGAGCAGCGGCCGTACGACCGTGCTGCTGTCGGTGGGTGTGGCGGCGGTCGTGGTGCTGATCGCCGTGGTGAAGCAGAAGGTCCAGGCGAACCGCCCGGTCCCGGCCGCCGAGGCCCCGGCCGACAAGGTCTCCGTCGGCTGATCCGCCCTCCGGCTGAACATGGCCGCATAACCTGACGGCACTTGTCAGGTTATGCGGCCATGCTGCATGCCGTGACCTACGTGGACGAGCACCTGGACCTGACCCTCCTGCGCCCCGGCGACGCCGGTTACGACGACGAACTCGCCGGTTTCCAGCTCGGTTTCGCCCAGCGGCCCGCCGTGATCGTGCCCGCCCGCTCGGCGGCCGACGTGGTGGCCGCCGTACGGTACGCGGCGGCCCAGGGGCTGCCCGTCGGGGTGCAGGCGACCGGGCACGGGCTGCCCGGCGGTTACGACGACGGAATGCTCGTCACCACGCGGCGGATGAACGGGACCGGCGTGGATCCCGGGGCCCGTACCGTCCGGGTGCAGGCCGGGGTGCGCTGGGGACAGGTGGTCGCGGCCGCCGAGCCGTACGGGCTGGCGCCGCTGAACGGTTCGGCGCCGAGCGTGGGCGCGGTGTCGTACACCCTGGGCGGCGGACTGGGCATCCTCGCCCGTGAGTTCGGGTACGCGGCCGACCATGTGCGGTGGCTGGAGGTCGTCACCGCCGACGGTGAGCTGCGCCGGGTCGGCCCGGAGTCCGATCCCGAGCTGTACTGGGCGCTGCTCGGTGCCGGGCAGAATCTGGGGATCGTCACCGAGCTGGAGATCGGGCTCGTGCCGGTGCGCACCCTGTACGGCGGCTCGCTCGCCTTCGACGGAGGCGTGGTGGACCCGGCGGCGGTGCTGCGGGCCTACGAGGCCTGGACACGGACCGTGCCGGACGGGCTGACCTCGTCCTTCGCCGCCGTACCGTACCCGGACCTGCCCGCGTTGCCCCCGCATCTGCGCGGCACGTACGTCGTCTCGATCCGGGTCGCCTGGACCGGCACCGACGGTGAGCGGACCGTGGCCCCGCTCCGGGAGATCGGCCCGCTGCTGTCGGACTCGCTGCGCGCGATGCCGTACGCCGAGAGCCACACCATCCACAGCGACCCCGACTTCCCGCACGCCTACTACGGGGACAGCGCGGTACTGCGGGACCTGGACGTCGAGCGGGCCGGTGACCTGCTGAGGGCGACCGGGCCGGGGGCGGGCCCGATGTGCGTGGTGCAGATCAACCACCTGGGCGGCGCGCTCGCCCGGCCGGCGCCGAACGCGGTGCCGTACCGCGAGGGGCGGTTCCTGGTGCGGTTGCTGACGGCCGGGGAGCGTGAGCAGGCGCGGGCCGTGCTGGACCCGGCGTTCGCGCTGCTGGCCGAGGACACCCTCGGCCGCTCACTCAACTTCGCCTTCGGGGCCGGGGACAGGAACACCGGGCTGTACGGCCCCGAAACGCGCAAGAGGCTCGCCCGGGTCAAGCAGACCCATGACCCGGCGAACCTCTTCCGCAGGAACTACGGCGTCCAGTGTCGGGGCACTAGCGCTTGTTCGCGAACTTCCAGGCGGTGGGCAGCGCGCCCATCGCCAGGGCGGCCTTGAGGGCGTCGCCGATCAGGAACGGGGTGAGGCCGAGCGCGACGGCCTGGGAGAGGGGCAGGTGGCCGGCGAGGGCCAGGTAGGGCACGCCGACGGCGTAGATGATCGCCTCGCCGAGGATCATCGTGACCGCCATGCGCAGCGGCGAGCGGTCGGCGCCGCGCCGGGCCAGGGCGCCGACGGCCGCCGAGGCGAGCAGCATGCCGAGGAGGTAGCCGAAGGAGAGCGAGGCCGCACCGGAGGTGCCGCCCGCGAACCACGGCACACCCGCGACACCGGCGAGCACGTACAGGGCGAGGGACAGGAAGCCGCGGCGGGCGCCGAGCGCGGTGCCGACGAGCAGCGCGGCGAAGGTCTGCCCGGTCACCGGCACCGGGGACCCGGGCACCGGGAGGGCGACCTGGGCCGCGAGCCCGGTGAGCACGGCGCCGCCGACGACGAGGGCCGCGTCGCGGACGCGGGATGCGGGGAGCAGGTCGGCGAGGACTGCGCCGGGGCGAGCGGTGGCGGTGGCGGTGCTCATGGGGACTCCGCGGATGACGGGAACATGCTCGGACACGGTGACGCTATCCCAGCCGCCTCGGGTCGATCACCGTCAGCGCTCGACAAATGGCGGAACGAGAGCTTGGTGGGCTCCGCACAAAGAGTGCGGGTTACACCGATCAGGGCGTGACACTGGTCACTGAGGCAGGGGCGTGTCGCTCACTCGGGGGCGCACCGTGAGAACTGTGGAGTCCCACCAAAGGAATCCTGCCAAAGGAATCCGGGTCGTCTGGCCGGATCCAGCTTCCTGCCCTACTCTTCCAGCCATGGTTGCCCAGGCCCGGTACTTCACCTCGCGTCGCTATGTCGACCTGCGACGCCAGGGCACGGCCACCTGTCGCCGCCCGGGGTAGGGGCGGGCTTCGCGGCGCGCCTCGCCTTTCCGAGACGTGTCGGCCCCGCTTCCGAGGACGGTCCTCCATGCCCCGTACCGCGGTATCCACCCTTGTCTCCCCCGTTCCGCGTGCCGCCGACAGCGACCGGCGGCGCACCAGCGCCAGCGTCGTGCTGCGGTCCGTGCTGGAGCACGGGCCGGTGGCGCGCAGCACCATCGCCCGGCTGACCGGGCTGTCGCCCGCGTCGGTGACCGAGCACTGTGCCCGGCTCAGCGGACTCGGCCTGATCCGGGAGTCCGCCGCGCCCCGCCGCTCGAACGGGGTGGGCCGGCCGCACGTGCCCGTCGATCTGGACGACACGGGGTTCCTCGTCGGCGGGGTGCATGTGGCCGTGCCGTACACGACCGTCGCACTGCTGGACCTGCGCGGCCGGGTGGTGGCCCGGCGGGAGCTGAAGCACGAGCGGACCGATGCGGGGTGGGTGCTGGCCCGGGCCGCCGAGGAGCTTTGCGAGCTGCTCACCGGGGTGCCGGGCCGGCGGCCGCTGGGGGTCGGGGTGGCGGTCGGCGGCTGGGTGGACCGGGAGAAGGGCAGCGTGGTCGAGCACGAGCTGCTGGGCTGGCGCGAGGTGCCGGTACGGGAACTGCTCGGCGCCCGCACCGGACTGCCGGTTCATGTGGACGGGCATGCGCGGGCGTTGGTGAACGGGGAGCGGCTGTTCGGGCGGGCCCGGGGCAGCCGGAGCGTGCTGCACCTGTTCGTGGGCAATGTGGTCGACGCGGCCTTCGCCACCAACGACGAGGTGCACCACGGGCCGCGTTCGGCGGCCGGGGCGATCGCGCATCTGCCGGTGCCGGGCGGCACCGAGCCGTGCGCGTGCGGCCGTAGCGGCTGCCTGCAAGGGGAGCTGAGCGAGCGGACGTTGTGCCGGCGGGCCCGGGCGGCCGGGGTGATCGACTCGGCGAACCCGATGCATGTGGTGGCCGCGGCGGCGGCCGGGGACACGGTGGCCCGGCGGCTGCTGGTGGAGCGGGCGCGGGCCACCGGGCGGGCGGCCGGGCTGCTGCTGGACGTGCTCAATCCGGAGACGGTCGTGGTGACCGAGGTGGGCACGATCCACTTCGAGGACTGCCTTGCCGCGCTGCGGGAAGCGGCCGGAAAGAGCCGTGCGGCGGCCGTGATACCGACGAGTTTCCCGGCGGCCGTACTCGCCGTGGCAGGCGGATCCGTGGTTTTGGACGTCCTCTACCGGGACCCGTTGGGCACGTCGCCCGAATCGAATTAATTCAGAAACTCGGAATGTTGACAGGGGCTGAACATGGCCGGGAACATCCTGTTCATGAGCTGTCGCACCTTCTGTTGCTGACGCGCCGACGCGCCTCGGAGCGCGTGTCTCCCTGCGTGAATTCCCCTCTTCCCGCCCGGAATTCCGCATGTCTTCCTGCTTTCCTCGCATGCAGAAATCACGGAGTCCTCCCATGCACCGTCGTGTCTTTCTCACCTCCCTGCTGGGCGCGTCCGCCGCCGTCGGCCTCAGCGGCTGCGCCAAGGGCGACGCCTCCGCCGACACCAGCGGCGCCGCGACCAGGCCGCTCGCCGACAAGGTCCCGGCCGGCACCAGCCTGAAGATCGCCTCCTACCAAGGTGTGCAGCAGCTGCAGTTCAAGCTGGCGAAGCTGCCCCAGCTGCCGTTCGCGGTGTCGGACTGGCTGAACATCGGCGCCGGTCCGGATGTCATCAACGCCTTCCGCGCCACGTCGCTGGACCTCGCGAACAACGCGGGCATCCCGCCGATCCAGGCGCACTACCAGGGCTTCGACGCGAAGATCGTGGCGATCGACATCACCCGCAAACCCAACTATCTCTTCGCCACCAGGCCCGGCAGCGACATCCGCGCGGTCGGTGACTTCAAGGGCAGGCGGCTCGCGTTCTCGCAGGGGCAGGCGCAGGGTGTCGTCCTGCTGCGGGCGCTGAAGCAGGCGGGCCTGTCGTACGACGAGGTGAAGCTCGTCCCGCTGACCAGCAACCAGTTCCTGACCGCGCTGCAGTCCGGGCAGGTCGACGTGGCCCCGCTCCCCAACAGCCAGGTGCCCGCGTATCTGAAGCAGTACGAGGCCAAGGGCGCCCGCACCGTCTCCACCGACGTGGTCGACCTGCTGAACCTGCTGTGGGCCCCGCAGTCGGTGCTGAACGACCCCGCGAAGGCCGCCGCGATCGCCGCGTACATCTCGCAGTGGGCCAAGGGCCAGGTGTGGCAGTACGAGCACCCGGACGTGTGGAACGAGGAGTTCTACGTCAAGACGCAGAACCTGACCCTCCAGCAGGCACAGGGCATCACCAGGCTCGCCAACAAGCCTCTCTTCCCGCCCAGTTGGGACGAGGCGATCAAGTGGGAGCAGGAGACGGCCGATCTGCTCGCCGAGGGCGGCTTCGTGAAGAAGTTCGACGTCTCCTCGCTCTTCGACCACCGCTTCGAGCCGATCGCCGCCAAGGCCGTACCCGAGGAGTACCGGAAATGAGCGCCGTGACCACGACGACGACCGCCGTCGCGGCGGCGGAGGCCGGGGAGCTGCCCCAGGTCCGCCGGCGCCGCCGCCTGTCCCCCGGCCGCCGGCTGCCCGCCGCCCGGCTGATCGGCCCTCTCGCCGTCCTCGCCCTGTGGGCCGCCGCCTCCGCCGCCGGAGCGCTCGACACCGGTGCGATACCGGCGCCCTGGACGGTGCTGAGGACCGCCGGCCACCTGTGGACCGACGGCACGCTGTCCACGGACGTCCTGACCTCGCTGACCCGGGCCGGATACGGCTTCGCGATCGGTCTCACCGCCGGCGTGCTGCTCGCGCTCGCCTCCGGGCTCAGCCGGACCGGGGAGGCGCTGATCGACGGGACCGTGCAGCTCAACCGGGCGATCCCGCCCCTCGGTCTGATCCCGCTGTTCATCCTCTGGCTGGGCATCGGCGAAACGTTCAAGATCGCCATCATCGCGATCGTCGTCTACATCCCGATCTACCTGAACACGCACGCCGCGCTCTCCGGTATCGACGGCCGCTACGTCGAGCTCGCGGAGGTGCAGGGCCTGTCGCGGCTCGCCTTCGTCCGCAAGGTCGTCGTCCCCGGCGCACTGCCCGGATTCTTCGTGGGGCTCCGGCTCGGCGTGACCGGCTCCTGGCTGGGGCTGGTGGTGCTGGAGCAGATCAACGCCACCAACGGGCTCGGCTACCTGATGTTCCAGGCGCAGAACTACGGCCAGTCCGACGTCATCCTGGTCGGCTTGCTGATCTACGGCGTCTTCGGCCTGGTCTCCGACAGCGTGGTCCGTCTGATCGAACGGAGGGTGCTGTCGTGGCGCCGCACACTGAGCAACTGACCCGGCCGGCCGTCCGGCTCCGCGGCCTGACCAGGTCCTTCGAGGGCCGTACGGTCCTCGACGGCATCGACCTCGACCTGCCCGCGGGCCAGTTCACGGCCCTGCTCGGGCACAGCGGCTCGGGCAAGTCCACCCTGCTGCGGGCGGTCGCGGGCCTGGACCACGGGGTGACGGGCAGCGGGCGGCTCGCCGCGCCGGAGCGGGTCTCGGTGGTCTTCCAGGACTCCCGGCTGCTGCCCTGGCACCGGGTCCTGGACAACGTCGTCCTCGGCCTGGACGGCAAGGACGCCGCGGAACGCGGCCGTGCCGCCCTCGCGGAGGTCGGTCTCAAGGGCCGCGAGCGGGCCTGGCCGGGCGAGCTGTCCGGCGGCGAGGCCCAGCGGGCCGCGCTCGCCCGCTCCCTGGTCCGCGAACCGGAACTCCTGCTGGCGGACGAGCCGTTCGGTGCGCTGGACGCGCTGACCCGGATCAGGATGCACAACCTGCTGCGCGCCCTGTGGCAGCGCCACCGCCCGTCCGTGCTCCTGGTCACCCACGACGTCGACGAGGCGATCGCGCTCGCCGACCGCGTCCTCGTCCTCGACCGGGGACGGATCGGCCTCGACCTGGCCGTCGACCGCACAGCGCACGCACACGGCGAGTACCGGACACGACTGCTGACCGCACTGGGCGTCACGGAGGACCACCGGTGACACGGAGAAAGCTGCACCTGAACGCGTTCCTGATGAACACCGGGCACCACGAGGCCTCGTGGCGGCTTCCGGAGAGCGACCCGTACGCGCACGTCGATCTGCAGCACCATGTGCGGCTCGCGCGGATCGCCGAGCGCGGCACCTTCGACTCGCTGTTCCTCGCCGACGGCCCCCAGCTGTGGAGCAACCTCGCCCAGCGCCCGGCCGGTGCCCTGGAACCGCTCACCCTGCTGACCGCGCTGGCGACGGCCACGGAGCACATCGGCCTGATCGCCACCGCCTCCACGTCCTACAACTCCCCCTACAACCTGGCCCGCAGGTTCGCCTCGCTGGACATCATCAGCGGCGGCCGGGCCGGGTGGAACATCGTCACCACGGCGGGAGCGGAGGCCGCCCGGAACTTCGGGCTCGCCGCGGAGCCCGCGCACGCCGAGCGGTACGCCCGTGCCGCCGAGTTCCTCGACGTGGCGCGGAAGCTGTGGGACAGCTGGGAGGACGACACGGTCGTCGCCGACAAGGCAGCCGGTGTCTGGGGCGACGACAGCAAGATTCACCCGGCCCGGCACCAGGGCACGTACTTCGGTGTCGCCGGCGCCCTCAACGTCCCCCGTAGCCCCCAGGGCCACCCGCTCCTGGTGCAGGCGGGGTCGAGCGAGGACGGCAGGGCCTTCGCCGCCCGGTACGCGGAGGCGGTCTTCACCGCCCAGCAGACCCTCACCGACGCCCAGGCCTTCTACGCCGACCTCAAGTCCCGCGCCGAGCGGGCCGGACGCGACCCCGAGCACATCAAGGTGCTGCCCGGGATCGTGCCCGTCCTCGGGTCGACGGAGGCGGAGGCACGGGCGGCCGAGCAGCTGCTGGAGGACCACATCGTGTACGAGCACGGGGTGGTCCGGCTGGAGAGCCTGCTGCAACTCCCCCAGGGCACACTGGAGTTGGATGCCCAGCTGCCCGCCGACCTGCCGCCCGAGTCCGCCGTCGAGGGCGCCAAGAGCCGCTACACACTCGTCGTGGAGCTGGCCCGGCGCGAGCGGCTCACCGTCCGCCGGCTGATCGCACGGCTCGGCGGCGGGCGCGGCCACCTCACCTTCGCCGGGACGCCCGAGCAGGTCGCCGACGAGATCGAGACCTGGTTCACCCGGGGCGCGGCAGACGGCTTCAACATCATGCCGGCCGTGCTGCCCTCCGGCCTGGAGGCGTTCGTCGAGCACGTCGTACCGGTGCTGCGCGCCCGCGGTCTGTTCCGCGACGCGTACGGCCCCCGCCAGACCCTCCGGGAGCGCTACGGCCTCCCCCGCCCCGCCAACCAGTACCTGACCCCGGCCTTCACCTAGAGAGGACCCGCACATGTCCATCGAGATCACCAAGGTCACCGCCCGCATCGGCGCCCGCGTCTCCGGCGTCGACATCACCCGCCCGCTCGCCCCGAAGGAGGTCGCCGCGATCCGCGAGGCCCTGAACGTCCACAAGGCGCTCGTCTTCGACGCGGGTGCCGCCGGAGATTTCGACGACGCCGGCCAGCAGGCCTTCGCCCGCCACTTCGGCGATCTGACCACCGCCCATCCGACGGTCGGCGCGGTGGACGGCGCCCCGAACGTGCTGCCCGTGGACAGCGAGCGGGGCCGCGCCAACCACTGGCACACCGACGTCACCTTCGTCCTCAACCCGCCGCAGGCCAGCACCCTGCGCTCGATCACGGTCCCGCCGTACGGCGGCGAGACACTGATCGCGAACGCGGCGGCCGCCTACCGGGACCTGCCCGAGCCGCTGCGCCGCCTCGCCGACACCCTGTGGGCCGAGCACACCAACGACTACGACTACGCCGTACCGGACGAGGAGATCGACGAGGAGAAGGCGGCCCAGCGGGCCCAGTTCACGTCCATCACGTACCGCACCGCCCATCCGGTCGTCCGGGTGCATCCGCTGACCGGGGAGCGGGGGCTGTTCATCGGCGGGTTCGCGCAGCGGATCGTGGGCCTGTCGGCCGGCGAGTCCCGCAAGATCCTGGACCTCCTGCAGGGGTACGTCACCCGCCCGGAGAACATCCTGCGCCACCGCTGGGCGGAGAACGAGCTCGTCCTCTTCGACAACCGGATCACCCAGCACTACGCCGTGGACAACTACGACGGACAGCCGCGGCGCCTGCACCGGGTGACCGTCGCCGGTGACGTCCCGGCCGGCATCGACGGCAAGGAGAGCTACTCGATCGAGGGTGACGCCTCGCACTACACGCCGGTGGCCGCGTGACCGCTCGGTGACTCTGCGTACAGCGGATGTCCGGATACTGGACGGCCCCTTCGCCTGAGCGGACGGGCCGCCCAGACTGGCGGGGTTTTACCCGCCCATTGCCCGGGGGAGAGCCGCGCCCAATGCCCAGCAGCAGCACGACCACCGAGACGCCGCCGCAGCAACAGTCCGGCGGCTCCCTCTCCCACGGCCTCAAGCAGCGCCATCTGTCGATGATCGCCCTCGGCGGGGTGATCGGCGCGGGTCTGTTCGTCGGCTCCGGCGCGGGCATCGCCGCCGCCGGCCCGTCGATCGTCGTCGCCTACACGATCTCCGGCCTCCTGGTGATGCTGGTGATGCGGATGCTCGGCGAGATGTCCGCCGCGTATCCGTCGTCCGGTTCCTTCTCGGCGCATGCCGAGCGGGCGATCGGCCCCTGGGCGGGCTTCGCCGCCGGCTGGTCGTTCTGGGTGCTGCTGTGCACGGCCGTCGGCCTGGAGGGCATGGGCGCCGCACACATCGTGTCCGGCTGGCTGCCCGGCACCCCCGAGTGGCTCTGGGTCGCACTGTTCATGGTCGTCTTCTGCGGCACGAACCTGGCGGCCGTGAAGAACTTCGGCGAGTTCGAGTTCTGGTTCGCCGCACTGAAGGTCGGCGCGATCTCCCTCTTCCTGGTCCTCGGCGTGCTGGCGATCACCGGCGTGCTGCCCGGCACGGACGCCCCCGGCACCGCGCACCTGACCCACTTCCTCCCGCACGGCGGAAACGGCCTGATCATCGGCCTGCTCGCGTCCGTCTTCGCCTACGGCGGCCTGGAGACGGTCACCATCGCGGCGGCCGAGTCGGAGAACCCGGTCAAGGGCGTGGCCCTGGCCGTCCGTACGGCGATGTGGCGCATCGCCCTCTTCTACATCGGCTCCATGGCGGTGGTGGTCACCCTGGTCCCGTGGGACTCCGAGGACGTCGTGGCGAAGGGCCCCTACGTCGCCACGCTGGACCACCTCGGCATCCCCGGCGCCGGCCAGCTGATGAACGTGGTCGTCCTGGTGGCCCTGCTCTCCGCCATGAACGCCAACATCTACGGCTCCTCGCGCATCGCCTACTCGCTGGTCGAGCGCGGCCAGGGCCCGAAGGTGCTGGCGAAGCTCTCCGGCGGGGTTCCCCGGATCGCCGTCCTGACCTCCTGTGTGCTGGGATTCGTCTGCGTGCTGCTCAGCTACTGGCGGCCGGACGACGTCTTCAAGTGGCTGCTGAACATGATCGGTGCGGTCATCCTGGTCGTCTGGATGTTCATCGCGGTCTCCCAGCTGCTGCTGCGCCGCCGTATCGAGCGCGAGGCTCCCGGGAAGCTGGTCGTGCGCATGTGGGCGTTCCCGTGGCTGACCTGGGTCGCGCTGGCCGGCATGGTCACGATCTTCGCCCTGATGGCCCGCGAGCCGGACACCCGGATCCAGCTGTACTCCACCGGCGCGATGACCCTGTTCCTGGCCGCGGCCGGCTACGCCTGGCAGCGGGCGCGCGCCCGGCGCTGACACCGCCGGAGACCGGCGAGGCCCCCACGTGCGACACGTGGGGGCCTTTCTGTCGGGGCCGCTCTACTGCCCGGCCACTCTTGTTGCTGGCGTGCACTTGCAAGATGGTTGCAATAAGGTGGACGTCCTGCCTCGTGATCGTCTTCTCACCCTTCACGGCGGCAGACGGAGAAACGGAAAGCCCCCGTGAGGACGTGACTCACGGGGGCTTTCCCAGTCGGTGACCTGCCCGGTGACCTACAGGTTGCTGAAGTCGGGGCCCTTGGTGCGGGTCCGCTTGATCTCGTAGAAGCCCGGCACCGAGGCGACCGCGAGCGTGCCGTCCCACAGGCGGGCCGCCTCCTCGCCCTTCGGGGCCGGGGTGACCACCGGGCCGAAGAAGGCGATCTGCTCGCCGTCGGGGCCCGGGACCGCGATGACCGGGGTGCCGACGTCCTGGCCGACCTTCTCGATGCCCTCCTTGTGTGAGGCGCGCAGTTCCGTGTCGTAGGTGTCCTTGTCGATGAACCCGATCAGGTCGGCGGGCAGGTCCGCGTCGGCGAGGGCGGCGGCGATGCTGTCGCGGTTCACGCCGAGGCCCTCGTTGTGGAAGCGGGTGCCGAGCGCGGTGTAGAGCCTGCCGACCACCTCGTCGCCGTGCAGCTGCTGGGCCGCGATCGCCACCCGTACCGGCCCCCAGGTCCTGCCCCCGGGCCGCATGTTCTCGGCGTACTCCTCGGGCAGTTCGTCCAGCCTGTTCTCGTTGAGCACCGCCAGGCTCATCACATGCCAGCGGACCTCGATGTCGCGGACCTTCTCCACTTCCAGGACCCAACGGGAGGTCATCCAGGCCCAGGGGCACACCGGGTCGAACCAGAAGTCGACGGGGGTCTTGTCCGACATGTCTCTCCTCAAGGGGAACGCTTTTCCAGGCAAACACCCGTGTCCGCCCGGCCATTCCCCGGTGCTGCCCGTCAGGGGCACATGGCAGGATCGGTGCTGTTCAGCCGTCATCCACGCGATCACAAGGGAGTGCCGCCCGTGCCCGGTGAGAATCTGTCCCGCGACGAGGCCCGGGAGCGGGCCGCTCTGCTGTCCGTCGACGGGTACGACGTGTCCCTGGACCTCAGGTCCGCCGTCGGCGACGGGGACGGCGAGCCGCGCACGTTCCGCTCGGTGACCACGATCCGCTTCCGCTGCAACGAGCCGGGCGCGGCGAGCTTCGCCGATCTGGTCGCGCCGAGCGTGACCGCCGTGTCGCTGAACGGCCGTGACCTGGACCCCAGCGAGGTCTTCGACGGCTCGCGGATCACGCTGGAGGACCTGGCCGCCGAGAACGAGCTGGTGGTGGACGCCCAGTGCGCCTACTCGCGCACCGGCGAGGGCCTGCACCGCTTCGTCGACCCCGAGGACGGCGAGGTGTACCTCTACACCCAGTACGAGCCCGCCGACGCCCGCCGGGTCTTCGCCGACTTCGAGCAGCCGGACCTGAAGGCGCCGTACCGCTTCGAGGTGCGGGCGCCCGAGGGCTGGACGGTGTGGAGCAACGGCGCGGGTGAACTGGCCGACGGCGTGTGGCGGTTCGCGGAGACCAAGCCGATCTCGACGTACATCACCTGTGTGGTGGCGGGCCCGTACCACTACGTCACCGACTCCTACACCCGCAGGTTCGAGGACGGCACCGAGCTGGAGATCCCGCTCGGCGCGATGTGCCGCAAGGGGCTCGCCCCGCACTTCGACGCCGACGACGTCTTCCTGGTCACCAAGCAGGGCCTGGACTTCTTCCACGACCACTTCGACTACCCGTACCCGTTCGGGAAGTACGACCAGGCGTTCGTGCCCGAGTACAACCTGGGCGCGATGGAGAACCCGGGTCTGGTGACCTTCCGCGAGGAGTACATCTTCCGCGGGAAGGTGACGCAGGCGTCGTACGAGGGCCGGGCCAACGTCATCCTGCACGAGATGGCGCACATGTGGTTCGGCGACCTGGTCACCATGGAGTGGTGGGACGACCTGTGGCTGAAGGAGTCCTTCGCGGACTTCATGGGCACCTTCGCGAACGTCGGCGCGACCCGCTTCAAGGACGCGTGGATCACCTTCGCCAACCGCCGCAAGGCCTGGGCGTACCGCGCGGACCAGCTGCCGTCCACGCATCCGATCACGGCGGACATCCGTGACCTGGAGGACGCCAAGCTGAACTTCGACGGCATCACCTACGCCAAGGGCGCCTCGGTGCTCAAGCAGCTGGTGGCGTACGTCGGCCAGGACGCGTTCCTGGAGGGCGCCCGCCGCTACTTCAAGCGCCACGCGTACGGCAACACGCGCCTGGGCGACCTGCTGTCGGTGCTGGGCGAGACCAGCGGCCGGGACATGAGCGCGTGGGCCCGCTCCTGGCTGCAGACCGCCGGGGTCAACTCGCTGACGCCGCAGGTGCTGCTGGACGCGCAGGGCCGGGTGGCCGAGCTGGCGGTGGTGCAGGAGGCGGCCCCCATCGCCCCGGCGGAGCACCCCGAGGAGCGTCCGCACCGGGTCGCGGTGGGCCTGTACCGGCGGACGCCCGAGGGCGCGCTGGAGCGCTACGCGCGCGTGGAGACGGATGTGGAGGGCCCGCGCACGGTCGTCGCGGACCTGGCGGGTGCCGAGGCCCCGGAGCTGGTCCTGGTCAACGACGACGACCTGACGTACTGCAAGATCCGCTTCGACGACGTCTCGCTGGCCACCCTCAAGGAGCACCTGGGCGCGCTGACCGACCCGCTGGCCCGTGCCCTGTGCTGGTCGGCGCTGTGGAACCTGACCCGGGACGCGCTGCTGCCGGCACGGGACTTCGTGGATCTGGTGCTGCGGTTCGCGGGCCGCGAGTCCGACATCGGGGTGCTGCAGATGCTGCACGCGTGGGCGAACTCGGCGCTGGTGCACTATGCGGCGCCGGAGTGGCGGGAGACCGGCGGGGAACTGCTCGCCGAGGGCGCGCTGCGGGAGCTGCGGGCGGCCGGGGCGGGCAGTGAGCACCAGCTGGCCTGGGCCCGTTTCTTCGCGACCGTGGCCTCCGCCGAGCCGGACCTGAAGCTGCTGCGCGAGCTGCTGGACGGCACATCCACGGTCGAGGGCCTGGAGGTGGACCAGGAGCTGCGCTGGGCGTTCCTGGAGCCGCTGGCCGCGCACGGGGTGGCGGACGAGTCGGTGCTGGCGGCCGAGCTGGCCCGCGACGACACGGCGTCCGGCAAGCGGCACCAGGTGCGCTGCCTGGCCGCCCGTCCCTCGGCCGCGGTGAAGGCACAGGCGTGGGCGCAGGTGGTGGAGTCCGACGCCCTCTCCAACGCCCTGGTGGAGGCGACGATCGCGGGCTTCGGCCAGCCCTCGCAGCGGGAGCTGACCGCGCCGTACGCGGAGAAGTACTTCGCGGCGATCGAGCGGCTGTGGCGGGAGCGGTCCATCCAGATCGGCATGGACGTCGTACGCGGCCTGTTCCCGGCGCTGCAGGACCGCCCGGAGACGCTTCGGGCGACGGACGCGTGGCTGGACGCGCACCGGAACGCGGCGCCGGCGCTGCGCCGGCTGGTGCTGGAGGCGCGGGACGACCTGGCGCGGGCGCTGCGCGCCCAGGAGTGCGATGCGACGTCCGTCGGCCACTGAGCCTTGGCCTGAGCTTTCCCGGCCGGTGACCGTTACGAAATTCGGGCAAGAGTAGCCGTAACCCCTGGTCCGCACCCGATCGGACCAGGGGTTTTGCTTCCCTACTCGGCATCCGAACACCTGACCTTTAGTCCCGGCTTGTCCGCATTTCTCGACGGGCGTGTAACAGCGGTTACAGCGGGTACCGGGCGCGGGAATCCCGACGCCATGAACAACACCCCGCTCTCCCCCCGCCCCCTCCGTCACCTCTCCGAGGTCCACCGCCGCGTCCTGACGGCGGCTCAACTCCGGGCCCACGGTGTGACGACGGCCGAGCTGACCGAGCAGTGCCGCCCCGGCGGCCCCTGGCAGCTGCTGCTGCCGAACGTGGTCCTGCTGCACCCCGGACCGCCGACGAGCGAGGAGCGTCTGCACGGGGCGCTGCTGTACGCGGCCCGCGAGTCCACGCCGGGTGTCCCGGCCCAGCCGACGGCGGAGGAACCGCACCGCCCGGTCTACGCGGAGGCGATGATCACGGGCCTGGCCGCCCTCACCCTCCACGGCTTCTCGACCACCCCGCCGCTGCTCTCCCTGGACCACGTCGACGTGCTGGTCCCGCGGCTGCGTCGGCTGCGTTCCGCGGGCTACGTCCGGGTCCTGCGCACGCCCTCGCTGCCCAATCCGCGCGCGGTGACGGGCCTGCCGGTGGCGCCGGTGCCGCGGGCGCTGGCGGACGCGGTGGCGGAGCTGACGGACGCGCAGGCGGTACGGCGGCTGCTGACCGAGGCGGTGCGCGGCGGCCACTGCGAACCCGCCTCGATCGTACGGGAGTTGACCCACGCCAAACTGCTGAACCGCCCCCACGTGGTGGACGCGGTGGACGCGCTCGTGGCGGAGGGCCGCTCGATCGCCGAGGACCGGCTGTACCGGATGGTCACCGAGTACGGGTTGCCCGACCCGGTCTGGAACGTCGACCTGCGCCTGCCCGGCGGCCCGCACCTCGGCGGCGTGGACGCGTACTGGCCCGACCAGGCGGTGGCGGTGGAGCTGGACACCCGCGCGACCCGGCAGGGCCACCAGCAGGACGACGACGCGCTGTGGTCGGAGTACGCCCGCAAGCGCGAGCACCTGGAACGCCTGGGGATCACGGTCGTGTACATCACCCCGAAGAAGCTGCGGGACGGGTTGGAGCAGCAGGCGGCGGTGGTGCGTACCGCCCTGATGGCGTCGGCCGACCGCGACCCGGCCGCCTATGTCGTGGTGCTTCCCCGGTAGTGACGGCCGGGGAGGACACCAGGAGGGGAGAGGAGGGGCCACCGGGCCGCACCGGTGGCCCCTCCTCGTGCGTGCCGCCTCCCGGCAACTTCTGCTGCGCCGCCCGGGTGAGCGTTCACCGGAACGGACCAGCACGGCGGGCGGGGCCGGGCGGGTCCGCGATAGGAGGGGACTCATGAGACAGTCCCGAACAGCGGCGGGTGCCTGCTCCCTCCTCCTGGCGGCTGCCTGCGCCTTCGCCGACCCCGCGACGGCAGAAGTGGCACCCGCGGCCACCGGCTACGTGGCCCTCGGCGACTCCTACTCGGCCGGTGTCGGAGCCGGCGACTACCTGTCCTCCGGCAAGGAGTGCAAGCGCAGCGCCCGGGCGTACCCGGCCCTGTGGGCCGAGGCGCATGCGCCGTCGTCGTTCGCCTTCGCCGCCTGCAACGGCGCCCGGACCACCGACGTCCTCGCCGACCAGCTCGGACACCTCAGCGCGCGCACGGGCCTGGTCACCCTCACCGTCGGCGGCAGCGACTCGGGCTTCGCCGGGGTCATGACGACCTGCGCGCTGGGCGGCGACACCCGGTGCCTGTCCGCCGTCTCCCGGGCCCGCACCTCGATGGACGGGACGCTCGCGCGCAACCTCGACCGTCTCTACACCGCGATCAGGGACCGGGCGCCCGCCGCCCATGTCGTGGTGCTGGGCTATCCGCACCTGTACCACCTGAGGGGCACCTGCCGCATGGGCCTCGCGGACAAGGACCGCGCCGCCGTCAACGGCGCCGTGGACCACCTCAACGAGGTGATCGCCCGAGGCGCCGTCGGCCACGGCTTCACCTTCGCCGATGTCACCGCCGCCTTCGCCGGCCATGAGATCTGCTCGGCCAGCCCCTGGCTGCACGGCGTCGACGTGCCGGCGATCACCGAGTCGTACCACCCCACGGCCCCGGGCCAGTCCCTCGGCTACCTCCCGGTCCTCACCCGGGTGTCCTGACCCGGGTTCCCGGCCGCTACCACGGCTCGGGCAGCGTCGGCAGCTGTGCGGTGCTCATGTGAACGCCGTCCAGCAGCGCGGCGTACGCCGCGATCATGCGCGTCCGGCTGCAGCGCTCGCGACTCGCCGCCAGTGCCGGGGCGAGGCCGGCGCGGCCGGCGACCGCCGCCGTCCAGGCCCGCGCGACGGCGTCGGGGTCCTGCGGGGTCACGAAACCGTGGCCCCGGACGATCTCCGCGCTGTCGCCCACGTCCGTCGTCACGGGCACGGCGCCGCACATCATGCCCTCGATCAGGCACAGCGGCGCCGCCTCCCCCGAGGCGGAGGTCAGCGCGACGACGTCGGCGCCGGCGTAGACGGTCTCCATGTCGCGGCGCACACCGAGCAGGCGAATCCTTTCTGCAAGCTGCCGGTCCGCGCCGAACGCGCCCTCGATGTCGGACCACAGCGCCGGGTTCGTGTCACTCATGCCCGCACCGCACATCAGGACGTGCCCCTCGGGCTCGCGGGCGAGCCAGGCGCGGGCGGCACGCAGGAGGAGCGGGATGTTCTTCATCGGGGCGTAGCGGGCCGCGAAGACGACCACCGGGGCGGCGGCCGGGATGCCCAGGGACACCCGGAACGCCAGCCGGGCCGCCGGGTCCGGGCGGAAGCGGAGCAGGTCGACGCCGTTGGGGATGACATGCAGCAGCCGGCCCGGGATGCCGGCGGCCTCGTAGGCGGCCCGGGTGGACTCGGCGCAGCACACGCACGCGGCCACCGTGCCGTCGGCGATGGCGGCCTTCAGCTCGTCCAGCGCCGGACCCTGGTTCTCCGGGTCCGAGCGGTGCAGGCAGACCACGACCGGGCGGCGGGGCAGACCGGCCCGGTTCAGCAGGGCCAGCGGCTGCTCCTTCAGGGAGAGGATCACATCGGCCCCGGCCATCGCCCGGGCCGTCTCGGCCATCTCGGGCCCGCTGAAAACGTTCGCCGCCAGAGCCCCGTCCACCAGTCCGGCGCTGCGGCCGAGCGAGGTGACGCCGATCCCGTCGGCGGTCAGCGCCCGGTAGCAGGCGTCGTCCTCCATGCGCTGCCGGGTGGCCTCGCGCCGGACCTCGCCGTGGATGCTGAGTACCCGGTGGGACTGGCCGCCCTCGGCCAGTCCCCGTATGACGTCGCTGTGCACGATCCGGGCTCCTCCGGAGAAGAAACCCTCGTAGACCGACAGCACCCGCAGTCCGCGCCCGTGCCGCACGCGACCACCCGCCTTGCATAAATGATCGAGAAGATCGAGCCATCCCCGTCCAAAGCGGGTTAGCCGATATGAGGCGGTACGGACATTGCGTACGGGTTAACACGGAATGTCGTGCATGAAACGGCGGCTAACAGAATTCCCCTTCGATCACGGGGTCCGCGTCCCCCGACCAGTCACCGTTGAAATTCAGCGCCAGGGAATGCCGGCCGTCGGCCGTCGTCACCGCCGCCGAGGCGGAGCCATGGATCCCTCCGCCGTGCCCCCAGACATGAACGCCGCAGGTCAGCCGGGTGTCCATGAGGCCGAGGCCATAGCGCGTGTCCGGGATGCCCTTGGCCTCGACGGTGGTCTTCATTTCCTTCAGCTGCTCGGGCGGCAGCAGCTTTCCGCGGAGCAGGGCGCTGTAGAAGCGGTCGAGGTCGGCGGAGTCCGAGATCATTTCACCCGCGGCGGAGGCGAACGAGGGGTTGAGGGTCGTGACGTCGTACGTCGGGCTGTCCGGATCGGTGAATTTCGAATAGGCACGGCTGCTCGGCCGCGGCACGGTGACCTTCGTACCGGGCAGGGAGGTGGCCCTCAGATGCAGTGGGCCGAGGATGCGGCGCTCGATCTCGGTCGCGTACGGGTGTCCCGTGACCTTCTCGATCACCATGCCCGCCACGACGAAGTTGGTGTTCGAGTAGCGCCAGGACGTGCCCGGCGCGAAGGACGGCTCGTGCCGCATCGCGACCGCCACCAGTTCGCGCGAGCGGACGGTGTCGTAGCGGTGCCGGGCGAAGCCCGCCGGGGTGAAGTAGTCACGGGCGAAGTCCGCGTCCTCGGTGTAGTCGGCGATGCCGCTGGTGTGGTTCAGCAGCTGCCGGACGGTGATGTGCCGGCCGTCGTGACCGTGCCCGTGGACGACGCCGGGCAGCCGCCTGTCCACCGTGTCGTCCAGGGACAGCCGGCCCTCCGCCTCCAGCTGGAGCAGGACGGTGGCGACGAAGGTCTTGGTGATGCTGCCGACGCGGTAGCGGTCGGCGGTGGACCGCGGCTCGCCCGTGCGCAGGTCGCCCACGCCTGCGGTGGCGGACCAGGTGCCGTGGGCGTCCCTCGCGGTGGCGGTCACTCCGGGAACACCGGCCGCGACGGCCGCCTCGACGGCCTTGCGGGTGGCGGTGTGCCCGTCGTCGAAGCGGGCGCCGGTGGCGGCGGCCGGTGCCGCCAGGGCCGCCGAGACGAGCAGGGCGGTGGCGCCCACCAGGGTCGTGCGTACGCGCATGTCTTCCCCCAACCTGGAATGTTCGGTCCGGTCGGGAAGGAGAACCTGCGTCGGATGCGCGAAGGTTGCCGTGCTGTACCCCAGTTGAGTGAATTTCAGCCCTTCTTCAGTACCAGCTCGGTGTTCCGGTCGGCCTCGCTGCCCGCGAGGGTCTTGTTGGCGCCGGGGGCGTTGTAGGCCAGCTCGCGGTAGAGGGCGGCGAGGCCGGTCTGGGACAGGTCGGCGTAGTCGGTGCGGTGCGGGGCGGCGGACTCGATCAGGGTGGTGAACACGGAGATCGTGCCGTCCTTGTTGTCGGCCAGCTCGATGATGCGGGCCAGGTGGGGGTAGTCGATGTGGGAGGCGGTGGAGATCTCCCAGAAGGACCGGCCGCCGAAGCCCTGGTGCGGGGTGATGACGTTCCTGTGGACGTGGCCGTTCACCCAGGCCAGGACACGGGCGTGGGCGGAGAGGACGGAGAGCACCTCGGCGCCGGTGTGCCGCTTCTCACCGGGGCGGGCCGGGTCGGGGCGGGTGTTGTTCATGCTCGTGCTGGTGTGGTGGCTGAAGACGACGGCGTAGGAGTCCTTGTTGTCCTTGAGCGTCCGCTCCAGCCACTTGAGCTGGGCGGTGCCGATCGAGCCGTTGTAGTGGCCGCCGGGATCGGTGGTGTCGAGGCTGATGCCGATGACGTCCTCGGAGATGCGGAAGGCGTAGTACTGGGTGCCCGCGTCGAGGTTCGCCGAGGAGTAGCCGTGGCCGGCCGGGCCGTGGCCCTGGTGGGCGGGGTCCAGGTGGGCCTTGAGGTAGCCGGTCTGGGTGTACGGGGCGCGCCTGTCGTCCGGGGTGACCGAGCGCATGGACCGGGCGTGGGCCTTGAGGAAGTCCCGGTAGCCGGTGCCCTTGGGGTCGGTGGCGTTGTTGATGCTCGCCAGGAGCTTCTTCGCGTCGGCGGCCGGGACATCCATCAGCTTCCTGCCGCCGATGGCCGCCTCGGCGAGGTAGGGGTCGCCGTGGGAGCCGTACGCGCCGAGCGGGAGGGCGTCGTGGTTGCCGACGGTGGAGTACCAGGGCAGATCGAGGCCGGGGCTGTTCACCTCGCGGATCGCGGCGGCCAGGAAGCCCTGCAGGTGCGGGAAGCCGAGCGCCTTGTCGCCGTCGCGGACGGCGGAGCCGGGCTGCCAGTACAGCTTCAGGCCGCTGTTCTGCACGCCCTCGTAGTGCCTGGGGTCTCCGGAGTTGGGGGTGATACGGCCACCGCTCATCACCTTCATGAACCACTCCAGCTCGGAGTGGGCGTTGTTGTCGGTGTTGTCGCCGGTGGTCATGACGAAGTGGAGCGGGGCGCCGGTGACGGGGGCGCCGCGCAGCGCGTTGACCCGCTCGACGAGCGAGACGGCGCCGGGCACGGTGAGCGCCTCGTGCGGGCGCCAGGAGTGCTGGTCGCCCGCGCGCAGGAACTCCCAGCGCAGGGGATGCTGGACGTCCATCAGGTGCAGGTCCGTGAACTGGACGAACGCGGCAAGGGCCGTACGGCGGTCGGCGCGGCCGGACTTGGCGGCGGCCAGCTCGCTGCGCACCACCCGCTTCCAGCCGGGGCCGTCGCCCAGACGCCGGTAGCCGGAGCTGTTCCGGGGCGCGGCGACGGAGGCGAGGGTGGTGCCCCTGGTGTAGGGGGCGGGCGAGGCGGAGGTGGAGACCTTCCGGGAGGCGGCGACGGGCGCCTCGATGGAGGAGGTGGTGGCGCCCTGGCTGTCGGTGGGGCGCAGGGCGTAGCCGACGCCCGCGGAGAGCGAGACGGCTCCGGCGGCGGCGAGGACGGTACGGCGGTTGACCCCCAGAGCGGAGGCGGCGACAGAGCGTATGCGCGACATGGCGCGATCTCCCGGGTGCGAACGCGTCGGCAGTGGTCACGGGCCGTCGCTCGCGCGAACGCCCCGCTCACTGTGGATGCTTGGCACCCGGGATGACCTGCGCGTGAACGCGGCGGCAACGTGCAGCGCCGATCACCGTACGTGGATCACGGGGTACGGGACGCGGTCACGGAGTGGATTGCGCATGGCCGGGGCGCGGTTACTCCTCGTTCATCTCG
This sequence comes from Streptomyces sp. NPDC030799, assembly GCF_055572255.1. Classification (NCBI taxonomy): domain Bacteria; kingdom Bacillati; phylum Actinomycetota; class Actinomycetes; order Kitasatosporales; family Streptomycetaceae; genus Streptomyces; species Streptomyces sp. NPDC030799. Next base: position 215,871 of record NZ_JBVIDS010000001.1, on the reverse strand, counting down.
CGGGGTAGGAGACGGGCTCCGGCGGCGAGATGGCCGTCCGTGGGACGCTCCCGCCACAGCCGCAGCGCGACGTCGACCAGGCGCACCCGGTTCAGGTCCAAGACGGCCGAAAGGTCCTGCCATGCGGCGAAATCGGTGGAGCCGCCGACCTCGTACCGGAGTTCACCGCCGGTGACCTCTCCTTCGTAGAGGAGACGCAGGGCGTGGTGGTCGGTGGCGCGCCGCAGCCCCCGGCGGGCGAAGAGATGGCGCCGCGAGTCCACGCCGAGGAGACCGGTCACCTCGATGCGGTAGCCGGTCTCCTCGGTGACCTCGCGGCGGACCGTGTCGTACGGATCCTCGCCGTGCTCCATGCCGCCGCCGGGCAGCACCCACTCGGGGGTCCCGTCGGGGGATGGTGAACGAGCGAGCAGGATCCGTCCGTCCCGGACGCACACGGCGTAGGCCGCCACCCTCAAGTTCCGTCGCATTCCTGGACGTTAGCGCTCAGGGGCAGGGCGGCCGGAACCCACAGGGCCTCCTGTGCGGCAACCGCGCGAAGGCGTTCCCGGCATTACGCGCGCTCGAAGGAGAGTTGACCCATAGCGGGTTTTCCCTATACCTCCATATCGATTCGGTCAACGGTCACCAAAATTCCGTCCCTTGGGTAAAGCTGAGCGCCCTCGTTCGCTCGCTTCTTCACCTGAGGGATGCCGATGACCGAAATACCCGAGCGCACCCCCCGTCCCAGACGCCTGGCCCGCACAGCCGTCGCCGTGGGCGTGGTGGCCGCCCTGTCCGCGGCCGGGCCGATACCCCTGGCTCTCGCTGCGGACGCTCCCCCCTCCGGTGTCAAGTCCGCCCAGAAAAAGCTGGGTCCGGACGACGCCGGTCTGCTCGCCGAGGCCAAGGCCGACGGCGACAAGAACGTCACGATGATGATCGCGACGGCCCCCGGGCAGACCGAGCAGGTCGCCAAGGAGCTGGACGCGGTCCAGGGCGGCTCGGTGGGCCGTACCTACGACAAGGTCGGCTATGTCCGCGCCACCGTGCCGACGGCCCGGGCGGACTCGGCCATCGCCGCCGCCGCGAAGCTCTCCTCGGTCCACGCCATCGACCTCAAGCAGGAGATACCGCTCGACGACCCGTCCCCGAACGGCACCAAGTCCGGGAGCACGGCGTCCCCTTACCCCGGCCCCGGCAAGGGCACCCCCGCCGCGAACCCGTACAACCCCTCCTTCGAGACCGGTGCCGTCGAGTTCGTCAAGGAGCACCCGAAGGCGGACGGCCGCGGCATCACCATCGGCATCCTCGACTCCGGCGTCGACCTCGGCCACCCGGCCCTGCAGAAGACCACCACCGGCGAGCGGAAGATCGTCGACTGGGTGACCGCGACCGACCCGATCGCCGACGGTGACCAGACCTGGCGTCCGATGGTCACCGCGGTCTCCGGGCCCAGCTTCTCCTACGGCGGCGCGACCTGGACGGCGCCTTCCGGCTCGTACGGGATCAGCACCTTCAAGGAGTCCGCCACCACGGGCGGCGACGAGAAGGGCGACCTGAACCGGGACGGCGACACGACCGACAGCTGGGGCGTGCTGTACGACCCGGCGGCCGGCACGGTCACCGTCGACCTGGACAACAACCACGACTTCACCGACGACACGCCGATGAAGCCGTACAAGGACGGCTACCAGGTCGGTTACTTCGGCACCGACGACCCGAAGACCGACGTGGCCGAGCGGGTGCCGTTCGTCGTGCAGATCCGCAAGGACGTGCCGATGGACCCCTACGGCGGGACCTGGGTCGGCAAGAAGGCGGACTTCGTCAACATCGGGGTCATCGAGTCCGAGCACGGCACGCACGTCGCGGGCATCACGGCCGCCAACGGCCTGTTCGGCGGGAGGATGAACGGCGCTGCCCCGGGCGCGAAGCTCGTCTCCTCGCGCGCCTGCACCTGGACCGGCGGCTGCACCAACGTCGCCCTCACCGAGGGCATGATCGACCTGGTCACCAACCGGGGCGTCGACATCGTCAACATGTCGATCGGCGGCCTGCCGGCCCTGAACGACGGCAACAACGCACGCGCCGAGCTGTACACCCGGCTCATCGACACCTACGGCGTCCAGCTGGTGATCTCCGCGGGCAACTCCGGGCCCGGCGCCAACACCATCGGCGACCCCGGCCTGGCCGACAAGGTGATCTCGGTCGGCGCGGCCGTCTCCAAGGAGACCTGGGCCGCGAACTACGGCTCGGCCGTGGAGAAGAAGTACCAGATGATGCCCTTCTCCTCGCGCGGCCCGCGGGAGGACGGCGGCTTCACCCCGACCCTGGTCGCGCCCGGTGCCGCGATCAACACCACCCAGACCTGGCTGCCCGGCTCCCCGGTGGCCGAGGCGGGCTACTCGCTGCCGGCCGGCTACTCCATGCTCCAGGGCACCTCGATGGCCTCCCCGCAGGCGACGGGAGCGTCCGCGCTGCTGCTGAGCGCCGCCAGGGAGAAGGGCATCGACCTGACGCCCGCCAAGCTGCGCACGGCACTGACCTCGACCGCCGACCACATCAAGGGTGTGCAGGCGTACGAGGAGGGCGCGGGCCGCATCAACATCGTGGACGCGTGGGACGCGATCCGCGACGACGCGACCGCGCACGACTACACCGTGAAGGCCCCGGTCGACACCGCGCTCGACCAGGCGCTGAAGACCCCGGGCTTCGGCACCGGTCTGTACGACCGCGAGGGCGGTCTGAAGGCCGGCCAGAAGAAGACGTACGACGTCACGATCACCCGTACGTCCGGCCCGGACAAGGCCGTTTGGCACACACTGCACTTCGAGAACAACGCGGGTGACACCTTCCGTCTCCTCGGCTCACCCCTGGTGAAGCTGCCGCTGAACCAGCCGGTGACCGTCAAGGTCCAGGCCGCGCCGAGGTCCGCGGGCATCAAGAGCGCGATCCTGGAGGTCGACGACCTGTTCACCGAGGGCGTCGACAAGCAGATCCTGACCACGGTCGTGGTGTCGACCCCGGTCGAGTACACCTACTCCGCGTCGAGTTCGGTGCAGCGCAACAGCACGCAGTCGTACTTCCTGAACGTGCCCGCGGGCGCCAAGTCCCTCGAGGTCGCGATCGGCGGGCTGAAGGACAAGAGCCAGACCCGGTTCATCGCCATCCACCCGTACGGCACCCCGGTGGACAACACCGGCACCCCGTACTGCTACCCGAACTATCTGGACGGCAACGGCTGCAAGCCCGACGTGCGCTCCTACGCCGACCCGCAGCCCGGCGTCTGGGAGGTGGAGGTCGAGTCCCGGCGTACGTCCCCGCTGCTGGACAACCCGTACACGCTGGACGTCTCCGTCCTCGGGGCGGCCTTCGACCCGGCGACGGTGACCGTGCCCGAGGCAAAGGTCGGCACGCCGGCCACCGCCGCCTGGAAGGTCACGAACGCGTACGCGGCCCTGGACGGCAAGCTGGTCGGTGGCCCGCTCGGCTCCGCCAGGACGACCCGCCCGTCCCTCAAGCAGGGCGAGAAGCAGACCACCACGGTGGACGTCCCGGCCGGCGCCAAGTCCCTGGACGTGGCGATCGGCAACGTCTCCGACGCGGCCGCCGACCTCGACCTGACCGTGTACGACGCGAGCGGCAAGCAGGTCGCCCAGTCCGCCGACGGCGACTCGGAGGAGTCGGTGTCCGTGCCGTCCCCGGCCGCCGGGACGTACACCATCGAGGTCGTCGGCTACTCGGTCCCGTCGGGTGCCACCGACTACGACTACCGGGACGTGTTCTTCTCCCCCACGCTCGGCACGGTCACGGTGGACGACTCGGCCCCGGTCGGGCTCGGCACCGGCGACTCCGCCACGGTCACCGGTCAGGTCACGGCCGCCGCCGAGGCACCGGCCGGCCGTGAGTTCTTCGGCCGGGTCCAGCTGGTGAATGCGCGCGGCACGGTCGCGGGCGTCGGCAGCGTGAAGATCGGCAAGGTCACGCCGTAACGGGCGGGTCAGGCTGAGGGGCGGGTGTCCGGGGGGACACCCGCCCCTCTTCGTCACGGGGGCGGGCCGCCCACGCCGGGACGGCGTCCACCGGCCGTGCTCATGCGTCGCCGTGCCACAGAGGTGTACGTCACACCGCCGTGTGGCCGCGAGCCGGACGGGCAGGGACGGGACAGCACAGCTTGCGGCCCGGGCGCCCAGCGGAGGGAATATCTCCAGCTCAGCGCGGTGTCCGACGGACACAGGGAACCGTCCGGCGGGTGATCGTGTCCCACTCTTCGGGCACGCACCGCAAAGAATTGGACAGGTGGACCGGGGTCGGCCGCATGATGGAAAAGCCCCGGTCATGCACGAGACACAAAGAGGGAGTCACTGTGAGGGTCGGAATCGTCGGAGCCACCGGTCAGGTCGGCACGGTCATGCGCAGGATCCTCACGGAACGCGACTTCCCGGTGACGCAGCTGCGCCTGTTCGCCTCGGCCCGCTCGGCCGGGACCGTGCTGGACGGGGTGACGGTGGAGGACGCGGCGACCGCCGACTACACCGGCCTGGACATCGTGCTCTTCTCCGCCGGCGGCGCGACCTCCAAGGCGCTGGCCGAAAAGGTCGCCTCCCAGGGCGCCGTGGTGATCGACAACTCCTCCGCCTGGCGCCGGGACCCGGACGTCCCCCTGGTGGTCTCCGAGGTGAACCCGCACGCGGTCGCCGACCGCCCCAAGGGCATCATCGCCAACCCGAACTGCACGACGATGGCCGCGATGCCGGTCCTGAAGCCGCTGCACGAGGAAGCGGGCCTCGAAGCGCTCGTCGTCGCCACGTACCAGGCGGTGTCCGGTTCGGGTCTCGCGGGCGTGGCCGAGCTGCACGGCCAGGTGCAGAAGGTCGCCGCCGAGGCCGACAAGCTCACCCACGACGGCCGGGCGGTCGACTTCCCCGAGCCGAACGTCTACCAGCGCACCATCGCCTTCAACGTGCTCCCGCTGGCGGGCTCGATCGTCGACGACGGTCTGCACGAGACCGACGAGGAGCAGAAGCTGCGCAACGAGTCCCGCAAGATCCTGGAGATCCCCGCCCTGAAGGTCTCCGGCACGTGTGTGCGCGTCCCGGTCTTCTCCGGCCACTCCCTCCAGGTCAACGCCCGTTTCGCCCGCCCGGTCAGCCCGGAGCGCGCGACCGAGCTGCTCGCGAAGGCGCCGGGCGTCGCCCTGTCCGACATCCCGACCCCGCTGCAGGCGGCCGGCCAGGACCCGTCGTACGTCGGCCGCATCCGCCGTGACGAGACGGTGGACAACGGCCTCGCCCTGTTCATCTCCAACGACAACCTCCGCAAGGGCGCCGCGCTGAACGCGGTCCAGATCGCGGAGCTGGTGGCGGCGGAGCTGTCCGCGAAGTAGGTCGTCCGCGACCAAGGGGCGGTCACGGTCACGTGGCCGCCCCTTGCGCACGCCGGCCCCGGTCCCGCCGCACCTCGTACAGAAAGCACCCGTACTCGACCGCCCGCACATGCACCACCGCCACCTCCGGATCGCTGAAGGCGTCCGTGAAGGCGTCCGCGAAGGTGTCCGTGAAGGCCCCCCCGTCGCGGTTCTCCGCGGGCTCCACCAGGCGGCCGCCCAGGATCCGGCCGTCGGCTGCATAGCGGCGCAGTACGCGGTGAGCGTTCGTGAAGGGCAGGGCGGCGGTGCCGGACGGGCCCGGGCAGTCCTCCGCGTGGATGAAGACCGGGCCCTGCTCGTCGTACGCGCCGGGAGCGGCGCCCGTCTCGGCGGCCCAGCGGCGCAGCGGCGCGTACGAGACCAGGGCGATCGTCTCGCCGGGCTCACTGCGGCGCAGGCAGCAGCGCAGCGGGGCGCCGCCCTCCGCGTCGGTGAAGGGGCTCATGGGGCGCCCGGCGTCATCGGCGGCCCGCAGCTCCTTCAGGACCCGGGGCGGGACGGGGCGCGGGGTGTGTGTCGTCGTCATGGGTCCAGCGTCCTGCCGCGGCGCCCCGCTGACCGGCGGGAACCGGACATCGCGTTCCCTATGGGTCCCATGGAAGGATGGCGGAACCGACACATAACGAGGAGATGACCGCGTGCCTGGCACAAACCTGACTCGCGAAGAGGCGCAGCAGCGGGCCGAGCTGCTCACCGTTGACTCGTACGAGATCGATCTCGACCTCTCCGGTGCGCAGGAGGGCGGCACCTACCGGTCCGTGACCACGGTGCGCTTCGACGTCGCCCGCACGGGCGCGGAGTCGTTCATCGACCTGGTGGCACCGGCCGTCCACGAGGTGGTCCTCAACGGCGACCAGCTGGACCCCGCCGAGGTCTTCAAGGACTCGCGGATCGCCCTGCCGGGGCTGCTGGAGGGGCGCAACGTCCTGCGCGTCGTCGCGGACTGCGCCTACACCAACACCGGCGAGGGTCTGCACCGCTTCGTCGACCCCGTCGACGAGCAGGCCTACCTCTACACCCAGTTCGAGGTCCCGGATGCCCGCCGCGTCTTCGCCTCCTTCGAGCAGCCGGACCTGAAGGCCACCTTCCAGTTCACCGTGAAGGCGCCCGAGGGCTGGACGGTGATCTCGAACTCGCCGACGCCCGAGCCCAAGGACAACGTCTGGGCGTTCGAGCCGACCCCGCGCATCTCGTCGTACATCACGGCGCTGATCGTCGGCCCCTACCACTCGGTGCACAGCGTGTACGAGAAGGACGGGCAGAGCGTGCCGCTGGGCATCTACTGCCGTCCGTCCCTCGCCGAGTTCCTGGACTCGGACGCGATCTTCGAGGTGACCCGGCAGGGCTTCGACTGGTTCCAGGAGAAGTTCGACTACGCGTACCCCTTCGCGAAGTACGACCAGCTGTTCGTGCCGGAGTTCAACGCGGGCGCGATGGAGAACGCGGGTGCGGTGACCATCCGGGACCAGTACGTCTTCCGGTCCAAGGTGACCGACGCGGCGTACGAGGTGCGGGCCGAGACCATCCTGCACGAGCTGGCCCACATGTGGTTCGGCGACCTCGTCACGATGGAGTGGTGGAACGACCTGTGGCTGAACGAGTCGTTCGCCACCTACACCTCCATCGCCTGCCAGGCCGCCGCGCCCGGCTCCCGCTGGCCGCACTCGTGGACCACGTTCGCCAACTCGATGAAGACGTGGGCGTACCGGCAGGACCAGCTGCCGTCCACGCACCCGATCATGGCGGACATCCGCGACCTGGACGACGTCCTCGTCAACTTCGACGGCATCACGTACGCCAAGGGCGCGAGCGTGCTGAAGCAGCTCGTCGCGTACGTCGGCGAGGACGAGTTCTTCAAGGGCGTGCAGGCGTACTTCAAGGCGCATGCGTTCGGCAACACGCGCCTGTCCGACCTGCTCGGGGCGCTGGAGGAGACCTCCGGACGTGATCTGAAGACGTGGTCGAAGAAGTGGCTGCAGACGGCGGGCATCAACGTCCTCCGCCCGGAGCTCCAGACGGACGCCGAGGGTGTCATCACCTCCTTCGCCGTCCGCCAGGAGGCCCCGGAGCTGCCCGCCGGCGCCAAGGGCGAGCCGGTCCTGCGCCCGCACCGCATCGCGATCGGCCTCTACGACCTCGACGCCGGCTCCGGCAAGCTGGTGCGCACCGAGCGCATCGAGCTGGACGTCGACGGTGAGCTGACGGCCGTGCCGCAGCTGACGGGCAAGCGCCGCCCGGCGGTCGTCCTGCTCAACGACGACGACCTGTCGTACGCCAAGGTCCGGCTGGACGAGGAGTCGCTGAAGACGGTCACCGAGCACCTCGGCGACTTCGAGCAGTCCCTGCCGCGCGCCCTGTGCTGGGCGTCGGCCTGGGACATGACCCGCGACGGGGAGCTGGCCACCCGCGACTACCTGTCCCTGGTGCTGTCCGGCATCGCCAAGGAGTCGGACATCGGTGTCGTCCAGTCGCTGCACCGCCAGGTCAAGCTCGCCATCGACCTGTACGCCGACCCGGCCGCCCGCGAGTCGCTGCTGACCCGCTGGACCGACGCCACGCTGGCCCACCTGCGTGCGGCCGAGCCGGCGAGCGACCACCAGCTGGCCTGGGCCCGTGCCTTCGCGGCGACCGCCCGCACCCCCGAGCAGCTGGACCTGCTGGAGGCGCTGCTGGACGGCACCCAGACCGTCGAGGGCCTGGCCGTGGACACCGAGCTGCGCTGGGCGTTCGTGGAGCGGCTGGCGGCGGTCGGCCGCTTCGACGAGGCGGAGATCGCGGCCGAGTACGAGCGGGACAAGACCGCGGCCGGTGAGCGGCACGCGGCCACCGCCCGCGCGGCCCGCCCGACGACGGAGGCCAAGGCGGAGGCCTGGGCCTCGGTCGTCGACTCCGACAAGCTGCCGAACGCCGTGCAGGAGGCCGTGATCGGCGGCTTCGTCCAGACCGACCAGCGCGAGCTGCTCGCGCCGTACGCGGACCGCTACTTCGAGGTCGTCAAGGACATCTGGGACGCGCGCTCGCACGAGATCGCCCAGCAGATCGCCATCGGCCTCTACCCGGCGGTCCAGGTCTCCGAGGAGACCCTGGCCAAGACGGACGCCTGGCTGGCCGCAGCCGAGCCGAACGCGGCCCTGCGCCGCCTGGTCTCGGAGTCCCGCGCGGGCATCGAACGCGCGCTGAAGGCCCAGGCGGCGGACGCCGCGACGGCCGAGTAGTCACGCCCCCGAGGGGCGCCCGGCAGCACGCCGGGCGCCCCTTTCGCGTCCTGGTCACTGCCCTGGTCACGGCGGGTCGTCTCGGTGAGTTCCCGTACGCGTTCAGTCCGGCGTGACCCGGGCCCCGGCCGCCGCCCGTAGCGCTTCGAGTACGTGTGCCACCGCCCGCCCCGTCTCCCCGCCCCTGCGCACCGCCGCCGTCACATGCCGCACCGGGCCGTCCGGGCCGAGGTCGCGCATGAGGACGCCGGCCCGGCGGACCGCCGCCATCCGTGGGACCAGGGCCACCCCCATGCCCGCCTCCACCATGGCCAGGATCGCGGTCCAGCCGGAGGCCGAGTGGCCCTGGTGGGGGCTGAAGCCGGCCGCCTCGCAGGCGCGGCGGGTGATGTCGGACCAGGGGCCGCTGCCGCCGAAGATCCAGGGTTCGGCGGCCAGGTCGGTGAGGGTCGGGGCGGGGGCCGTGGCCAGGGGGTGGCCGGGGGGCAGGGCGATGTCCAGGGGGTCGGTGAGCAGGGGGACCCGGGTGAAGCGGGGATCGGCCGCGCTGGGCGCCGACGCCGCGAGGGACAGGGCCAGGTCGACCTCTCCGGCGGCCAGCAGGTCGTAGGCCTCGGCGGCCTCCGCCTCCCGTATGCGGACGGTCACCCCGGGGTGCGTGTCGCGCAGGGCCCGTACGGCCGGTACGACCAGGGCGGGGACCGCGGTGGAGAAGGCGCCCACCCGCACCTCCCCCGCCTCCCCCTGGCGGTACGCCGCCAACGCCGCCTCCGTACGCTCCAGTTGCTCGAAGACCGGCTCGGCGTGGACCAGCACCAGGCGCGCCGCGTCGGTGAGCCGGACCCCGCGGCCCCGCGCCTCCAGCAGGGGTACGCCCAGCTGCCGGGCGAGGTTGGTGAGCTGCTGGGAGACCGCGGACGGGGTCATGTGCAGGGCCTCGGCCGTCGCGGTCACCGTCCCGCGCTCGCGCAGGGTGCGCAGGATCTGCAGCTTCCGGATGTCCCACTCGGCCATGCGGGCACGCTACCTGCCGGTCTCCCGTGCGACCGGATTCACCGTGCTCCAGTCCTCCTTGCCGCGCCCCTCGGCCAGCGCCGTGGAGAAGAGGCTGAGCACGCCGTCGAGGAGGGGATGGTGGCGCTGTCCCGTCGCGTCGGCCATGCGGGCCGCGTAGGCGAGGTCCTTGTGGGCCCACTCGGCCGAGAAGTTGACGGGCTCGGGCGGAGTGAGGTGACTGTCCCAGGCGAGCCGGGTGACCACGCCTCCGGGGCGGTCCATCAGGGCCTCGCCGACCTGGCGCGTGTCCAGGCCCGCCGCCTCGGCCAGCCGCAGTGCCTCGCCGAAGCCGGCCAGGTGGACGGCCTGGAGGGCGTTGAGGATGAGCTTGAAGCGGGTGCCCGCGCCGGCCGGCCCGAAGTGCCGTACGTCCCGGGCGATCGCGTCGAACACGGGCCGCAGCGCGGGCAGTCCGTCCGGGTCGCCGCCCGCGAGGAGCACCAGGGTGCCGGTGCGGGCCCCGGCGGCGCCCCCGGTGAGCGGCATGTCGTAGAAGGTACGGCCGCCCTGCGCGCAGAGCCCGGCCAGTTCCTCGATCCAGGCGACCGACAGCGTGGCGGAGGCGATGAGTACGGCGTTGCGGCGGGCGCCGGCCAGGATGCCGGCCTGGCCCTGCCACACCTCGCGGGAGGAGGCGTCGTCGGCGGTCACCTCGAAGACGACGTCGGCGTGGGACGCGGCCTCGGCGGGAGTGGCCGCCACCCGCGCGCCCGCGTCGGCCAGTTCGGCGGCCCGCTGCGGGCTGCGGTTCCAGACGGTCACGGTGTGCCCGTGCTTCAGCAGGTTCTCGGCCATGCCCCGGCCCATGATGCCGAGCCCCACCACGGCGACCTCTGCCATCTCCGGCTCCTCACATTCGGTCATGTCGTTCGGTGTCCCCCAGTCTGCGCGGCGGACCCCGCCCCGGGGACACCCGCCGAAGAGGGGCCCTGGCAGGGCCCCGCACCGGCACCGCCGTGATCGTCATACTCGGTGGGTGGACATCGACAAGGCACCGGGACTGGGCGAGTTCCTGCGGATACGGCGGGCCAGGGTCACGCCCGAGCAGGCCGGGCTGCCGGCCACCACCGGCCGGCGGCGCACGGCGGGCCTGCGCCGGGAGGAGGTGGCGCTGCTCGCGGGCGTGAGCATCGAGTACTACCGGCGGCTGGAGCAGGGCAAGCAGCACCGGCCGGGGCCCGCCGTACTGGAGGCGGTGGCCCGGGTGCTGCGGCTGGACGAGGACGAGCGACGGCACCTGTTCGAGCTGGCGCAGGCCCCCGACACCCCGGCACGCTCCGGGGCCCCGGAGCGTGCGCTGCGCCCGGACGTGCTGCGCATGCTCGACATCGTCGACCCCTGTCCGGCGTACGTCCTCAGCCGCGCGAACGACCTGCTCGCCGCCAACCCGCGCGGCCTGCGGCTGCTCCCGGGCATCGAGGAGTGGCCCGGGCCGCGCCGCAACACCGCCCGCTACACCTTCCTGCACCCGGCCGCGCGCCGGCTGTACGGCAACTGGGAGGAGGTCGCCGCGGCCACCGTCGCCCATCTGCGCGCGGCGGCCGGCCGTCATCCGGACGCGCCGGACGTCACCGGCGTGGTCGGCGAACTGGTCGTCAAGAGCGAGGAGTTCGCCGCTCTGTGGCAGCGGTACGAGGTGCGCAGCCGGACCAACGGCCGCAAGCACTTCACCCATCCCGCCACCGGCACCATGACCTTGAGCTACGAGGCGTACGAGGTCGCCCGCACCGACGGCCACCGGCTGATCGTGTACCAGGCCGAGCCGGGCAGCCCGGACCACGACGCCATGATCCTGCTGGGACACGCCGGCAACACCGCCGCCGTCAGCGCCGGGAGCCGGCGCCCAGGATGACCCCGCCCAGGATCAGCGCGGTCGACAGCAGCTGCGGCAGGCCCGTCGTCTCGCCGAGCACGGCCCAGGACAGCAGGGCCACACAGACCGGCTGAAGGTGGTAGACGATGCCCGCACGGGTCGCGCCGATCAGGGCGACGGCCTTGTTCCAGGCGAAGAAGGCGAGCGCGGAGGAGGCCACGCCGACATAGAGGAGGGGCAGGACCGTGCCGGGGGTGGGGTGGAAGGACCCCTGCACGGTCACACTCACCGCCTGTGCGGGCAGCAGCAGGACCGTGCCGGTCAGGAACGTGGCGAACAGGAAGCCGGTGCCCGAGAGCCCGGCGGGCCGGCGGCGCAGCAGTGCGCTGTAACCGGCGAAGCAGCAGGCCGCGGCGATCATCCACAGGTCGCCGGGCGAGAAGTCCGCTCCGCCGCCGAGCAGCAGGGCCACGCCCGCGCAGGCGATGAGCAGCCCGGTGGTGCGCCGCGCGCCGAGCCGTACGCCGCCCAGCCGTTCGCAGACCGCCATCAGCACCGGCGAGGCGGCCATGATCATGCCCATGGTGGCGGCGGGGGTGGTCAGTCCGGCCTGGTTGACGAGGGTGTTGTAGACGGCCACGCCGAGGAGGGAGGCGAGCAGAATGTAGCGGGCGTGACGGCGCAGCAGGGCCCGCCGGCGCCAGGCCTCCCGCGCACCGAAGGGCGCTACGGCGAGGAGGGCGATCACCCAGCGCCAGAAGGCGTGCTGGACGGGCGGGACGCTGTCGTGCAGGCCGCGTGAGGTGACGAAGCTGCCCGACCAGACGACCGTGGCGAGCGCGGCGCAGGCGAGGCCGAGCAGGGGGGCGGCGGCCTGGCGCGGGCGGCGGGCGGCGGCCGGGGCGACGGTGGTGGGAGTCCGGTGCGGGACGGCTGTCACAGAGGTCCTTTCGGTGAGGTTCCGGTGCTGTGTGCCCTACCGTCGCAGCGGACGATCGGTCAGGTCCATCGAAACTTTCCGACGGTTCGTTTCAGAGAAACTGAACGATGTGGGGCGGCTTCTGCGCTGGCCCGCCAGCGTCGCGCCGAAGGCCAGCGCCATGCCCGTCACCTGCACCGGGGTGAGCGTCTGGCCGAGGGCCGCCCAGCCGACGACGGCCGCGGTCAGCGGGGAGAGCGGGCCGAGGAGGGCGACCTGGGGGGCGCTGAGCCGGCCGATGCCGCGGAACCAGAGCCAGTACGCCACCGCCGTGTTGGCCAGCGCGAGGTAGGCGTAGCCGCCGACGGCCCGGGTGTCCAGGGCGGGCGGGGTGCCCTCGGCCAGGAGAGCTACGGGCGCGATGAGCAGGCCGCCCGCGGTGAGCTGCCAGCCGGTGAGCGCCAGCGGGCCGACCCCGTCCGGGCGGCCCCACCGCTTGGTCAGGACCGTACCGGCGGCCATCGAGGCGGTGGCGGCGACGGCCGCGAGCAGGCCGGCGGCGTCGAGCGTCCCGGTGCCCCGGAGGACGACGAGGCTGACGCCGAGCGCGGCGACGACGCCGGTGACGAGCGTGCGCGGAGCCGGTCGCTGCCCGAGCAGCAGCGCCGAGAGGCCGACGACGAACAGCGGCTGAACCGAGCCGACGACGGCGGCCATACCACCGGGCAGCCGGTACGCCGACACGAACAGCAGCGGGAAGAAGGCACCGATGTTCAGCGCGCCGAGCACCGCCGACCGCCACCACCAGCCGCCGCGCGGCAGCACCCGGGTCACCGCCAGCAGGACGAGTCCGGCGGGCAGGGCCCGCAGCAGCGCCGTGAACAGGGGGCGGTCCGGCGGCAGGAGTTCCGTGGTGATCGCGTAGGTGGTTCCCCAGGAGACCGGGGCGAACGCGGTGAGCAGGACGGTGGCGGATCGCCTCATGCCCGGACCCCTTCCGGGCCGGCAGTGACGGCAACGGACGCGGCGGCCGGGACAGGGACAGCGGCCCGGGCCGGGGCGGGGGCGCCGGTGCGGGCCACCGGCGCCGGCAGGGGTGCCGCCTCGGCCGGCAGCGGGCGTACCGCCTCCGGCGGCAGGTGGCGTTCCGTGCGGATCAGGAGGGCGGCGGCCGCCGCCGAGGTCAGGACGAGCACGGCCCACGGTGCCCGGCCGTCCAGCGCGAGCAGGGTCGTGAACAGGGAGGGCGCCACCGCCTTCGCGAGCGACCAGGACATCTGGTACGCCGCCAGATACCGTCCGCGCACCGCCTCGGGTGCCGTCTCGACCGCGAGCACCTGGGCGGCGGGGCTGTGGATCAGCTCGCCGAGGGTGTAGACGACGACCACGGTGACCACGGCGCCGCCCAGGACCGCGGCCGACGTCGGCAGCACGGTGCCGAGCACGATCTGTGCGGTGAAGGCGGTCGCGAACAGGGCCCCGCCCAGCGCCGCCGCCCGGGTGCGCCGGGCACCGGCCCGGCGGACCCGCGCACCGACGCCGACCCCGGCCACCGCGCACAGCACGGTGTTGAGGGTGAACGCGGCACCGGTGAGCACCGAGGGACCGTGCAGCCACTCCACCATGAACAGCGGGAAGAGGACCGACAGGGCCGAATAGCTCAGTGCGTTCAGGAAGTTGGCGCCGGTGACGACCAGGAAGGGCCGGTCGGCGAGGACGAGCCGGTAGCCGGCGCCCGCCCGGTGCGGGACCGGGGCCTCCCCGGTCGTACGCACCGGCCGCAGGGGCCGCAGCAGCAGCGCGGCGAGCGCGAAGGAGAGGGCGTTGCCCCAGGCCGCGTACGTGTAACCGGCACTGCCCGCCAGGGAGATGACCAGCGTCGCCAGCAGCGCACCCGCCCCGCTTCCGGCGTTCTGCAGCGCGCGCGTCGACGCCTGCAGCCGGTCCCGCCCCGCCCCGCGCGCCACCTCACCGATCAGGGACTGCTGTACGGCGGGGAAGGCCCGGTCGGCGGCGGCCGTGACCAGGGCCACGGCCGCGAAGGCGGCGAGGGAGCGGGCGAAGGGGTAGAGGGCGAAGCCGGCGACCCGGACGCCGTACAGCGCGTACAGCACGCGCTTGGCGCCGTATCGGTCCACCGCCGTCCCGGCGAGCGGGAGTACGGCGATGCCCGCGAGGCCGGTGGCGGTGAGCACGGCGCCCACGACCGTGAAGGACAGCCCGGTCACGGCGTGGAAGAAGACCAGCGTGAACGGGACGTACATACCGGTGCCGACGCCGTTGACGGAGGCGGTGAGCGGCAGGGCCCGTTCACCCGGGATGCGCTCCCTCTTTCGTGTCTCCATGCCTGCCCCCTTGAAATAGCTTGGTGGAAAGTAGCTTAACACTAAGCGACTTTCCATCAAGCTACTTTCTTGCTGACGACCGTCCGGGAGGCGATACTCGGACCATGAGTGCAGGCAAGGATCCCGTCGACGCGATCGTCGACCAGTGGGCGGCCGTGCGGCCCGACCTCGACTACCGGGCGATGGAGGTCTTCGGGCGGATCTACCGCCTCTCCCGGGCCATGGGCGACCGCATGGAGAAGGCGTACCAGCCGTACGGCATCTCCCGCGGCGAGTTCGACGTCCTCGCGACCCTGCGCCGCGCCGGCGAGCCGTACACACTCTCGCCGCGGCAGCTGTCGGCCACCCTGATGCTCACCACCGGCGGGATGACCGGCCGCCTCGACAAGCTGGAGAAGGCCGGACTGCTGCGCCGCTCCCCCGACCCGCACGACCGCCGGGGCCTGAAGGTGACGCTGACCGAGAAGGGGCTGGACGTCATCGACCGGGCGGTCGGCGCGGGCCTCGCGGTGCAGACCCAGGCCCTGTCACTCCTCGACGACGAACAGGTCGGCCAACTGACCGACCTGCTGAGGGAGTTGCTCGCCGGAACCCTGGAGGCGCCGCACTAACCGCCGACGTGCGCGGCGACCGCCGCCTCGACGTCCGCCCGGGCGGCCGAGTCGGCGGCCCAGGCCGCGTACCCGTCGGGGCGGACCAGCACGGTCGTACGGCGGTCGCTCGCCCAGTGCGCCACGGCCAGCCGGTCCGCGCGGGCGGGGTCCGCCGCGTACGGCTCGGCGGTGATCAGCACGAACCGGCCCCCGCGCAGCGCCTCGTGCAGCCGGCCGCCGCCGGCCAGGGCGACGTCCGGGACGCGGGCGCCGGTCAGAGGGTGGGCGCCGCGCGGCGCGGCGTAGCGGTAGCCGATGCCGGTGATCTGGGCGGCGACCGCGCGCCGGGCGGGGCCGACGGCGTTCAGGAACGCGGTGAGCGCGGCGCGGGCCGCGAGGGCCCAGGGACGCTTGGCCATGGCGAGACGGACGATCCCGCCGCTGCTGCGCAGCACCGCCCGGCCCACGGGGTGCCGCTCGGCCTGGTATGTGTCGAGCAGGGCGGGATCCGCGTGCCCGGTGACGACCGCGGCCAGCTTCCAGCTCAGGTTGGCCGCGTCCTGCAGCCCGGTGTTCATGCCCTGACCGCCGGCCGGGGTGTGCACGTGCGCGGCGTCTCCGGCCAGGAAGACCCGCCCGACCCGGTAGGCGGGCGCCTGCCGTTCGTCGCTGTGGAAGCGGGACATCCAGCGGGCGTCGTGCATCCCGAAGTCCCGGCCCAGGGCGAGGCGGGCGATCTCCTGGATCTCGGCCAGGTCCAGCGGCTCGGTGTCGGGGACATTGCGGCCGCGGTGCCAGCCGATCACCCGGTAGTAGCCGTCGCCGAACGGCGCGAGGAAGGCGAAGGCGTCACCGACGGCGTTGACGGTGAGCAGGGCCGGCGGCTTCTCGGCGAGCCGGACATCGGCGAGGACCACCGACCGGATCACCGACTTGCCCGGGAAGGGCAGCCCGATCGCGTCCCGTACGGCACTGCGCATGCCGTCGGTGCCGACGACATACGCCGCGCGCAGGGTCTCCGTGCGCCCCTCGGGGCCGCGCACCTCGACGCTCACCCCGTCCGCGTCCTGGGTGAGCCCGGTCAGCTCGGTCTCGTGACGGAAGTCGGCGCCCGCCTCGACCGCGCGCCGCTCCAGGGCCTTCTCGACCTCGTACTGCGGCAGGACGAGGAGGTGACGGAAGCGGGAGGGGAGGGCGGCGAGGTCCACGGTGAGCCGGCCGAAGAGACGGAGGCGGTCGAGGGGCCGACCCACGGCCTCCAGATCGTCGGCGACACCGCGCGCGTCGAGCTGCTCCAGGGTGCGGGCGTGCAGCACGAAGGCGCGGGAGAGGTTGCTGACGGTGTGGGGGCGCTTTTCGAGGACGGTGACCGAGACGCCGGCGGCGGCGAGGTCACCGGCGAGGAGCAGGCCGGTGGGGCCGGAGCCGACGACGATGATGTTTCCCTTGGTGCCGTTCATGGTGGCCTCCTGGGTGCCAACGCCTGTTGGTCAACGTGTGTTGGTCAACGCTTGTTGGCAACGGTAGGACCGGGCTGCGGAGGAAGTCAACACTTGTTGGCACACATTTGTTGGCCTACGCTCGTTGGCATGACCGGCAGCACCAGGACCACCCAGGCACGCCGCTCGGATGCCACCCGTACCGCCATCCTCGACGCCGCCCGCGAGCGGTTCGCCGCCGACGGCTACGAGCGGGCCACCATCCGGGCCATCGCCAAGGACGCGCGCATCGACCCGTCGATGGTCATGCGCTACTACGGCAGCAAGGAGGGACTGTTCGCGGCGGCCGTCGCGCTGGATCTGCGGCTGCCCGATCTGGCGGGGGTGCCGAAGGACGAGGTCGGGCGGGAGCTGGTGGGCCACTTCCTCGGCCTGTGGGAGGAGAACGAGGAGCTGACGGCCGTCCTCCGGGTCGGCGTCACCAACCCGGCCGGAGCCGAACGGATGCAGGGCATCTTCCGGGACCAGCTGCTGCCGGTGGCCCGGCAGGTGTGCCCCGACCCCGAGCAGGCCCCCGCCCGGGCTGCGCTGTGTGCCGCCCAGCTGCTCGGGCTGGCCCTGACCCGCTACGTGCTGCGCCTGCCACCGGCCCGGGAGCTGACCCACGAGGAACTGCTGGCCTGGCTGGGGCCGACCGTCCAGCGGTATCTGACGGCGCCCAGTCCCTGAGCCGCACCGCCACCACCCCGACGCCCCCGAGCGCACCGCCGCGGCACCGGACGAACGGGTGCCCGGGCTCAGCCGGTGGAGGTGCGGGCCGGGGACGGCGTCGGGGCGGGCCATGGCTCGGCGTCCGGCTCCGGATGGCCCGAGGGCACCGACTCCGGCCGGGCGTCGGCGCAGTCCAGGCGGCACATGGCCGCCTCGTCCGGGGTACCGGGGGCCGCCTGGTAGACCACCATCCGCTGGCCGCCCGTCCGGGCCAGCCGCATGACCTCGTAGGTCAGGGTCATCGGTCCGACCTTCGGATGCCGGAAGGACTTCTGCCCACCGCCCCGCTCGCACACGTCGTACCGCTCCCACAGCCGCGCGAACTCCGGTGACTTCAGCACCAGTTCACCGACGAGCGCGGTCAGCTCGGGGTCGTCCGGATCGGCCCCGGCGACGGCCCGCAGATGCGCCACCGAGAGCGCGACCGTCTCCTCCCACGGCTCGTAGAGCGTCCGGCCGACCGGGTGGAGGAAGAGATAGCGGGTCAGGTTGCGCTGGTCCTGCGGCCAGTCCCAGAGTCCGGGCAGCAGTCGCCGGGCGGGCGGGTTCGCGGCCAGTACGCGGTTGTAGCGGCTCACCACATAGGCGGGGAGCGGGCGCACCGACTCCAGCATGCGCAGCACCGAGTCGCGGACGGTGTTGTCGGACGAGGCGGGCAGCTCGGCGATCCGGCCGGAGGCCAACTCCACCAGCTCGTGCAGGCGTTCGTAACCGTCGCCGCGCAGTCGCAGGGCACGGCCGATGGCGTCCACGACGGCGGGCGAGGGATTGGTCTCCCGGCCGCGCTCCAGGCGGATGTAGTAGTCGACACTCACCCCGGCCAGCGCGGCCAGTTCCTCCCTGCGCAGTCCGGGAGTGCGGCGCAGGCCCGCGCCGACCGGGAGGCCGACGTCCTCCGGGCGGACCTGCGCCCTGCGGGCCTTGAGATATCTGCCGAGCTCGGTGCCCCGTGCGTCTGCTGCTGCCATTCGGCCCATTGTGGCAGGCGGGCCGGGAAGGTGGGGGGCCCTGTCAGGGCCTGGAACGCCGCACCCCGGGAACAGCCCGGTCTGCCGGACGGCCGCGTGGCGACGCAGAGTTGTTCCTGCAGCGGGCGGCCCGGCCGCCGGGGCCCAGGGGGTGCGAGGCACAGGACCGCGGCCCCCGCGGACCGGAGCCGCCCGCCCACTCCCCTGATCCCGCGTCAATCACCCCTTGCCCAAAGGAGTTCACCATGCGGTCCACCCCTTCCCTTTCCGCGACCTCGTCCTCGTCCTCGTCCACCGCGTCGGCCCACGGGCACGGCCAGGAGTCGTCGGTGCCCGCACTCCGGCGACGGCATCCGCACCGGTCCCGACCAGCCGCGCCGCCCGCCGACGCGCCCGCCGTGCCGCGGCGCGGCGGCGTCGCACTGATCGCTTCGCTGCTCGGCTTCACGGTGATCACCATCGACGTCTCGGCCGTGAACATCGCCCTGCCCGCGATAGGCAAGTCCCTCAGCGGCGGGATGGCCGGACTGCAGTGGGTGGTGGACGCGTACACGCTGATGTTCGCGGCCCTGATGCTCTCCGCCGGCGCCCTCGCCGACCGCGCCGGCGCCCGCCGCGCCTACGCCTGGGGCGTCGCCCTGTTCACCCTGGCCTCCCTCGGCTGCGCGCTCGCGCCCGGCATCGGCGTGCTCGTCGGCGCGCGCGTGGCGCAGGGCGGGGCCGCCGCTGTGGTGCTGCCGGCCTCGCTGGCGCTGATCCGGCACTCCTACGAGGACGCCCGGGAGCGTGCCCGCGCCATCGCGCTGTGGACGGTCGGCGGCTCGGTGGCGATGGCCGCGGGCCCGGTACTGGGCGGGCTGCTCACCGACTCGGCCGGCTGGCGGGCGGTCTTTCTGCTCAACCTCCCGGTGGGCGCGGTGATCCTGGGCCTGCTGGTCCGCGTGCCGCGTTCCCCGCGCCGGCCTGCCGCGCTGGACGGCGGCGGCCAGCTCACCGCCGTACTGGCCCTGGCCGGGCTTGCCTTCGCGGTGATCGAGGGCGGCCACCAGGGCTGGACCAGCGGCCCGGTGCCGGCCGCCGCCGCGATCGCCGTCGTCTCCGGGTACGCCTTCCGCGTGGTGGAGGCCCGGCACCGCCGGCCCATGGTCCCGCTGGACATGCTGACGGACCGCCGGGTGGCCGTCCCGCTGGCGGTCGGCTTCGCCGTCAACGCCGCCTTCTACGGCGGGATCTTCCTGCTCGGGCTGTACTACCAGCAGCTGCGCGGGATGTCGGGGATCACGGCCGGGCTGATGTTCGTCCCGATGTCGGCGGTGGTGACGGCGACCAACCTGGTCTCGCCACGGCTGGCGGAGCGGATCGGGCGGCGGCCGGTGATCGTCGCCGGACAGCTGATCTTCACCGGAGCGATGCTGGCGATGCTGCCGCTGGCCGCGCACACACCCGTGTGGCTGGTGCTGGTCCTGCTGCTGCCGCTGAGCATCGGCGGGGCGCTCGTGGTGCCCGCGCTGACCGCGCTGCTGATGGACGCCGTCCCGGGAGAGCGCGCGGGGACCGCGTCGGGGCTGCTCAACTCGTTCCGCCAGACCGGTGGCGCGCTCGCCGTCGCTCTCTTCGGCAGCCTGCTCTCCGGCGCCGACGGCGGCTTCTCCCTTCCGGGCATGCGCGTCGGCCTGCTCGCCGTCGCCGGCCTCCTCCTCGCCACCACCGCGTTCTCCCGCCTCCTCCTGCCCCGTGGCTGACCTGCGGCCATGGGCCCGCGCCGGAGGCAAAAACGCCGGGGGCACCGTCCTCACCGCGATACGGCATCACGCGCGTACCGGTGGGAGGACAGGTGCCCCCGGCGATCGAAGCGGTGTCCGGTCAGGCCTTGGCCGCGGACTTCGCCCTGGACGAGGGGGTGGTGACCCTGGCCTTGGACCTGTCCAGCGCCATCACCAGTCCGGTGATGACCACGAACAGCGCGATCGGGAGCAGCACGTAGAGGCCCAGCGTCTGGATGACGCTCAGGCCATGGCCGGGGTCGTCGCCGTCGTCGCGGGTCAGCGCGAGCGCGGGGGACGACATGAGCAGCATCATCAGCGTCGTACCGGCGGCCAGGGCGCCGGCGCGCAGGGCGTTCTTCTTGTCCACGATCTCAAGTTAGCGAATCACCCGGAAGGCCGCGCGGGCGGGGTCCTGTACCGGGCGTTCACCCACCCCTGAGCTGCGTGAACACATCGAGCAGGGCGCGCAGCCGGGGCGCTGCCGTCAGCTCCTCCAGCGGCACCGGCCGGCCCTCGCGGTCCGCGATCGGCAGCCGCCAGTTCGGGTACTGGTCCCAGGTTCCCGGCAGGTTCTGCGGGCGGCGGTCCCCCACACCGTCCGGGAGCCAGATGCCGATCAGCCGGGCTGGGGTGCGCAGCAGGAAGCGGTGGACGGCGCGGATCTCCTCCTCCTCGTCGGTGCCGGGCGGCCCGGCGGCCGTCAGGTCGAGCAGGCCGAGGCTGCCGAGCAGGGCGAGCCACTCGGCGGTGTCGGCGACGGCCTCGGCGCGTTCCTCGGCGGCCGGGCGGGTGAGCAGGCCGAGGCGGTCGCGCAGGTCGACGTGGTCGCCGGTGAGCCGGGCGGCGGTGGGCGGCAGATCGTGCGTGGTGGCGGTGGCCAGGCAGTCGGCGCGCCAGCGGTCGGGCGGCAGCGGGCGTCCGTCGCCCTCCCAGTCGCGTTCGAACCACAGCACCGAGGTACCGAGGACCCCGCGCCGTTGCAGGGTCTCGCGGACGCCGGGCTCGACGGTGCCGAGGTCCTCGCCGATGACGACGGCTCCGGCGCGGGTGGCCTCCAGGGCGAGGATCGCGAGCATGGCGTCGGCGTCGTAGCGGACGTACGTGCCGCCGGTGGGCGGGCTGCCCTGGGGGACCCACCACAGCCGGAACAGGCCCATGACGTGGTCGATGCGCAGCGCGCCGGCGTAGCGGAAGAGGGCGCGCAGGAGGTCGCGGTAGGCGCTGTATCCGGAGCCGGCGAGGCGGTCGGGGCGCCAGGGCGGCAGGCCCCAGTCCTGGCCGCGGGCGTTGAAGGCGTCGGGCGGGGCGCCGACGGACATGCCGGCGGCGAACACGTCCTGCTGCGCCCAGGCGTCGGCGCCGGCCGGGTGCACGCCGACGGCGAGGTCGTGCACGATCCCGACCCGCATGCCGGCCTCGCGGGCGGCGCGCTGGGCGGTGCGCAGCTGGCCGTCGGTGAGCCAGGCGAGACGGGCGTGGAACTCGATCCGGTCGGCGAGCTCGGCGCGGGCGCGGGCGGTGGCGGCCGAGCGGGGGTCGCGCAGGCCCTCGGGCCAGGTGTGCCAGTCGGGGCCATGGGTCTCGGCGAGGGCGTACCAGGTGGCGTGGTCGTCGAGGGCCTGGCCGTGGGCGGCGCGGAAGTCGTCGTAGGCGGCCCGGCGGCCGGGGCCCAGGGGGACGGCGAGGACCAGTTCCAGTGCCTCCCGCTTCAGCTCCCACACCGCGTCGCGGTCGATGAGGGCGCCCTTGTCCAGGACGGCGGCGCGCAGCCGCTCGGCCCGCTCCAGCGGCCCGCTCAGCCGCCCGCGGTCCGCGATGTACGCGTACTCGGGGATGTTCTCGATCCGCAGGTGCACGGGGTCGGGGAAGCGGCGGGAGGAGGGGCGGTACGGGGAGGGGTCGGTGGGGGCGCCGGGTACGGCCGCGTGCAGCGGGTTGACCTGCACGAATCCGGCGCCGGCGGTGCGTCCGGCCCAGCCGGCCAGCTCGGCGAGGTCACCGAGGTCGCCCATGCCCCAGGAGCGGCGGGAGAGCAGGGAGTACAGCTGGACGAGGAGGCCGTGGGAGCGGCCGGGCGGGGCGGGCAGCCGGTCGGGGGCGACGACGAGGTGGGCATGGCCGGTGCGGCCGTCGGGGGCGGTGGCGGTGACGCGGTGCACGCCGAGGGGGAGGTTCCAGGTCCCGTCCCGCTCCTGACCCTCCTCGGTCCGCACCCGCAGGCGGGTGCCGGGCGGCAGCGCGGCGAGGGCTGCGGGGCCCTGCGGGTCGCCGGACCAGTGCACGACCGTCGGCGGCAGCAGGCGCTCGCGCAGTGCGCGTTCGCGGGCGGCGAGCGCGGTGCGTACGGCGTCGGGTCCGGCCGCGTCGACGTCGAGGGCGGCCAGCGCGGCGACCACGGCGGAGGCGGGGACCGGGACGTCGCGGCCCGGGGCGGGGCTGTAGGAGGTGGCGACCCCGTGCAGCTCGGCGAGCCGGGACAGTTCCGCGTCCGCGAGGTCCTCGAACGCCGCGGCCATCTACAACCCCGCGCCGAAGCCGTCGGACTCGCTGGTCAGCGGGGTGGCCTCGGCGAGCGGCGGCTCGCTGGTCAGGGGCTCGGCGTCGGGCAGGGGCGGTTCGCTGGTCAGCGGGGCCTGGGCGCTGGCGCCCTCCGCGCTGAAGACGCACAGCGGTGCCTCGGCGGTCGTGGCGGACGGCTCCGCCACGGGTTTGCACTGGGCCGGGATCGAGAGTCGAGCCGGTGCGGCCACGGGGGTCTCCTCGGGGTGGGTCGATCGGTCGCGTCGGATGATGCGCCTTTGAACGGGTTACGGCAGGCCTACCCCGTGACGGCGTCCGCACTCGCGGCCGTTTTCGGGCGCACCGGCAGCTGGAGACCCAGTCGGTGAGCCCCGACGCTTCTTCTCCGTGGGGGAGCGACCGGCCGCGGAGCACCCGCAGCCGTCGCACGACAACCACCGCGCCCCCTGAGGGGCGCAGAAAACACCGGCCCGTATCTCAGGCGGAGATGCCGTCGATCCGGGCCAGGGCATCATCCGCACCATAGGGCTGCAGATAGGGCAACCACCGCGGATCCCGATGCCCGGTACCGATGATCCGCCAGGCGAGCCCGGTCGGCGGAGCCGGCTTGTGCCGCAGCCGCCACCCGAGTTCGACGAGGTGACGGTCGGCCTTGACGTGGTTGCAGCGGCGGCAGGAGGCCACCACGTTGTCCCAGCGGTGTTGGCCCCCGCGGCTGCGCGGGATGACGTGGTCGACGCTGGTTGCGACGCCACCGCAGTACATGCACCGGCCCCCGTCGCGGGCGAAGAGCGCGCGGCGGGTGAGAGGAACGGGCCCCCGGTAGGGAACCCGTACGAATCGCTTGAGCCGGACCACGCTGGGTGCGGGGACTGTGACGGTTGCGCTGTGCATATAGGCGCCGGATTCCTCCAGGGAGACAGCCTTGTTCTCCAGGACGAGGACGAGCGCGCGGCGGAGCGGTACGACGCCGAGCGGCTCGTACGACGCGTTGAGGACCAGGACATGCGGCACGGGTGCCTCCTTGGGCGTCGGCGGCGCGTGGCTCGCGCCGGGACGATCTGCAGTCAGTCTCCCCTCATGCCTGGTGGAAGCGCCACCATGTCCCGGTAACGGGCTGGGAGTGTTTTCGACCACACCCGATTCATCCCCCGGATCATGGCCGGTTCAAGCCAGGTGAGCCCTGTCTCTCCTGCGCCCCTCCTTGGCGGATCCGCGCGGGGCACACACAATGCCCCGTTAGTGTGGTGGTCCTGTCCGTCCGGTGACCTTTTCGTGACCTTGAAGACCGTGACCGCCCCGCCGGTACGGACCGCGCAGCACCTTGGAGGTACCTGCCGTGTCGTCCTTGCCCGCCGTCCTGCTGGCCGCCGGTGCGTCGCCGACCCCGTCCCCTTCCCCCTCGCAGTCGACGCCGACCGTGCCGTCGTTCCAGGACGCCCAGCAGAGCGCGACGAACGCGGCGAGCTGGGTCGAGCAGAACTGGTCGACGTGGCTCGCGATGGGACTGCAGATCCTGCTGATCGTGGTCGTGGCGGTGGCACTGCGCGCGGCGGTGCGCCGGGCGATAACCAAGCTGATAGACCGGATGGGCCGCACCGTGCAGGCCGTGGACGGCACGGCGCTGGGCGGGCTGCTGGTCAACGCCGAGCGGCGGCGGCAGCGGTCGGCGGCGATAGGTTCCGTGCTGCGGTCGGTGGCGAGCTTCCTGATCCTCGGTACGGCCGCGCTGATGGTGCTGTCCACCTTCAAGATCAATCTTGCGCCGCTGCTGGCGTCGGCCGGTGTGGCCGGTGTGGCGATCGGTTTCGGCGCGCGGAACCTGGTCACCGACTTCCTCTCCGGTGTGTTCATGATCCTGGAGGACCAGTACGGCGTCGGTGACGTGATCGACGCCGGGGTGGCCACCGGTGAGGTGATCGAGGTCGGCCTGCGCGTGACCAAGCTGCGCGGCGCGGACGGCGAGATCTGGTACGTCCGCAACGGCGAGGTCAAGCGGATCGGCAACCTCTCCCAGGGCTGGGCGACGGCGGGCGTGGACGTCACCGTGAAGGCGTCCGAGGATCTGGACCGGGTCAAGGCCACCCTCGACGACGTCGCCGAACACCTGAGCAAGGAAGAGCCCTGGAACGAACTGCTCTGGGGCCCGGTCGAGGTGCTCGGCCTGGACTCCCTCCTGATCGACTCCATGGTGGTGCGAGTCTCGGCGAAGACGATGCCGGGCAAGGCGCTGACGGTCGAGCGCGAGCTGCGCTGGCGGATCAAGCGGGCGTTCGACCGGGCGAGCATCCGGATCGTGGGCGGTGCGACGTCGGTCGAGGACGCGGAGGACATCCCCGACCCCGCGGCCTCGGTGGCGGCCCCGTCGGTCTTCGCCAACGCGGACTCGCCGCAGGCGGCCGCGACGACACCGATCACTCCGCAGCGGGCGACGCCCCCGGGCAAGTAACGGAACGGTTCGGCACACCCCAAGACCGCCCAACCGCTCCCCCTCCCCGGCCCCGAGACAACAACTCCGTCACCTCGGGGCCGCTGTCTATTGACGCCCCCTTCCTCCTGGGCTTACGTTCCTCGCACCGCGATAGGAAACTTTCCTAACAGTGATCTTCCCGCGGCCGGTGATCAAGGCTGGACGCCGTGCCGGGGTCACTGAAAAGCTGGGTGGCTGGAAAGGCAGGTGTCGAACTCCATGGCAGGAACCGCCGGTACGCCGGGCACCCCGCGCGTGCTGCGCGCCATGAACGACCGTGCCGCACTGGACCTCCTGCTGGAGCACGGACCGCTCTCGCGCACCCGGATCGGCAAACTCACCGGCCTGTCCAAGCCCACCGCCTCGCAGTTGCTGGCCCGCCTGGAGGCGGCCGGCCTGGTCCGGGTGACCGGCACCAGCGAGGGCCGGCCGGGCCCCAGCGCCCAGCTGTACGCCGTCAACCCCGCGGCCGCGCACGCCGCCGGGCTCGACGTCACCCCGGACCGCATCCGCGCCGCCGTCGCCGACATCACCGGCCGGACGGTGGGCGAGTTCGAGCTGCCCACACCGGGGCGGCGCCCGGCGCAGCCCGTCGTACAGCAGGTCACCGGCGCGCTCGACGGCGCCGTGAAGGCCGCCGGTCTCACCCGGTCCGACGTGCACCGGCTGGTCATCGGCACCCCGGGCGCCTTCGACCCGAACACCGGCCGGCTGCGCTACGCCTCCCATCTGCCGGGCTGGCACTCCCCCACCCTGCTCGGCGAACTCGCGGCGGCACTCCCCATGCCCGTCGAGTACGAGAACGACGTCAACCTCGTCGCCCTCGCGGAACAGCGGCTCGGGGCCGCCCGGGGCCACGGCGACTTCGTGCTGCTGTGGAACGAGGAAGGGCTCGGCGCCGCCCTGGTCCTCGGCGGCCGGCTGCACCGCGGCTGGACCGGCGGCGCCGGCGAGGTCGGCTTCCTGCCGGTGCCCGGCACACCGCTGGTGCGCCAGGTGGCCAGGACCAACAGCGGTGGCTACCAGGAGCTGGCCGGCTCGCAGGCCGTGCCGAAGCTGGCCCGCGAACTCGGCATCGAGGACGTGCCCTCCGGGCCGTGCACGGAGGTCGCCGCCGAACTCGTCGCCCGTGCCGCCGACCACGCGAGCGGCCCCTACCGGAAGCTGCTCCAGAGCTACGCGACGCGGCTCGCCATCGGTCTGGCCTCGCTCGTCTCCGTCCTCGACCCCGAACTCGTCGTCCTCAGCGGCTCCGCGCTGACGGCCGGCGGCGAGGTGCTGCGCACCCTCGTCCAGGCCGAGCTGGAGGAGCTGGCCGCGGCCCGCCCCCGGCTGGTCGTCGGCGACGTCCAGGAACACCCCGTACTGCGCGGCGCGCTGGAGTCCGCGCTCGTCACCACCCGCGACGAGGTCTTCGACACCTCGCGCTAGAGCGCCCCCTCTTTCCCGACCCCGTCCCCCTGGGAGACCTCGCCATGCCCGAAGTCATACCTTCCGCTGCCCGAAAAGCGGCCTTTGCCGTGGCTGCGTCGCTCGCCTTTTTCGCCACCGCCTGCACCGGGCAGTCGGGCTCCGGCGCCACGGACGACGCCTCGCAGGACACGACGATCAACTTCTGGCACGCCTGGAGCGCGCCGAACGAGGTGAAGGCCGTCAAGTCGCTGGTCGCCGGCTTCGAGAAGGCGCACCCCAACATCCACGTGCACATCGTCGGCAACATGACCGACGACAAGATCAATCAGGCGCTGCGGTCCGGGGGTGACCAGGCGCCGGATGTGATCTCCTCCTTCACCACCAACAACGTCGGCAGGTTCTGTTCCTCCGGAGCGCTGGTCGATCTCACTCCCTTCTTCAAGAAGTCGGGCATCGATCCGCAGGCGACCTTCCCGAAGCCGATGAACGAGTACACCCGGTTCGACGGCAACCGCTGCACCGCACCGCTGCTCGGTGACGCGTACGGGCTCTACTACAACAAGACGGCGTTCGAGAAAGCGGATATCGCGCACCCGCCGAAGACGTGGTCCGAATTCGAGGCGGACGCCAAGAAGCTGACCGTCCCGCAGGGCGACAGCTACCAGCAGCTCGGCTTCATGCCGGACTACCACGGCTGGGAATCCACCACCGAGCACTACTTCGGGCAGTTCTCGCCGACGTACTTCGACAAGAACGGAAAGTCGAACCTCGCCAAGGATCCGGCGTTCCGGAAGGGCTTCGAGCTGCAGAAGCGGCTCGTGGACGAACTCGGCGGATTCCAGAAGCTGGAGAAGTTCCGGTCGACGCTCGGTGACGAGTGGGGTCCCCGGCACCCCTTCCACACCGGTCAGGTCGCCATGCAGCTCGACGGCGAATGGCGGCTCGGCATGGCCGAGCAGGCCAGGCCGAAGTTCGAGATCGGCGTCGCCCCGCTGCCCGTCCCCGACGACCAGGTGAGCCAGTACGGCAAGGGCTACATCACCGGCACCGTCGCGGGCATCGCCGCCACCAGCCACAGGCAGAACGCCGCCTGGGAGTTCCTCAAGTACATCACCACGGACACCGACGCCGTGGTCGGCTTCGCCAACGACATCCACAACGTGCCCTCGACCTTGGCCGCGCTGAAGTCTCCGAAGCTGACGTACGACCCGCGTTTCAAGACCTTCCTCGACATCGCCGCCAATCCGAACTCCACCACCACACCCGCCTCCCTCAACGGCGGTGTGTACCTGGTGACGATCCAGCAGTTCGGTTACGACTACGAGAGCGGCAAGGTGAAGGATCTGAAGGCCGGTCTGCAGCGGACGGCCGCGCAGATCGACACGGACATCGCGCAGGCGAAGTAGCCGATGCGCACGGTCACTCCGGCGTCGAAACGCCTGCGCTCGGCTCTTCGCACGGCCGCCTTCATGTCGCCCTGGCTGATCGGTTTCGCGGTGTTCTTCGCGTATCCGCTGATCTCGACGGTCTATTTCTCGTTCATGCACTACGACGGGTTCCGGCCGCCGACGTGGAGCGGCGGGAAGAACTGGACGTACGTCTTCGAGCACTACCCGCTCTTCTGGCCGGCCCTGCGCAACACGCTGTGGCTGGTGGTGGTGATGGTGTCGTTGCGGGTCGTCTTCGGGCTCGGCATCGGACTGCTCATCACCAGGATCAAGACCGGTACGGGGGTCTTCCGCACCCTGTTCTACCTGCCGTATCTCGCCCCGCCGGTCGCGGCGACCATGGCCTTCGCCTTTCTCCTCAACCCCGGCACCGGACCGGTGGACGCCGTCCTGGAGAAGGCCGGCATCCCGGCGCCGGGCTGGTTCGGCGACCCCGCCTGGGCCAAGCCGGCCCTCACCCTGCTGGCGTTGTGGGGCATCGGCGACCTGATGGTCGTCTTCATGGCCGCGCTGCTGGACGTGCCGGCCGAGCAGTACGAGGCGGCCGAG
Organism: Streptomyces sp. NPDC030799; assembly: GCF_055572255.1. Taxonomy (NCBI): domain Bacteria; kingdom Bacillati; phylum Actinomycetota; class Actinomycetes; order Kitasatosporales; family Streptomycetaceae; genus Streptomyces; species Streptomyces sp. NPDC030799. The sequence goes on along the minus strand of NZ_JBVIDS010000001.1, from coordinate 187,179 downwards.
CTGGACGGGGCGTCGGCGTGGCAGCGGTTCCGGTACGTCACCCTCCCGAACATCTCCCCGATCGTGATGTTCGCGGTCGTCACCGGCGTGATCCAGACCATGCAGTACTACACCCAGCCGCTGATCGCCGGAAAGGTCGCCTCCGGGGTGATCCAGGGCGCGGGCACCCAGTTCGAACCCGGCTACCCCGACAAGTCCACGCTCACCCTCCCCCAGCTCGTCTACAACCTCGGCTTCCAGCGCTTCGACTACGGCTCGGCCTGTGTGGTGGCCCTGGTGCTGTTCGCACTGTCGATGGTGTTCACCGCACTGCTGATGCGGCGCCGGGGCGGTCTCATCCAGGCAGGTGACTGACGTATGACCCGCCGCAAGGCGCATCTCGAATGGATAGCGGTCCACTCCCTCGGCGTCGCCGCCGCCCTGTTCTTCACCCTTCCCTTCGTGTTCGTCCTGCTGACCTCGCTGATGAGCGACACCCAGGCACTCAGCCGCGATCTGGTCCCGCACACCTGGGAGTGGGGCAACTACACGAAGGTCTTCCACACGCCCGGCTTTCTGACCTGGTGGAGGAACACGCTGATCTACGCCGGGCTCGGCACCGTGCTCACCGTCGTCTCCTCGGTCCCGGTGGCGTACGCGCTCGCCAAGTTCCGCTTCCGGGGCCGCAATCTGTCGCTCATGCTGGTCATCTCGATGATGATGCTGCCCCCGCAGGTGGTCGTCATCCCGATGTACCTGTTCTGGGCGAAGCAGCTGGACCTGTCCGGAACGCTGTGGCCGCTGATCATCCCGATGGCGTTCGGCGACGCGTTCTCCGTCTTCCTGCTGCGCCAGTTCCTGATGACGATCCCGAACGAGTACCTGGACGCGGCCAAGGTCGACGGCTGCGGAGACCTCAGGACCCTGCTCAGGATCGTGCTGCCGATGGCCAGGCCGGGCATCTCCGCCGTCGCCCTCTTCCAGTTCTTCTACGCCTGGAACGACTACTTCGGTCCGCAGATCTACGCGTCCGAGAACCCCGGCGCCTGGACCCTGTCCTACGGCCTGGAGTCCTTCAAGGGCGCCCACCACACCGACTGGAACCTCACCATGGCCGCGACGGTGCTGGTCATGGCCCCCGTGATCCTCGTGTTCTTCTTCGCCCAAAAGGCGTTCGTGGAAGGCGTCACGCTCACCGGAGTGAAGGGTTAACCCGTATATGAAACTCACCGTGGTCGGCGGAGGCTCGACCTACACCCCCGAACTCGTCGACGGCTTCGCGCGCCTCAGGGACACCCTGCCCGTCGAGGAGCTGGTCCTCGTGGACCCGGCCGCCGAACGCCTGGAACTGGTCGGCGGCCTGGCCCGGCGCATCTTCGCCAAGCAGGGCCACGGCGGCCGGATCGTCACCACCGCCGACCTCGACGCGGGCGTCGACGGCGCCGACGCCGTGCTGCTCCAGCTGCGCGTCGGCGGGCAGGCGGCCCGGCAGCAGGACGAGACCTGGCCGCTGGAGTGCGGCTGCATCGGTCAGGAGACCACCGGCGCGGGCGGCCTCGCCAAGGCGCTGCGCACGGTACCGGTGGTCCTGGACATCGCCGAACGGGTCCGCCGTACCAACCCGCGCGCCTGGATCATCGACTTCACCAATCCGGTCGGCATCGTCACCCGCGCCCTGCTCCAGGCGGGGCACCGGGCGGTCGGGCTGTGCAACGTGGCGATCGGCTTCCAGCGGAAGTTCGCGGGGCTGCTCGGCGTGACCCCGGCGGATGTGCACCTCGCCCATGTGGGGCTCAACCACCTCACGTGGGAGACCGGTGTGCGCCTGGGCGGCCCCGAGGGCGACGACGTCCTGCCGAAGCTCCTCGCCGACCACGGCGACGCGATCGCCGACGACCTGCGCCTCCCGCGCCCCCTGCTGGACCGCCTGGGCGTGATCCCCTCCTACTACCTGCGCTACTACTACGCCCACGACGAGGTCGTCCGCGAACTGCGCACCAAGCCGTCCCGCGCCGCCGAAGTGGCAGCAATGGAGCGTGAATTGCTGGCGATGTACGGCGACCCGGCGCTGGACGAGAAGCCGGCGCTGCTCGCCCGGCGCGGCGGCGCCTACTACTCGGAGGCGGCCGTGGACCTGGCGGCCGCGCTGCTCGGCGGCGGGGGCAGCCCGTACCAGGTGGTGAACGCGGTCAACCGGGGCACGCTGCCCTTCCTGCCCGACGAAGCGGTGATCGAGGTCCAGGCGGCGGTCGGCCCGAACGGTCCGGTGCCGCTGCCGGTACCGGAGCCGGACCCGCTGTTCGCCGGGCTGATCGCGAACGTGACGGCGTACGAGGAACTGGCGCTGGAGGCGGCGCTGCGCGGCGGCCGCGACCGCGTCTTCCGCGCCCTGCTCGCCCACCCGCTGATCGGCCAGTACGGCTACGCCGACACCCTGACCGACCAGTTGATCGCGCACAACCGGGAGCACCTCGCGTGGGCCTGACCTCGAACGTGCTTGCGGTGGACGCGGGCAACAGCAAGACCGACGTGGCCGTGGTCACCGCCGCCGGGGAGGTGCTGGCCACGGCCCGCGGCGGTGGCTTCCGCCCGCCCTCGGTGGGCGTGCCGGCGGCGCTGGACGCGCTGGCCGAACCGGTCGCGCGGGCCTTCGCGGATGCGGGTGTCACCTCGGTGGCGCATGTGTCGGCCTGCCTGGCCAACGCTGATCTCCCCGTGGAGGAGGAGCGGTTGGCGACCGCGCTGGCGGCACGGGGCTGGGGCGCGTCGGTGGAGGTCCGCAACGACACCTTCGCGATCCTGCGGGCGGGCGTCGCCGAGCCGCGCGGGGTGGCCGTGGTGTGCGGGGCGGGCATCAACTGCGTCGGCATGCGCCCCGACGGCCGTACCGCGCGCTTCCCGGCCCTCGGCCGTATCTCCGGTGACTGGGGCGGGGGCTGGGGCCTGGCCGAGGAGGCGCTGTGGCACGCGGCCCGCGCGGAGGACGGCCGGGGCGGGCCGACGGCCCTGGCCCGCACCCTGCCCGCGCACTTCGGCCTGCCGACGATGTACGCGCTGATCGAGGCGCTGCACCTGGAGCACATCGACCACGACCGGCGGCACGAGCTGACTCCGGTGCTGTTCACGACGGCCGCCGGGGGCGACGCGGTGGCCCGCGCGATCGTCGCCCGGCTCGCGGAGGAGGTCGCGGTGATGGCCACGGTGGCGCTGACCCGCCTGGAGCTGCTGGACGAGGAGACGCCGGTCCTGCTCGGCGGCAGCGTCCTGGCGGCCGGCCACGCGCTGCTCGACGACGGCATCCACGCCCTGCTGACGGCCCGCGCCCCGAAGGCCGGCGTCCGCGTGGTGACAGCCCGCCCGGTCCTGGGCGCGGCGCTGCTGGGCCTGGACCGGCTGGGCGCGGGAGCGGCGGCGCGGGAGCGGGCGCGGGGGTACTGGGAGCTGTCCGGAAAACGCCACTGACCGGAAAAAGCGGGTTTGTTCACAAGATCGCCCGGAGTCCGTGGAGTCCGGGCACCGGCACGGCTAGCTTCACGCAGGTCTGCACCAACCGCCTAGGGAAGGACAGCCTGTGTTCCGACGTACAGCTGCCGCCGGCCTGGCCGCGATCGCGGCGCTCGTGGGACTCGCAGCACACCCCGCGAGCGCCGCACCGAAGGCGGGCGCGGACCCGGCCGCGCTGAAGGACCTGACCCTGACGTCGTCGAGCAACGGCCGCCGCCTCGACGTCCAGAACGGCAACACCGGCGACGGCGTCTTCCTCGTCACCAACTCCGCCCCGGGCCACCACCAGAAGTGGAGCGCGAACCTCACCGGCACCGACGACTCCTTCACCCTCGTCAACAACGACACGGGCAAGTGCGCGGACGCCGGTCTGCCGCTCAGACAGCAGTCCTGTGACGGCCGGACCACGGAACGCTGGTTCTTCCAGCCGGTCACCGGCGCCCCCGGCGCGTTCATGATCCGCAACGACCGGGACGGCACGTGTCTGGACGTCTGGTACGACGCCCAGTACGACGACGCCTGGACCGACACCTACGACTGCAACGGCAGCCGGGCCCAGCAGTGGCGGCTGCCCGCCGCCGCCCGGGACGCCGCCGTCGCCGCGGCCGTCGACCACGCGGCGGCGCGCTGTGTGAAGGACACCTCCAGCTGCTCCTGGCGCACCCGGTCCCAGGCCCCGGCGGCGCCGCTGCCCAGGAAGTGCGTCTCGCCGGTCTGGTACAACGGCACCTCCGCGCCGGTGCCGTGGACGTTCACCATGAACAAGCACACCGGCTGGACCTCGACGCTCGGCTTCACCTTCGGCACGGCGCTCGGCGCCGGCGGGGCCTCCCCGGTCACCGCCCAGGTCAGCCAGCAGATCACCGGCAGCGTCTCGCAGAACCTCGTCGAGGACCTCGGCAACAGCCTCACCGTGACGGTGCCGCCGCGGCAGTACGGCTGGGTCGCCCTGTCGGAGCTGGCGACGAAGGTCACCGGCACCTGGACGTTCGACGTGAACGGGTACGCCTGGACCGCCGACGACACCCTGACGGTCCCGCTGCGCACCGACGACCAGGGCGGCGCCAGCATCTATCTCGCGCAGACCAGCGACACCTTCACCAGCTGCGACCGCGCCAACTGAGCCACCGGTAGGGCGAAACGGTTCCTCGGCCCGGCACTCACCCGCCGGACCGGGGAACCGATCCGCCCGGACCGGCGTGTTCCTTCGCAGGGGGTGGTGCGCCGGGCACTGCGCGCCGCCGGGCACACTGCGATCCGATCAAGATCCAGTGAAGGCCGGTGCGGATGCCGGTCCGTGCGGTGATACTTGGCGGCGAACGGATGACCATGGGGGAGGTCAAGTGACACACCCGCCGAAGAGCACGGCACCGCCGGTGGCGGGCCCCGGTGTGCCCGCCGCCCCCGGCATCCCCGCGCAGCCCGCCCGGCCGGCATCCGTGGTCCCCCCCGTACCGCCCGACCGCCGGACCGCCTTCGCCGAGGGTGTCGACCGGCTGCGGGCCGCGGCGACCACCGAGCCGGGGCGGCTGCGGATCATCGGGGCCGTGCTGGCGCTGCTGGTCGTGGCGTTCGGTGCGGTCACCGCCTGGCAGGCCAGTGAGCGGGCGGCCGCCGCCGACGACGTGCTGCACCGCAGCCAGCCGCTCAGTTCGGGTGCCGCCGACATCTACCGGTCGCTGGCGGACGCCAACACGGCCGCCTCCAGCGGGTTCCTGGCGGGCGGCCAGGAGACGGCCGCCGCCCGGGACCGGTACGAGAAGGACATCCGGACCGCCGCCGCGGGGCTGGTGACCGCCGCCGCCAACGCCGAGCCGGGCTCGGCCTCCGAGGCGACCATCGCCAAGCTGAACAAGCTGCTGCCCGAGTACAAGGGGCTCGTCGAGCGCGCCCGGACGTACAACCGGCAGGGGTATCCGGTCGGCGGCGCCTATCTGCGCTACGCCAACGAGAAGATGCAGCAGGAGATGCTCCCGGCGGCGGAGGATCTCTACACCAAGGAGAACGCCCGGCTCGACGCCGACTACGCGGACGCGACGCCGTATCCGTGGATCGCCATCGCGCTCGGTGTGCTCGCGCTGGCCGCGCTCGGCTGGGCCCAGCAGCGCATGTACCGGCGGACGAACCGGGTGCTCAACCACGGTCTGGTCGCGGCCAGCGCCGCCACCACGGTCGCCCTGCTGTGGCTGGTCGTCGGCCACGCGGTGGCCCGCTCGGAGCTGAACGGCTCCTACGACCACGGCATCCGTTCGCTGACCGTGCTGCACGACGCCCGGATCGCCTCCCTGAAGGCACGCGGGAACGAGAACCTGAGCCTGGTCGCGCGCGGCGCCGAGACGATCACGGTGGGCGGAAGGACGTACGACGCCTACTACTACGACTTCGACAAGGACATGGCCGTGCTCGGCAAGGGCCTGACCGGGGCGGAGAAACTCGCCGACGACCAGGGCGGCCGTACTCCGGTGAAGGCGGCCGAGGGGAACATGGCGGTGTGGAAGCAGCGCCACACCTCCGCCCGCACCGAGGACGAGAACGGCAACTACCAGCAGGCGCTGGACAAGGTCATCGGTGCCAGCGGCGCCACCGGTGAGTGCTTCGACAGCGTCGACCGCAATCTCGCCCGGGCCATCGACCATGAGCAGGGCGAGTTCCAGCGGGCCGCCGGTGACGGGCGGGACGCGATGACGGGGCTGCCGGTGGGCGCGGCCGTGCTCACGGTGCTCGGCGCGGCCGGCGCGCTGGCCGGTATCGGGCGCAGACTCTCGGAGTACCGGTGACAGGGGGCATGACGATGTACGCGGCACGTGTACGGGCCTCCCTGCGGGGCTGGGGCGGGGTCGGCGCGATGGCGGTGCTGTGCGCGCTGGCGCTGACGTTCGTCCTGCTGCTGCCGTGCACCCAGAAGGCACCGGCCCAGGGCAGGCCCGCCGGACAGCCGGTGGCCGCCGCACTCCAGGCCCGCGCCGGGGACTGCAAGGACTCCGAGGCCCACGACCGGACGCTGTCGCCGTCCGGCGCCGACGGGCCGACCATCGACGCGATCAAGGCCCGTACGGGCGCCAGGCGCAAGCTGATCGTCGGTGTCGACCAGAACAGCTACCACTGGGGCTACCGCAACCCGAACACCGAGGGCGCGGAGCTGGAGGGCTTCGACATCGACCTGGCGCACCGGATCGCACAGGACCTCCTCGGCGACCCGGACGCGGTGCAGTTCAAGGCGATACCGACCAGCCAGCGGATCTCCGCGATCCAGGACGGGCGGGTGGACATGGTCGTCCGGACCATGACGATCACCTGTGAGCGGCTGCAGCAGGTCGCGTTCTCCGCGCCCTACTTCAAGACCGGCCAACAGGTGCTGGCACCCAAGTCGTCGTCCATCACGGGCTACAACGGCACCCTGGCGCACAAGAGGGTCTGCACGGCGGCCGGTTCGACGGCGTACATCAAGCTGGACGCCGACCGGAAGAGCGGCGCCCTGCCCGCCTCCACGGACATCGCCGGCACCGTGCCGAACCAGCTGGACTGCCTGGTCCGGCTGCAACTCGGCGAGGCGGACGCGGTGGTGACCGACGGTGCGCTCGCCGCCAGCCAGGCCGCGCAGGACCCGACCGTCGAACTGAAGGGCGGGGCCTTCACCACCGAGTACTACGGCGTGGCGATGAAGAAGGACGCCTCCGATCTGGTACGCCGGGTCAATCGCGTTCTGGTGGACTACCGCGCCAACGGCTGGCAGGCGTCGTACAACACGTGGCTGTCGGCGACACTGGGGAAGGACCCGGCCGCGTCGAAGCCGCCCGCGCCGCGGTATCTGCGGACGAGTTGAGCCACATCCGACCGGAAGACCGGAACACTGAAACGCAGCGAGAGGTGATCGATGGGCGTCACGGACCCCGCCGGGCCGGTGATGGACCGGGACGAGGTGGACCGTGCGCTGGCGCGGCTCGGCCAGGAGCACGAGGCGATCGAGACCTCGCTGCTGGCACTGCAGGACCACGCGGGCCGCAGACTCCTCGAAGGCGCCGAACTGGCCGGTGTGACCAGGGAACGCTGGCAGGCCACGGAGGCGCGGATCACCCTGCTGTGGGGGTACTTCGACGCCTACGCGGACGCGCTGCGCTCCGCCCGCGAGATCCGCGCCCGGCGCCGCTGGTCCAGCCGTGAGGACCTGCAGGAGCTGACCGAGCTGCTGCGCGGGCAGTCCGTGACCGTCGCCGGGAACGGCCGGCTCAGCGAGTCCTTCTCGCTGGCCACGCTGGTGGACCGGATGAACGAGCTGTACGCGTCCAGCCTGGACCTCGTCGTCGCCGCCGACGCGGTGTGGTCGGCGCTGCCCGCGCGGATCGATCTGCTCGCCGCGGAACTCCAGCGCACCCGGACGCTCGCGCACTCCGTCGGCGTCCGCCCCGGCGAGCACCCGGCGGGTGACGACCTGGAGCGGATCACGCGCACCCTGACCAGGCTGCGGGAGGACGTCGTCGCGGACCCGCTCGCCTTCTGGGTGCCGGCCGAGGGCAGTTCGGCGCCGGGCGGCGGCCGGCCGGACACCACGGTGTACGACCGTGAGGCGCGCGCCCTGGAGGACGTGCGCCGGGAGATCGACGCGGTGCTGACGGTCCGGCAGGACGCGGAGGCGCGGCTGATCCGGCTGCGGGACGTGCTCTCGCGCGCGGACCGCACCCTCGCCGAGGCCCGCACCGCGCGCGGCGAGGTGCTGGCGAAGATCGCGGCGACCGAGGTGCCGGTGGTCAGCGGCCCGCCGACGGTGCTGCAGGAACAGCTGGCGACGGCGGCCGAGTACCGGCGGCAGGCCCAGTGGCACCGGCTCTCCCCGCTCCTCGAATCCCTGGAGCAGAAGGCCGAGGACGAACTGCTGCGCGCCCGCGAGTCGTTGACCGCGGTCACCGCACCGCTCGCGGTCCGCGCCGAACTGCGCGGCCGGCTGGACGCGTACCGGGCGAAGGTGGCCCGGCACGGGCTCGCCGAGGACCCGTTCCTGGTCGAGCGGTACGACGCGGCCCGGCGGATGCTGTGGAGCGCGCCCTGCGACCTGCGCGTGGCCGAACAGGCCGTGCTGCGCTACCAGCAGCTGGCGGCCGAGCTGCTCGGCACGGGCGCGCCCGAGGACCGTAAGGGGGAGCAGACATGAGTCAGCCGGGGCAGAGCTGTCAGCGGCCGGACTGCGAGGGGTCGTACGAGGACGTCGGCGGCGGTGAGCTGTACTGCGACACCTGCGGCCTGGCACCGGTGGTGTCGTCGGCCGGGGGTGCCCCCTCCGGGGGAGGCATGGTCGGCTCGCAGCCCACCGGGCTCACCAAGGCCGCCGCGGACAGCAGCAGTTCCGGCAGCAGCTCGCGTACGTCCTCACAGTCGTCGAAGTCCCGCCGCTCGGTGTCCGGCCGGCTCTCCCGGTCCCTGTCGGGCCGGTCCAGCGGGCGCTCGGTGTCGGTGCGCAGCTCCGGCTCCTCCTCCGGCGCATCCACGCGCGGGCGGCTCGGCGCCGGGCTGGTGAACGTGCCGCAGGTGCCCCGGCCCGACCCGCGCGCGATGGTGCTGGAGAACCCGGAGGTGCCCGAGCGGAAGCGGTTCTGCTCGCGCTCGGCCTGCGGGGCGCCGGTGGGCCGGGCCAGGGGCGACCGGCCGGGGCGCACGGAAGGTTTCTGCACCAAGTGCGGGCACCCGTATTCCTTCGTGCCGAAACTGAAGGCCGGGGACGTGGTGCACGGGCAGTACGAGGTCGCCGGCTGTCTCGCCCACGGCGGCCTCGGCTGGATCTACCTCGCCGTGGACCGGGCCGTCTCCGACCGGTGGGTGGTGCTCAAGGGCCTGCTGGACACCGGTGACCAGGACGCGATGGCGGCGGCGATCTCCGAGCGGCGCTTCCTCGCGGAGATCGAGCACGCCAACATCGTGCGGATCTACAACTTCGTGGAGCACCTCGACCAGCGCACCGGCTCCCTCGACGGCTACATCGTCATGGAGTACGTCGGCGGCAAGTCACTGAAGGAAATCGCCAACGCCCGCCGCACGCCGGACGGCCGGCGCGATCCACTGCCGGTGGAGCAGGCGTGCGCGTACGGCATCGAGGCGCTGGAGGCCCTCGGCCACCTGCACAGCCGTAACCTCCTCTACTGCGACTTCAAGGTCGACAACGCCATCCAGACCGAGGACCAGCTCAAGCTGATCGACATGGGCGCGGTGCGCCGCATGGACGACGAGGAGTCGGCGATCTACGGCACGGTCGGCTACCAGGCGCCGGAGGTCGCCGAGGTGGGCCCGTCGGTGGCGAGCGACCTGTACACGGTGGGCCGTACGCTCGCGGTGCTGACCTTCGACTTCCAGGGCTACACCAACGTCTACGTCGACTCCCTGCCCGACCCCGAGAGCATCGACGTCTTCCGCCGCTACGAGTCCTTCTACCGGTTCCTGGTCCGCGCCACCGACCCCGACCCCGCCCGCCGGTTCGCCTCCGCACAGGAGATGGCCGAGCAGCTGACCGGCGTACTGCGCGAGGTGGTCTCGCTGCAGACGGGACAGGCCCGGCCCGCGCTGTCGACACTGTTCGGCCCGGAGGTGAAGGTCGTCGACCGGGAGTTGTTCCCCCGGCTGGACGGGGACGTGTCCTGGCTGGGGGCGCGGCCCCTGTCGTCCAGGGCCGCACCCGCCGGCCCCGCACTCTCCCCGCCCGCCCTCGTCAGACCCGTCGACACGCCCGCCACCGCACTCGCCCTGCCGGTCCCGCTGGTCGACCCGGGCGACCCCAGCGCGGGTTTCCTGGCCGGTCTGCTGGCCTCCGCGCCGGCCGAGCTGATCAGCGCGCTCGACGCGGCGCCCGCGCGGACCGTGGAGACCCGGCTCCGGCAGATCCGCGCCCGGCTGGAGAGCGGCGACCACGAGGCCGCGCTGATGAGCCTGGCCACCCTGGACGAGGAACGGCCCGACGACTGGCGGGTGGTGTGGTACCGGGGTGTTGCCGCCCTGGTCACCGGCGACTTCGAGGGCGCCGCGCTCGCCTTCGACGCGATCTACGACGCCTTCCCCGGGGAGGCCCCGCCCAAGCTCGCGCTCGGCCTGTGCGCGGAGGTGCTGGGCCAGCTGGACAACGCGGCCGAGTACTACCACCTGGTGTGGACGACCGACCCCAGCTATGTGAGCGCCGCCTTCGGGCTCGCCCGGGTGCAGCTCGCGGCCGGGAACCGGCAGGGTGCCGTGCGGACCCTGGAGTCGGTGCCGGAGTCCTCCATCCACTACACGGCCGCCCGGGTCGCCGCCGTCCGGGCGCGGCTCAGACAGCGCACCGCGGCCGCCGCTGACGTACCGTTCCTGGACGACCTGACGGCCGCCGCCGGGCAGGTCGAGGCGCTGGACGCGTACGGCCTGGACCTGGCGCGGCGTGAACAGCTGGCCGCGGAAGTGCTCGGCTCGGCGCTGGACTGGATACTCTCCGGGGGCCAGGGCACCCGGCAAGCCTCCGGCGGACGGGTGCTGTTGGGCAGCGGTCTGGACGAGCGGGGCCTCCGCTTCGGCCTGGAGCGCGCCTACCGCACGCTGGCCCGGCTGGCGCGCAGCGGCGAGGAGAGGATCGAACTGGTGGAACGGGCGAACCGTTACCGCCCCCGGACGTGGGTGTAGTTGATGTCGCAGATGCCCCAGCAGGCCGCACTGTCGAAGTGCCCGAGCTGCGCGGAGCCCGTCGAGTCGGGCGACCTCTTCTGCGGAGCGTGCGGGTACGACCTCTCCGTCGTACCCGCGCCGCCGCAGGACCATCCGACGCTCACCATGACCGGCTCCGCGGCCGGCTCCCTCGGGGACGGCGTGGACTGGCCCGCCCCCGAGCCGGAGAGCTCCGGCACCCCGCCGGCGGTGCATCTGCCGGCCGACCTGCCCGGCACCGACTCCGGCGGCACACCGCTGCCCGAGCACGAGTCCGGTCCGCAGGGTGGTGCGGGGCAGCAAGCCGGTTCCGGGGTGCGCTTCGACCGGCCCGAGGAACCCGAGGAGTACCCGCTGCAGGCACCCGATCCGCGCGTGGCCGAGAGCCCCGAGAACACCGCCGCGCCCGAGGAGCCGGCACAGCTGTGCGTGGCCTGCCGGGCCGGCCGGGTGGACAGCGACGGCTACTGCGAGAACTGCGGGCACGCCCAGCCCCGTGAACGCGACCACGTGGAGCGCGAGTCGGGCCCGGTGGCGGCCGTCAGCGACCGGGGCCTGCGCCACCACCGCAACGAGGACGCCTTCACCATCGGCCGGACCACGCTGCCCGACGGCACCCCGGCCGTCCTCGCGATCGTCTGCGACGGCGTGTCCTCCGCCACCCGCCCCGACGACGCGTCGTCGGCCGCGTCCCAGGCCGCCGGTGACAGCCTGCTGGCCGCACTGCCGCGGGGCACGCATCCGCAGACGGCGATGCACGAGGCGATCGTCGCCGCCGCGCAGGCCGTCAACGCGCTCGCCGAGGAACCCGCCACGGCCCGCGAGCACGCCCCGCAGCAGAACGCCCCGGCCTGCACGATCGTCGGCGCGGTGGTCGCCGCCGGACTGCTGGTCGTCGGCTGGGTCGGTGACAGCCGCGTCTACTGGGTGCCCGACGACCGCGGCGCGCCCGCGGCCCGGCTCACCGAGGACGACTCCTGGGCCGCGCAGATGGTCGCCGCCGGCCTGATGAGCGAGGCCGAGGCGTACGCCGACGAACGCGCCCACGCGATCACCGGCTGGCTCGGTGCGGACGCCTACGAACTGGAGCCGCACACCGCGTCCTTCAAGCCGGACCGCTCCGGCGTCGTGGTGGTGTGCACCGACGGCCTGTGGAACTACGCCGAGACGGCCGAGGAGATGTCCGAGGTCGTCCCCCCGGACGCGGCCGCGCGCCCGCTGCACAGCGCCCGGGTGCTGGTCGGCCACGCCCTGGACGGCGGGGGCCACGACAACGTAACAGTGGCCGTCGTGCCGTTCCCGGCACCGCCCCAGGGGGCAGGATCGGCCTGAGGCCGCGGACGCGGGGAGCCTCGAAGGACCGGAGGGGACCGGTCCTGTCACAGCCGTCGCCCTGCCGGCAGGGCGGTCTAGGGGGATTTGAGTACGCATGGCCAATTTCGCGAAGTCGCAGGTGCCGCAGTTCTCGGTGGACGTCTACCAGAACGAGTACCTGCCCGAGGGCGGGCGCGAGGTCAACGCCGTCGTCACCGTGACGGCGACCGGCGGCGGCACCATCGGCAGCACCGTGGCTCCGGTGTACCGGCAGGGCCACGGCCCGTCCGCCGCAGTGGCGGTCATGGTCGACTGCTCCGGCTCCATGGACTACCCGCCGACCAAGATGCGGGGCGCCCGGGACGCCACGGCCGCCGCGATCGACGCCCTGCGCGACGGCACGCACTTCTCGGTGATCGGCGGCACGCATGTGGCCAAGGAGGTCTATCCGGGCGGCGGACGGCTCGCGGTCGCCGACGCCGCCACCCGCGAGCAGGCCAAGCAGGCGCTGCGCCGGCTGAGCGCGGGCGGCGGTACGGCCATCGGCACCTGGCTGCGCCTGGCGGACCGGCTGCTGAACTCGGCGGACGTCACCATCCGGCACGGCATCCTGCTCACCGACGGCCGCAACGAACACGAGTCGCCTCAGGATCTGAGGGCCACGCTGGAGGCCTGTGCCGGACGGTTCACCTGTGACGCGCGGGGTGTGGGCACCGACTGGGAAGTGAAAGAAGTCACAGGGATCGCCTCCGCGCTGCTCGGCACGGCCGACATCGTCGCCGACCCGGCCGGTCTCGCCGCCGACTTCAGGCGGATGATGGAGACGGCGATGGGCAAGGAGGTCGCCGACGTCTCGCTCAGGGTGTGGACGCCGGTCGGCACGAGCATCCGCTTCGTCAAGCAAGTGGCGCCCTCCGTCGAGGACTTGACCGCCCGCCGCACCGAGGCCGGACCGCGTGCCGGGGACTACCCGACGGGGTCCTGGGGCGACGAGTCCCGCGACTACCACCTGTGCGTTCAGGTCCCGCCGGCCGGCCTGGGCCAGGAAATGCTTGCCGCCCGGGTCTCGCTGGTCGTGCCACAACCGGACGGATCGGTACAGAACCTGGGCGCCCAGGGCCTGGTGCGGGCCGTGTGGACCGACGACATGACGGCCTCGACCTCGATCAACCCCCAAGTCGCCCACTACACCGGGCAGGCCGAACTGGCACAAGCCATCCAGCAAGGCCTCGACCTTCGCAAAGCGGGCAATTTCGATGGAGCAACGGCCAAACTGGGGCGCGCCGTTCAGCTCGCCAACGCCTCCGGGAACGCCGATACTGCGAAACTGCTTGCGAAGGTGGTGGACGTGGTCGATGCCGCGACAGGTACTGTGCGGTTGAAGACGAGGGTCGCGGAGGCGGACGAGATGACTCTGGAGACCCGGTCCACAAAGACTGTTCGTGTAAAGAAGTGACCCAGTAGAACATCCGGAGAAGGGGAAGCGCCGACATGCCGACCTGCCCGAACGGACACCAGTCGGGTTCCGACGACTGGTGCGAGGTCTGCGGTCACCGCATGGCCGGTGCCGTACCTCCACCCCCTCCGCCGCCCCCGCCCGCGGGTGGCTACGGCTTCCCGCCCCCGCAGGGCGGCCCGGCCGGCGGACGCCCGCCGGCTGCGTCGGCCCCGGAGCCGGAGCTGTGCCCGCAGTGCCGTACGCCCCGCGAGGGCGGCGCGCCCTTCTGCGAGGAGTGCCGGTGGAACTTCCTGACCAACACGGCCACCTCGTACACCCCGGCCGCGCCGCGCTCACCGCAGCCGCGGTTCCAGCCGCCGAGCGCGACGTACGGCGGCGGTGACGGGTACGAGTACCAGGGCTCGCGGCCCTCGCAGGTGAACCGGCCCGCCGAACCGATCCCGTCCTTCGGCAGCGAGCCGTCGGGCCCGACGCCGTTCGGCGGCGACCGCGGCCCGTCGGGACCGCCGGCCTCCCCCGGCCCCTCGGGTCCGGGCGGTCCTTCCGGTCCCTCCGGCTTCGGCGGCCCGGGTCGGGGTCCCGGCGGTCCGTCCGGTTTCGGCGGCGGTCCGGGGCAGGGTCAGGGGCCCGGTGGTCCTGGTGCTCCCGGTGGTTTCGGTGGTCCCTCCGGCTTCGGCGGCGGGCAGGGGCAGGGCCCCGGCCCCGGTGGTCCCGCCGGTCCGCCCTCCTTCGGTCGCGAGCCGTCCGGTCCCGGCGGCCCGTTCGGCCGTGAGCCCTCCGGTCCCGGCGGCCCCACTCCGCCCGCGCCGACCCAGGGCGGCCCCGGCGCGCCCGGCCCCTCGGGCTTCGGCGACCCCTCGCGTCCGGTGCCCCCGCCGCCCGGCCCCACGCCGCCCGCGGGTCCCGGTGCCGGTCCCGGCGGTGCCCCGCAGGCGTACCAGCAGTCCGGGCCGCCCGCGCCGCCCGCGTTCCCGCACGAGACCGGCCGGCCCCCGGCCGGCGGCCCGCCGTTCGGCGGGGGTGACGACGACTGGGTGATCTCCCCGCCGTCGTCCGCCAACCCCGCGGGACCGGGGCAGCCGCAGGGTCCCGGCGGCGGCCCGGCCGGCGGATACGGCTACCCGCAGCCCGGCGCCACGCAGGCGCCGCCCGGCGGCCCCGGCTTCCCGCACCAGCCCGCGGGACCGGCCACCTGGACGGCGACCATCGGCCCGGACCGCGCGTACTTCATGGCGATGATGCACCGCTCGGGCCCCGAGGCCGCGGGTCTGAACCTGCCCGCGTACTCGCCCGAGCAGCAGCGCACGCTCAGCGGCAACCAGATCACCATCGGCCGTCGCCGGCACTCCACCGGCGACACCCCCGACATCGACCTGTCGGTGCCGCCGGAGGACCCGGGCGTCTCGCACCAGCACGCGGTACTGGTGCAGCAGCCGGACGGCAGCTGGGCGGTCGTCGACCAGAACTCGACCAACGGCACCACGGTCAACATGTCCGAGGAACCGATCCAGCCGTTCGTGCCGGTTCCGCTGCAGGACGGCGACCGGGTGCACGTGGGCGCCTGGACGACGATCACCATCCGCCGGGGCTGAGCGCCACGGCGGGACGGGTCACGGCAGGGACCAGGCGTACGGCCCCTCCGGCTCGTCCAGCCACGCCCAGGTGTGCTCGCCGGCGAACGTGACGCCGTACCGGTCGCGCTCCGGCATGCCCTCGCGCTCCCACAGCGCGTAGGCCTCGTGGGGGTCGAGGGTGCCCCGGGTCAGGGCGAGCAGGAAGCGGAACGTCTCCTGCTCGCGGGCCCGGCCCGGCAGCCCGGCGAGCGACACGCCCTCCGGCTGCGCCCGGCCCTCGCCGCGCAGCGGTACGAAGTAGGCGGCCGAGGACAGGAAACGGCCCTCGGCGTGCGCCGCGTCCCGCACCGTGAGCGCGAGCAGACCGGTGGCCAGTGGGGTCAGGATCCGGGCGCCGGGGCGGCACTGGGCGAGCCAGGCGCGCGGGACCGTGGACAGCTCGCAGGTGGCGATGATCCGGTCGAAGGGGGCGCGTTCGGGGACCCCGCGCGCGCCGTCGCCGGTGACGACGGCCGGGTGGAATCCGGCCGCGTCCAGATGACGGCGGGCCGACTCGGTGATCTCCGGTTCCAGGTCGATGCTGGTGACCAGGTCGTCGTCGCCGAGCCGGTGGGCGAGCAGGGCGGCGTTGTAGCCGGTGCCGGCGCCCACCTCCAGGACCCGGTTGCCGTCCTCGACCTCCAGCGCGACCAGCATCAGGGCCATCAGGGAGGGCTGGCTGCTGGAGGAGACCAGCTCACCGTCGCGCAGCCGGGTGGCGAGCGGTACGTCCGCGTAGGCGCCGCGTACCCAGCGGGCGCGGGCCTCGGGGTCGGGGCTCTCTCCCCAGCGGCGCTCATAGCCGCGTGCACCGGCGACGTAGTAGTACGGCACGAACAGGTGCCGGGGCACCGCCGCGAACGTCTCCCGCCACACCGGGTCCCCGGCGAAGACCCCGTCGGCGTCGATCTCCCGCACCAGCGCGGCCCGCGCGACGGCGGCCAGGCGGTCGGTCTCGGTGTCGTAGGCGCCCATGGGTCCACAGTAGGGGCGAGCCGGCCGGCGGGTCCTAAGGCTCGGGACCTCGGTCACCCGGTCTGAGACCATAGGGGACGTGAATGAGATTCGGCGCGGCACGCTTCAGGAGCAGACCTTCTACGAACAGGTCGGCGGGGAGGAGACCTTCCGTCGGCTGGTCCACCGTTTCTACGAGGGAGTCGCCGAGGACCCGTTCCTGCGGCCGATGTACCCCGAGGAGGACCTGGGCCCGGCCGAGGAGCGCCTCGCTCTGTTCCTGATGCAGTACTGGGGCGGCCCCACCACCTACAGCGACAACCGCGGCCACCCCCGGCTGCGCATGCGGCACGCCCCGTTCACCGTGGACCGTGCGGCGCACGACGCCTGGCTGCGGCACATGCGGGTGGCCGTCGACGAACTCGGCCTGTCCGAGGAGCACGAGACGACGCTGTGGAACTACCTGACGTACGCCGCCGCGTCGATGGTCAACACCCCGGACTGACGAACTGGAGCGCGGCCGGCCGCCGGCCGCTTCCCGCGGCGTGAAACCGGTGGCTCAGCGCACGCTGACACCCAGCGAGCCGAGCCCGGCCCGCCGTACCGCGACGGATCCGTAGGGGGTGCGCAGCCGGAGCCACGCCCCGGAGGAGAACAGCCCGGTGTCGGCCGGATCGGCGCCCGGCCTGAGGAAGCCCAGGGACTGGGCGGCGTGCACGGCCCGCACCGGAAGCCCGGTCCGCCCGACCTCCCGGGACCAGATGTCCCGCCCGATCCGGTCCAGCTCCGCGCGGGTACGGCCGTCCGGAGCCAGTTCCTCCGTACGGGAACGGAACTCGGTGACCGCCGCGGCGACGGTCGCCCGCAGCGCGTCCGGGGCGGGCAGCCCCGGCTCGGCCTGCCATCCGCCGCGCGGCGGCAGCACCCCGGCCCACGGCGGACCGGTGACCGCGGCCGGTACGGCGGCCGTGGCCGCGCGCTCGTCCACGGACTCCAGGAGCTCACCGGCGGAGACGGTCACGTCGAGGGTGACGTCGAGCCCGTTCTCGTACGGCTTCGCCAGCCGTACCGCGCGTACGGCCAGCACCTCGAAGGACGGCGGGCGGCCGAAGACGGCGAGCGCCGTGCCGGCCGCCTGCAGGCGCACCGCGGCTCCACGGTCGTAGTGGAGCAGCCGGGAGAGGAAGGCGGCGAGGTCGGCCGCCTCCGTCTCGTCGGCCAGGTGCAGCACCGTCATGCGGCGACGGCCTCCTCGTCGGCGTCGTCCTGGTACTTCTGGAGGAACTCCCGCTCCTCGGCGGTGATCCGGCGCGGCCGCTGCCGGTCGAAGTCGAACGGCACCACGACGGTGCGGGCGCGCACGTACACGGCCTCCTCGTCCTTCACCTCGTAGGAGACGGTGAAGGACGCGGCCTTGATCTCCGTGACCCACAGCTCGATGTCCACGGGCGTGGGCCGGTGGACGAGCTGCCGCTTGTAGTCGATCTCATGGCGCGCCACCACGGAACCCTGCTTGGACTCCGTGCCGCGACGGGACAGGAAGTCGATACGGGCCTCCTCCAGGTAGCGGAGGAAGATCGCGTTGTTGACATGTCCGTACGCGTCCATGTCCGACCAGCGCAGCGGGCAGCGGTAGATGTGGCGCAAGATCGATCAGCCCCGGGTCA
Organism: Streptomyces sp. NPDC030799; assembly: GCF_055572255.1. Classification (NCBI taxonomy): domain Bacteria; kingdom Bacillati; phylum Actinomycetota; class Actinomycetes; order Kitasatosporales; family Streptomycetaceae; genus Streptomyces; species Streptomyces sp. NPDC030799. Next base: position 169,039 of record NZ_JBVIDS010000001.1, on the reverse strand, counting down.
GCTTCTTGTAGGTGGCGCGGTGCGGACGCGCGGCGTCCGGCCCGAGCCGCTCGATCTTGTTCTTCTCGTACGACTCGAAGTTGCCCTCGAACCAGAACCACTTGGAGTCACCCTCGTAGGCGAGGATGTGCGTGGCGACCCGGTCCAGGAACCACCGGTCGTGGGAGACGACGACGGCGCAGCCGGGGAACTCCAGCAGCGCGTTCTCCAGGCTGGAGAGCGTCTCGACGTCGAGGTCGTTGGTGGGCTCGTCGAGGAGCAGCAGGTTGCCGCCCTGCTTGAGGGTCAGCGCCAGGTTGAGGCGGTTGCGCTCACCACCGGAGAGGACACCGGCCGGCTTCTGCTGGTCCGGGCCCTTGAAGCCGAACGCGGACACGTACGCCCGGGACGGCATCTCGACCTGGCCGACGTTGATGTAGTCCAGCTCGTCGGAGACGACGGCCCACAGCGTCTTCTTGGGGTCGATGTTCGCGCGGCTCTGGTCGACGTAGGAGATCTTGACGGTGTCGCCGACCTTGATCGAACCGGAGTCGGGCTGCTCAAGACCCTGGATCATCTTGAACAGGGTCGTCTTGCCGGCGCCGTTCGGGCCGATGACACCGACGATGCCGTTGCGCGGCAGGGTGAAGCTCAGGTCGTCGATCAGGACCTTCTCACCGAAGGCCTTGCTGAGGTTGTCGACCTCGACGACGACGTTGCCCAGGCGCGGGCCCGGCGGGATCTGGATCTCCTCGAAGTCCAGCTTCCGCATCTTCTCGGCCTCGGCGGCCATCTCCTCGTACCGGGCGAGACGCGCCTTGGACTTGGCCTGCCGCCCCTTGGCGTTGGACCGCACCCACTCCAGCTCTTCCTTGAGCCGCTTCTGCCGCTTGGCGTCCTTCTGGCCCTCGACCTTGAGGCGGGCGGCCTTGGTCTCCAGGTACTTGGAGTAGTTGCCCTCGTAGCCGTGCAGGCGGCCGCGGTCGACCTCGCAGATCCAGCCCGCGACGTTGTCCAGGAAGTACCGGTCGTGGGTGACGGCCACGACGGTGCCCGGGTACTTGGCCAGGTGCTGCTCCAGCCAGTTCACGGACTCGGCGTCGAGGTGGTTGGTGGGCTCGTCGAGAAGCAGCAGGTCGGGCTGCTCCAGCAGCAGCTTGCACAGCGCGACGCGGCGCTTCTCACCACCGGAGAGGTTGGTGACGGGCCAGTCGCCGGGCGGGCAGCCGAGGGCGTCCATGGCCTGCTCCAGCTGGGCGTCCAGGTCCCAGGCCTCGGCGTGGTCCAGCTCCTCCTGGAGCTTGCCCATCTCCTCCAGCAGCGCGTCGGAGTAGTCCGTCGCCATCAGCTCGGCGATCTCGTTGAACCGGTCGAGCTTGCCCTTGATCTCGGCGACACCCTCCTGGACGTTCTCCAGGACGGTCTTCTCCTCGTTGAGCGGGGGCTCCTGCAGCAGGATGCCGACGGTGTAGCCGGGCGAGAGGAAGGCGTCACCGTTGGACGGCTGCTCCAGCCCCGCCATGATCTTCAGCACGGTCGACTTACCGGCACCGTTCGGGCCGACGACGCCGATCTTCGCCCCCGGCAGGAAGTTCAGGGTGACGTCATCGAGGATCACCTTGTCGCCGTGCGCCTTGCGCGCCTTGCGCATGGTGTAAATGAACTCAGCCAAGAGAAACCGTCCGGCAGCTTGAAATCAGGCAGTGGGCAGATACACCCCATCTTGCCTGAACGCCAGCCTTGGGTGTTAACCCGTTTGGTCCGGGGGCTGTGACCTGGGGTTTCGTGGCTCGCGGCGGTGGCTCGTCTGTCGCTGTCGGTCGCCGTTGGGCGGCCTCGGGCACCCTCGGAGGGCCCAGGGACGGCCCGGGAAGCAGAGTCCCGCCACCACCGCGCCGGGCTATCGTGCCGCTGTGACCAGCGCAGCGGGGCGCCCCGTCCTCTTCCTCGACGTCGACGGGCCGCTCATCCCGTTCGGGGCGTCGTACGGCTCCCCGACGTCCGTCGATCAGGGCAACCCGCTGCTTGATCGGCTGGACCCCGGCATCGGATCGCGCCTCCTGGCCCTGGACTGCCCTCTCGTGTGGGCCACAACGTGGATGGAGGATGCGAACGAGGCCGTCGCTCCGCGCCTGGGACTGCCGAGGCTGCCCGTGGTGGAATGGCCGGACGCCGGCGCCGACGAGGGACCCCGCGGCCTGCACTGGAAGACCCGCCCCTTGGTCGAATGGGCCGACGGTCGACCGTTCATCTGGGTCGACGACGAAATCAGCGCCACGGATCGCTTGTGGGTCGATGCCCAACATCCTGGTCCGTCGCTGCTTCATCGCGTCGATCCGGCTCAAGGACTCGTGGACGCCGACTTCTCGGCGCTCGGCGATTGGCTCGCTGCCGACGGCGCCGCCTAACGGTTGATCGGGATCTCGTGGACGATCTCGCAGTGTGCGGCGGGCAGCACGATGTCCGCCGTCTCGACGGGCCGCCCCTGATCGCCGTGGATCCCCTACCGGTCGACTGCCTGCCGTATCGGCACGCACCGTGCCTGCACGGAGTCTGGGTGGCCAACAACTGGTCGAAGATCGTCGCGCCCACAGGGGGCGTGGGCCTGGTCGAACTCGTCGGGGCCGCCTGCCCGGTCTGCACGCCCTTGGCCCCACTCCCGATGCGTCCGTCGTCAGCAACCGCAAACGCGTGTTCGAAGTAGGCTGCCGTCGAAACTGCCAGTGGTGGCGACGGTGGCCTGTGCGTCGGTGGGCCGGCGTCAGGGGGCGCGGGTGATCGATTGGCGGTCGGTGCATGTGGAGCCCGGGTCCGCGCTCTTCGCCTGGCGGCCCTTGATCTCCACACGTGCGCCGGGCTTGATGGCGTCGTACACCCACTTCCCGGCTTCGGGTGCGAGGGCGATGGAGCCGGGCGGGGCGTCGTCGCCGATGCTGGCGAGACCGGCGGAGGGGTCCAGCGCCCACATCAGGAGCCGCTGGTGGTGACTGCGGTCGGTGAAGGTGATCGCCCACTGCTTGACGTCCGGATACTTGGTGATCACGTAGGGGCGCAGGGTGAGGGTGGGGTACTTGGCGGTGACGGTGACCGTCTTCTCGCCGATCGGGCAGTTCTTCTGCGGCGCGCTGATGGGGAACCTCCTGCCCTTGATGGTCAGGGTGTGGGCGTCCAGGTCGATCGTCACCCGCTGGACGGGTGCCGGGGACGGGGCCGGTGTGGGGGTGTGGGACACGGATGTCGCGGGGGGCGTGGCCGGCTTGGCGGAGGAGCCGAGGGCGCCGGAGGTGACGGTGGCGAGGGCCGCTGCCGCCAGCGCGCTGCTGGAGAGCACAACGCGTCGGCCGCGGCGGCGGCGTTGCGCCCGGCTCCTCACCTGGGCCCCTGTGGCCGGGGCCGGGGCCGCGCCGTGCGCGGCCAGGTCACGGAGCCGGGCGGACAGCTCCGCCTCGGTCAGGGGATGTGGTGGCGGCTGGTCAGACACAGGCTTCCTCCGTCGGGTGGGATTCCTCGCTCACCAGGTGAGCGGCGAGTGCGGAACGGCCGCGTGACAGCCGTGCCTTGACGGTGCCGACGGCCACGCCGGTCTCGGCGGCCACCTGCTCCACACTCAGATCGCACAGGTGGTGCAGCACGATCGCGGTCCGCTGGGCTTCGGGCAGGCGCCGCAGAGCGGCGACCAACGCCACGTGGTCCGGGCCGGGTTCGGGCACCGGCCGCTGCGCGGACTCGCCCCGCACCAGCTCCCACCAGCGGCGCGCCCGCCGCCGGCGGCTCAGCGCCAGACGGTGTGCCACCGTGCGGATCCACGCCTCGGGAACCCGGTCGCCGGTCAGGACGGACGAACGGCGGTCCCAGGCGCGTACGAACGCCTCCTGCACCACGTCCTGGGCTTCGGCGTAATCCCCCGTCAGGGCGTACAGCTGGCCGACCAGACGCGGGTAGGCAGCCGTGTAGAAGAGGTCGAACTCGTCCTCGGTCACCTTGTCGTGCTCTCTCTCACGGCGCGGGGCGCGCCGTGCGGGGCCGGTGCGGCGGGGGTCATGCGGTCGTGCTCTGCCCGGTGGCGCTGTGCGCGAGCCACTGCTTCCAGGTCAGGTTCCAGTCGCCGTAGCCGTTGCCGGCGGCGACGGTCGCCTTGTCGGCCCCGGTGACCGTGACGACGTCACCGACCCGTACCTGGTCGTAGAAGCGCCGGGCGGTGCCGTCGGTGGCCAGGCCGACACAGCCGTGGGTGACGTTGCGGTGTCCGGCCTCGGTGTCGGCCCGCGGGTTCTGGTGCACGTACGTCCCCGACGTCGTCAGGTGCACGGCCCAGAAGTAGGTGCCGCGGTACTCCTTGCCCAGGCCCACGGTGCGGGAGTCCATGAGCACCCTGGACTGTTTGTCCATGACGACCATCGTCCCGTTCCAGGTGTCCAGGCCCGGCGCCCCGGTGGTGACCGGGATGCGCTTCGTCGTGTCGCCGGTGCGGACGGTCATCTCGTGCGTCCGCGCGTCGACCGTGGCGACCAGTGACCGGCCGATGGTGAAGTGCCGGACGCCGTGCGAACCGAGACGCAGACCGACCTTGGTACCGGACTGCCAGTAGGTGGTCCGGGGGCGGAAGTCGACGCGCTGCCCGTCCAGGAGGCTCTGGTCCTTCACCCAGCTCCACGCGCCGGGCGTGCCGGACGAGGTCTGCACCCGCAGCCAGCTCTCCACGGCCTTGCGCTCGGCGGCGGGAACCGGCCGGGAGAAGGTCACGGATATCGGCATACCCACCCCCACCGTCTGCCCGTCGGCCACGTTCACCCGCGCCTGCGCCAGGACAGCGGGCTCCGGCACGGACGGAGCCGGACGCGCCTCGGACGCCCTGCCCGTGCCGTCCTTCCCGCCCTTGGCCTTCGCGGCCGCCGAGGGGGTCCGCGCACCCGGTGCATCGGCGACCGTACGCACGCCGGTACCCACGTCCGCCGAGCAGCCGACGGCCGAGAGCAGGGCGATACAGGCCGCGGCAGCGGCGGCGAGACGGCCGGCGGTCCGACCGGCCGAACGGTCCAAATGCATGAGGTCCCCCCAAGTGAAGTGCGGTATCGCCTCCTATACGCACGGGCTCGGGGGGAGGTTGCATCCGACCGGCACTCTTTTCTGCTGCCGGTCGGCTCCGGATGCCGGGGCCGCCGTGCAGCCCCGCCGGACCGTCAGTCGCCCGGCTGCTCGCGCTTGCGCAGCACCACCAGGACCGCCCCGCCGATCACCACGAACCCGATGGCCACACCGGCGATCAGCGGGGTGATCGCGGAGCCGCCCGTCGCGGCGAGGTCGGTGTCGGGTGCTGTGGTGCCGCCCGCCACCGTGGCGGGGCTGGGCTCGTTGTGGACCTTGGCCGTCTGTGTCGTGATCGCGCCCTGCGTCCGGCAGTCGAGGACGCCGGTGAAGCGGCGGCTGAAGCCGTGCGGCCCGGTGATCGTGAAGTCGTAGGCCTGGTCCTCCTGGAGCGGGACGGTCACCGTGCGGGAGGCGCCCGCGGGGACGGTGTGCTCGGCGCCCATCAGTTCGAAAGTGAAGGGCTTGTCGCCCTTGTTGGCCGCGACGATGTCCACGCCGCTCCCGGCACAGTCCTTGTGGGCCGACAGCTCCGGTATGGCACCCTCGGCGGCCCAGGTGGCGGTTGCGGTCGCGGAGACCGTGGACTCGCTGGAGCCGGCCAGGATCTGGGTCTGGCTGCGGCTGTCGGAGGCGAAGGCACGGCCCACGGGCACGGTGGTCGACGCCTGCACGGTCAGCTGGGCGGTGCCGGCGGAGGCGTCCTCGGGGATGTGGAAGTACAGCCGGCTGCCGTCCTTCGCGGAGGTGATCGCCTTGCCGGTCTTGTCGGTGATCCGCACCCCGCTGGTGGCCTCGTCCGCCGGCGGGCTCACCGCGACCGTGCCCGCGTTGGTGTGCACGGTCACCGGTCCGAGCAGGCCGCCCGGCCGCCCGGAGACCGCGGGCGGGTCCAGGGTGAGCGAGGCCTGCGGTTCGCCGAGGTCGCGGGCGCTCTTCTGCAGGTAGTCGGCGAGCTTCTCGGCCTGCGGGTCGACGGCGTCGACCTTCGCTCCGTCGGAGTACCGCCAGATGGCCACCTGGGTGCCGGCCGCCGCGTCCTGCTCGGTCAGAGCGCCGGCGCCCGCCTGGCGGGCGAGCGCGGCGAGGTCGTTGACCTGGGGGTAGGAGTGCTGCAGGATCCAGCGGATCCGGCCGGCGTCCTTGTTGGCGCCCAGCGAGGTGCCGCTCCAGGGCGTCTCCTGGTAGTGGGCGTCGCGCTGGGTGGGGTTGTGGAGGTCGACGCAGTACGTCTGCAGGGTGCCGCCGCCGTCGACGGACATCTCGAACAGGCCGGCCTGCACATGCTGGTCGCCGCCGTCCTGGTGGATCACGGCCTCGCCGTAGGTCTTCAGACCGTTGATCGTGGCCGTCGCCCCGCCCTGGGTCTGCGGTCTCTCGTCGGCCGCTGCCGAACCGGCGCCGGACAGGACACCGGCCGCCACCAGACCGGACGCCGACGCGGCGGCGGCCACGCGGGCCGCTTGGGCGGAACGGCGGAGCCCACAGAACGCAGCAAGCACAGAATTCCCCTTCGAGCAGGACCCGTTGGACGTGGGGGACGGTCCCACCAGCAGAATCGGCAGCCCCTAGGGGCACGCCCGGCATCCTATGGATCAGGCGGAGCCTCTCCGGCCGGTCGGATGATCCGATGGGCGATCCGATCCGCAATCGTTATCGCCGGGACCGTCCATGAGCTGGGCATATCGACAAATCAACCCGTTCGTACCATCGCTGACGTCATGTCACCGCCATGGCTTGGGGCGCCCTTTGGGTCATTTCCTCGTCCGGTGTGCCGGCAGGCCCGGGTGGGGTCTCCCAGTTCGGCTCCGGCCGGTTCGCCGTCGCAGGTGCCTCCGGCCTGCCCGCGCGCTGGAAGACGGCCGTACCGCGAGAGAGGTCGTGGCCGATCGCCACGGCGTCGATGTCGGCGGAGGCCCACTGCTGTTGTCCGTCGCGCACCTCCGTGCGCACCTTCAGCCGGCCCTGTACGACCACCGGCTGGCCCACCTCGACGCACGCCGTCACGTTGACCGCGAGCTGGCGGTTGGCCCACACCGTGAAGAAGTTGGTGTGCCCGTCCGTCCAGACGCTCTTCTCCCGGTCCCAGTACCGCGCGGTCACCGCCAGCCGGAACCGGGCCGACTGACCCGCCGGTGTCTCCCGGTACACCGGCGCGGTCGCCACATTGCCCACCACACAGACGATCGTCTCGTTCATGTCCTCGCTCCCCTCCCCCGCCCGGCCCGGCATGGCCGGGCGGACACACGTACGGGCCCGTCCCGTACGGCTGCGTCTGCCGCGCCGGCACGTACGACCGCCGTACGTGCCCGCACGTCCCGCCGATCGCGCGCCGCTCCCGCCGTCCTCCGGCCGGTCCCGCCGTGCGATCGCCGCGACCCCAGACTGCCTCCGTCGGGCCGGGCCCGCTGAGCGCTGTGGACGACCATGCACCTGTGGAAAACCCCGCCACCTGCACGGGTGACGCCCGCCCCCGCCACCGCCTTCACCCCCGGTGACCGCATCCGCTCCTCGATCGGCCCGCCCACGGGCCCGTCGGCAGCCCCCTCGGCCGGCCCCTCAGCACCCGTGGGCCGACCCCTCGGCTCCCCATCGGCAGGCGCCCCCTCAGCAGGCCCTTCAGCCGACCCGCACCCCCGACCCGGTCCGCACGACCCGTGCGTACTGCTCCCGCACCTCCCGGTAGCGCAGCAGTTCCGCCGCCACCGGGTCGAGCACCCGGGCCCGGCCGCAGCCGGCGGCCGCCTCCCGCAGCCGCCGTTCCGCCTCCTGGCCGTAGCGCCGGGCCGGTCCTCTGGCCGCCATCCGGCAGCCCCACTCCACCAGCGGCCCGCCGATGATCCCGCACAGCATCAGCAGCACCGGGACCCCGAGGTTGGGCGCCATGACGCCGGCGATCTGGCCCGCCAGCCACACCCCGCCCACGATCTGCAGCAGCGTCATGGCCGCCTGGACCAGCACCGCGGCCGGCCACCAGCCGGGCCGCGGCGGCCGGCCCGGAGGCAGTCCGGCCCGCGCCGCCAGCTCGTCCAGCGCCTCCGACAGCCCCTGCGAGCCGCGTACGGCCGCCTCGCGCACCGCCTGCGCCCACGGCCCCGGCAGCCCGGCCGAGGCCCGGTCGGCCACCGTACGGACCGCCTGCTCGACGCGCTGCCGTGCCGTGGCCTCCTCGTCGGCCTGCGTGCGCACCGCGTGGCGGCCCGTCGTGGAGTCGCCGCGCCCCTGGTACCAGCGCCACAGCCGCAGCCAGGGCGTGCCGCAGGCGCGGTTGGCGTTGCGCAGCCAGGCCCGCTCGGCGGCCTCGCCCGCCGCGGTGGCGCCCACCGCGTCCGCGAGCCGCGCCCCGAACTCCTCGCGCGCCTCCTCACTGAGGCCGACGCGCCGTTCGGCGGCGTAGACGGGCCGCAGTTCGGCCGCGGCGGCGTCCACGTCGGCCGCGACCCGGCGGGCCGCCGCGCCGCGCTCCGCGACGAACTGGCCGAGCGCCTCGCGCAGTTCGCCGACGCCCTCGCCGGTGAGCGCGGACAGCGCGAGCACGGTCGCGCCGGGCTCCCCGTGCTCGCCAAGCGCGACGCCGTCCTCGTCCAGCAGCCGCCGCATGTCGTCCAGGACCTGGTCGGCGGCGTCCCCGGGCAGCCGGTCGACCTGGTTGAGGACGACGAACATGACCTCGGCGTGGCCGGCCATGGGCCGCAGATAGCGCTCGTGCAGGATGGCGTCGGCGTACTTCTCCGGGTCGACCACCCAGATCACCGCGTCGACCAGCTTCAGGATCCGGTCGACCTGTTCGCGGTGCTGTACGGCGGCGGAGTCGTGGTCGGGCAGGTCGACCAGGACCAGCCCGCGCAGCTCCGCCTCGGTTTCCGGGTTGTGCACGGGGCGGCGGCGCAGCCGGCCCGGGATGCCCAGTCGGTCGATCAGGCCCGCCGCGCCGTCGCTCCAGCTGCACGCGATGGGGGCGGCCGTGGTGGGGCGCCGTACGCCGGTCTCCGAGATGGCCACGCCGGCGAGGGCGTTGAACAGCTGCGACTTGCCGCTGCCCGTGGCGCCCGCGATGGCGATGACGGTGTGCCGGCCGGAGAGCTTGCGGCGGGCGGCCGCCTCGTCCAGGACCCGGCCGGCCTCGGAGAGGGTGTGCTTGTCCAGCCGGGTGCGGGAGAGGCCGACGAGTTCGCGCAGGGCGTCGAGGCGGGAGCGCAGCGGGCCGTCGTATGCCAGGGGGGCGGGCGGGTTGTTGCCCAGGCCCCGGGTGGTGGTCTCCCGCTCGGCGGCGAGCGCGGCGGCCGCGGCGTCCGTGACACGCCGGGCGATGAGGCCGTCGTCCCATGTCTCCGTGGAGTCGGCGTCGGCGTCGGCACGGGCGTGGGTGCCGGGATCGGCGTCGGTGCCGGTGCCGGTGCCGGTCCCGGTGCCCGGCGTGCGTCGGGGGGTCGCCTCGTCGCTGGGGCCGGGCTGCCGGGGCGTGCGGTGCGGCGGGCGGGAGCGCTGACCGCCACCCGCGTCGGCGTGCTTGGCGAGGCCGGCCCTGTCCCGGCCCGCGCCCTGATCCGCCACCCGCGCCTCGGCACCCTTCCCGAGCCCAGCCCTGCCGGTCCCCGTCACGCCCGCATCGGCACCCTTCCCGACCACGGCCCGACCCGGCCCCGTCACGCCCCCGTCCGCCCCCTTCCCGAGGCCGGCCCCGTCCCGCCCCGCACCCTCCGCCTCGGCACCCTTCCCCAGACCAGCCCTGCCCGGCCCCGTCACGCCCGCATCGGCACCCTTCCCGAGCCCACCCCAGCCCGACCCCCGCCCCGTACCGCCCCCATCCGCGCCCTTCCCCAGGCCGGCCCCGTCCCGCCCCGTACCCCGTCCCGTGGCGCCCGGGTCCGCGGGCTCGCCGAGCCCAGGCCTGCCCGGTGCCTTGTCCGTCACGCGCGCGTCGGTGCTCTTGTCCGGCACGCCCCCGCCCGCGCCCTGGTCCGTCACGCGCGCCTCGCGCTCGACGGCCGGTTCCGCCGGCACCGTGCGGATCTGTGACTCGGGGCCCGCGTCCGCCCCCGTCACGCGCGCGTGCCGCCCCCGGTCACGGTCCTCGGCCTCGGACCCGACCCCGGACTCGGTCCCCAACCCGAACCCGGGCTCCGACATGAACCCGGCCCCCGACCCGAACCCCGACTCGGCCCCGGACTCGGCCACGGCCACGGCCCCGGGCCCGGACCCAGCCCCGGCACCGGCACCGGACTCGCACTCGGACTCGGCTGTGGCCGCGTCGCCGCCCCGGTCGTCGGCCTCGGCCGGGTTCTTCGGCGTGTCGGCGTCCGCCGTCGATGCGGGCGGTTCGGAATCCCCGCCCGCGCCCTCGGGCCGGTTCCCGGGGGCGGTGGCGGAGGTACCGCCCGGGGTGCCGTCCTCCGGCACGGCGCCGGCGTCGCCGGGCACGCCCGAGCTCGGGGGCGGCAGTTCCCCGAGCAGGTCGCCACGCTCCATTGGTCTCCTGACCTCGGCATCCAGGTGACCGCTGTGCTCGGTGCGCGCCGTGCGGTCGGTGTGCTCCATGTGGTCCTGATCAGTGGCGGCCGTCACCGGTCACCTCTCCTTCTGCAGTACGGACAGCGCGGCGATGAGTTCGGCCTGGGGTCCGGGGTTGACGCCGAGGGCGTCCAGCGGGGCGAGGCGCCGCTCGCGTTCGGCGTGCATGACCCGGTCGACGTACTCGGCCAGCAGGCGCGCCGCCCGGTCGCGCAGCCGCAGCGCGCCATGGGCGCCGAGCTTGTCGGCGAGCCCCTCGCCCACGTTGCGCGTGCGGCGCCCGCCCAGCAGCGAGGTGGCGACGACGGCGGCGACGACCTCGGGGTCGGGTGCGGATGTGCGCTCCAGTACCCGCACCTCGTCCTCCGCGTACTCCTCCAGCTCCCGCCGCCAGCGCCGTACGGCGAGGCCGATGCGGTGCTCGGCGCTCTCCGGGGAGCGGTCACGGCCGGCGAGGCCCGGGGCGCCGGCCGCGGGCTCGTGCCGCCAGGCCTCGTCGACCCGCTCGTCGGCGGCGGTGACGGAGCACAACAGCAGGGCGGCCAGGCTTTCCACGAGCGCGTCGAGGAGTTCCCCGGGGGTGCAGTCCAGGGGGAAGGCCCGCCAGCGCTTGAGCGCGTCCCCGGCGAGTACGGCGCCGGCCTGCAGACGGCCGCGCACCCGCGCGTGCTCGCCGTCGTAGGCGGTCTCCACGGCGGTGGTGAGCCGCACGGCGGCCGCGTACTGGGCGGCGACGGCGCCGGCCAGCTCGGGCATGCGCGACTTGAGCGAGTCGAGGAGGCCGTGAGCCGTGCGGGCGATCACCTGCTGCCGGGAGGCGGGGTCCTGGGCGTGGTGCACCAGCCAGGTCCTCAGGGGCGCGACGGCGGTGGCGGGCAGCAGTCCGGCGCCCCACGCGGACTCGGGCAGCTCGGGCACGGTGAAGCGGGGTACGTCGCCGAGCCCGGCCTTGGTGAGCAGGGCGCCGTACTGCCGGGAGACCTCCGAGACCACCTGGTGGGGCACCCGGTCCAGGACGGTGACGAGGGTGGCGTCGTACTCCTTGGCGGTGCGCAGCAGGTGCCAGGGGACGGCGTCGGCGTAGCGGGTCGCCGTCGTGACCATGATCCAGACGTCGGCGGCACAGATCAGCTCCGCCGCGAGGACACGGTTGTCGGCGATCAGCGAGTCGATGTCGGGGGCGTCGAGGAGGGCGAGCCCGCGCGGGATGGTCTCGGTGGTCTCGATGCGCAGCACGCGCGCGGGGGTCTCGCGCTCGGACAGCAGCAGTTCGTCGACGGGGTCCTGCTGGTGCGCCCACACGCGCGTGAGCTCGGGGAGCACGCGCATCCCGCTGAACCAGTGATGGTCGTCCGGGTGGCAGACGAGAACCGGCGTCCGGGTCGTCGGCCGCAGCACGCCCGCCTCGCTCACGCGCCGCCCGACGAGGGAGTTGACGAGCGTCGACTTGCCCGCGCCGGTGGAGCCGCCGACGACGGCGAGCAACGGCGCCTCGGGCTCTCGCAGACGGGGTACGAGATAGTCGTCGAGCTGCGCGAGGAGTTCGTCGCGGTTGGCACGCGCACGTGCGGCCCCGGGCAGGGGCAGCGGAAAGCGTGTGGCGGCGACACTGTCGCGCAGAGCGGAGAGTGTGTCGAGCAGCTGAGGCCTTACGTCCAAGGTCACCACATGCGAAGAATGCCCAATTTTAGGGGAATTCTGAAGCATATAGACATGTCTGCGCGCCGAGGGGACGGAACGGACGTAAGGAACCATTGGGACACGGGCGCAGTCGAGGCATAACGAGTGCACAACACCCGGTGCGTCGGAGGCCAAAAGCGATGCACGAATCGCACCTGCCTGCGATTATCAGGACCGCTTCACCGAACCTCCACATCGAGCCACGGAGGGGAAGCGACAGGGTCAGGGAACCGGGAGCCCTATCCTTGTCCCCGGGCAACGTCAGGGATCAGCCCCTCGGGGCACCCGGCACGAGGCCACCACACCAGGCCCCCGTAGCTCAGTGGATAGAGCAGGCGCCTTCTAAGCGCTTGGCCGCAGGTTCGAGTCCTGCCGGGGGCGCCGGTTTCCGCCCTCCCCTCAGGGAGGGCGTTTTCGTCGTTCAGGCCGGCACCGAGGCGACACGGCCCGCACACAGAAGAGCGCCGGACCCTCCCCGGTGCTTGCGGGGACGATCCGGCGCGGTACGGCCGGCTCAGAGCGCCTTGCTGTTGCAGCCCATGTCCGAGCCGAGGTGGCTCTGCTGCGCGCCCGGGTTGCCTTCGCCGTTCAGCAGGTTGCCCGCGAGGCCGTTGACGGCGCCGACGCTGCCGAGCACATCGATGTTCATGTCGTGCGAGCGGCATTCGATGCCCTGCGTGACATCGAGGTCGTGGCCCGGCTCACCGTGGGCGGAGGCGGGGCTGACACCGAAGGTGCCGACGCTGCCGAGGACGGCGCCCACGAGGACGGCCTTGTGAAACGTGCGCATTACTTCTCCGATGGTCTAGCGGATGCGATCTGCAGCAGATCGAGAAGGGGCGGCGGAGCGCGGCTGGGCGATCAGCCGAGGCGGGGAAGACCCAGCTGGCCGACGGGAGGCGCCGCGACCTGTCCGAGGCCGAGCCCGGGAACCTGCGGCGTGCCGGCCCCTGCGACCAGCGGGTTGACGAGCGGGTTGACCTGGGGGTTCACCTGGGGGTTCACCTGCGGGGCGACCTTCGGCGGGGCCTCCGTCGCGCCGAAGGTCTGGGGAACGGCGACCTGCGGGGCGACCCGCGGCATGACCTCCGGCGCGGACTGCGGGCTGACCTGGGGCATGACCTGTGCCGCCGGCTGCGGCGCGGCCGCCTGCTGGGGGGCGTACGGCGAGTTGGAGGCCTGCGCGGAGCCCAGGGACGTGGCCGTCGCGGCGGCGTAACCGGTCTGCTGCGGTGGCGCGGGCGGCGCGGGCGGAGGCGGCGGCATCACCGGCTGGGCATACGGCTGCGGAGCGGCGACCTGTGCGACGCCCCGCGAGTTGGCCGTCGCCGCGGCGTGCGGACCGCTCGGCGGGGGCGGCGGGTACTGAGGAGGCGCGTACTGCGGGGGCGCGTACTGCGGCACGGCGTACTGCGGAGGTGCGTACTGGGGCGGCGCGTACTGGGGCATGGCGTACTGCGGAGGTGCGTACTGCGGAGCCGCGTACGGGGGTGCGGGGTACTCGGGAGCCGGCGCTGGAGCGGCACCACCGCCGTATCCGACGGGAGTGTCGGCATGGCTGACGCCGGCGCCGATGGCGGACAAGCCGCCGGCCGCCGCTACGACGAGCGCGGCCTTGTGAATCTTGCGCATGGAACCCTCGGCCCTTCAATACCTGAACAGGGAAATCCGTTGTATTCGGTGCGGTCTCGTATGCACTCGGCCCGGTATTCGTATGGTCGTACTGCGCCGTTACGGGGGTAACTCCCGGGCCGCACACGGACTTACGCCAGAGCTGGCAGCGAACTCCCTTTACCCCTCCGTGATCCATGATCGCTGCCCTCTCCCAGCTGGCAACGACATTTCCCCCGCCCCGGTCACGGGGCCCGGAAGTCCGTCACCCATTTGCCATTGACGGACGGACGCGTGAGGTCAGGATTGCAGGGGAGTCCGCAACGCGATACCGAGGCGCGCGCACCCCTGGGGCAAATGGGTGACCGGAGCCCGACAGCCGTATCCGGCTCGGCACTTGTGTCGTTCCCCACGAGGACAGAGCGATGGTCCATCGCAGCCGCCCAGGGCAGCAACCACAGCAACAGCTGCAGTGAGACACCAGTATTCCGACACGTTCCGTGCACAGGTCAATGAAGGGCCGAGGGTTCCATGCGCAAGCTTCAGCAAGTCGCGCTCGTCGTCGCAGCAGCCGGGGGTCTGTCCGCCGTCGGCGCCGGCCCCAGCTCCGCCGCAGCGCCCGCCTACAACGGCTACAACGGCGCTGCGCCGCCCCCCGTTTCGCAGCTGGACGCCCAGGCGGACTCGGCCACTTCCGCCCAGGCCAGCACGCAGAGCTATGGCGCCCCTCGGACACCGCAGGCCCCGCAGCGTGGCGCCGAGGTGACCCCGCAGGTCAACCCGACACTGAGCCCGTCGATCAGCCCGCAGATCAGCCCGCAGGCCACCCCGGGACAGGGCGGCGACTCCTCGTCCCTGCAGAGCAACCTCTTCCGCCCGTCCCAGGAGTGCAGCCCGCAGTCGCTGCTCAACGCGGCCGTCCCGGTCGCCGTACTCGCCGCCGCCGACACTCACGGCATCGACTGCGGCCAGTCCAACATGCAGTCGAACGCCCTCGCCCACGCGACCGCGCACTAGGGCCTCTCCGCCCTCGGACCGGACTCCGCGCACCAGTACAACTCCCCCTGGGAAAAGGGGAGAAGCCGGACATCGACGCCCAGCCACGGGCCCTTCGGGGATCGCTCCGAAGGGCCCGTTCGCATGCGTTGCGGCTTTCGGGTGCTTTTGCTCAGGGATCATGAAGTCGGCGCGTCGCTGTCCGTTTTGAGCTATTTCTGATTAACCTCCCGTAACTGTAAGAAGTCGATCTGTCATAGATCGCAATCAACTTCACTCCACCGGAGATGACATGCACAAGCTTCGCAAGGCTGCCGTCCTGGTCGCGGCCGTCGGCAGCATCGCCCTCATGAGCGGCACCGCCCACGCCGGCCAGGACGGCTGGGGAGGCAAGGGCGGCGAGAAGAGCGACAAGTTCAGCGTCCTGCAGAGCTCCAACTGCAAGTCGCACGACCTGAACCTGGACGTCCTCGGCGAGGTCGGCATCCTCAACGGCCTCCTGGGCAACGCGCTCAACGGCGAGGGCGACCCGGGTGCCCAGTCGACCCACATCGGCTCGACCATGGGCTGCAACAACAGCGCCTTCTGAGCACACGGTCGCACAGGCGACTAAAAGCGGGAAATAATACCGGCCCCGAGCTCCACACTCGGGGTCGGTTCCTTTTTGTGCGCGCATGGGCATTCAGAGTGACAGGAATTCCGAATTCGGCGCGTCGCCGATTGGCCTTGGTTATTTCGTATTAGCCTCCATAACCGTACGAAGTCGATCTGTCACGGATCGCATCCACTTCATCACCCCACCGGAGATGACATGCACAAGCTCCGCAAGGCTGCCGTCCTGGTCGCCGCCCTCGGGAGCGTCGGGCTCCTGAGCGCCGGCGCCGCCCACGCCGACCAGGGCTGGCACAAGGGCGGCGACAGCGACCGCTTCAGCGTTCTGCAGAGCACCACCTGCAGGTCGCACGACGCCAATGTCGACGTCCTCGGAGAGGTCGGCATCGCCAACGGCCTGGGCGGCAACCTGCTGAACGGCGAGGGCAACCCGGGGGCGCAGCAGTCGTCCCTCGGCTCGAGCATGGGCTGCAACAACGCGGTCGGAAAGTAAGCGAGAAAAGTCGGAAAATAAGCAGGAAATCAAGTAGGAATCTTTCCCCGGTGTCCCGGCCGCAGGTCGGGGCACCGGGGAATTCCATGTCACCGGAAGACCCCCGCGGTCACATGAAGTCGAAATGCCGGACCGGGAGCGATCCCGGTCCGGCATTTCTCTGATCGCCTGTCAGAAACGGATGTGGGGTTTCTTGAACTTCAGCTTCGGCGCCTGGGGCTTCTTGACCTGAGGCTTCTTGAAGCCCTTGGGCAGCTCCAGTTTGTTGGAGCAGTCCACAGCCGGCCCCACGTTCTTGGTTCCGCCGCCCAGCAGATCGTCGTCGGGGAACAGCACGCGCGGCCGGTCGGCGACCGCGCAGTCCCGCGTCTGCTTGATGGCGTGGGCGCCGCGCTTGTCGACGTCCGTCTCGCTCTTGCGCATGCAGATGGTGTCGCCCAGAACGGTGTTCCGGCAATCGCTCCTGGGTTCATCGGCGTGCGCGTGCGCGGCGCCGACGCAGATCACGGCGAGACTTCCGACGAGCCCCGAGACGGTCGCGATCTTCTGCCGAGTGAACATGGCTTGTGTTCCTTTGCATTGGAGGCCCGGACGCCGACGCCGTGAACGGCGCGCACCCGGGCCTTGGAGAAAGCCGAACGTCGAACCAAGCGCCTTGACGCCTTGTCAGGCGCGTCCGGCGACGACACAGCCGCAGCCCGGACGCGCACCCTGAGGTGTCTGCCGCGCGTCCGGGCTGCCTTCGCCATGGGGTATTACTCAGCACACCGGCGAACAGTCCGAGTTGATCCAGGACAGGGACGTTCAGTTCGTACGATGTGCATGTCGTGCTCCAAAGGGGTGTCGATGCGCTACGACCGCAGCGCGCTCAACGTGCGCATCGAGACCTTGGGGTTCTTCTACTACTGCTGCTGCTGCTGCTGACCGCTGTCGGTCGGAGCGGAGTACTGGCCGTAACCCTCCTCGCCCGTGGGGGCGTCCTTGTGGCCACCGTCACCCGGCTGGGGAGTGAAGTAACCGCCCCACGTGGCCACGGCGTTGGCCGACGAGTTGGCCACCGCGTTGATCTGCGGAGGGGTGTCGTCGTAGCCGCCGGCGAAGCTGACGCCGACGCCGAGGGTGGACAGACCCGCAACCGCCGCGGCTACGACTGCGGCGCGCTGAAACTTACGCATGGTTTGACCCTTTCTTACCCGGGCAGGAAGCCCTGGCTTGACTACTTAGTGTGAGCATATACACACAATCGGTAGCAATTTGGGATCTTTCCATACGTCGTGTCGGATTACGGCAGGAATTCCACCGGAAGGTCCGGCCCCAGGCTCACCCCAACAGGTCGGTCACGTCCGGCTTGTCACCCCTGTCGGGCGTCACACCCCTGCAGGTCACCTCGGGCCCGATGCGCATCGTCCCGTTGCCCAGGGCGGCGGGCAGCAACAGGGGCTGCATCGGCATGCAGTTCTCCTGGTGGGGCATGACCCCGTTCTCCGGCAGTTCGCCCTGGATCCGCTGGATGCAGCTGACGTTGCCCTGGAGGTCGCGCGTACAGACACCCGGACCGGCCATGGCGTACGGCTGGGCGAGACCGGCGCAGGTCACGGCGAGGCCGCCAACAAGCCCCGAAACGGCCGCGATCTTCTTCCTACTGAGCATGGGATGCGTTTCCTTTGTGAGGGGCGCCCGGACGCCGTGTGCCGCGAACCGGCAACGCCGGGCTCTGTCTTCGTCTTCGAGGTTCAGGCAACCGGCCCGGCGTGCACGGAACCCTTCGGGGGCTGACCCGAAGGGTTCCGCGGGAGGCGTCGCATGCGACGACGCCGTCGACCTCAGCCAGTGAAAGCGTTGTTGAACTGGCCGCAGGTGGTGTCCAGGGTCTGGGAGAGACCGAGCACGCCGATCGGGAGGTTGCCGTCGGCCACCGTCTGCGGGCTGCACTCCTGGTAGGGGCGGTAGAGGTCGTTCACCTCCAGCCCGCCGCCACCGTGAGCGTAGGCGGTACCGGCGGCGCCGCCGACCGCGGACAGACCGCCGGCCGCCACTGCTGCGATCACGACCTGCTGAAGCTTGCGCATGGAACCCTCGGCTCTTCTTGCTTGTACGTCGAGGCTGATTGCCTACCGTGACTGGCTGAACACTAGCAGTAGCGATACTCGGTATTCCACTTTGGCGGATATCCGTGTCCAAAAGGGGACATGAGCGTGAATGCATTACCGGGTGATGACAACTGCCGCCACACTGACGCGGGTTGTCATTCGGTGCCCCAACACGAATGCCGGAAAAGGCAGTTGTATTAAGAGCAGGTCGGCTCCGCGGCCTGCATGCGATCGGGAGCGGGCACGGACAGTACGAGGTCGCGCAGCGCCTCGATGTACCGCCGGAGGTTCTTGTACGCGACGTCGGTGTCGGGGTAACGGCAAGCAAGCCACAGACCTTCGTACAGCCGGTTGACCCACACGCACACCTGGTCGCCGTACGACACCCGGATCAGCGCGTACGCCTTCTGCCCGGTCCAGCGGTCCGCACCGGGGACGACGCGGGCGTCGACGTACGAGACGATCGAGTACAGGTCGGGCGAGGTCGGCCGGAAGTCCGCGCCGAGCAGGCGCAGTACGCGGGCCAGCGGAATGCGCGCCAGCGACCGGTTGGCCTGCAGCTCGGCGCGGACCGTGGCGAGCGCGGTGTCGAAGTCCCGTGCCGCGGGCACCTCGATGGGCGCGCCGCCGACGTACCAGCCCACGGAGTCCGACCAGGCGGATTTCACCCGGGTGTGGAACGGCACGACCGTGCGGTAGACCGGCTGTCCGCCGAGCTGGTGCACGATGAGGCTGGTCGCGGCCAGGACGCCCACCATGCTGCCGCCGTGGGGCCGGCAGTACGCCTCGAACGCGGCGGCGGCGTCCGCGTCGACGAGCGGCTCGCGCAGCAGCTGCTGGGCGGGCAGCGTGCCACCGGGCCGCAGCCCCAGGTCGACGGGAAAGTCCGGGAGTTTCCCGTCGCACCGGGCGATGAACTCCCGCCAGCGGTCGACGATCGTGTGCGTGTCGTCGATGCCGTCCGCGTTCGCCCGCTCCTGCTCGCAGAAGTCGACGTAACTGCCCACGGCGTGATCGGCCACGGACCGGCCCATGAGGCCCGCCCGGTACAACTCGCCGATCTCGTCCGGGATGCGCTGCAGGGAGTAGGCGTCGACGTTGGTGTGGTCGAAGGCCAGGTACACGCTGGTGGAGTCCTCGCGGAGGACCGCCGCGTAGATGAGGTTCGGCCAGCCGAGCGCGTCCGCCGCGACGTCGAACCGGTCCTGCAGATACCGGACCAGGGTGTCCGCGTCGGTGAAGTCGCCGACCACCTCGCGGCGCAGCGACACGTCGTCCTCGTCGAGCGTGAACCGGTGCATGTCGTCACCGGCCCATCTGAAGCCGCTGCGCAGTGTCTCGTGCCGGAGCGTCCAGCCGCGCAACGCCCGTTCGAGCGCGGCTAGTTCGGCGTGGCCCGGCAGATCGAACGCCGCGCCGATCCAGGTCGGCACGAACAGTCCGTCCTCGCGCACCGACCGTGCGGTTCTGATGTGCGACTCCTGGATGTACGCCGGCGGCCGAGGATCCGGCGGGAGCACTGCCGCGGCGGCGACGGTCGCCGGGCCGAACGTCCACTCGACGAGCCGGCCGGGCCGGACTTCGCAGCGCTGAATGTCAGTAATTCGCACGGGAGCGTCTCCTTCGCAGAAGACACAGACTTGATCAAGGACCGGCCTGGATCGAGTGGCGGGTGCCGTGTCGCCGGCTTTTCAGCGGGACGTGTGACACCTCGAACGGCATAGCGAACGGGCCGAGGCACACGGGAAGTTGGCTGCCTCCCGTGTGCCGTCTGCCGGATGCGGCCTCACTCGTACCGGTAGATCCCGCTCACATCCTCCAGCTGGTCCGGCGTCACGTCCCACGGCGGCAGCCGCTCGTGCCGGGCCACGATCCGGCCGTGCTGGGCGTCGCGGGCGCCGGGCGGCTCGGCCGGGAGGTAGCGGTGCTCGCGGTGCCGCTGCTGCCAGCGGGTCCACTGCAGGTCGACGAAGGAGTGGTGCAGCCAGAAGACGGGGTCGTTGACGGACGCACCGCCGACCATCACTCCGCCCACCCAGCGGTGCACCCGGTTGTGGTTGTGCCAGGAGACGCTGCCCCGGCCCTGCCCCCACCCCTCCAGCTTGTTGCGGAATCCCCTGGTGACCGTCGAGTCCCAGGGTGACGTGTCGTAGACCGGGTCGGCCAGCGCCGACTCCAGGTCACGGGCGGTCGGCAGCTCGATCGGGTTGCGGGCGCGGCCGAGGTCGCGGGTGAGGTACTGCCGGTCGGTCACCCCCTCGGTGATCTTCCAGTGGCCCGATCGGTAGGCGAACGGACCGGTCATCACCTGCCGGTCCGAGCGCCGCCCGTTGCCGCCCATCAGATCGTCGGTCCACGGCAGCGAAGTGGCCGTGCGGTCGCGGGTCCAGTCCCAGTACGGCACCGTCACCGACGCGTCCACCCGGCGCAGCGCCCGCTCCAGTTCCAGCACGAGCTTGCGGTGCCAGGGCAGGAAGGAGGGCGTCATGTGGGCGGTGCGGAGCCCGCGTTCACCGTCGGGGGTGTTGTACTTGATGTGCATCCGTACGAACTCGTCGTACTCGCCGCGCCGTTTGACCTCCAGCAGGGCGTCCACGAACCGGCGCCGCTCGCTGCGGGTCAGCCTGCTGATGTTCTTACGCGTGTACGCCATGGCCGCCTCCCCCGTGCTCCGGTGCGCCGCCCATCGGTCCCGGTGCCAGATCGCGCACCTGCTCGTCGGGACCCAGCTCGTCGACCGCTCCCCGGGCCGCGGCGAGCGGGGTCGCGTACGAGCGGTAGTGGTCGACCATGCTCAGCCAGCTGCCGTCGGCGCGGCGCATCAGGTGCAGGGGGCGGCCGTCGATCGTGACCGCCCACTGGGTGCCGGCGGCCCGGCCGGAGGTGCGGACCTCGACGCCGCGGATGTGGCGCCCCCGGTAGTTCTCGTCGAAGGCGCCGGCCTTCCTGCCGTCGTCCGGGGTGTGCTGGGGCCGTCCGCAGGCCGTGGCCACCGGGGCGAGCGCCACGCCGACGGCCGAGGCGAGCAGCCTCCGCGTCACGTCCCGCCGCGTTCTGTCCCGGGGCCGCGCTCCACCCGCGACCGGCGTCCCGCGCTGCCCGCCTCCCGGCACTCCGCCGACGCCAAGAACCATCGTTCACTCCTCGTCCGGTCCGGTTGTCGATGCCGTAACCGACGGACGGCCCGGCCGGTCACCGACGTGCGGCCGGACCGGTGACCCGGGCACCGAGCCGGGCCTGCCGCGGCGGCCCTGCCGCGGCGCCGCGCGATCCGCCGCCGGCGGGAGTGATCAGCTGGTCGCGAAGCTCCGCCGACGGGTCTGTACTTGTCCGGGGTGCCGACCCGGAAGGCCGGCGTCCCGGCTCGCCGCTCACCACCACCGGCAGCAGCGCGAAGCCGCGGCTGCCGGCCACCGTCCGGGGCGCGGACGCCGCCGCCGGCAGGCGGGGAGCCCGTCCGGGCCGCGGCCCGCGCCGTCGTGCCGGGCCCCGGCCCGGACGGATCGGGACGGCACGGGGACGACCGCCCGGACCTCCGGCGCCGGCGCCGGGGCCGTCCCGCCGGGCCGGGCGGGACGGCCCGGGGCGGCGGGGCGGAACAGGCGCGTGTCGGCGGCGGCTGAGGTCACGGCGCGACCTTATCGGCACCGGACGGGACGGCCCGGTGCTCGCTCACCCGACCGGAGGACGGCGGCCTGCGCTCCACACGATCGAGGGACGTGCGGGCGACGTCCGGACGGAGCGTCGTAAGGGCGCCCCTCGACCCTGGTATTCGGGGGCACCCACGACACTCGCCCCTGGGCCGCCGCTGCGGTACGGCCCAGGTCGGCGCCTCGTCAGGCGGCCGGCAGGTCACCTCGGTGACGGTGTCCTCGGCGGCCTGGACGCGGGTGGCGGCCTGATCGGCGGGGAGCCGGCCGTTGCCGGTGTGGCGCGTGGACCGCCCATGGACGTTCCTTTCACTGGTGCGTCGGATCGCCGGTACGTCGGATCGCCGGTACGACGGGTTCCTGAGCCCACCGTGGGATCACCCGGCGGCTTCGGCAACCGGTCGGGCTCATTCCGGTGAACCGCCCGTCCATTCGGGGCACGACATCCGCACCCGGGACCCATGGACCGTGCGGCAGAACGCGGTGCTGAACGGCGGCTGAGGCCGCTCACCGTCGGGCGTGGGCGGGCAATCGGGTGAATTCTCCGGCATTCCACGCCTCTCGGTATCTTCGGGCCTTCATATCTCGTTCACAGTTCGCAGGTCGTGGCGAGTGTGAACGTGCGGCATCACGGTCCCCTGCGGCGACCCTGTGGAACCCGGCAATCGACAAGGCCGGATCAGCGGCCGACGCCGGCTTCCCCTTCCCGCCTGAGAGAAAGACAACGAGAGTGCGACAGACCCTGACCAAGGGATTGGTCGTGGCCGCCGCCGCGACAAGCGCCCTGACTCTGTCCGGCACATGGGCGTTCGCGGACTCCGGTCCGCAGGCGACAGGGGCGGACTCACACACGGTGCTGTCGGGCGATACGGCTGCCCAGCAGGCCGTCCCCGGTGAGTCAAGTGCCCTGAGGGCGATCGCTCGTGCGCAGGCCGCCGTGCGGCAGGCGCACCGGGAGGTGGGGTACACGGCCCCGCCTTCCGACAGCCCCACGACGAAGGCGAGCGACCAGGGCTCCAGCTACGGCTCGGACGACAGCTCCACCGCAGGCTCCGGCTACGGCGACGACGAGCCGGGTTACGGGTCCGACTGCGGCTGCTACGGCGAGGACACACCCACGCCTCCCCCCACCAAGACGGTCCCGCCACCGCCCCGCAAGCACGCCCCGGCGCCCAAGCCCGTCCCCGTGAAGGCACCGCCCGCGAAGCGGACTCCGCCGCCCCCGGAGCTGGCCAAGACCGGCGCCGAGACCACCTCCGCAGCCATCGCCGCCAGCGGTGCGCTGCTGGCCGCCGGAACCGTCCTGTACCGGCGAGGCCGGGCCGCGGCCCGTCGGTAGTGCACCGGGTGCCGGACACCTCGTGCCCGGCACCCGTCGGCTCTGCTTCCGTTTGCTGCGCCATCCGAGCCGGCGGCGCAGGGGACGGACGGGCCTGCCCCGATGGGCCCCGGCTCACGCCCGTCCGTCGAGGGCGTCGAGCAACTCCGCCGACTGCGCTGACGCGACCTTGCGGGTGAAGAACATCCGGGAGGCCTCGATCGCCGGGAGATCGGCGAGCGTCCGCGTACCCGTGAGCAGCCGTTCCAGGTGGTGGAAGTTGGTGAAGTCGGCGGTGCCTCGCCCGGCCCGCGGCCGCAGGACCGGGTCCTCCACCTCCTCGCGCCAGCCGCTGTTCCAGACGAGCGTGTGGAAGAACATCTCGTCGGGCGCGTGCGTCGTACGGAACAGGTTCTTCCAGCGGGGGTCCTCCGCCTTGCCGAGCAGGTCCGCGACGCAGTCGGCGGTCAACGCCGTCCACTGGCTGCCCGCGACCGGCTCGATGTCACCGAACACCGAGGGCCTGCGCCGGGGGGTCAGCTCCGTGATCCCTCTGCGCAGCAGGGCGCGGGGCAGAGCGGTCGGCCCCGGTCCGGTCGGCACGGCGTCGAAACACCACCGCTTGAGGAGCCGGCGGGCGGTGGTCGCGTCGTCGAGCACCGTGGCGGCCCGGCAGTGCTGCCGGAACGGCGCCGAGGCGAGGTGTGCGGCGAATGCGCGCACCGGCCGGGCGGGGTAGCACTGCCCCGACAGCAGAACGATGTGGTCGCAGGGCTGCGCGAGCTCCAGCGCCGTGCGGTACAGGGCGAGCGTCGCCCGGACGACCGAGAAACCTCCCCACCGGACGGCGACGCGGTCGCGGACGTACGTGGTGCGCGGCACCCCCGCGAAGTCGGCGGCGCGCGACCGTGCGTCCACGTGGACGACCACCGGGTACGGCGCCAGCCGCTCGGCCAGCCGCGCGAACAGCCGGGGCTCGGTGTGCGCGAGCACGGCAAATACCGGCATCGTTCTCTCCTTCCTCGGTCCACCGGCTTCTCCCCACGGTGATCGCGAGGCCATGGCTCGCGGCGCGGCTCGCTCGCGGGTGGGAGGGATGTCCCCCGTATGGCGCGTCGCCGAAGGCCGCACCGGCCGCCGTTGAACACCGCACCGGCGCCACCCGCTCAAGGCGGCGTGCGGGGCGCGCCGCGACGTCACACGGCGCGGCCGAGCGGCATCGTGAAACGCAGTGGCTGGAACATCTCGGCGTGGGCGCAGCCGACCCGGCTGCCGTGCAGCACGGCCCGTGCGCGGACCGCCTCGGCCCCCAGCTCGGTGCGGGTGCCGGTCTGTGAGGCGTGCGCTGCGAGGAGGGCGGTCTTCCGCTCGATCACCGCGCTGATGTCCACGCTGATGCCCGATGACAGCAGGGGGGACCGGGGAGACTCGTAGAGCAGTACGTTGTCCAGGCGCCGAGCGGCGATCCTGAGGGCCTGGTGCGTTCTGACGTGGTCCTGGTGGATGTCTTCGGGCAGATGCGCGTAGACCAGGTCGGGGGCCGCGTTCTCGATCTCCTCCTCAAGGCGGTCCACCAGCTCGCGCAGCGGCCCGAGCCGGCCGTCGGGCCGGTGCAGCATCACCGCCTTGGCGCCCAGGAGCTGTGCGGCGTGGTCCTGTTCGGCGGCGCGCACCACGGCGTCCCCGGCGAGGGCTCCGTCACTGACGACGACCATGGTGATCGAGGCGCCGTGCGCCGCGTGCCGCAAGAGGGCACCTCCACAGCCGAACTCGATGTCGTCCGGGTGAGCTCCGACCGCCAGCACTCTGTTCCACATAAGCGCCCCTCAGATGCGGCTGATGGTTCCTCAATGTCCTGATAATACACATATGATGCTCTCCTAACACTTTCCTCACATACGCCCATCACACGCCCTTGTCACCGACCACACTCTCGTACCGAATGACATTGTTTTGTGAAGAATGCCTGATATAAGTAGTGGCCGATGAGAGCGACTGGGGGCTTCCGAAGGAGAGCCATGGGGCGGTCCACCAACGCGGTGTCTGGGCAGGCGCCCTCCTCCACGCCGTACAAGACGCTTCACCGCGAAGTCACACGGGTCCATGGGTACGGCGCGCTCTCCGTCTGTGTGGATCTCGTCGGGGCGGCGCTGCCCGTGCCGGCGGCGGTCCTCCAGGGCTGGGAACCGCGTGCGCTGCTTCTGGCCGCTGCCGCCGCCGCGTTGTGGCCGCTGATCGGGGTGGCGAGCAAGCGCTACGCGTCCGGGGTCGGCACCGACGCGGTCGATCTGCGGGCCGTCCTGAGGGACTGGCTGATCCTGGTCGGCGCCCTGGCCGTGCTGCGTGTGCTGTGCGGACCGGACAACGGCCCCATCGAGGCCTTCACCGCACTGCTGCCCGCGCTGGTGCTCACCGCGACCTGTCAGAAGGTGATCCGCCGCCGGCTGCGGGCCGCACGCAGGGACGCCCGCGTACTGCACCGCGTCCTGGTCATCGGCGAAGGCCCCCTGGTGGACGCCGTGGTCGCGCAGCTCGCCCAGCGCACCGACCACGGATACGTCATCGTCGGCGCCTGCGCGGTGGGCGGGCACCCGGTGTCCTCGGGTGTCACCGTGTGCGTACGGCTGGCCGGCGAAGCGCCGCAGCCACCGGAGACGGACGCGGCGGGAGTGCTCGGAGCCGTCGACGAACTGGCCGCCGACCTGGTCTTCGTGGCGGTGAGCCGCCACATGTCGGGCGAGCGGCTGCGCCGGCTGTCCTGGGCGCTGCACGACCGGGGCTGCCCCCTCGTCGTGCTGCCCGGCATCGTCGACGTCGCACGGCGCCGGCTGCGTGCCACCTCTGCCGCCGGGCTGACGATGCTGCACATCGCACCGCCCGCGCGCCGCGGGATCCCGGCCCTGTTCAAGACCGTCGTGGACCGGCTGGGCGCCCTGCTGCTGATCGTCCTTCTCTCCCCCCTGCTGCTCGGCGTGGCACTGGCGGTGCGGCTCGGCTCACCCGGTCCCGCCCTGTACCGGCAGACGCGCGTGGGCCGGTACAACACGCACTTCTCCATGTGGAAGTTCCGCACCATGGTGGTGGGCGCGGACCGGCTCAAGAGCGAGCTGGAAGAGGCGAACGAGAACGACGGGCACATGTTCAAGTTGCGCCGTGACCCGCGGATCACCCCCGTCGGACGCGTCCTGCGCCGCTACTCGCTCGACGAGCTTCCCCAGCTGTTCAACGTCCTGCTCGGCCACATGTCCCTGGTCGGACCGCGCCCTCCGCTGCCCGAGGAGGTCGTCAAGTACAACCCGGTGGAACGGCGCCGGCTCACCGTCAAACCGGGTCTGACGGGGCTGTGGCAGGTGAGCGGACGAGCGGACCTCTCCTGGAACGAGACCGTCGCGCTCGATCTGCGGTACATCGACAACTGGTCCCTGGCCGGGGACGTCAACGTGATGGCCCGCACCGTGCGAGCGGTACTGGACGGCCAGGGCGCCTACTGAAAGGTACAGCGTCATGGCAGCGACATGGTCCCTGCGCGGCTTCACCGGCGCCGGGTACGACAAGGGGCGTCCCCTGCTCGTCCAGGCCGCCTGGTTCGCCGTCCAGCACCTCGTCTTCGTCAAGTGGTGGTTCCCGGACCGCTGGCGTCCGCCGCTGCTGCGGGCCTTCGGCGCCCGCATCGGACAGCGGGTGCTGATCCGGCACGGGGTGCGGGTGCACTGGCCGTGGAAGCTGGACGTCGGCGACGACGTGTGGATCGGCGAGAGCGCCTGGATCATCAACCTCGAACCCGTCACCATCGGCAGCGACTGCTGCGTCTCGCAGAACGCGCTGCTGTGCACGGGCAGTCATCTGCGCCGTTCCCCCACGTTCGAGTACGACAACGGACCCGTCCGCCTGGAGCCGGGCAGCTGGGTCGCCGCGCGGGCGGTCGTCCTGCGCGGCGTCACCGTCGGTCAGGGCGCCGTGGTGGGCGCCGGTGCCGTGGCCCACCGGGACCTGGCACCGGGCACCGTCCTGACGGCGGGCGGCATGCAGGGGACGGCCGCGTCCGCGTCCATGAAGGAGGTCGGGGCATGAGAGTGGTCCAGGTGGTCACGC
Organism: Streptomyces sp. NPDC030799; assembly: GCF_055572255.1. Taxonomy (NCBI): domain Bacteria; kingdom Bacillati; phylum Actinomycetota; class Actinomycetes; order Kitasatosporales; family Streptomycetaceae; genus Streptomyces; species Streptomyces sp. NPDC030799. The sequence continues at coordinate 141,922 of NZ_JBVIDS010000001.1, read as the reverse complement.
TCGTCAGCGACGACGGGACCTTCGGCGGCCCGCCGAGCGTGGCGCTCGCCCAGCTCCAGGAGCTGGCCGAACGCGGCCACGACGTACGGCTGGTGTCGTTGTGGCGGGGTGCGACGCCGGCTCCGCCGCGCCTCGGCGCCGTCCCCTTCCTCTCCCGCCCGGCGCGGACCGTCGTCCCGGGCCAGGGGTGCCTCGGCCTCATGCACCCCCTGCTGCTGTGGGATCTGTGGCGGGCCATGGGGCACGCCGACGCCGTGCACCTCCATGTGGGCAGGGACCTCGTGTCCCTGGCCGCGCTCGCCGTCGCCCGGCTGCGGCGCGTCGACTTCGTCGTCCAGACGCACGGCATGGTCGAGCCCCGCACCGGTGCCCTCGCGCGCGTCTTCGACAGCGTCTACGTCCCCCTGCTGCGGCGGGCGCGCCGCTGCCTCGTGCTCACCGAGCGGGAACGGCGGGCCCTGCCCGCGGTGCTGGGCGCCGGGCACCCGCCGCTGGTGACGCTGGCCAACGGCATGGGCCTGTCCCCTCATGCAGGGCACGAGCAGGGGCGCGACCCGCATGAGGTGCTCTTCCTCGCCCGGCTGCACCCGGGCAAACGCCCCGAGGTGTTCGTGGAGATGGCCCCCCTGGTCCACAAGGAGATCCCGGAGGCGCGGTTCACGCTCTACGGTGCCGACGAGGGATCGCTGGGGCAGGTGAACCAGCTCATCGCCGACCGGGGGCTGACCGATGTGGTGTGCTACGGCGGCCCGCTGGACCACTCCGCGGCGCTGGAGGCCTACCGCAGGGCCACCGTGTACGTGCTGCCCAGTCTTGTCGAGATGTTTCCCATGACCGTTCTGGAGGCGCTGGCCGAGGGAACGCCTGTCGTGTGCACGAGCAGCTGCGGCATCGCGGGCGAACTGGCGGACAGGCAGGCGGCGATGGTCACCGACGGCAGTCCGGAGGCGCTGGCCGAGGCGGTCGGCCGGCTGCTCACCGACGAAGCGCTGCGCCGCCGGCTGGTCGACGCCGGCCACCGGGCGATCAGGGAGGTCTTCTCCATCCGCGCGGTCGTGGACCGGCTGGAGGACATGTACCGGGACCGGTCCCGCAGGAGGTAGAGGACGGCACCGGCGGATCGGTGTCCCGCCGGGAGACCGTCCGCCGGCCGACAGGATCCGGCCGGCTCAGCGGGCCGAGGTGCCGGTCACCCTTGTGAGGATGTCCTCGAAGCGGGAGGCGGAGGCCTCCAGGGCGAACTCCCGCTCGGCCAGCACGCGGCTCTGCTTGCCCAGGGACGCGGCGCGTTCCGGGTCGGACAGGACGTCCTGGACCCAGGCGGCGGCGCCCTCCAACGAGGATTCGTCCGGTGGGAAGACCGCCGAGCCGGCCTGCCGCAGCAGCCGGGCGGCCAGGTTGTCGGCGGGCATCAGGCCGAGCACCGGACGCCCGGCACACAGGTACGACAGGGTCTTCGACGGCACCGAGAACATCCCGGCGTCCGCTTCGAGGAGGACGACGAGTACGTCGCCCGTGCCCAGCACCTCGGACAGCCGCCGGTAGGGCTGGAACGGCAGCAGCGTCAGCTCGACCCCGCGGGCGGCGGCGGCCTCGGTGAGGACGGGCACGGCCGGGCCTTCGTTGACGACCACGAGGCGCACCCGCTCCCCCCGCTGCCGCAGGCGCTCCGCCAGCTGCACCAACAGCACGGGGTTGTGCTTCAGGCCCAGCGTGCCGGCGTAGAGCAGGGTTCTGACGTCGCTCAACCGCTGCTCGTCCGACCATGCGTTGGCCCTGGCCACCGGGACGATCTCGTCCAGCGGCGCCCAGTTGGGGATCACCGTGACCTTGTCGGCGGTGCCCCACTGCCGGTGCACCTGCACGAAGGAGTCGGCGATCACCACGATGGCCGCGGCCTGCCGTGCCGCCCACTTCTCGGCGGCGCCGAACACCTTCGCCGCGACGCCCATCGCGCCCGCGACATCGGCGGCGGCGAAGCGCTGGAGCGCTACGGCGGTGATGTCCTGGTGCCACAGCACCCAGGGAATCCGCAGCCGCTTCAGGACCGCCGCGGTCACCGCGAGGACCGGAATCGGCAGGTTGGACAGGAGCGCCACCCCGGGCCTGGCCCGTGCGACCTGCCGGGCCAGCTCGACGCCCAGCCGGGTCTCCTGGCAGAGCCGGTGCGCATAGGCCTGTTTCCTCAGCACCGTGCGCTCCCCGATGGTGGCGAAGCGCAGGCCGGCGACGTCCGCCCCGAGGTCGCCCTTGCCGCTGAGATAGGCCGCGCAGGTCGAGTGGACCACCGCGTGCCCGCGGCGTGCCAGCTCCCGGCTGAGCTGGGCCTGGAAGGGATGACCGCTGTAGTCGTGTACGAAGATCCTCATCGGCTTGTCGCGTCCTCGCACCGTCGCCTCAGCCGTGCGAACGCTTCACCTGGTCGTAGACCCAGGCGTAGGTCCTCTCCAGGCCGTTGAGCAGGGGGACCGAGGGTTCCCAGCCGTAGATCTCGCGGATCAGGGTGTTGTCGGAGTTGCGGCCACGCACGCCCTGCGGGGCGTCGAGCCGGTAGCTGCGTTCACAGCGGATGCCCGCGATCTGCTCGACCAGGTCGACGAGCTGATTGATGGTCACGAGTTCCGAGGAGCCGAGGTTGACCGGTACGCCGCTGTCGCCGCGCATGATCATCCGGGTGCCGTGCAGACAGTCGTCGATGTACATGAAGGAGCGGGTCTGCTGTCCGTCGCCCCAGATCTCGATCCGGTGGTCGCCGGAGAGCACGGCCTCGGCCACCTTGCGGCACACCGCGGCCGGGGCCTTCTCCCGGCCGCCGGCCCATGTGCCGTGCGGGCCGTAGACGTTGTGGTAGCGGGCGACGCGGGTGGTGAACCCGTAGTCCTCCGCGTAGTGCCGGCACATGCGCTCCGAGAAGAGCTTCTCCCAGCCGTAGCCGTCCTCCGGCTGTGCCGGATAGGCGTCCTGTTCCTTCAGCGCGGTGACGTCCGGGTCCGTCTGCTTGCCGGCGGCGTAGACGCAGGCGGAGGAGGAGTAGAAGTAGCGCTCGGCACCGGCCTCGTGTGCGGCCTGCAGCATGTGGGTGCTGGTGAGCACCGACATCATGCACGCGGCCTTGTTGTTCTCGATGAAGCCCATGCCGCCCATGTCCGCGGCCAGCATGTACACCTGCCGGGCCCCCTGGACGCCGCTGCGCGCGCCGTCCAGGAGCGAGAGGTCCGCGATCACGTTCTCCGCGCCGTCGTGCACCTGGTACCAGTCACGCAAGGGCTTGATGTCGACGGAGCGGACCGTCAGCCCCTCGGCCAGGAGCGCATTCACGAGGTGTCCGCCGATGAATCCCCCGCCACCGGCTACGACGGCGTCGACCTGCTTGTTCATGGACAACTCCTCGGGTGAAGGGGGCCTGTGGGGGGCCGGCTGTGCCATCACTTGGCATCCGATCGCCCAGAATATTGATGTTTGACCGATTTCCTCCGTATTGGCGCGCCTGAGGTGGTTTGCAAGATTGTGACGCTATATATCGGCCGGTGAGGTTCCCAGCCGAGGGGGACTGCGACACCTGCCGGCAGGCGCGTCCGCCCCCCACCTCTCCCCCATCACTTCCTCATCCAGGAGGCCACCTGTGACCGGTCCGATCCCCTTCGACGACCGCTTCGACGAACGGGACCAGCTCCGTGAGCAACTGCGCCTGCTTCTGCGCTACCGCGTCGTGATGGCACTGGGAGTCCTCCTGGGACTGCTCGGCGGGCTGGCCGTGGCGCTGTACGGCGCCACCACCTACCGCGCCACCAGCGATGTCCTCGTCCGCGCCGACGCCGACCCCTTCGGCCCGGTCAGCGTGCCCGCCGACAACCAGATCAGCATGGGCACGGAGCAGCAGATCGCCGGCAGCACCGCCGTCGCCGTCCGTGCCGCGCGCGCCCTGGGACAGGCCGGCAGCCGGGCCTCCGCACTGCAGAACCATCTCCGGGTCACCAACCCTGCGAAGTCCCAGGTGCTCCGCTTCGAGTTCACCGCCGGCTCCCCGAAGCGCGCGGCGCGCGGCGTCAACGCCTTCGCCGAGGCCTATCTCGCCGACCGCAGGAGCCGTAACGACACGGCCGTACGGCGGACCATCCGCGGCCTGAATCAGCAGATCGCCAACCTGACCCGGCAGAAGAAGAAAAAGGACGCGGACGGCGCCGACGACTCCGCCCTGAACAGCGAGATCGCCGGTCTGCAAAAACGTGTGTCCGAGCTCAGCTCCCGCGACACCAGCGGCGGCGACGTCGTCCGCCCGGGCGCGGCACCCGCGCACCCGTCCGGCCCCGGGGTACCGACGCTGCTCGTCCTCGGACTGGCCGGCGGTGCCGTCCTGGCCGTCCTCCTGGCCTGGCTGCGCTCGGCCCTCGACAGCCGGGTGCGGTCGGCCCGCGAGGTCCAAGCCGCCCTGCGCGCACCGGTGCTGGCCACCCTGCCCCACGCCAGGCGCACCGGCGACACCCTGCTGACGGTCGACGGCACGGGCAGCGCCCGCGCCCAGGCCTACCGGTCCGTGGCCTTCCGCCTGGCGCAGACCGGCCTCTCGGAAGGTACCGGCCATCTCCTCGTGGTGTCCCCGCGGCGCAGCGACGCCGTCCAGGAGGTCGCCGCGAACCTGGCCGCCGCCTTCGCGGAGCACGGACGGCAGGTGGTGCTCGTGGACGCCGACCCCGAGGCGCCCGGGCTCGCCGCACGCCTGCCGCTGCTGCCCGAGGCAGAGCACGCCCGGCAGCAGACACCCCTGCCCGACGGGGGCGTCCTGGTCGACGCCGGCGCCGCGGGACGGTTCGCCCTCTGCTCCAGCGGCAGCACCGGCCGGCCGCTCCACTACGAGCTGCGCGAGGTGCTGGAGAAGGTGTCGTCCGGCGCCGACTCCCCCACCGCGGTCATCGCCACCGGGCCCCTGCTGGAGCACCCCGGCGCGCTGCTGACCGCCGAACACCTCGGCAGTGTCCTGGTCGTCACCCGGGCCGGCACCCGCCGGGAGGACCTCAGGCAGGTGAGCGAACTCATCGACTGCTCCCGCGGACGCCTGCTGGGCGCCGTGGTGGACACCGGACGCGCCCGCAAGGGGGTGCGCGCGGCGCTGCTCCGCCGTGTGAAGCCCCGCACCCCGGCCGAGACCGTCCTGCCGGCCACGCAGCCTTCCGGGCAGCACGACACGCTCACGGTCTCCCAGGGATGACGGCGCCCGGGACGGCCCCTCTCAGCACGTCCGGGGCCATCACCCGCAGCACGGTCGCCGCGGCCGCACGGGGAGGGCTGTGGGGTGCGGTCGGCAGCGCGACGAACGCCGTGTTCGCCTTCCTCTTCGTCGGCCTGGTCACCCGCGCGGTCGGAGCCCACGGCGCCGGAACCATCTTCACGGGCGTCGCCGTGTTCACCATCGCCAGCAATGTCTGCAAGCTCGGCGGCGACACCGGGCTCGTCCGCTTCATCCCCGGGGATCTCGCCCTCAACGGGGGCCGCTCGGTGGGCTCCCTGCTGCGCATGGCCGTGCTGCCCGCGGCGGCGGCCGCCACCGCCACCGCCCTGGTGCTGCTGCTGTGCCCCACGGTGGCGACATCGCTCCTGCCCTATCTGCCCCGCGCCGACGCGGTCGCCCTGATCCGGTTCTTCGGCCTGCTCCTGCCGGTCGCCACCGTCAGCCTGGTCCTGCTGGCCGCCGGCCAGGGATACAGCACCGTGGTGCCGTTCGTCTCCGTGGAGCAGATCGGCAAGCCCGTGCTCCGGGTGCTGATCGCGGTGCCGGTGGCGTACGCGGCCCCCGGGATGCTGTCCCTGGCGGCGGCCTGGCTGCTGCCGGCGCTGGCCGGTCTGGCGGCCGCGTGGCTCGGCCTGAACCGCTGCCGGGCCGGCCACGTCCCGGCGGCCCGGGTGGGCGGAGAGGCCGTCTCCTGGCGGGCCTTCTGGTCCTTCTGCGCGCCCCGCGCCGTCTCCTCGGTCTTCGACATCAGCTCGGTCTGGGTCGGGGTCATCCTGCTGTCGGCGCTGGCCACCGACGCCGAGGCGGGCATCTACACCGCCATCAGCCGTGTCGTCACCGCGGGCACCCTCCTCCAGCTCGCCGTCCGCCTGGCCGTCTCCCCGCAGCTCAGCCGACTCCTCGCGGTCGGCGAGACCGCCGAGGCCCACCATCTGCACCGCATCTCGACCTGCTGGGTCGCCCTCTTGTCCTGGCCGCTGTTCGTTCTCCTCGCCGACTTCCCCCGCACCGTCCTCTCCGTCTTCGGACCGGAGTTCACCAAGGGAGCGGCCGCCCTGGTCGTGATGTGCGCCGCCTCCATGGTCAATGTCGCGGTCGGCAGCGCACAGACCGTGCTCCTCATGGCGGGGAAGAGTTCGTGGCATCTGGCCTGCACGGCCGCGTCGTTCACGGTGCAGCTCGGCCTGGGCGTGTTCGCCGCGCCCCGCTGGGGCATTGTCGGCGCGGCCGTCTCCTGGGGCGCGGCCGTCATCGTGGAGAACCTCTCGGCCGCCCTGCTGGTCCGGCTGGGCCTCGGCTTCCCGACCGTGGCCGCCGGGTACCGGCGGGCTTTCGGTATCGCCCTGGCCGTCGCCGTGGTCCTGGCGGCCGTACGGATCCTGGCCGGTGACGCCCCTTCAGGGCTCGCGCTGGGACTTGTCTTCGGAACACCCGTATTGGGCGCTCTTCTGTGGTGGTACCGCGCGCCGCTGGGAGTGAGCGAACTGGTACAGGTGCGGCACCGTCGCACCGTATGAGTGCATAAAACAGGGACTCAGGAAAACAAGTCTCTCGAATAATCGTAGCGCCATACGCGGGCTGTTACGATGCCAAAATCTCTCGCCCCTCCTGAAAGAACTGAATGAGGCACCATATTGATGCACAGGTACATCAAGGTCGATGCCGAGATGGAACAAGCGCTGACAGAGGTCACGAACGCTTTTCCGTTCCCCGACTATTTCTATCCGTGGCTGTGCGGTCACATCACCATCGCCCAGACCGTCCAGCGGTTTCTGAGGCCGGGGGCACGGATCCTTGACTTCGGAGCGGGCCCCGCGGACAAGACCGCGGTGCTCGCGGCGTTGGGCTACAAGTGCACCGCCGCCGACGACCTCCAGGACGACTGGCACAAGCGTGGCGACACCCGCCGGCGCATCCTGGACTTCTCCGAGAAGATGGGCATCGAGTACATCCAGCTCGACGGCGGTGCTCTCCCGGACACCGGGGACTTCGACATGGTGATGCTCCACGACGTGCTGGAACATCTCCACGACTCGCCGCGCGACCTGCTGATCGGCCTGCTGGAACGGGTCCGCGACGACGGGTACCTGTTCGTCACCGTGCCCAACCACGTCAACCTGCGCAAGCGCCTGGACGTGCTGCGCGGCAGGACCAGCCACCCGCCGTACGAGCTGTACTACTGGTATCCCGGCGCCTGGCGCGGCCACGTGCGCGAGTACACCGAGGGCGACTGCCTGGCGCTGGCCAAGGCGCTGGGGCTGCAGGTGCGCGAGCTGGGCGGCACCCACCACATTCTGTCCAAGGTGCCACCCCGGCTGCTGCGCGCCTATCTGGCCGTCAGCCGGTTCATTCCGTCGACCCGGGACACATGGTCGATGGTCGCCCAGAAGCCCCCGGGGTGGGTGGCCAAGCCGGAGCTGGACGGCCGGGAATTGCGCGAGCTGACCGGACTGAAGTCGTGGGGCGAATTGGCCCACTGACCCTCGGGGCGACCGGAATATCCCCGCGGCCCCGGAAAGCGGAGATCCCGGCAGAATTCGACTGGAGCGTATTTGCTTCCGCGGTCCGCGTATGCGACGAACCCGGGTCTCGCCCGGTCATCCGACAGCAAGGCCCCCCACTCCTCAGTGAGGCTTCCGTTGAATCAGTCGTCCATCAGGGGGATCCGGATGCGGGACGATCGCGTCCGCAGTCTGCCCGCGGTCTGTGTCTGGGCCGTGGTACTGGTCGTCCTGCTGCCGGTGCTGTTCCTCCGGCCGCAGGGCGGGCCGGTGCCGATGGCCCTTGTTCTGCAGGGCGTCGTCGTTGCGCACACCGGTGGAGCCCTCACCCGCGTGCTCACCGCGCCCAGGATCCGGCTGGTCGGTCTCGGATTCTGGATGTTCTCCTACATCTGGTTCGGCCTGGCCCCCCTGACGATGCTCAGCTCGGACACCTACCCCTGGCCCTACCGGGCCGGTGCGGACACCTCCCTCGCGGCCGTGGCGCTCGTCGAGCTGGGGCTGGTCGCCTACAGCGCCGGAACCGCCCTCGCCGCACGCCGGGAACACACGACTTCCGTACGCCGGGCCGCCTTCCGGCCGGGCGTGGTGGAACGGCTGCTGGCTCGTCGCCTCGCGCCCTGGCGCGTCCTCCTGCTGTGCGGCCTCGCGCTGGCACTGGCGGTGCTGCTGATTCCCCGCCAGCCGGGCGGAGTTGCCGTGTACTTCACCAGCCGCCAGGCCGTTCAGGAGACCGGCACCCCGGGCGACTCGGCGGAGTCCTTCCTGGAGCCGCTGCGCAGCTGGTCGCTGGCCGTGCCCGCCTTCTGGGCGCTGCTGGGCCTGCTGCGCCTGCCGCGCGTCCCGGGCGGGGACCGTCTGCTGCGCGGCGTCCGCCGGCTGCTGCTGCCGCTGCTCGTCGCAGTGAACATCGTCGTCAACAACCCGATCAGCAAGCCGAGGTTCTGGGCCGGGACGGTGCTGCTGACGCTGCTGTTCAGCGTGCCCCGGCTGTGCCGCCCCCGCGCCTCGCGTGCGATCGCCGTCGGCCTTCTCGCCATGGTGCTCGTCGTCTTCCCCTACTGCGACTACTTCCGCTACGACGACCGTCAGGCGGTCTCCGTCATCTCGCCGGCCGAGCAGTTCACGGCCAAGGGCGACTACGACGCCTTCCAGCAGCTGCAGACCGGCATCGACTACGTGCGGGAGAAGGGGTTTTCTCCCCGGTCGGCGCTCGGCCCGGTCCTCTTCATGGTGCCGCGATCGGTGTGGCCGGACAAACCCGAGGACACGGGTATCGCCTTGGCGCGATTTGCGGGCTACGACTTCTTCAACCTCTCCGCGCCCCTGTGGATCGAGAGTTACCGGCGGGCCGGAGCTCCCGCAGTGGTCGTCGTCTTCTGCCTGCTGGGCGCGGCAGGACGCCGCATGGACCAGACCCGGGAACGCCTGCGCGACCGGCCGGACACCCTGGCGGTTCTTCTGGTACCGGCCTTCGCGTTCTACCAGTTCGTCTTCCTGCGCGGCAGTCTGCTCGGCATCTCGGGCCCGATGTTGCTGACGATGACCATCCCGCTGCTCATCACGACCCCGGGCAGCCGGGTGTCCCGGCCCGCCCTCGGGGCGGTGCCGTCCGTGCCGGCGCCGGCTGTGCCTGCTCCCGCACCGGCACCGGCCCCTTCGCCGCGGTAGGCGTGCCCGCCGACCGGCAGATCGGCATGCGGCCCCACACACCCTGCTGGGTGACACACCGTCAGAACTTGCTCGCGGTCCAACTTTTGAAATGTTCGCATTTGGTACTTTTATGTGGCGATATCGTACGCCGCTGGAAGTGAGCGAGCAGCCGGCCGCGTCATCGCCCTTCCGCCCCGCTCCCTTACGTCGAGGTGCCCCGTGCGTCACAGCAAGCCCCCCAAGAAGGCGGTCACCGGCTCGGCTGCCGCGGCCCTGATGTGTGCAGGCGCTCTGTTCGGCGCTCCCGCCGCAGCGGTGACGAGCGGGCAGCCGGCCACGCTCGGTGCCGATCCGCTGCCCACCTGGCAGACGAACGGCGTCGTCTGGTCCCTGGCGTACGCCCGCGGTGTCGTCTACGCCGGAGGCACCTTCGACACGGTCCGCCCGCCCGGCGCCAAGGCCGGCACCCGAACGGTCGTGCGGCACAACTTCGCCGCGTTCGACGCCGTGACCGGCAAACTGCTGCCCTGCGCCCCGTCCTTCCGGGACGGCGGCGGCCCGTACGTCACCGGCACGGTGCGGGCCCTGAAGGCCTCCCCCGACGGCCGGGTGCTGTACGTGGGCGGTCTGTTCCACCGCGTCGGGTCCACGGGAGTGGTCAACGCCGTAGCCATCAACACCTCCGACTGCTCCCTGCGCAAGGACTTCCGGCCCGTGGTGTCCGCAACCGTCCGGGCGATCGAGACGACCGGCAAAGAGGTGTACCTGGGCGGCGACTTCCACATGGTCGACGACCAGGTCAGGTACCGCGTCGCCGCCCTCACGCACAGCGGCTCCCTGCTGCCCTTCAAGGCGGACATCGACCTGTCGGTCCGTGCCTTGTCGGCCGTGCCCGCGCAGCGCGAGCTCCTGGTCGGAGGGGACTTCGTCTGGGTCAACGGCGACTTGGTCCGCTCCCTGGTCGCGCTGAACCCCACCACCGGAGCGACGGTCCACACCTATCCCGACTGGCTCCCGCCCGCTTCACGCGTCAAGACGATCGCCCGGGACGGCTCGCGCTTCTACATCGGGGCCGAAGGAGACGGACAAGGCGTCTTCGACGGACGTATCGCGGGCCGCCTCCGCAACAACACCATGGTGTGGAAGGACACCTGCCTCGGCGCCACCCAGGCCGTGCTGCCCGTCAAGGACGTTCTCTACAGCGCCTCCCACGCCCACGACTGCTCCAGGACACCCGGCGGCTTTCCCGAACAGGGAATCCGGCACACCCTCCTGGCCCAGTCGGTCACCGACCGGCACATCCTGCACTGGTTCCCCGACACCGACGGCGGGCTCGGGGAAGGTGTGGGTCCCCGCACCCTGACCGCGGCTCGGGACACCCTCTGGGTCGGAGGCGAGTTCACGCAGGTCAACGGCCGGCCGCAACAAGGACTCACCCGCTTCGGCACGAGTGCCCCGAAGAGCGCGCCACAGGCCCCCGCGCTCACGCTCGCGTCCGTGAGCCCGGGAAAGGCCACCATCGGCTGGCATGCCGTGTGGGACCGCAACGTCGCACTCCTGACCTACCGGCTCTACCGGGACGGAAAGCTGATCTCCCGGCAGACCAAGTCCTCCACGCCCTGGCACCTGCCGGACATGAGCTACACCGACTCCGTGCCCGCCGGCGCACACCACCGGTACACGATCGAGGTCACGAACGGCACCCGCACCTCGCCCCGGTCCGCCCCGCTGCCCGTGACGGTGCCCGCCCCCGGCGGCCGGAAGAGCGGAGCCTGATCTGTGGAAGCGGCACGCACCGGGTATGCGCCCGGCGTCTGGGACCTGTTCCACATCGGGCACCTCAGCATCCTGCGGGAGGCGCGCCGGCACTGTGACCGCCTCGTGGCCGGGGTGGCGTCCGACGAGCTGACCTGGCGGCTGAAGGGCAGGCCACCGGTGATTCCGCTGGCCGAGCGCCTGGAGATCGTACGCAGTGTGCGGCACGTCGACGATGTCGTCGTGGAGACGCACGAGGACAAACTGCACGTCTGGCGGCAGGTGGGTTTCCACATCGTGTTCAAGGGCGACGACTGGAAGGGCACTCCCAAATGGAACGTCCTCGAACGCCGCTTCGCGAAGGTCGGTGTCGAAGTCGCCTACTTCCCCTACACCGTGCACACCTCCAGCACCCTATTGCGCAGGGCACTGGAGCTGATGCAGCTCACGGAACCACTTCACCAGGAAAGCGGCCATGAACAGGACATGAGCCATCAGGAGCGCACAGTACAGGACAAGGAAGAGGCCGGGGCGGCCCAGAAATAGAAAGCAGGCACAGGTCGTGCCGTAGTCGACCGGCAGGAGCAGCACGGACCTCAGCGCCGAGGCGGAACCCCCACCCCTTTCCGCCGCCGCCCGGCCCTTGAGCTGCTGCGTGAGAATGCCGGCGAAAAAGATCACCACCGCCGCCGTCTGGAACACCATGGGCGCCAGCAGAAAGAGCGGACTGGGAAGGGGGAAGAAACGGTAGAACGCCACCAGCACCACCAGATGCAGCGTGACGATCCTGACGCAGTCCAGCACATGGTCCAGCCATTCCCCCGACAGGCTCGCGGAGCGCTGGCCACGCGCGAGCTGACCGTCCGCGGCATCCAGGGCGAAGCCCAGGGCGAGGGCCGCACCGACACAGACCGACATCACGGGCCCGGGACGCAGCAGGGCCACAGCCGCCAGGGCCGGAAAGGTGAACAGGGCACCGAGCACCGTCAGCTGATTGGGGGTCGCACCGGCCCAGGAGGCCAGCGCTGCCAGCACACGGCCGGCCGGGCGATTGACGAACCGACTGTAGACCGACACCCCCTTCGCCGATTTCTGTGCCGTCGCCAGCTGCCTCAGTGCCTCCGCGAACTCGGGCATAACCCTCCTTGTGACATAAAAATCTAGAAAGGAAGGCAACTATGACAGAACAGGATGGTGAGAGGGCCCGCAATCGTCGGCGTATTCTGCGCGGCGGAACATCACTGCTGGTCGCGGCATCCCTGTCCGCCGGCAGTGCTTCCGCCAAAAGTGCGTCCCGCCGGGGCCCGTCCGCCAAGGAAGCACCGATCGGACCGATGTCCTCGGTCAACGTCGTCGATCTCGGTGCCGTGGGCGACGGACGCACCGACGACACCAAGGCTTTTGAAACCGCCTACGCGCTCGCGGCCGCCCGGGTCCGCGACGGGGTGGGCCGACTGGTGGTCGAGATTCCCGCCGGAGACTTCCTCATCACCCGTCCGCACGCCCTGCTGAACGGCGCCGCCCCGCCACGGCCCGCGAACGGGCTGCGCTTCGTCGGCGCGGGCAAGAACATGACCACCCTCGTCTTCCGCCCGGACACCGGCCCCGGCTCCTTTCTGTGCCGCAACGAGGACAGCTGGTCCAACCTCTCCTTCGAGCGCATGCAGTTCCGCTCCGCCACACCGGGCGCGTCCTTCTTCCGTTCCTACTCCACCGGACACGCCCAGGACTACCGGTTCTGGGAGTGCGAATGGCTCGGGGAATGGGAGTACGGGCTGGCCCTGGACGGGACGAACACCAACTCGGAGATGCTGTGGGAAGCCTGCACGGTCGCCGGCAGCTACCGGAAGGCGTTTCTGTACTCGGGCCTCACGGGGCACACGCAGGAAAGGCCGGACGACCAGGACCAGTTCCTCAACTACTGGTTCACCGACATGAAGGTCGAATACGAGTGGGGCAACTTCCTGGAGTTCCCCTACGGCGGATCCATCACCTGCCGGGGCGGCTCCTACATCATCACCGGCAAGCGCCCCACGAGCACCGACGGGTACGGCACCACCAGCACCTTCTTCCGCTTCCCGGTCAGCGACCACCGCGACTCGGTGCAGCGTTTCCACGCCCAGGACATCCGGTTCGAGGTGCGCAACCCGGACGTGCGGATCATCGACTGCACGTGGAGCAGCGGGACGGTCCACTTCACCGACTGCGACGACACCTCCAACGCCTTCAAGGACTTCGCCCCCGAGGCCCGGCCGCACCGGTACACCGTGGGTTCCCGGGGGCCGCTGATCCGCTACGACTCCTGCCAGCTCGTGGGCCGGCACCAGTACCGGACGACCGTCCGGCAGGCCACCCAGCCGGCCGTCGTCCGCTACGACATGTGTCTGCTGCGGAGCCAGCCGCAGAGCGAGTTCGCCGTCACCGACGGCCCCCGCGCGACCCCGGCCCCCTTCGTACGCTTCACCGACTGCATCGACGCCGACCCCGCCGGCGTCAGGGCAGCACCGGCCGCGCCCGCCGCCCCGCCCGTGTCCCCCGGCGAGACCTCTTCCACGGACTGAACCCCGGCCGTCCGACCGCCGTTCGGCCTGTGGGGGCCCGGGACGTTCCGGGCCCCCACATCTGTGTACGGCGCGGTCGTGCGGCAGGGCCGGGCGTTGCCGGGCGCCGCCGTGTCAGTACTTGGTGGGCTTGACGCAGAAGTCGATACGGGTGATGAGCGGGTCCTTCCCGCTGGAGTCGGCCGGGGCGTGGAGCCCCGCGTCGGCCGCCGTGCCGTCGGGGAAGCCCGTCGAGCTGTCGTAGTTGTAGACCTTGGCGCCCGTGCTGCCCGTGACCGTGACCTGGACGGCGGAACGGTGCGCGGACGAGGGGATGCTGAAGCCGAACACCTCCCCCTGGGTGCCGTTGGTGACGGTGAGCTGGAGGCTTCCGTCGCCGGGGATCGCCACCGGTCCGGTCAGCGGATTGGTCACGCTGAACCCGGTTGCGCCCGCCGGGCAGGTCGGAGGGGGCGGGGGCGGGGTCGTCTGGCACGGCGTGCAGCCGGACGGGGGCGGCGTCGACGGCTGGCACGCCGAGCACCCTGGTGTGCCGTTCGACTGGCATGTCGTGCACGACGACGTGCCGGTCGTCGGGCAGGACTTGCACGCCGGCATCACCCGGTCAAGGGCGTGGGCCGACGCGGGGCCGGCGGCGATACCGAACGCCACGGTCGCGGTCAGGCCGGCGCCGACGAGCCGCGCACCCCAACTCCGCCCTCGTGCCTGCGTTCTCGTTCGGGCAGCTACTCGCATAACGAGTACTCCTCCTCAATGCTTGGGTACCTGACCTCGGATACCTGAACTCGCCCTGGCGAACTCTCACGCCATTTCCATTGGCAGTTCGAGCTTGACCAAGCGTCCGCCGCCGGGCGTCCCCACACTTGCACGAGTGGACTGCCGTTATGGATTACGACTCCTTTTCCTAGGCCATTTGAGCTTCAGTAAGGGCCTGAAGGGTGGAGCGCCCGCTTGTCGAATCCTGCGATCCGGTGCCGGGTGTCTACTTTCGGAAAGCTTCTCGCCCCCGTATCCCTCGACCCGGGATGTTCCATGCGTCTAAGGAAAAGCACCTCCAGAGCCGCCACCACGGCATGTGCGACGGTCCTCCTTGCCGCCGCCTCACTCACCACCGCGTCCGGCGCGCAGCCGCGCGACGAAAAGACCCTGACCGCCGCCCCGTTGGCGACCTGGCAGACGGACGGAATCGTCTGGTCCGTCGAGTACGCGCGCGGTGTCGTCTACGTCGGCGGCACCTTCGACAGCGTCCGCCCGCCCGGCGCCGAGCCCGGTGAGCGGGAGGTCGTCCGGAAGAACTTCGCGGCGTTCGACGCCGTGACGGGCAAACTGCTGCCGTGCGAGCACTCCTTCACCGGCGGTATGGACACGGTACGGGCCCTGAAGGCCTCGCCCGACGGCAAAGTGCTGTACGTCGGCGGATCGTTCGGTCACGTCGACCGCACGGGTGTGGCCAGTGCGGTCGCGCTCAACACGGCCGACTGTTCACTGCGCAAGGACTTCCGCCCCGCGATGGGCGCGCTCGTGCGGGCCATCGAGACCACCAGCAGGACGGTCTATCTGGGCGGTGAGTTCACCGTCGTCGACGGCCAGTCCAGGAAGCGCGTCGCGGCGTTCACCCCGAGCGGCTCGCTGCTGCCGTTCAGTGCCGACATCGACGAGCCGGTCCGTGCCGTCCTGGCCGCGCCCGATCGCGGCCAGGTCCTCGTCGGCGGCGACTTCCACAACGTCAACGGCCGTCCGGAGCAGTCGCTGGTCTCCCTGGATCCCGCAACCGGCGCGACCGTGCGGTCCTTTCCGGACTGGGTTCCGGAACGGTCCGCCGTGACGTCGCTGGCACGCAACGGCGACCACTTCTATCTGGGCGCCGAGGGCTCGGGGACGGGAATCTTCGACGGCCGTATCGCCGGCCGGCTGTCCGACGGAGCGATGGTCTGGAAGGACACCTGCCTGGGCGCCACCCAGGATGTCGTCGTGCACAAGGGCGTCCTGTACAGCGCTTCCCACGCCCACTACTGCGGGCTGACACCGGGCGGCTTCCCCGACGGGGCCCGTCGGCACTTCCTCGCGCAGTCGGCCGACGACAAGCGCATCCTGCACTGGTTCCCCGACACCGACGACGGCATCGGCGAGAAGGTGGGCCCGCGAACGCTCGTGATGGCGGGCGACATCCTGTGGGCGGGCGGTGAGTTCACCGCGGTCAACGGCACACCCCAGCAGGGCCTGACGCGCTTCGGGGCCGGTCCCCTCGACACGGCTCCCCAGGAGGCTCCCCGGCTCACGAGCGACGGCTCACGCACCGGGAAGGTCACACTGATCTGGCGCGCCTCCTGGGACAGGGACGACGCGGAGCTGACCTACCGGATCTACCGGGACGGGGTCCTCGTGGCCACGCGGAAGCAGCGGTCGGCCGAGTGGTACCGCCCGGAGATGTCGTACACGGACGAGGTCTCTCCCGGCTCTCAGCACCGCTATACGATCGCCGTCACCGACGGAAAGAACACCACGCCCCGGTCGGCGCCGCTCGACGTGACCGCGTTCGCCGCCAAGTGACGGGCCGGGGCCTGCTGAGGGGACGACGCCGAAGGGCCGGCGCCCTCACGTGGTGATGGACTCCCTGCTCTGGCTGGGCACGAACGGCGTGGTGCCGATGCCGAGCAGTTCCCGGTACACCTCGCTCACCGCGTCCCTGGTCTGCTGGACGTCGTGGGCGGCGACCACGTGCGCGCGGCCCTGCGCACCCAGGGCCGCGCGCAGCGGCGTACGGCGCAGCAGCGCCGCCAGCGCCCGCGCCAGCGCGTCGGAGTCCTCCGGCGGCACCAGGCAGTGCGGCAGATGGCCGGGCGGCAGGCTCTCGCGCAGGCCGTCCACGTCCGTCACGAGGACCGGCCGGCCGCACGCCATGGCCTCCAGGGGGACGAGCGCCCGGCCCTCCCGGCGGGACGGCAGGACCACCACATCGGCGGCCCGGTACCAGGGGGCGGCGTCGGCTGCCGGGCCGGCGAACTCCACCGACGCGGGCGCCGCCGCGCGCAGTCGGCCCGCGTCCGGGCCGTCGCCGACCAGCACCAGCCGGGCGTCCGGCACCTGCCGTACGACGGCGGGCCAGGCCCGCAGGAGCACATCCTGGCCCTTCTGCCGGCACAGCCGTCCCACGCACACGACCAGGGGGCCCGCCGCGAACCGGGCGATGCTCCCCTCGGGCCGGAACCTGCGTGTGTCGACGCCGTCGGGGACCATGAGCCACTGGGCGGTGATGCCGTGCTGTTCCCCGGTACGCCGTTCCGCCTCGCTCACGCAGAGGACGCGCGCCGCCCACCGCGCCCCGAACTGCTCCCAGCGCACAGCGGCGTGGGCCTTGACACCGTCGACGGCCTCGAACGACCACGCGTGCGGCTGGAAGACGGTCGGGAGCCGGCCGCGCACCGCGAGCCGGGTGGCGAGCCCCGCCTTCGCGCCGTGCGCGTGCACCACGTCGGGACGCACCTCGCGCAGCACCCGGGCCAGCAGGGCCACTTCACCGGGGAGCCGGGGTCCGGGTGAGCGGGTCGCGTTCCACGGAAGCACCCTGCAGCCCTCGGCGCGCAGCGCGTCCGTCAGTGTGCCGCCGCGCGGGCAGGCGACGCTGACATGCAGCCCCGCGGCGAGCTGAGCCACCGTCAGGTCCGTCACGAAACGTGCGACACCGCCCTCGACCGGCTGAGTGACGTGCAGGACGTGCGGCTCACGGGGAATGCGCATGACCGAGGCTTCCCTTCCGACGAAAAACTTGGAACCAGCGCAAAGCATCTAGTCCCTTTTTCTGCGGAGCCGTCAACCGTGTCGGAAGAATTCACCTGCTTGGACCTGCCACAGTCCGGCGTAATGCACCGATAATCCGACAAGCATTTCTGCGATGTCGTTCAGGATGTATGAGTTCCGGGGAAGTTGCGGTCAACGGAGTTTCCCGCGGCGCCCCTCTCTCGTTAGCCCAGCGGAAGCGAGAGAAAGGAACACAATGAAGAGTCTGAAGGCTGCCGCCATCGTTGTCGGCACCCTGGCCATGGCGGGCGCCGCGGCGCCGGCTTTCGCGGCGGACGTACCGGCGCAGGGCCTCATCGATGACGGGAAGACGGTTGCCCGGTCTCTCCCCCACGCGGCCGAGATGCCGACCGGCGCCCTGGCCAGCGATGTCAAGCACGCGGCGGACGGGGTGAAGAAGTCGGGTGTCGTCAAGACCCCCGTTCTGGGCGGCGCCCTGCCGAACCCCCTCAACGGCAAGCCGCCCGCCGCGCTTCCCGTCTTGAAGTAGAAGACGCATCCGCTGGGATTTCAGGCCGGCTCCGGGGTTCTCGGAGCCGGCCTTCCTCGTGTCCGGGAAAAGCAGATGGCGGCCCGCCGAGCGTCGGCGGGCCGCCAGGCTCCGGGCTGCTCAGAACAGCAGACCACCGGTGTAGGGAGCCAGCTGCGACTGGTCGACGCCCGCGGTGTTGCAGGCGGCGTAGTGCGAGTTCGGCGCGGCGACACCGGCACCGCCGAGGACGCCGACCGAGCCGTTGGACCACGGCGCGATGCAGCGGCCGTCGATGAGCGAGCCGTTGGAGACCAAGAGGCCCTGCTGAGGGGAGTTCACGACGACCGGGGACTCCGAGAAGCCGTTGCCGCCGGTGACGGTGGTGGTGTTGTCGGCCGCAGCGGTGCCACCGGCCGCCAGGACGAGGCCCGCTGCCAGGGCGGACAGGGCCGTAACCTTCTTACGCATGGATGCGCCTTTCGGATGGGAGGGGCAGGTCGGGCGGGAACGTCTGCCGACGTCCCCGCCCTGCTCCGGGATGGTTCGGAGCATGAAGGGGGCTCAGAAGAGCAGGCCACCCGTGTACGTGGCACGCTGCGACTGGTCGACGCCCGCGGTGTTGCAGGCGGCGTAGTGCGAGTTCGGCACGATGGTCGCGGCACCGCCGAGGACGCCGACAGCACCGTTGGACCAGGGCGCGACGCAGCGCAGGTCGACGAGCGTGCCGTTGGAGACGACGGCGCCCTGCTGCGGGGCGTTCACGACAACCGGGGACGACGAGAAGCCGTTGCCGCCGGTGACCGTCGTGCAGTTGTCGGCTGCGGCAGTGCCGGCGGCCGCGAGGACGACGCCCGCGGCGAGGGCGGAGATGGCCGTAACCTTGTTACGCATGGAGTGTCCTTTCCGGACTGCGAGGGGTTCACCTGCTCGGAATGACTCGAAGCAGGGGTCAGAAGAGCAGGCCGCCCTGGTAAGCGGCCTTCTGCGACTGGTCGACCGGCGCGGTGTTGCAGGCGGCGTAGTGCGAATTCGGCACGATGGTCGCGGCACCGCCGAGGACGCCGACGGCACCGTTGGACCACGGCGCGATGCAGCGGCCGTCGATGAGCGAGCCGTTGACGACAACCACGCCCTGCTGAGGGGCGTTCACGACGACCGGGGACTCCGAAAAGCCGTCACCACCAGTGACGTTGGTCGTGTTCGAGTGGGCGGAGGCAACGCCGGCGCTGCCGCAGAGCGCGCTAAGGGCGAGTGCTGTGACGACCGCGAACTTCCTGGTCAACTCGGTTCCTTCCTGGATTCACGGTAAGCCGCGCTTACATAGCAAGAAACCGAAATATGCGGCGAAAAGTCACGCGGACACCGGGCATACCGGGCGGATTCCACCGGATGGCGGAACGGTGCCGTGCGCCGATTCCTGGAGCCGCCCGAGGCCCGAAGTGAACGCCGACATGCGTCCGGCCCACTGGCAAGGAGGAATCCAGTGGGCCGGACAGGTTTGTGGCGTATGCGCGGCACGACATCGGCGCCGGGGTGGGTGCGCGGCACTGCGGTGCCGGGTCTCCGACGAGGGAACCGGATCAGAGTGTCAGAATCCTGGTCACGCCGACTCCTGACGGTTTCCGCGTCACCCCTGATTGAGGAGGCTGCCGACCCCGGCACTGGTCGGCCCGTTCAACGGGTGGAGCTGAACCGATCCGGTTCCGAGCGGGTTCTTCACCGGAATAGCGGGCTTCTTGTTGGTGCTGCGCCCCATACCGTCCAGGTATACGCCGGAGATTTTCGCGGCCTTGTTCTTGCCGGTGACCGACGACGCCTGGCTCTCGTCGAACGCGCTGCCCTTGGTGAGGCTGCCCTGCTTGGCCACGCGCATCACGGTGTCGGCCGCGGGCACGAGCGCCGGAGTGACATCGGTCTGGGACATGAGGCCGAGCGGGCCGGTCGTTTCGCGAGCGGGCGCCTTCCCGGCGGCCGACGCGGCGACGGCGGAGCCACCCACGAGACTCGCGCCGATCGCCAATGCCGCAGTTGTGAAAACTGCCTTCTTCATGATTCACCTCACTTGAAGTTACCTCTGATCCGACAGACGCAGAACATAGCAGTCCGCAGTCCGCCAAAAGCGACGCACTACTCCATACGCATGAATGCCATGGGAGTGAAGGAGCGCATTCCCGGGTTTTATACAGAGGTATTCACATCTGGTCGGCGAATCGATTGATCGTATGGTGCTTCAAGCGTGGCAAAACTACGACACCACGTCCTTGCGGGCGAACCCGCGGAAGGCCAGGGCGATGAGCACGAGTGCGTAGCTCAGGGAGATCGCCGTCCCCTGGATCATGCCGGACCATTCGGGGTGCGGCTGGACGGTGTCGGCCCAGGCGAACTGCCAGTGCGCGGGCAGGAAGTCACGCCAGTGGCCGAGGGCGGTGACGGCGTCCAGGACATTGCCGACGATGGTCAGGCCGACCGCGCCGCCGACCGCGCCGAGCGGGGCGTCGGTCTTCGTCGACAGCCAGAACGCGAGCCCCGCGGTGACCAGCTGCGACACGAAGACGTACGCCACGGTCACCGCCAGGCGCTGCAGCGCCGTACCGGGACCCAGCGCACCACCGGTGGGTATCTGCAGCGGCCCCCAGCCGTAGGCCGCCGTACCGACGGCGAGGGCGACCAGCGGGAGCAGGATCATCGCGGCGAGACTCAGCCCGAGCGCCACGACCAGCTTGGACCACAGCAGCCGGGCCCGCGGCACGGGCGCGGCGAGCAGATAGCGCAGGGAGGACCAGCTCGCCTCCGAGGCGACCGTGTCCCCGCAGAACAGGGCGACCGGGATGACCAGCAGAAAGCCGGCCGAGACGAACAGGTTCACGGCGGCGAAGTTCGCGCCGGAGGCGGTGGCCGTGTCCATCAGGGTGATCTGGTTGTTCCGGCCGCCCGGATCACCGCCGACGGCGAAGGCTATGAGCAGCACGAACGGCAGGAGGGTGAGGATCGCGCCCATGACCAGGGTGCGGCGCCGCTTGAGCTGGCGGACCAGCTCGACCCGCAGGGGCAGGGTGTGCCGCGTCCGGTAGCCGGAGGCGACCTCGGTGAGCGTGCTCATGCGGAACCTCCGATCAGGGTGAGGAAGGCGTCTTCCAGGCGGCGGTGCGGGCCGACCGAGGCGACGGGCACGTCCAGCCGCACCAGCTCCACGACCAGCCGCTCGGCCGTGCCGCCGGGTTCGAGCCGGATCAGCAGTCCGCCGTCGGCGCGCACGGCGGAGGCGACGCCGGGCAGTGCGGCCACCTTCTCCACGACCGGCTCCTCCACCGGGACGGCGGTGCCGACGAGCAGGGTGTCGCCGGAACCGACGATCTCGCCGACCGGACCGGCCTGGACCAGCCGGCCGCGGTCCATGACCACCAAGTGGGTGCAGGACTGCTCGACCTCGGCGAGGAGATGGCTGGAGACGATCACCGTACGGCCGGCGGCCGCGTAGCGGATCATCACCTCGCGCATCTCGCGTATCTGGGGCGGGTCGAGGCCGTTGGTGGGCTCGTCGAGGATGAGCAGGTCGGGCAGGCCGAGCATGGCCTGGGCGATGGCGAGGCGCTGGCGCATGCCCTGCGAGTAGGTGCGCACCGCACGGGCGAGCGCGTCGCCGAGCCCGGCGATCTGCAGGGCCTCGTCCAGGTGGGCGTCCTCGGGCGGGCGGCCGGTGGCCTGCCAGTACAGCTCCAGGTTCGCCCGGCCGGACAGATGCGGCAGGAAGCCCGCGCCCTCCACGAAGGCGCCGACCCGCGACAGCACGGGTGCGCCGGGCCGGACGGCGTGACCGAAGACGCGGATCTCGCCGTCGTCGGGGGTGATCAGGCCCATCAGCATGCGCAGGGTGGTGGTCTTGCCCGCGCCGTTGGGTCCGAGCAGGCCGAGCACCTGGCCCTTCTCGACGCGGAAGGACAGCTCACGCACCGCGTACCGGTCGGTGGACCTCGCGTACCGCTTGCTCAAGTCCCTGATGACCAGCGGGACTTCGGCCAGTCCGGGGTCGGGTGCGGGGCCGGCCGTACGGCGGCGGGCGGTGACCAGCAGGGCGAGTGCGGCCCCCGCTGCGGCCACCGGCAGCCACCACACCCAGGCCGGCAGGGGCGCCGCGGCGGTGGCGACGGCCGGGGCCGTCGGCACGCTCAGGTCTCCCTTGAGGGAGACGGTGTAGGTGGCCGGGGCGGCCGGTGAGGCGTAGCCGAGGTCGGTGGAGGCGAGGACCAGGCGGAGCCGGTGGCCCTTCTGCACCTCGTGGTCGATCGCCGGGAGGGTGAGCGTGACGTCCCTGCCTGCCTTGGCGCCGGTCACCCGGAAGGGGGCGACGAGCTGGGAGGGCAGCACCCGCTGGGTGCCGTCGGGGCCGACGTCGTAGACCTTGCCGAACAGGACGGCGTCGTCGCGGGTCGAGGTGAGGTGGACCGTCGCGGTCGGGGTGCCGGTGATCTGCAGGTCGCGGGTGAGCGGGGCGGAGTCGAACTTCGCGTACTGACCGGGGAAGTCCAGGGAGACACCGACACCGAGCGCGGACAGCTGGGTCAGGCCGCCCGAGCCGCCGAGGCCGGGCAGCGCGGAGACGCCGGGCGGGCTGGCGCCGGCCGGGTTGGCGATGTGCTGGGTGCCGCCGGTCAGGGCGACGGCGCGCGGGTGGTCGCGCAGGCCGGGGTAGGCGGTGGCGCTCGCGCCGCGCAGCTGGGCCGTGCCGTCGGTGGAGTTCACGCCTCCGGTGCGGGTGATCCGGAAGGCCGGGCCGGTGCCGGTGGTCTCGTCGCCCTTCAGATACCGGTCGAACCACGCATGCACGCGTGCCTCGCCCCGGCCGCTCTCCATGTCGCCGCCGTCATGACCGCCCGCGATCCAGTCGACGTCCACGGGGGCGCCGTTCGCCCGGATCGCCCGCTCGGCCGCGTCGGACTGGGCGAGGGTGAACAGGGAGTCCGTCTGGCCCTGCATGAGCAGCGTGGGCACCTTGATGCGGGAGCCGACGGCGGACGGTGAGCGGGCGCCGAGCAGCCGGCGGGCGGCTGCGTCCGGGACGCCGGACTCGGCGACCCTGTCGTACATCCGGCACAGCGCGGGCTCGAAGCGGGCGCAGCCGCCGCCGGTGTTGAAGAAGACACCGGTCCACAGCTTCTTGAAGACGCCGTTCGGGAACAGGGCGTCCGCGAGGTTCCAGTAGGTGATGGCCGGGGCGATGGCGTCGACCCGGTGGTCGTATCCCGCGGCGAGCAGCGAGACCGCGCCGCCGTAGGAGCCGCCGGCCATGCCCACGCGCGGGTCACCCGGTTTGTCGAGCCGGACCTGGGGCTGCTTCGCCAGCCAGTCGATGAGCCGGGAGACGTCGGCGACCTCGCCCTTCGGGTCGTTGAGCCCGATCTTTCCCGTGGACCTGCCGAAGCCGCGCGCGGACCAGGTCAGCACCGCGTAGCCGTCCCGGGCGAGGTCCTCGGCCTGCTTGCGCAGGTCGTCCTTGGTGCCGCCGAAGCCGTGCGCCAGCATCACGGCCGGGCGGCGGCCGGCGGAGGGGGTGACGAAGTACGAGGTGTCGATGCGCACCCCGGCTGCCGTCGTCATGACCTGGTCGGTCCGGCGCACCGCGGGCGCGTCCCCGGATGCGGCGGCCGTCCAGGTGCCGGCGCCGGCGAGCACCACGACGGCGGCCGCGGCGGCCATCAGCCGCCGCGGCCCCTTGAGTACTTCTCGCAGCGCGGGGACGCGAAGATCCATGCCTCAACGGTACGGGCCACCGCTGACATCCGCCGGAGCCTGTGGGCTGAACCCCGGGCCCTTCCCCAGGAGTACGGGGCCGGTCCGGCGTACACCAGGCGCGGTACGGCAGCCTGCCGGCCGAACGCAGGCTTCCTACGCCACCGTTTCCTCGGCCTGGACGTCGTCCGGCAGGGAGACCAGCCAGCGGGTCTCGCGGCGGGGGCGGAGGTAGAAGGCCCAGTAGAGGGTGGCGACGGCGGTGATGCCGCCGGTCCACCACAGGTACGACGGGTCCTGCTCGACGAGGATGTAGACGAGCACCGCGACCAGCAGGACCGGCATGGCCGGCCACAGCGGCATCCGCCACGCCTGCTTGCCGCCGTGCGCCCCGCGGCGGGCCAGCAGCGCGGCGACCGCGACCAGCAGGTACAGGCCGGTGACGGCGACCCCGGTGACACCGTAGAGGGTGTCCAGGTTGACGAAGCAGAGGAAGGCGCCGGGGACACCGACGACGAGGGTGGCGACCCACGGGGAGCCGAACCGGCCCAGCTTGGCCAGGGCCTTGTTGACCGGCGCGGGCCAGGCCTTGTCGCGTGCGGAGGCGAACAGGACGCGGGAGTTCTGGATGACCATGACGATGCCCGCGTTGATGATCGCCAGGGCGACGCACAGGCTGACGAAGGTGCCGACGGCCGAGTTGCTCCAGGCGATGACCATGCTGCTGATGTCGCCGCCGGTCAGGCTCTTCAGGTCACCGGCGCCCACGGTGATCGCGGCGACCGGGACCAGGATGACCGCGCTGGAGATGACGAGCGTCGCGAGGACGGTACGGGCGACGTTGCGGCGCGGGTTCTCCAGTTCCTCGGAGAGGTAGACGGCGGTGGAGAAGCCCTGGGTGACGAAGAGGGCGATGGCGAGGCCGGAGACGACCATCATGGCCGTGACGGGGTTGACGTGCGCGTGCTCACCGGCGACCTGCAGCGAGCCGAGGCTGCTCACCCCGCGGTGCGGGTGGCTGAAGCCGAGCACGGCCACCACGCCGGCGGCGACGACCTCCAGGACCAGGAAGATGCCGGTGATCCAGGCATTGGCGCGCAGGTCCAGCAGACCGGCGAGGGTGGCCGCGATCATCACGCCGGCGCCCGTGAAGGACGGGTCGAGGTGGATGACCGGGGCGAGGTAGTCGGCGGTGCCCATCGCGATGACCGGAGGGACGATCATCACGACGAGCAGCGACATCACGAAGGCCAGCCAGCCGGCGAGCCGTCCGGCCAGGGTGGAGACGATGGCGTACTCGCCGCCCGCGCTGGGGATGAGGGTGCCCAGCTCCGAGTAGCAGAACGCCACCGGGATACAGAGCAGCGCGCCGATGGCGATACAGAGCGCCGTCGCGGTGCCCAGGCTGGAGAACAGGTCGGGCACGATCACGAAGAGCGTGGAGGCGGGCGTCACGCACGAGAGGGTGAGCAGGGTGCCGCCGACCACGCCGATCGAACGCTTGAGCTTCTGGGGACTCTCGGGAGCGTCCGTGGCGGCTGTGTCGACAGGGCGGAGCGTGTCGGTCATGCGGCGGTTCCGATCGACTCGGGTGACTGAGGTGGGGGACGGGAGCGCTATCGCCTCCGGCGGATCGTCGTACGTTCGCTCGTCCGCTCCCGGCGCTGCATAGAGAACCCCGACGAAAACCGCTGCGTCAATGCCCGTTTACCTTCGGAATCCGCACTTGAGGCGGCGCTCACGTCACATCAGATTCGTAGGCCGCGAAGCCCTATAGGAGCATCCATCAAGCCTTATGGGTAAGTGACCTTGCTTTCAAAGGTCAACCGCCAAACGTTCCTTAGCCACCCGTTTCATCCCTCGTAAACGGGAACCGAAGCCAACGTGTCAAAAAAATGTCAGGCCGTCCGGAATCCGGACGGCCTGACGAAGGGCTGGCGGCCCTCAGTGGTTGCGCGGGAAGCCCAGGTCCACGCCCGCCGGGGCGTCGGCCGGGTCGGGCCAGCGGGTGGTGACGACCTTGCCGCGGGTGTAGAAGTGCGTGCCGTCGTTGCCGTAGATGTGGTGGTCGCCGAAGAGCGAGTCCTTCCAGCCGCCGAAGGAGTGGTAGCCGACGGGGACCGGGATCGGGACGTTCACGCCGACCATGCCCGCCTCGATCTCCAGCTGGAAGCGACGGGCCGCGCCGCCGTCCCGGGTGAAGATCGCGGTGCCGTTGCCGAACGGCGAGGCGTTGATGAGGTCCACGCCCTCCTCGTACGTGTCGACGCGCAGGACGCACAGCACCGGGCCGAAGATCTCGTCCTGGTAGGCCTTGGCACTGGTCGGCACCTTGTCCAGCAGCGAGATGCCGATCCAGTGGCCGTCCTCGAAGCCCTCGACGCTGTAACCGGTGCCGTCGAGCACGACCTCCGCCCCCTCGGCGGCGGCGCCCTCCACGTACGAGGCCACCTTGTCGCGGTGAGCGGCGGTGATCAGCGGACCCATCTCGGACGCCGGGTCGTTGCCCGGACCGATCTTGATCTTCTCGGCGCGCTCGCGGATCTTCTCCACCAGCGTGTCACCGATCGCGCCGACCGCGACGACGGCCGAGATCGCCATGCAGCGCTCGCCCGCGGAACCGTAGGCGGCGGACACCGCGGCGTCGGCCGCCGCGTCCAGGTCGGCGTCCGGCAGGACCAGCATGTGGTTCTTGGCGCCGCCGAGGGCCTGCACCCGCTTGCCGTTGGCGGAGGCGGTGGTGTGGATGTAGCGGGCGATCGGGGTCGAGCCGACGAAGGAGACGGCCTTGACGTCCGGGTGCTCCAGGAGGCGGTCGACGGCCACCTTGTCGCCGTGCACGACGTTGAACACGCCGTCGGGCAGACCGGCCTCCGACAGCAGCTCGGCGATCCGGACCGACGCCGACGGGTCCTTCTCGCTCGGCTTCAGCACGAACGTGTTGCCGCACGCGATGGCGATCGGGAACATCCACATCGGGACCATCGCCGGGAAGTTGAACGGCGTGATGCCGGCGACGACACCGAGCGGCTGGCGGATCGCGGCCACGTCGACCCGGCTGGCGACCTGCGTGGACAGCTCGCCCTTCAGCTGGACGTTGATGCCGCAGGCCAGGTCGACGATCTCCAGGCCGCGCGCGACCTCGCCGAGCGCGTCCGAGTGCACCTTGCCGTGCTCGGCGGTGATCAGCTCGGCGATCTCGTCGCGGTGGGCGTCCAGCAGCGCCCGGAACCGGAAGAGGATGGTGGTCCGCTGGGCCAGCGAGGACTGGCCCCAGCTCACGAAGGCGTCCTTGGCCGCCGCGACGGCCGCGTCCACCTCCTCGACCGACGCGAACGCGACCTTCGTGGTGACCGCGCCGGTCGCCGGGTCGGTGACCGGCCCGTACGTGCCCGACGCGCCTTCGACGGTCTTCCCGCCGATCCAGTGGTTGACGATCTTCGTCATGCCCAGAGACTCCTTATTACAGATGGCGGCGTCGGGTCGAGACGTGCCGTTCGTACAGCTCACGTGCCTTGACCGCGGACGGTCGGGTCGCGGTCTCGGCCACAGGAACATCCCACCAGGCCTGCGCGGGGGGCGCGCCCGACACAGTGTCGGACGTTTCGGTCTCCACGTAGACACATGTGGGAGTGTCGGCGGCCCGCGCCTCGGCGAGCGCCTCGCGCAGGTCCCGTACGGTCTTGGCGCGCAGCACCCGCATGCCGAGGCTGGCCGCGTTCGCGGCGAGGTCGACGGGCAGCGGGGCGCCGGTGAAGGCGCCGTCGTCCGAGGTGTAGCGGTAGGCGGTGCCGAACCGCTCACCGCCCACCGACTCCGAGAGCCCGCCGATGGACGCGTACCCGTGGTTCTGCACCAGCAGGATCTTGATCGCGATGCCCTCCTGCACGGCGGTCACGATCTCCGTCGGCATCATCAGATACGTACCGTCGCCGACCAGCGCCCACACGTTCCGCTCGGGCGCGGCGAGCTTCACGCCGAGCGCGGCCGGGATCTCGTAGCCCATGCAGGAGTAGCCGTACTCCAGGTGGTACTGGTCGTGCGACCGCGCCCGCCACAGCTTGTGCAGATCGCCGGGGAGCGAACCCGCCGCGTTGATGATGATGTCCGACTCGTCCACCAGGGCGTCCAGGGCGCCGACGACCTGCGGCTGGGTCGGCCGTACGTCGGCCTCCTCGGCCTCGAAGCAGGCGTCGACGCGCTGCTCCCAGCGCTCCTTGTCCTCCGTGTACTCGGCGACGTACGACTCCGCCGCCTCGTGCCCGTGCATCACCAGTGCCTCGGTCAGCTCGCCCAGGCCGCTGCGGGCGTCCGCGATCAGCGGGAGTCCGGCCAGCTTGTGGCCGTCGAAGGGCGCGATGTTGAGGTTGAGGAAGCGGACGTCCGGGTGCTCGAAGAGGGTGCCGGAGGCCGTGGTGAAGTCGGTGTACCGGGTGCCGACGCCGATCACCAGGTCGGCCGTGCGGGCCAGCTCGTCGGCGGTCGCGGTGCCGGTGTGGCCGATGCCGCCGACGTCCTGCGGGTGGTCGTACCGGAGCGAGCCCTTGCCGGCCTGGGTGGAGGCGACCGGGATGCGGGTGGCCGAGGCGAACTCGGCGAGGGCCGCCTCGGCGCGGCTGTGGTGGACCCCGCCGCCCGCGATGATCAGAGGCCTCTTCGAGGCGCGGATCGCCCGCACCGCCTCGGCCAGCTCGGTCGGGTCCGCGCCCGGACGTCGTACGGTCCACACACGCTCGGCGAAGAACTCCTCCGGCCAGTCGAAGGCCTCCGCCTGCACGTCCTGCGGCATCGCGAGCGTGACCGCGCCCGTCTCCACCGGGTCGGTCAGGACCCGCATCGCCTGGAGGGCCGACGGGATCAACGCCTCCGGCCGGGTGATGCGGTCGAAGTACTTCGAGACCGGGCGCAGGGTGTCGTTCACCGACACATCACCCGCGTACGGCAGCTCCAGCTGCTGCAGGACCGGGTCGGCGGGACGGGTGGCGAAGACGTCGCCGGGCAGGAGCAGCACCGGCAGATGGTTGATGGTGGCCAGGGCGGCGCCCGTGACCAGGTTGGTCGCACCCGGGCCGATCGACGTCGTCACCGCGTGCGTGGACAGGCGGTTCGACTGGCGGGCGTAGCCGACGGCCGCATGCACCATGGACTGCTCGTTGCGGCCCTGGTGGTACGGCATCACATCGGCGTACTCGATCAGCGCCTGGCCGATCCCCGCGACATTGCCGTGGCCGAAGATGCCCCAGGTGGCGCCGATCAGCCGCCGCCGCTCGCCGTCGCGTTCGGTGTACTGGGCGGCGAGGAAACGGACGAGTGCCTGGGCGACGGTCAGCCGGATCGTCATCGGTAGCCCCCTGTGGTTTCTACGTGGTCGGGGTGGAAGCAGATCCGCCACTCCCGGGTCTCGCCCGGACCCGCCATGACGTTCAGGTAGTACATGTCATGCCCGGGCTGGGCGACGGACGGGCCGTGCCATCCGTCGGGTACGAGGACGGCGTCGCCGGAGCGGACCTCCGCGAGGACGTCCGCGCCGCCCGCGCGCGAAGGGAACACGCGCTGGTAACCGAGACCGTTCGGGCCGTCGATCTCGAAGTAGTAGATCTCCTCCAGCTCGGACTCCTCGCCCGGCCGGTGCTCGTCGTGCTTGTGCGGCGGGTACGACGACCAGTTGCCGCCCGGCGTGATCACCTCCACGGCGATCAGCTTGTCGCACGCGAAGGAGTCGGCGGACGCGAAGTTGCGCACCCGGCGGGCGCAGCCGCCGCTGCCGCGCTCCTCGACGGGGACCTCCGGCGCGGGGCCGTAGCGGGCGGGGAGTCGTCGCTCGCACTTCGCTCCTGCCAGGGCGAAGCGGCCTCCCGCGCCGGAGGCGATCTGGACCCGGGTGTCCCGGGGTGCGTACGCGAAGTCGGAGACGTCCGCGAACACGCTGTCCCGTCCCAGGAGTTGGAACTCACTCAGCTCAGTTGATGCGGTCTCAATTTGTACGGTACATCCGCCTTGCAGCGGAAGCACGATCCACTCGCTGTCCCCAGTGGTGAACGTATGGCTGCCCCCGGGCGCCAATTCGACGACACGCAGGCTGCTGTGCGTCCAGCCGGCCGACTTGGGGCCGATGTCGACGGCGTACCGGGCGTTCGCGGTGGCACCCCGGGGCAGGTGCAGGTCGGTGCTGGTCATACGGCCCTCACAGCAGTCCTACGGCGGTGTCCACGGCGGCGGCCACGTCGCCGTCCGCCGGGTACAGCAGTGAGCGGCCGACCACCAGGCCGCGCACGGTGGGGAGTTGGAGCGCACTGCGCCACTTCTCGTACGCCTTCTCCTGCTCGTCCCCGACATCGCCGCCGAGGAGCACGGCCGGGAGGGTGGAGGTCTCCATCACGCGGGCCATGTCATCGGGATCGTCGGTGACGGGCACCTTCAGCCAGCTGTAGGCGGAGGATCCGCCGAGGCCGGAAGCGATGGCGATGGACTTGGTGACCGCGTCGGCGGACAGGTCGTTGCGGACCTTCCCGTCGGGCGTGCGGCGGCTGATGAACGGCTCGACGAAGACCGGCAGCCGGCGCGCGGCCATCTCGTCGATGGCGCGGGCGGTGGACTCCAGGGTGGTCAGGGAGCCGGGGTCGTCGTAGTCGATGCGCAGCAGCAGCTTGCCGGCGTCGAAGCCGAGGCGCTGGATGTCCTCGGGGCGGTGCCCGGTGAAGCGGTCGTCCAGCTCGAAGCTGGCTCCCTGCAGGCCGCCCCGGTTCATGGAGCCCATGACCACCTTGTGGTCGAGGGCACCGAGCAGCAACAGGTCGTCCAGGATGTCGGCGGTGGCGAGGACACCGTCGACGCCGGGGCGGCTCAGCGCCAGGCAGAGGCGTTCGAGCAGGTCGGCGCGGTTGGCCATGGCGAGCTTGCGGTCGCCGACGCCGAGCGCGCCGCGGGCCGGGTGGTCGGCGGCGACGATCATCAGCCGGCCGCTGTCGTTCAGCAGCGGGCGCCGGGCCCGGCGGACGGCGGCCTCGGCGATCGCCTCGGGGTGGTGGGTGCGGATGCGGACCAGTTCGGCCACGTCGACACGGGAACGCGGGGAGCCCGCGGCGCCCTCGCCCCGGAGAGTCACGGTGCCTTCGGGGGCGGTGCCCGCGGCGCCCTCATGGCGGGGAACCGCGGTGGCGTCGGTGCCCGCACCGCCCTCGGGGTGCGTGCCCGCGACCCGGCCGGCCCTCACAGCACCGCTCCGGCGTCGAGCGCGGCGGCCACCTCGTCCGGGGTGGGCATCGCGGAGGAGCACTCCAGGCGGGAGGCGACGATGGCGCCGGCCGCGTTGGCGTGCCGCATGATCGTCTCCAGGTCCCAGCCTTCGAGGAGGCCGTGGCAGAGGGAGCCGCCGAAGGCGTCTCCGGCGCCCAGGCCGTTGAGGACGTTGACGGGCAGCGGCGGGACCTCGGCCGAGTCGCCGTCGCGGCTGACGGCGAGCACGCCCTTCGGTCCCTGCTTGACGACGGCGATCTCGGCGCCGGCCTTGAGGAGCGCCCGGGCCGCCTCATGCGGGTCGCGCACGCCGGTGGCGACCTCCACCTCGTCCAGGTTTCCGACGGCGACGGTCGTGTGCTTCAGAGCCTCGGCGTAGAAGGGGCGGGCCTCGTCGGGGTGGGTCCAGAACATGGGCCGCCAGTCGAGGTCGAAGACCGTCGGGCCGGCCTTCGCCCGGTGGGCGAGCGCAGCGAGGGTGGCCGTACGACTGGGCTCCTCGCTCAGGCCGGTACCGGTGACCCAGAAGATGCGGGCCGCGCGGATGGCGTCGAGGTCCAGCTCATGGGCGTCGATCTCCAGGTCGGGCGCCTTGGGCTGCCGGTAGAAGTAGAGCGGGAAGTCGTCCGGCGGGAAGACCTCGCAGAAGGTGACCGGGGTCGGCAGCCCGGGGACCGGGGTGACCCAGCGGTCGTCGACGCCGAAGCCGCGCAGCGCCTCGTGCAGATAGGCACCGAACGGGTCGTCGCCCGTACGGGTGATCACGGCCGTGTGCCGGCCGAGCCGGGCCGCGGCGACCGCGACATTCGTTGCCGACCCGCCGAGGAACTTGCCGAAGGACGACACCTGGGCTAGCGGGACACCGGTCTGCAGCGGGTAGAGGTCCACTCCGATCCGCCCCATGGTGATCAGGTCGTAGGCCATCGGCTTCCCTTCGTCGTGGCTCTCCCCGGCTTTCTAGCCCCGCGCGCCGCGCCCTGTCAATGTTTTGTCCAGACATTCGGACCAGTACTCTCGCCGCCCTCCTCCTCACGGGTTTCTCGCACAGTTCCCCTCACTCCCGAGCACGCTGCGGTTACCGCTCGTAGCATGGTCGCGTGTGGGAAACCGTAACCGCGCGACCCCGTTCCGTGTTGCGGCCCGGAATCATCAGCTATCGCGGGATCCGGCTGAACCTCGGTCAGCCGCGGCGGCGGCTGGAAGTGCCCATCGGAGCCGTCACGCTGCTGCTCGGCTTTGAGCAGCCGGTACGCATCTCCCGGCCCGGACGGCCCGCGGTGAGCCTCGTCTCCGTGGTCAACGGGCTGAGCACCACGCCCGCCCTCGGTGAGCACGGCGGCCGGCTGTCCGGGATCGAGGTACTGCTGGAACCGTGGGCCGCGTTCGCCCTGCTCGGCACGGAGCAGTACGAACTCGCCAACCGATCGGCGGCCCCGGACGAGCTGGACACGCACCTCGGCCGGCTGGCGGGCACCCTCGCGGCGCTGCCCGGCTGGCCGGAGCGGTTCGCCCTGCTCGACCGGGTGCTGCTGGAGCGGCTGCGCTCGGGCGTGCCCGCGTCCGAGCGGGTCGTGCACGCCTGGTCACTGCTGCGGCGCAGTGCCGGTACGGTCCCGGTGCCCCGGCTGGCCCAGGAGGCGGGCTGGAGCGTACGGCACCTGGAGAACCGCTTCCGGGAACAGATCGGTCTGCCCCCGAAGGCGGCCGGCCGGGTGCTGCGGCTGCAAAGGGCGCGGCGGCTGCTGACCGAGGGGCACGGACAGGCGGAGACCGCGGCGATGTGCGGGTACTACGACCAGGCGCACTTCAGCGGCGACTTCAAGAACATGACGGGCTGCACCCCGGGGGAGTTCCTGGCGGCCCGGCGGCTGCCGGCTGCGGACACGGTGACCGACCGGCTGGCGGGCGAGGTGACCAGCCTGCTCCTCACCTCCGGCCGCGGTGCGCTTTTTTCCAAGACCCGCGCGGGCAGGTCCTGACACGCTGATCGTCCGGCTTCGGGATCCCGGAGAAAGCGGGGGCCTTCGGCGGCCGGGGGGATCCAGGAGACCCCCTCGGGGGAAGCGGCCGCCGGAGGATGCGGGGAAGCCGGCGGGCCGGGTCCGACGCAGCGGACCCGGCCCGTCATCGCGAAATCCGCACGACCCCGCCGTTGCCCCGGCGTACGCCTTTGCGGCGGCTGTGTCACAAACACCCGGCCTGTGTCACACATGTCTCATGTACGCCGGTTGTGCGTCACATCCTCTCGACAGGCACTGTCCTCCGGTCACTGTGTGTCGTTCACCGGACACAGGCTTGGTGATCGCCAGCGCAGTGCCCGGCTCCCCCGACGACCACCCCCGGTCGCCGCTGCGGCGCGCGCAGGGAGGTGCAACTCATGACCGACCAAAGGCTCTGGTCCTACAAGGAGATCGCGGCGCACATCGGAGTGCAGCCGGACACCGTACGGTCCTATCGCAAGCACGGGCTGCTGCCCCCGCCCGACCATGTGGAGGGCGGCAAGCCCTACTGGTACGCCGACACCGTCCGCGCCTGGGTCGCCTCCCGGCCCCGCAACCGCAGCCGCCGGCCGGACTGATCCGCACCGCAACCGGACTGATCCGCACGGTAATTCGACTGCGCCCCACTCGACGGGTGGGGCACAGTCACGCCATGAGCTTCTCCGTCAAACCCCGCCTGACCGGCCGGAAGACCGTCCTGCGGCCCTTCACCGAGTCCGATGCCGACATCATGTGGGAGATCATCGCCGACCCCGAGGTCGTCCGCTTCACCTACGAGCCGTCCACCGAACTCACCCTGGAACGGCTGCGGTCCTGGTACGGCTCCCGGGCCACCGCCCCCGACCGTCTCGACCTCGCCGTCACCGACCCCGGGACCGGCGAGGTCCTGGGCGAGGTCGTCCTGTACGACTACGACCCGGCCGCCCGGAGCTGCACCTTCCGCACACTCATCGGCCCCCGGGGCCGCGGCCGGGGCATCGGTACCGAGGCGACCCGGCTGATCGTCGGGCACGGCTTCGGGCAACTCGGCCTGCACCGCATCCAGCTGGAGGTGTACGGCCACAACGCGCGAGCCCGGCGGGTCTACGAGAAGGCCGGTTTCGTGGTCGAGGGCGTACGGCGGGAGGTCCGGCTTCAGGACGGCGCCTGGGCCGACGAGGTGATCATGTCGATCCTGGACCGGGAGTGGGCCGCTGTCGTCTCCACGGCTCGATGACCGTGACCCCGGCCCCCGGTGCCGTGCCCATCGCCGCGAGGGCCGCCGGTGTCGCGTCGAGCGTGATGGTGGACGTCACCAGGAGGTCGGGGCGCAGGACACCGGAGCGGACCAGGCCGAGCATGCCGGGGTAGGCGTGGGCGGCCATGCCGTGGCTGCCGAGGAGTTCCAGCTCCAGGGCGATGGCGCGGGCCAGCGGGACGGGAGTGGTGCCGTCGGCCGAGGGCAGCAGCCCCACCTGGACGTGCCGGCCGCGCCGGCGCAGACCGTTCACGGAGGCCGCGCAGGTGGCGGCCGAGCCGAGGGCGTCCAGGGAGAGATGGGCACCGCCGTCGGTGAGCTCGCGGACGGCGGCGGCCGGATCGGACACACCGCTTGCGTCCACGCACTCCGCGGCGCCGAACCGCCGCGCCAGGGCGAGAGCTTGCGGTGACACGTCGACGGCGACCACGCGTGCCCCCGACGCCGCCGCGATCATCACGGCCGACAGCCCGACTCCGCCGCAGCCGTACACCGCGACCCACTCCCCCGCCGCCACCCGGCCCTGCTGCACCACCGCACGGAATGCGGTGGCGAAGCGGCAGCCGAGGGCGGCGGCGGTGGAGTACGCCATGCCGTCCGGGATCGCCACCAGGTTGACGTCGGCGTGGTCGAGCGCGACGTACTCGGCGAAGGAACCCCAGTGGTGGAAGCCGGGCTGGGTCTGGCGTTCGCACACCTGCTGGTCGCCCGCGGCACAGGCCGGGCAGGTGCCGCAGGCGCAGACGAACGGCACGGTGACCCGGTCGCCGGGCCGCCATCCGCTCACCCCGGTGCCCACCGCCTCGACGACACCGGCGAGTTCGTGCCCGGGCACGTGCGGCAGCGTGATGTCGGGGTCGTGGCCCATCCAGCCGTGCCAGTCGCTTCGGCACAGGCCCGTCGCCTCGACCCGTACGACGACTCCGTGGTCGGCCGGCCGGGGGTCGGGCACCTCTCGCACCTCGGCGGGGGCGCCGTATCGTTCGAAGACGACGGCTCGCATGCGCGCTCCTTTCGGGAACCTCCACGAAGACCAGGGCCTTCGATGGTCACCCCTCGCTGACACCGAACCGTTCGTGGAAGCGCCGCAGCGGCGCCGGTGCCCACCAGGTGGCCCTTCCCGTGAGCCGCATGATCGCCGGGACCAGCAGGCTGCGTACCACCATCGCGTCCATCAGGACGGCCAGGGCGATGCCCAGGCCGAGCATCTTCGTGTTGGTCACCCGAGACGTGCCGATCGCGACCATCACCACCGCGAGGATGACCGCCGCCGCGGTGATGAGCCCGCCGGTGCGCTGCAGTCCGTGCCGTACCGCCGCGTCGTGGTCGCCCGTGCGGTCGTACTCCTCCTTGATGCGGGAGAGCAGGAACACGCCGTAGTCCATGGAGAGCCCGAAGGCCACACAGAACATCAGCACGGGCAGGGTGGTCTCGATGGAGCCGGAGCTGGTGAAGCCGAGCGCGCCGGACAGATGGCCGTCCTGGAAGACCCAGACCACGGCACCGAACATCGCGGTCAGGCTGAGCGCGTTGAGCACCACGGCCTGCACGGGTATCAGCACGCTTCCGGTGAGCAGGAAGACCAGCAGCAGGGTGACGACGGCGATGAACGCGGCCGCCCAGGGCAGGCGCTGGGCTATCGCGTGCTTGGTGTCGACGAGCACGGCGGCCGTACCGGTCACCTTGGCTGCGAAGGGGGTGTGCAGAGCACGCAGATCGCCGACCAGGCGCTGCGCCGCCTCGTCCACGGCCTCCCCCTTCGGCTGCACCGTGAAGTAGGCGGAGTCCCCCTTGACCAGCGGGCCGTCGACCCGGGCCACCTCGGGCAGGGCGGCCATCTGCTGCTTGTACGCGGCGTACTGGGACTCGGTGGCCCTGCCCTCGGCGAGGACCTCCAGACCGCCGCCGGGGCTGCCCGGGAAGCCTTCCCTGATGTGCTGCTGCACCGCGTGGGACTCGGCGGTGGAGGGCAGCTGGCGGTCGTCGGCGGTGCCGAACTTCACGCCCAGGAAGGGCAGTCCGAGGGTCACCAGCAGGACGGTGGTGCCGAGTGCGAAGAGCGGGGCGCGGCGCATCACCAGGCCGGCGGTCCGCGCCCAGGCCGTCCCTGCGGCGGGCTTCGGACCGCGGCGCCGGCGCAGCAGGCGGCGCAGATCCAGGGAGTTGACCCGGTGGCCGAGCAGGATCAGTGCGGCCGGGAGCAGAATCAGGGCGGCGGCAGCGGCGAGCAGGACCACGGCGATGCCGGCGTAGGCGAAGGACCGCAGGAAGTACTGCGGGAAGACCATCATGGCGGCCAGGGACACCGCCACCGTGAGGGCGGAGAAGAGCACCGTGCGCCCGGCCGTGCGCAGGGTCGCGCCGACCGCGGTCAACGGGTCGGCGCCCGTGGACAGTTCCTCGCGGTAGCGGCGGACGATGAACAGGGCGTAGTCGATGGCCAGGCCCAGGCCGAGGGCCGTGGTGAGGTTGAGCGCGAAGACGGAGACGTCGGTGAAGGCCGTCAGTCCGCGCAGGACCGCGTTGGTGCCGAGGATGGCGACGATGCCGATGCCGAGCGGCAGCAGGGCGGCGACGGCGCTGCCGAAGACCATCACGAGCAGGACGAGGGTGATCGGCAGGGCGATCAGCTCGGCACGGGTCAGGTCCTCCTTGATGATCGTCTGCATCTCGTGCCGGACGGCGACGATGCCGCCGAGCTTCACCTCGACCGGGCCGTGCGTGCCCCGGTAGTGGGGTGCGATGCGGTCGAGCGTCCTGCCCATCGCGGTCTCGTCGCCGGTGATGCGCGCGGCGATCAGCGCCTCGTGGCCGTCCTTGGCACGCAGTGCCGGTGACCTGCTCTGCCAGTAGGAGCCGACGCCGGTCACGCCCTTCTCCCGCGCCAGCCGGCCGGCCAGATCGCGGGCCTCGGCGGCGACCGCCGGATCGTCGACCGAGTCGCGGCCCGAGTCGAGAAGGAGCAGCAGATTGGGCTGGGAGTCGGGGAACTCGCGCTCCAGCGCCTTGGCCGCGTACGTCGACTCGGCGGCCGGATCCTCCCAGCCTCCGCTGCTCAGACGGTCCGCGACCCCGCTGCCGGCCAGCACGGCGAGCGCGGTGAGCAGCAGGGCCACCAGCAACGACAGGCGTGGCCGCGCGGTGACCAGCCGGGTGTAGCGGCCGGGGCGGGGCGGCGCCTCGTCCGGCGCCCTCTCCACGGTCCGCGGTGGTGTGTTGACTTCGGTCATCTTGCGGTGTCCCCTTCACCACGAACCGTGCGCGCACGGAGGGCGGCACGGAGGAGTCGTTGCCATAGACTGGCAAACACGAGACATCGCTCGCGTTTCTCAAGAATGCGAGCGACCACTCGCGTTTGTCAATGACCTTTGGAGAGCTGGGGATCACGCGTGTCCGACACCTCGGAGAAGGAGCAGCCACTGGAGGCGGGGCAGCCGCGGGAGAAGGAGCAGCCCCGCCGCCGGCAGGCCCGCGGGGAACGCCGCATCGCCCAGCTGCTCGAAGCGGCCGCCCGGGTCTTCTGCACCACCGGCTACACGGCCGCCAGCACCAACGCCATCGCCCGCGAGGCCGGCGTCTCG
Source organism: Streptomyces sp. NPDC030799 (assembly GCF_055572255.1). NCBI lineage: Bacteria > Bacillati > Actinomycetota > Actinomycetes > Kitasatosporales > Streptomycetaceae > Streptomyces > Streptomyces sp. NPDC030799. The sequence goes on along the minus strand of NZ_JBVIDS010000001.1, from coordinate 104,174 downwards.
CCGGGCACGCTCTACCAGTTCTTCCCGAACAAGGAGGCGATCGCGATCGAGCTGGGCGACCGGCTCGTCCACGAGATGCGGGCGGCCTACGGCGAGGCGCTGGGCCCCGTCGACCCGGCCACCCCACTGGAACAGGCCATCGGGTCCGCCATCGACCGCTTCATCACCTTCAACACCGAGCACCCGGTGTTCTTCGCGCTGATGCACGGCCCCGACATCCCGGGCCGGATGGCCGAGCAGCACGACCAGCTGCACACGACCGTGCTCGGCCGGATCGAGGGCCTGCTCGCCTCGCTCATGCCCGGCGCCGCCCCGGCCGACGTCACCCGCACGGCGCATGTCTGCCTCGGCGTCTACAAGGCCGGCCTGGAGCTGGTCCTCGCCCATGAGGGCGCCGAGCAGGCGGCCTATGTCCAGGAGATCAAGGACGTCCTGATCCGCTATCTGGAACCACTGGTGGGTGACCGGCTCGGCCGCACATGACCCCGGATGCGGCGCCGCAGGGACGATCCCGGAGTGCCGTCCCGGAGGGGTGATCCCGGGAATCACCCGGACTGCGACTCCCGGCAGACCGGACTGCGACACCCGGAGCACCGGACTGCGACACCCGGCACATCTGCCTAGAGTGCGGATAAATCGCCCAGCAGCTGTCCGAGGGGGTCCCCGTGAGCCACTCCCCGCCTCCCGGCGCGCCCAAGGCCCGCATACCCGGCCCGCAGCAGCCGCCACCGCCGTACCCGCGCATTCCCGCCGGCCTGTGGCGGCGCTGTCTCGGCGGCGGGTTCGCGTTGTGGGCACTGGCCGCGTGGGTCACGTACGAGACACGGAACGGCACACTGCTGCCGACCCTGATCCTGCTCGGCGGCTTTCTCCTGCCGGTCGCCTTCGTGCTGTGGGCGTACGAGCGGCACGGCCGCGACCTGGGCGTCAGCGCGATCCTCGGCTGCTTCCTGGCCGGCGCGGCCCTCGGCGCGCCCGGGGCCTCGCTGACGGGGTCGTACCTGCTGCGCCCCTCCCTCGGGATGTTCCTCGGGGCCGGCCTGATCGAGGAGGCGGCCAAGCTCGCGGCACTGGTGTTCGTGCTGCGCCGGCAGCCGGGCATCCGCGGACTGCGCGCCGGGCTGGTGCTCGGCGCGGCCGTCGGCTTCGGCTTCGCGGCCCTGGAGAGCGTCGGGTACGCCTTCACCGCGGCCGTCTCCGCCGAAGGGATCGGACTGCGCGCGCTGCTGGAGACGGAGTTCCTGCGCGGGGTGCTCGCTCCCTTCGGGCACGGCCTGTGGACCGCGATCGCCGGGGGCGTGCTGCTGTCCCGGCGCCGCCTGACCGGACACTTCCGGTTCGCCACACCGATGGCCGGCACCGTCCTGGGCGTCTCCCTGCTGCACGCGCTGTGGGACTCCACGCAAGGCATCGCGATCTGGGTGGTCGCCCGGCTGACGGGCACCGGCATACAGGGACGGCTGTTCACCCAGGGGTACCTCGTCCGGCCGAGCCCCGGGCAGGAGCACCTCTTCACGCTGTTCTCGGTCGGCGGACTGCTCCTGGTGGCCCTGGCGGGCGTCGGGTGGGCGCGCTCGCTGGCTCGCCGGGACACTCCTTGGAGAAATACCCCCTAGGGGTATAGTGTGGAAAGCGTGGGGTCCCCTTCACGGACCCCACCGGCCCCACACGCCTCGACGAGGAGCAACCACATGACCGCCCACACCGACACCCCGGGATCCGTCACCGCCGTCTACAAGGTGACCGGCATGAGCTGCGGCCACTGCGAGGGCTCCGTCTCCGGTGAGATCTCCCAGATCCCAGGCGTCAGCTCGGTGAAGGCCGTCGCGTCGACCGGCGAGGTGACCGTCGTCTCCGACGCACCGCTGGACGACGAGGCCGTGCGCGCGGCCGTCGACGAGGCCGGCTTCGAGCTGGCAGGCAAGGCCTGAACACCCCTTTCCCCGACCAGGCCGTGCCGACCAGCTGATACTGGATCCGTACGGCCCGGTCCGATGTCTGGAGTCCGGACATGACCAGCACCACCGCAGAGACAGCCATAACCACGGGTACGACGTCCGAGGTCGAGCTGCTCATCGGCGGGATGACCTGCGCCTCCTGTGCCGCCCGGGTGGAGAGGAAGCTCAACCGGATGGAGGGCGTCAGCGCCACCGTCAACTTCGCCACCGAGAAGGCGAAGATCGCCTTCGGCGAGGGTGTCCGGGTGGCCGACCTGATCGCCACCGTGGAAAAGACGGGGTACACCGCCGAGGAGCCCGCGCCGCCGGAGCCCGAGCCCGAGGCGGCACCGGAAACCCCCGGCCAGGACCCCGAACTCGGCGCCCTGCGCCACCGCCTGCTCGTCTCCGCACTGCTCGCCGCGCCCGTGGTCCTGCTCGCGATGATCCCCGCGCTGCAGTTCGACAACTGGCAGTGGCTCTCCCTGACCCTCGCCGCGCCCGTCGTCGTCTGGGGCGGCGCACCCTTCCACCGGGCCGCCTGGACCAACGCCCGGCACGGCGCCGCCACCATGGACACCCTGGTCTCGGTCGGCACGCTGGCCGCGTTCGGCTGGTCGCTGTGGGCGCTGTTCTTCGGCGACGCGGGCATGCCCGGCATGCACGACGAGTTCCGCCTCACCCCCGGAGCGGTGGCGACCGATGTCGCAGCGCGGATGGACGGCGCCTCCACCATCTACCTGGAGGTCGCCGCCGGAGTCGTCGCGCTGATCCTGCTCGGCCGCTATCTGGAGGCCCGCTCCAAGCGGCGCGCCGGGGCGGCCCTGAAGGCACTGATGGAGCTGGGCGCCAAGGACGTGGCGGTGCTGCGGCAGGGCCGCGAGGTACGGATCCCCGTGTCGTCCCTGGCCGTGGGCGACCGGTTCGTCGTACGGCCCGGCGAGAAGATCGCCACCGACGGCACGGTGGTCGAGGGCGTCTCCGCCGTCGACGCGTCCATGCTGACCGGCGAGTCGGTGCCGGTGGACGTGGCACCCGGCGACCGGGTCACCGGCGCCACGGTCAACGCGGGCGGCCGGCTGGTCGTGGAGGCCACCCGGGTCGGCGCCGACACCCAGCTCGCCCGGATGGCGAAGCTGGTCGAGGACGCGCAGAACGGAAAGGCCGAGGTGCAGCGGCTCGCCGACCGGATCTCCGCCGTCTTCGTGCCCGTGGTCGTCCTCATCGCGCTCGGCACCTTCGGCGTCTGGCTGGGCGTCACCGGGGACACGGTCGCCGCGTTCACCGCAGCCGTCGCCGTACTGATCATCGCCTGCCCCTGCGCACTGGGGCTCGCCACGCCGACCGCGCTGATGGTCGGCACCGGCCGCGGCGCCCAGCTCGGCATCCTCATCAAGGGTCCCGAGGTCCTGGAGTCCACGCGCCGCGTGGACACGGTCGTCCTGGACAAGACCGGCACGGTCACCACCGGCCGGATGACCCTGCAGCAGGTGTACGCCGCGGACGGCGAGGACGAGAAGGAGCTGCTGCGGCTCGCGGGCGCCCTGGAGCACGCCTCCGAGCACCCGGTCGCCCGCGCGATCGCCGCGGGTGCCGAGGAGCGGGCCGGACGGCTCCCCGAGGCCGAACACTTCGAGAACGTCCCCGGGCGGGGCGTACGCGGGCGCGTGGACGGCCGCGAGGTGGCCGTGGGGCGCCTGTACGACGAGCTGCCGCAGGAGCTGGCCCGCGCGGCACGCGAGGTCGAGCAGGAGGGCTGTACGGCCGTCGTGGCCGGCTGGGACGGCCGGGCCCGCGGGGTGCTCGCCGTCGCGGACGCGGTCAAGGTGACCAGCGCCGAGGCGGTACGGGAACTGCGCGCACTGGGCCTGCGGCCGGTACTGCTCACCGGGGACAACCGTACGGTCGCCGAGGCGGTCGCGCGCACCGTCGGCATCGACCCGGGGGACGTGTTCGCCGAGGTGCTGCCCGAGGACAAGGTGGACGTCGTCCGGCGGCTGCAGCGCGAGGGGCGGGCCGTGGCCATGGTGGGCGACGGCGTCAACGACGCGGCCGCGCTCGCCACCGCCGACCTGGGCCTTGCCATGGGCACCGGCACGGACGCGGCGATCGAGGCCGGCGATCTGACGCTGGTGCGCGGGGACCTGCGGGTGGCCGCCGACGCCATCCGGCTGTCGCGGCGGACGCTGGCCACCATCAAGGGCAACCTGGTGTGGGCCTTCGGCTACAACGTGGCCGCGCTGCCGCTGGCCGCCGCCGGGCTGCTGAACCCGATGATCGCCGGCGCGGCGATGGCGTTCTCCTCGGTCTTCGTGGTGACCAACAGTCTGCGGCTGCGCCGGTTCCGTTGAAGTACGTCCGGGTTGCCGACGATTCACCGGCAGCCGAAGTAAGAGACCCCCTAGAGTCCGGCGCGAGCCTCACATAAGCTCTTCACAAGGCTCGCGCATCATCCTTACGCTTGAGCCTCGATCGCCGTATCGGGGCTCTTGCGCATCTAAAGGACATATGCAAGAGACGCAGATCACAGTGATGCGAACGTAACCATCGAAGGGGTTCGAAGGTCTAAGTTGGCGATGTCGGTTCGGCGTCTTGGGGGGCGTCAGTCGGCATCTGGGGATGTCTTGGGGGACTTCCTCAGAGATGCGTTGCCGGGGCACGCACACCGGGAAGCTTTGAGCGGCCGTCCCGGCGTGTGTTGTCCCGGCAGATCGCACCGCATCACTGGGGGCAGGACGAGTTTTGCTCATTCTGCTCACAGACAGCGATTCAGGCGCTGTCCTCTCCGAGCGCCCGGCCGGATCCCGTGGGGGGAATCCGCACCGGGACATGGGAAGGCGCCCTGATCGTCGGCCCGTGGGGGGACCGGCGGCAGGGCGCCTTCCGCTTCACCTGGTCAGCGGGCTCAGCCCGGTCAGCGAGGGTGACCGCACAAGCCCAAGGGGCGCGGGGAACTGCGCGACGAGCCACCACGGCCCCGCAGCCGCCCACGCACCCCCAGCGGCACCTCGTCGGGCGCACTCGGCCAAGGGCACGACTCCGGCGAGAGGCACCGACAGGCGCGGCGCCCCTCACCGGCAGGTGTCAGCGCTCCTCGACCGGCACGAAGTCGCGCAGCTCCACGCCCGTGTAGATCTGGCGCGGGCGGCCGATGCGGGAACCCGGCTCCTTGATCATCTCGGTCCACTGGGCGATCCAGCCCGGCAGGCGGCCGAGGGCGAACAGGACCGTGAACATCTCGGTCGGGAAGCCCATGGCCCGGTAGATCAGACCGGTGTAGAAGTCGACGTTCGGGTACAGCTTGCGCTCGACGAAGTAGTCGTCGGACAGCGCGTGCTCCTCCAGCTTCAGGGCGATGTCGAGGAGCTCGTCCTCCTTGCCCAGCGCGGAGAGCACATCGTGCGCGGCGGCCTTGATGATCTTGGCGCGGGGGTCGAAGTTCTTGTAGACCCGGTGGCCGAAGCCCATCAGACGGACGCCGTCCTCCTTGTTCTTCACCTTGCGGATGAAGGTGTCGACGTCGGAGCCGGAGTCGCGGATGCCCTCCAGCATCTCCAGCACGGACTGGTTGGCACCGCCGTGCAGCGGGCCCCACAGCGCGCTGATGCCGGCCGAGATCGACGCGAACATGTTGGCCTGCGAGGAACCCACCAGGCGGACCGTCGAGGTCGAACAGTTCTGCTCGTGGTCGGCGTGCAGGATCAGCAGCTTGTCCAGCGCCGCGACGACGACCGGGTCCAGCTCGAACTCCTGCGCCGGGACCGAGAAGGTCATCCGCAGGAAGTTCTCGACGTAACCGAGGTCGTTGCGCGGGTAGACGAACGGGTGGCCGATCGACTTCTTGTACGCGTACGCCGCGATCGTCGGAAGCTTCGCGAGCAGCCGGATCGTGGAGAGGTCGCGCTGCTTCTCGTCGAACGGGTTGTGGCTGTCCTGGTAGAAGGTGGACAGCGCCGAAACGACCGAGGACAGCATGGCCATCGGGTGGGCGTCGCGCGGGAAGCCCTTGTAGAAGTTCTTGACGTCCTCGTGCAGCAGCGTGTGCCGCGTGATGTCGTTCTTGAACGTCGTCAGCTCGTCGACGGTGGGCAGCTCGCCGTTGATCAGCAGGTACGCCACCTCCAGGAAGGTGGAGCGCTCGGCCAGCTGCTCGATCGGGTAGCCGCGGTAGCGGAGGATGCCCGCCTCGCCGTCGAGGTAGGTGACAGCGGATTTATAGGCGGCCGTGTTGCCGTACCCGCTGTCCAGAGTCACCAGACCGGTCTGGGCGCGGAGCTTCCCGATGTCGAAGCCCTTGTCGCCGACGGTGCTGTCGACCACCGGGTAGGTGTACTCGCCGTCGCCGTACCGCAGTACTACAGAGTTGTCGCTCACGTCTTCCCTCACCGACGTAGTGCCTCATCTTCGAGGTGCCCTGACTGTCTCTACCATCCCCCATTTGGCTCAGGAGAGTGCACTCGGGGTCGACCATTGGGCCTATTGGCGGCACTCAGTGCCGCCAACCTGCTCATCCTGCCCCCTCCGAACGGCATCTGGAAGTGCTCTGTGACCTTCACGACTCATTTGATCGATCATTTTTTGTGATGCCGTCCGCCGGCCCTACGAGCGGGTTACGCCAGCCTGAAGTCCAGGGCCGTGCAGCGCCGCCCGGCCGACACCGTGCGCACCGCCTGTCCGATCGCCTTGCGGGAACCGACGAGGACGACCAGCCGCTTGGCCCGGGTGACCGCCGTGTAGAGCAGATTCCGCTGGAGCATCATCCATGCTCCGGTCGTGACGGGAATCACCACTGCGGGATATTCACTCCCCTGCGAACGGTGGATGGTCACCGCGTACGCATGTGCCAGTTCGTCCAGTTCGTCGAATTCGTACGGAACCTCCTCGTCCTCGTCCGTCAGCACCGTCAGGCGCTGGTCGACCGGGTCGAGCGAGGTGACGACGCCGACGGTGCCGTTGAAGACACCGTTCTTCCCTTTCTCGTAATTGTTGCGAATCTGGGTCACCTTGTCGCCGACGCGGAACACCCGGCCCCCGAACCGCTTCTCCGGCACATCGGGCCGCCCGGGCGTAATGGCCTGCTGCAGCAGCCCGTTGAGCACGCCGGCCCCGGCCGGCCCCCGGTGCATCGGCGCGAGCACCTGCACATCCCGGCGCGGATCGAGCCCGAACCTGGCCGGAATCCGCCGTGCGGCCACGTCCACGGTGAGCCGCCCGGCCTCCTCGGTGTCGTCCTCGACGAAGAGGAAGAAGTCGTTCAGCCCGTCGGTGAGCGGATGCTGCCCGGCATTGATCCGGTGTGCGTTCGTGACGACGCCGGACTGCTGGGCCTGCCGGAAGACCCGGGTGAGCCGGACGGCGGGGAGGGGACTCGCGTCGGCGAGCAGATCCCGCAGGACTTCACCGGCGCCGACGCTGGGCAGCTGGTCCACATCCCCGACGAAGAGCAGATGAGCACCCGGGGGCACGGCCTTGACCAGCTTGTTGGCGAGCAGGAGGTCCAGCATGGAGGCCTCGTCCACCACGACGAGGTCGGCATCGAGCGGCCGGTCCCGGTCGTACGCCGCATCCCCTCCCGGCTTCAGCTCCAGCAGCCGGTGCACGGTCGAGGCCTCGGCTCCGGTCAGCTCGGCCAGCCGCTTGGCGGCACGCCCGGTCGGGGCGGCGAGCAGCACCTTGGCCCGCTTGGCCCGGGCCAGCTCCACGATCGAGCGAACCGTGAAGGACTTGCCGCAGCCCGGCCCGCCGGTGAGCACGGCGACCTTCTCACTGAGCGCGAGCTTGACGGCGGCTTCCTGCTCGGGGGCGAGATCGGCTCCGGTACGGCCCTTCAGCCAGCCCAGGGCCTTGTCCCAGTCCACGTCCCGGAAGGCGGGCATGCGGTCCTGGTCGGTCCGCAGCAGGCGCAGCAGCTGGGCGGAGAGGGACAGCTCGGCGCGGTGGAAAGGGACGAGGTAGACGGCGGTGACGGGCTCGTCGGCGGCACCGTCCGGGCCGGGCACCTTCTCCCGTACGACACCGGGATCGCCGCCGTCCTGCGGGGGTTCGGCCAGCTCGGCGAGGCACTCGATGACAAGCCCCGTGTCGACGGCGAGCAGCTTCACCGCATCCGAGATCAGCCGCTCCTCGGGAAGGAAACAGTGCCCCTGGTCGGCCGACTGGGACAAGGCGTACTGCAGCCCGGCCTTCACCCGCTCCGGGCTGTCGTGCGGGATGCCGACGGACTGGGCGATCTTGTCGGCGGTCAGGAAGCCGATGCCCCAGACGTCCGCGGCCAGGCGGTACGGCTGCTCCTTCACGACGTGGACGGACGCGTCGCCGTACTTCTTGTAGATCCGCACCGCGATGGACGTGGACACCTCGACGGTCTGGAGGAAGAGCATGACCTCCTTGATCGCCTTCTGCTCCTCCCAGGCGTCGGCGATCTTCTTGGTCCGCTTGGGCCCGAGGCCGGGCACTTCGATCAGCCGCTTGGGCTCCTCCTCGATGATCCGCAGCGTGTCCAGCCCGAAGTGCTGCGTGATCCGGTCGGCGAAGACCGGCCCGATGCCTTTGACCAGCCCGGACCCCAGGTAGCGCCGGATGCCCTGGACGGTGGCGGGCAGGACGGTCGTGTAGTTCTCCACATGGAACTGCTTTCCGTACTGAGGGTGCGACCCCCAGCGGCCCTCCATCCGCAGGGACTCCCCGACCTGGGCACCGAGCAGCGCGCCGACGACCGTGAGGAGATCGCCGCCGCCTCTTCCGGTGTCGACCCGGGCGACCGTGTAGCCGTTGTCCTCGTTGGCGTACGTGATCCTCTCCAGCACGCCTTCGACCACGGCAAACCGCCGCTCGCCGGTCTGGGTCCCCGCCTGCTGAGCCATGATCCGACAGTACCGGCGGGGTCTGACAAGGAGGGCCGAGCGCAAAGATGAGTGCAGCGACGACGGGCGGCCCCTGGAGCATCTCCGGCGGCGGTCCGCCCGACGTCATCTGTCCGGGGAGTCATGGGGAGTCAAGAGATGTACGACTACGACCTGCTGGTGGTGGGTTCGGCCAACGCCGACCTGGTGATCGGTGTCGAGCGGCGGCCGGCCGCCGGCGAGACGGTGCTCGGCGGCGACCTGACCGTCCACCCGGGCGGCAAGGGCGCCAACCAGGCGGTCGCCGCGGCCCGGCTCGGCGCGGGTACGGCCCTGCTGGCCCGGGTCGGTGATGATGCTTACGGCCGGCTGCTCCTCGACTCCCTGCGCGCGGCCGGCGTGGACACGGTCGGTGTACTGGTGGGCGGGGCGCCGACGGGCGTGGCGCTGATCACCGTGGATCCTTCCGGGGACAACAGCATCGTGGTGTCGCCGGGTGCCAACGCCCGGCTCGCCCCGGCGGACGTCCGGGCGGCGGTGAGCCTGTTCCTGGCCTCCCGGGTGGTGTCGGCACAGCTGGAGATCCCGCTGGAGACGGTCGTGGAGGTCGTACGGAACCTGTCCCCGGACAGCCGCTTCGTGCTGAACCCGTCCCCGCCCCGGCCGCTGCCCACGGAGGTGCTGGCGGCCTGCGATCCGCTGATCGTCAACGAGCACGAGGCGCGGGTGATCCTCGGCGAGGCGTGTGTGAGCGGGGACCCGGCGGACTGGGCGCGGCTGCTGCTGGCCAAGGGCCCGCGCTCGGTGGTGGTGACGCTGGGCGCGCAGGGGGCGCTGGTGTGCGACGGCTCCGGGGTGGCGCGGGTCGGGGCGGTGAAGGTGGACGCGGTGGACACCACGGGTGCCGGGGACGCGTTCACGGCCGCGCTGGCCTGGAGGCTGGGGTCGGGATCGGCTCTCGCCGAGGCGGCGGCCTACGCGGCCCGGGTGGGGGCGGCGGCCGTGACGAAGCGGGGCGCGCAGGAGTCGTATCCGACGGCGGAGGAGGTCGGCGCACTGTGAGACGGGGTGCGAAGGAGTTGTCGGCCTATTGCGTGTCCGGGCGGGGGGCGGGATCGTCCAGGACGATGCCCCAGGTGTCGCCCTCCGTGATCCGCACCGTGAGTTCCTGGGTGCGGCGCGGCCCGGAGAAGTGCAGGACCACCTCCTGGCGTACGGAACCCTCGTCGAGGAAGTCGGCGGTCACTTCGGCGCGGGCCGCCGTGCCGTAGGCCCTGACCCAGGCGCGGGCCGCCGGGCCCGCGTCGTCGCCCTCGGTGTTCAGTGCGGCCAGGCCGTCGGCGTCCCCGTCGGCGAGCCGCCAGACGACCTTCTGGACCGTCTCCAGGCTGCCTGTACTGGGATGGCCCGTCACCCGCAGCGGACGGTGGTTCGCGTAGTCCGTCTGGTAGTCCAGGCCGTCCTGTCCGCCGGAGCAGGCCGTCAGGGCGGCACCGAGGACGAGCGTGACCGCGGCGGCCCGCATCAGGTTCGGTTGCACGGCCGGCTCCTCGGCTCGGGGCGCGGGTGATCACGCGCTCGGTGTGGTTCCACTTGGACAGGACGATGTCGCCGGCCCCGGCGTTCCCCGGCCGAGCCGTGCGCCCCTGCTCTCCGCGACCGGTTTGACGTCCCGCAGGGATTCACCGAGCCTCCGGGCGAGACGGCGGAGCTCTTCCAAACCCGGTGCGCTGGGCCGCGGTCACAGGAAAGCCCGGTGGAAACGGTCCGCCGTCTCCGCCAGCACCTCCCGGCCGTCCCTGGCCCACAGCTCTTCGTTGAAGAGTTCGACCTCGATCGGGCCCGTGTAGCCGGCCGCCTCCACATGACCCCGCCACTCGCGCATGTCGATCGCGCCGTCGCCGATCTGGCCCCGGCCGGTCAGCACCCCCTCGGGCAGGGGTGTCGTCCAGTCGGCCAGCTGGAAGGCGTGGATACGGCCGCCCGCGCCCGCCCGGGCGATCTGCGCCGGCGCCTGGTCGTCCCACCAGATGTGGTACGTGTCCACCGCGACGCCCACCTGCTGGGCCGGGAAGCGTTCGGCGAGGTCGAGGGCCTGGGCCAGGGTGGAGACCACACAGCGGTCGGAGGCGTACATCGGGTGCAGCGCCTCCAGGGCGAGACGCACGCCGTGCTGCTCGGCGTAGGGGCCCAGTCGGGAGAGGGCGTCGGCGATCCGCTCGCGCGCCCCGCGCAGATCCCGGGAGCCCGCGGGCAGACCACCGGAGACCAGGAGGAGGGTGTCCGTGCCGAGGGCCGCCGCCTCCTCGATCGCGCGCCGGTTGTCCTCCAGGGCGCGGGACCGGTCCGCCGGGTCGATCGCCGTGAAGAAGCCGCCCCGGCACAGCGAGGTCACCGTCAGGCCCGCGTCCTGGACCAGCTCGGCGGTCTTCTCCAAGCCGTACTCGTGGACCGGTTCGCGCCACAGGCCCACCTGGCCGATGCCCAACCGGGCGCAGGCGGCGACCAGTTCCGGCAGCGACAGCTGCTTCACCGTCATCTGGTTGATGCTGAAACGCCCGAGACCGGTCATTGGTCCACCCCGTACAGGGACAGCAGGTTCTTCATCCGCTCCTCCGCGAGCCCGGGGTCCGGGAACAGGCCGAGGCCGTCGGCGAGTTCGTAGGCGCGGGCCAGGTGCGGCAGGGAGCGGGCCGACTGGAGGCCGCCGACCATGGTGAAGTGCGACTGGTGGCCCGCGAGCCAGGCCAGGAGGACCACGCCCGTCTTGTAGAAGCGGGTCGGGGTCTGGAAGAGGTGGCGGGACAGCTCCACCGTGGGGTCCAGCAGCCCCCGGAAGCCGGTCACATCCCCCGTGTCCAGGACCCGTACCGCCTCGGCCGCCAGCGGGCCCAGCGGGTCGAAGACGCCGAGCAGGGCGTGGCTGAAGCCCTGGTCGTCGCCCGCGATCAGCTCGGGGTAGTGGAAGTCGTCGCCGGTGTAGCAGCGGACCCCGCGGGGCAGACGGCGGCGGAGGCCGATCTCCCTCTGCGTGTCCAGCAACGACACCTTGATGCCGTCCACCTTGTCCGGATGAGCGGCGATGACCTCCAGGAACGTCTTCGTCGCCGCGTCCAGGTCGCCGGAGCCCCAGTAGCCCTCCAGCGCCGGGTCGAACATCGGTCCCAGCCAGTGCAGGATCACCGGCTCGGCCGCCTGGCGGAGCAGCCGGCCATAGATCTCCTGGTAGTCCTCGGGGCCGGAGGCGGCCGAGGCCAGCGCCCTGGAGGCCATCAGGATCGCCTGGGCGCCCGACTCCTCGACCACGGCCAGCTGTTCCTCGTAGGCCCCGCGGACCTCCGCCAGGGAACCGCCCGTGATCTGGTCGGTGCCGACCCCGCAGGCGATCCGGCCGCCCACGCTGTGAGCCTCCGCCGCCGACCGGCGGATCAGTTCGGCCGCGCCCGCCCAGTCCAGGCCCATGCCGCGCTGGGCGGTGTCCATCGCCTCGGCGACGCCGAGTCCGTGGGACCACAGGTGGCGGCGGAAGGCGAGGGTGGCGTCCCAGTCGACTGCGGCGGGCGAGTCGGGAGTCGTATCGGCGTACGGGTCGGCGACGACGTGGGCCGCCGAGAACACCGTACGGGAGGTGAAGGGGATGCCCGGTGTCACCGTCAGCGGTTCGGTGCGGGGCTCGTACGCCCGGAAACCCCCTTGGAGGTCCGGCAGCCGGATGGTCACAGGGCGATCTCCGGTACGTCGATACGGCGGCCCTCCGCCGAGGACCTCAGGGCCAGTTCGGCGAGTTGCACGCCGCGGGCGCCGGCCAGCAGGTCCCAGTGGTACGGCGCGTCGGCGCAGACGTGTTTGAGGAACAGCTCCCACTGGGCCTTGAAGCCGTTGCCGAAGTCCCCGTTGTCCGGTACCTCCTGCCACTGGTCGCGGAAGACCTCCGTGACGGGGAGGTCCGGGTTCCAGACCGGCTTGGGGGTCGCCGACCTGTGCTGCACCCGGCACTTCCTGAGTCCGGCCACCGCCGAGCCCTCGGTGCCGTCGACCTGGAACTCGACCAGTTCGTCGCGGTCGACCCGGACGGCCCAGGAGGAGTTGATCTGGGCCACGGCGCCGCCCTGCAACTCGAAGATGCCGTAGGCCGCGTCGTCCGCCGTCGCGTCGTAGGGCTTGCCGTCCTCGTCCCAGCGCTGCGGGATGTGGGTGGTGGCCAGGGCCTGGACGGAGGTCACCCGGCCGAACAGCTCGTGCAGGACGTATTCCCAGTGCGGGAACATGTCGACGACGATGCCACCGCCGTCCTCGGCGCGGTAGTTCCAGGAGGGGCGCTGGGCGGGCTGCCAGTCGCCCTCGAACACCCAGTAGCCGAACTCGCCGCGGACGGAGAGGATGCGGCCGAAGAAGCCGCCGTCGATCAGCCGCTTCAGCTTCAGCAGGCCCGGCAGGAAGATCTTGTCCTGGACGACACCGTGCTTGATGCCCTTCTCATGGGCGAGGCGGGCGAGTTCGAGGGCGTCCGCCAGTCCCGTCGCCGTCGGCTTCTCGGTGTAGATGTGCTTGCCCGCGGCGATCGCCTTCCTGATCGACTCCTCGCGGGCGGAGGTGACCTGGGCATCGAAGTAGATGTCGACGGCCGGGTCGGACAGGACGGCGTCGAGGTCGGTGGACACGTGCTCCAGGCCGTGCCGGCCGGCGATCTCGCGCAGGGCGTGCGCGCGGCGGCCGAGCAGGACCGGCTCCGGCCACAGCACGGTGCCGTCGCCGAGATCGAGGCCGCCCTGGTCGCGCAGGGCGAGGATCGACCGGACGAGGTGCTGGCGGTAGCCCATGCGCCCGGTCACGCCGTTCATGGCGATACGCACCGTCTTGCGTGTCACATCAGTTCCCTTCGCGCAGCACGGAGACCACCGCAGCAAGCGCTTTCTACATGGTGAGAAGCTAGCCCTTGGCCGGTGTCTGTACAAGTCCGTGTCCCCTTCGAGTTGTTCGAGGGGGCGAACAAAGAGGGTCCTTGGCTTTAAGGTCTGCTGGAAGTCCGCTCGGAACCAGGAGCAGGACCTGCCTGTCTACGAGGGCGTACGACACAATGCGCGACCGGAGGACGACGACATGACGGTGACCCTGGCGGATGTGGCGGCCCGCGCCCAGGTCTCCCCCGCGACGGTGTCGCGCGTACTGAACGGCAACTACCCGGTGGCCGCCTCCACGCGCGAACGGGTACTGCGGGCGGTGGACGAGCTGGACTACGTCCTCAACGGCCCGGCGAGCTCCCTCGCTGCGGCCACCTCCGATCTGGTCGGCATCCTCGTCAACGACATCGCCGACCCTTTCTTCGGCATCATGGCGAGCGCGATCCAGGCCGAGATCGGGGGCGTCGGGGGCGGCCGCGCGGGCGGTGAGCGGCTCGCGGTGGTCTGCAACACGGGCGGCTCACCGGAGCGTGAGCTGACGTATCTGACCCTGCTGCAGCGGCAGCGGGCGGCGGCCGTGGTGCTGACCGGCGGGGCCGTGGAGGACGCGCCGCACGCGGCGGCGGTCGCGGCGAAGCTGCGCAAGCTCACGGAGGCCGGGACCCGGGTGGTGCTGTGCGGGCGGCCGCCGGCGCCCGACACCGGCGCCGTCGCCCTCACCTTCGACAACCGGGGCGGTGCCCGCCGGCTCACCGAGCACCTCGTCGGCCTCGGCCACCGCCGCCTCGGCTACATCGCGGGCCCCGAGGAGCGTACGACCACCCGGCACCGCCTGGAGGGCCACCGGGCGGCGCTGGCCGCGGCGGGCATCGAGGAGGACCCGCGCTGGACGGTGCACGGGCGCTACGACCGCCAGTCCGGTTACGAGGCCACGGTGGAGCTGCTGCGCCGCGATCCGTCGCTGACGGCGGTCGTCGCCGCGAACGACTCCGTGGCGCTGGGAGCATGCGCGGCGTTGCGGGAGTCGGGGCTGAGGATTCCGGAGGACGTGTCGGTGGCCGGGTTCGACGACCTGCCGTTCAGCATCGACGCGGTGCCTTCCCTGACGACGGTGCGGTTGCCGCTGGCGGAGGCCGGGGCGCGGGCCGGGCGGGTCGCCATGGGGCGGGAGGAGCCGCCGCCCGGGGGTGTTGCGGCCGTGCAGGGGGAGTTGATGGTGCGGGGGTCTTCGGGTGTGCCCCGCGTCTGAGCTGCCGTGAGGCGTCCCGTTCACTGCCGACCGGGAAGTGTCCGGCCCAGCAGCGGCAGCGCGGCCTCGCCCCTGCGGCGGTCCCTGTACCAGCGCCTTCCGGTGTCGTAGGCCCGCCGGGCCCGGCGTACCGCGGCGATCTGGGTGGCGAGGTGGACCTGGTAGCGCCAGGGGTGCTGGCGGCCCTGGCGTACGGACATGGCGTAGGCGAAGGAGACCGGGTCACGGTCCAGGTAGTCGTCCAGCTGCTCGAACCAGGCCATGCTGGAGCGCGCTCCCGCCTGCACGGGGTGCAGTTCCGCACGGCGGTGCCGGTCGTACTCGCGCAGCGCCACCTGCGTATCGGGGTACCGCGCGAGGCTGTGGGCCAGCACGATCGCGTCGATCATCGCCAGCCGGGTCCCGGAGCCCAGCGTGAAGTGTGTGGTGTGCGCGGCGTCGCCGGCCAGGACGAGGTTGCCGTCGGCGTCGTCGTACCACGTCTTGTTGCTGATGTGCTGGAACCGCTGCCACTTCGCCGGTTCTCCGCGTGCGCTGCTGATCAGGGAGTGGCCGTCGAGGGCACGGTGGAAGATCTTCTCCAGCAGGGGCAGGGCGTCGTCCGGTTCGAGCGTGTCGAGGCCCAGACCCTGCCAGGTCTGCGGTGAGCACTCGACGATGCAGGTGCTGATGCCGCGGATCGACGGGTAGGCGTGGAACCAGATCCAGCCCGCGGGGGTCTCCTCGAAGTCGAACACGAAGCTGGCGAACTGCCGGTCCGTGCCGAGCCAGATGTAGGGGTTGCGGCCGGTCTCGATCCGGGTGCCGAAGTGGTCGGCACGGCTTTGCCGGATCCGGCTGCCCGCACCGTCGGCGGCCACGACCAGGTCGGCCTCCGGCAGGTCGGCGGGGTCCGTGAGGTTCTGTCCGTGCCGGACGTCGACGCCGAGCGCCCGCGCGCGCCGGGTCAGTACGTCCAGCAGGGCCGCGCGGCCCATGCTGTAGCCGTAGCCACCGAAGTACGCCGTGCCGTCGTGCCGGCTGCCGTGCAGGCGGATCTCCTGGTCCTGCCAGAGCACGGAACCGGCGCTCACGGCGCGGGCGCTCTCGGGGTCGTTGCGGTGCAGGATGTCCAGCAGGTCGTTCCAGTACACGACGCCCCAGCCGTAGGTGGCCTCCGGCGGGTCGCGCTCGATGACGATGATCTCGTGCCCGGCGTCCCTCAGCTTCGCGGAGATGGAGAAGTACAGCCCGGCCGGGCCTCCGCCCACGCAGACGATCCTCATCAGGTCCTCCCACCGCCGTCACGGCCAGGGGCCCGGAAGGCCCCCTCCGTCCCGCACCGCAGATGTCCGACAGGGATCCGGGCGCCCCATGGGTCGGGCACCCGGATCTCCTGTCGTGTCAGAGGGTGTCGATCGCGACGGGCGACTCAGTAGTCGTCGTCGTCATCGCCCCAGCCCCAGCCGCCGTGGTCGTCTCCTCCTCCCCAACCGCCGTCGCCGTGGTCGCCGTGGTCGCCCCAGCCGCCGCCGTGGTCGCCTCCGCCCCAGCCACCACCGTGGTCCGAGGCTGCGACGTGGTCGGGGGCGGCAGCAGTGGCCGCGCTGACGGCTCCGGCTCCGGCGGCGATGGCCAGGATCGGCGCCGAGCAGACCGCGATGGCCACTCTCTTGATGCGGGTGGTGTGCGCGCGCATGATGAGCCCCTCTCCGGAGGGTGTGATGGATTTCCGGCGGCCGTGACGGGCCGTCAGTCTGCGCTCCGTAGCCTGCGCGTAGCTCCGTGCGTGATCGCGCCGCCCGTGATGTGCTCCGGCGGCGGATCGTCACTCCCGATGCAGAACGGGCATATGTGACGTTTGTTCTTAAACTACGACGAGGTTGCGACGAAGTCAAAACGAGCGGGCCGGCGCGGAGAGGCAGCGGGAGCGAGGCCCAACTTCCCGTACGCGTATGCCGTTTCCCCGGCCGTGGACGCGGGCGGGCAGCGGGTTTACGCTCGGACGGGCGATATCTCTGACTGAGTCAAGCATCCGGGGGCCGATCATGACCGTGCAGGACGTCCGCGCCTTCAACCGCTTCTACACGGGCGTCATCGGCGCCCTCGACTACGGCCGCCATCTCTACGCCCCGTACACCCTCACCGAATCCCGCGTGCTGTACGAACTCGCCCAGGTCCCGCACCTGGACGCGGCCGACCTGCGCGCACTGCTCGGCCTGGACGCCGGGTATCTGAGCCGGATCCTGAACAAATTCGAGGACGCCGGGCTGATCGAGCGCGGACCCTCCGAGAACGATCCGCGCCGGCGGCGGGTGCGGCTCACCACGCGGGGTCACGAGGCCGCCGGGCTGCTGGACGAGCGGGCACGGGACACGGTCGGGGCCCTGCTCGACACCGTGGCCACGGCCGACCGGCCCCGCCTCGCGGAGGCCATGCGGACCATCCAGGACCTCCTCGGCGAGGGGCGCGCCCGGTCCGGCGAGGTGGTGCTGCGCGAGCCGCTTCCGGGGGACCTCGGCTGGATCGTACAGCGCAACGCCGCGCTGTACGCGGCCGAGTACGGCTGGAACGCCGACTACGAGGGGCTGGTCGCCCGGATCGTCGCCGACTTCGCCGGGGATCACGACCCGCATCTGGAGCGGGTGTGGATCGCCGAGCAGGGCGGGCGGCCGGTGGGCTGCGTGATGTGCGTACGGGACGACACGCCCGCCACCGCGCGGCTGCGGCTGCTGCTCGTCGAGCCCGAGGCCCGCGGGCACGGCATCGGGGACCGGCTGGTGCGGGCCGTGATCGACTTCGCGCGCGAGGTCGGCTACCGCGACCTGGTGCTGTGGACCAACGACGTGCTGAGCGGCGCCCGCCGCATCTACCAGCGCCACGGCTTCGTCCTCGCCGCCGAGAAACCGCACCGCTCGTTCGGCAAGGACCTGGTGGGTCAGGACTGGCGGCTGGAGCTGCGCGCGACGGGCGGATGACCGGCGCACCCCTCGTCCTCGGCACCGAGAACCCCAGCACTCCCTCGCTGAGAAGCTCACCGGCCGGAACCGGCGGCGAGCGACTGACGGCCGGGACTGGCGGCGGTACTGCGCGGATCGGGCGTGTGGCGAGTAGGGTCCGCCCCATGAAGCTGGCGTTCTCCACTCTCGGTGTCCCCGGCCTGCCCGTCCCGGAGGTCCTCGCGCTCGCGACCGCGCACGGCTATCACGGAGTCGAACTGCGCGCCCACCCGGAGGAGCCGGTGCACCCCGGCCTCTCCCCCGCCGAACGAGCCGAGACGGCCGCCCTGTTCAAGGCGGCCGGAGTCGAGGTGCTGGGCCTCGCCGGGTACGCACGTGTCGCCGCGCCCGGCGCGGACGCACCCGTACTGGCGGAGATCCGGGACCTCCTCCACCTCGCCCACGACCTGGGCGCGCCCTTCGTCCGGGTCTTCCCCGGCGCCGACCCCGAGCGTCCCGCCGAGGAGTCCGACGCGCTCGCCGCCCGGCGGCTCGGCACCGCCGCCGAGGACGCTGCCGCGCTGGGGGTGCGGATCCTGCTGGAGACGCATGACTCGCATCCCACCGGTGCCGACGCGATCCGCGTGCTGGGCCCGGTCGGCCATCGGCAGGTGGGTGCGCTGTGGGACGTGATGCACACCTGGCTGGGTGGCGAGCAGCCCTCCGACACCTATGCGGCGCTCGCTCCGCACCTCGGGTATGTGCAGGTCAAGGACATCGCGTCGGCCGACGACACGGCGCCGCTGCCGCTGGGCTCGGGGGTGCTGCCGCTCACCGAGTGCGTGGATGTGCTCTTGCGGCGCGGGTGGGACGGATGGCTGTGCTGGGAGTACGAGAAACGGTGGTACGAGGCTGCCGCCCCGCTCGCGGGGTTGCTGGATGCGGGTCGGGAGCACATGCTGCGCTTGCTGGACGAGGCGGCCTAGGCCGACGGGGCCCAGCCCGGCGCCCTCGCGGCGCAGCCGCATGTCGCACACAGCCCCGCGCCGCCACCGGCGCTGCCCCGCACCCCGGTTAATTCGCTGGCCGGAGCGCAGGCGCCCGGCTAGCCTCCCCCGGTGATTCGGGGCTCGCTCATCGACATACGGCCGCTGCGCACCTCGCCCGTCTTCCGGCGGCTGCTGATCGGGCGGACCGTGTCCACGCTGGGTGGGTTCATGACCGTGGTGACGGTCATGTACCAGGTGTGGGACGTGACCCGCAGCACGGCCTGGACCGGCGCGGTCGGGCTCGCGCAGGCGCTGCCGCTGGTGGTGTTCGGGCTCTTCGCGGGGGCCTGGGTGGACCGGGCGGACCGGCGGCGGATCTTTCTGACGGCGACCGTGGGCCAGGCGGCCTGTTCCCTGCTGCTGGCCGTGCAGGGTTTCACCGGGCATGTCCCGGTGGTGGCCGTCCTCGCGCTGGTCGCCGCGCGGTCGGCGTTCGGCGCGCTGGGTGCCCCGGCGGCCGGGGTCTTCGTGCCGCGGCTGCTGCCCCGGGACCAGGTGGCCGCCGGTCTGGCCCTCAACCAGATCACCGGCCAGGCGATGCTGCTCCTCGGTCCGGCGCTGGGCGGTGTGCTGCTGGGCTGGCTGGGTCTCGGCACCTGTTATCTGCTGGACGCCCTCAGCTTCGGCCTCGCCTTCTACGGCGCGTTCGGGCTGCCCGCGCTCCCTCCGCAGGGCGAGCCGTCGCGGGCGGGCGTGCACGGGGTGCTGGACGGGCTGCGGTTCCTGGCCGGGCACCGGGTGGTGCGCGGCGCGCTGATCACCGATCTCGCCGCGACCGTGCTGTCCTTCCCGGTCAGTCTGTTCCCGCTGGTCAACGCCGAACGGTTCGGCAACGACCCGCGCACCCTCGGTCTGTTCCTGTCGGCTGTGGCGGTGGGCGGGATCGCGGCGACGGCGCTGTCGGGGGCCGTGACCCGGCTCGGCCGGCCGGGCGCGGTCATGCTGGGCGCGGCGGCCGTGTGGGGCGCCGCCCTGGTCCTCTTCGGGCTGACGACGAACCCGTGGACCGGCCTCGCCCTGCTCGTCCTCGCGGGCGCCGGGGACACCCTCTCGGTCGTCTCCCGGTCCACGATCGTGCAGACCCGCACCCCGGACGCGCTGCTCGGCCGGGTCACGGCGGCCGAGCAGATCGTCGGCCAGGCGGGCCCCGACCTCGGCAATGTGCGCGGCGGCCTGGTCGCGGGCTGGACCTCCGGCGCGACCTCGCTGATCACCGGCGGTCTGCTGTGCCTGCTGGCGGTGGCGACGGTCGCCGCGACGACGCCCGAGCTGAGGGAGCAATCCGCGCCCTCCATGGAGCCGACAGCAGCTGACTGACCATCAGCGACGGCCCCGGAACACGCGTCTCCCGCCGTCTCGCGCAAATCCCCCTGGCGTGACACCAGTTGCTCCGATAGCTTCCGGCGCACATGTGTCTCACAACAGTCACCCAGGGGAGAGTGCGCATGCACAAGGTGCTCAGATGGCTGCTGGCGCTCGCGGTGTTCATAGGCACGCTGAGCAGCACAGCGGCCGGCGCGGCCACCGCCGCACAGTCCGGGCCCACCGACATCAAGGACCGGCTGCTGTCCATACCGGGCATGAGCCTGATCGAGGAGAAGCCGTACCCCGGCTACCGCTTCTTCGTCCTGAACTACACCCAGCCGATCGACCACCGGCACCCGGAACGCGGCACCTTCCAGCAGCGGATCACCGTGCTGCACAAGGACACCAGCCGCCCGACGGTCTTCTACACCAGCGGCTACAACGTCTCCACGGCCCCCTCGCGCCGCGAGCCCACCCAGATCGTGGACGGCAACCAGGTCTCCCTGGAGTACCGCTTCTTCACTCCGTCCCGCCCCGACCCCGCCGACTGGTCCAAGCTGGACATCTGGCAGGCGGCCAGCGACCAGCACCGGGTCTACCAGGCGCTGAAGCCGGTCTACGGCGGCAACTGGCTCGCCACC
The DNA here is from genome assembly GCF_055572255.1 of Streptomyces sp. NPDC030799. NCBI lineage: Bacteria > Bacillati > Actinomycetota > Actinomycetes > Kitasatosporales > Streptomycetaceae > Streptomyces > Streptomyces sp. NPDC030799. The sequence goes on along the minus strand of NZ_JBVIDS010000001.1, from coordinate 83,332 downwards.
GGCGGCTCCAAGGGCGGCATGACGGCCACGTACTACGAGCGGTTCTACCCGCGTGACATGGACGGCGTGGTGGCCTATGTCGCCCCCAACGACGTCGTCAACGACGAGGACTCCGCCTACGACCGCTTCTTCGCGCACGTCGGCACCAAGGAGTGCCGGGACCGGCTGAACGCCGTCCAGCGGGAGGCGCTGGTGCGCCGCAAGCAGCTGGAGCAGCGGTACGCGCAGTACGCCGCCGGCAAGGGCTACACCTTCGACACCGTCGGCGGGCTGGACAAGGCGTACGAGGCGGTCGTCCTGGACTATGTGTGGGGCTTCTGGCAGTACAGCCTGCTGAAGGACTGCGACACCGTCCCGGCGAACGCGGCCACGGCGAGCGACGAGGAGATCTGGAACTCGGTCGACACCATCTCCGGTTTCTCCGCCTACACCGACCAGGGCCTCGCGCAGTACACGCCGTACTACTACCAGGCGGGGACCCAGCTCGGCGCTCCGACCATCCACTTCCCGCACATCGAGCGCACGTTGATCCGCTACGGCTACCAGCCGCCGCGCAACTACGTGCCCCGCTCCATCCCGATGCGCTTCCAGCCGTACGTGATGCGGGACGTGGACGCATGGGTCCGGCACCACGCCACGCACATGCTCTTCGTGTACGGCCAGAACGACCCCTGGGGTTCGGAGCGCTTCCGGCTCGGTTCGGGTGCGCGTGACGCGTACGTCTTCACGGCGCCCGGCATGAACCACGGCGCGAACGTGGCGGGCCTGGTGCCGGATCAGAAGGCTCTCGCCACGGAGCGCATCCTGGAGTGGGCCGGAGCCTCCTCCACCGCCGTGGCCCGGGCGAAGCCCCTGGCCGGCTTCGACGCCGGGCTGGACGTCCGGGATCCTGAGCGCGAGCCCGCGCTGAGGCCGTAGAGGACAGTCACACCCGCCCGGCGCAGCCCACCGGGTTCCGGCCGCCCAGCTGGACGTACAACGACGTCGACGCCGGGCAGTCCTCGCGGGCCGGCGCCGCCCTGGTGATCCGGTACTGGGGCCGGTGTCCGCCGGAGCCGTCGCAGGGCGTCTCGCGGACCTGGCCCTCGCCGGAGGTGTACACGCAGTCGCCGGGGATCGTGCGCGGGCCGCCCCCGCCGCCGGGGTCGCCGGGGTGCGGGGGCTCCAGGTTGCGCATGCAGGCGTAGCCCTGGGGGATGGCGCCGTCGCCGTCCTCGTCGCCGGCTGCGGCCTGGGCGCTGATGTGCAGCACGAAGTCGGTGGTCGTCGGGCACGAGGGGCCGTCGCTCGCCGCGCCGTCGTAGCGGGCGACGACCCTCGCCGCCGCCCGCTCGCTGGTGCAGGGCACCTCGGTGAAGCTGGTCGTGCCGAAGGAGCTGCACTCGCCGACCGCGAGGAACTCGGCGCCGTAGCCGCTGGTCGCGGCGGGGGTGGGGCGGGCGTCGCCGACGGGGGCGCCCGCCGGGGCCCGGCAGCCGGTCAGCAGGACGGCCAGCAGCAGGCACGCGAGTCCTGCGGCACCCTTCCCACGCATGGCAACCCCCCTGACACCCCGGTCCAGCGTGGCCCTTGGCAGTGCGGCCACGCCAGACATGCGGGCGGGTTTCCGCCCATTGGGGGTATTGCGCCCGGTGTGTGGCGTACGGCTAGTACGTCAGCCCGTGCCCGATCGGGTACAGCACCTGCGTGGGGTCGTCGGCCCGCTGCACCGGCACCGGCAGCCTGCCGCGCGGCGCCACGCGTCCGGCGATCACGCGTGCGGCGGCGCGCACCTCGACGTCCGTCCAGCCGTAGGACGCCAGGCAGGCCTTGACGGCGGGGAGTTGAGCCACGTCGTAGGGGTTGCGGACGGCGAGGGCGACCAGGGGGCTGCCGGTGTCCAGCAGGTGGTCCACCAGCGTCTGCTGGGCACTGCCTGCCGTCACGTTGTACGTCGCCACGATCACCGCGTCCGCGTCCTGCGCGGCCGTGACCGCCTTGGCGATGGTCGCGGCGGAGGGCGAGGTGCCGGTGGACAGGGCCGTGGCGGTGAAGCCCAGCTCGGTGAGGGCGGCCGCCAGCACGGCGGTGGGCGGGCCGGTGGTGCCGGAGGGGGAGGCCGGGTCCGCGCCGACGACGAGGAGGCGGGGCTCGGTCCGGGGGTCGAAGGGAAGCGTGTGGTCCTCGTTGACCAGCAGGGTGGTGGTCCGCTCGGCGATCCGGTCGGCGGCGGCCAGGTGCGCCTTGGTGCCCACTGTGCGCTCGATGCGGTTCCGGTCGGTGTACGGGTCGTCGAGGAGACCGAGCCCGGCTTTCAGACGCAGGATGCGCAGGATCGATTCGTCCAGCCGGGACTCGGTCAGCTCGCCCTCCTGGACGGCCTTCAGCACGGCGTTCCAGGCCACGTCGAGGTACGGCGGGTTGAGCAGCTGATCGACGCCGGCCTTCAGCGCGAGCACCGGCACCCGGTCGTCGCCGTACTTGGTGCGGACGCCCTCCATGCCGAGGGAGTCGGTGATCACGACGCCGTCGTAGCCGAGTTCGCCGCGCAGGATGCCGGTGAGGATCGGGTGGGAGAGGGTGGCCGGGTCGCCGGAGTCGTCCAGGGCCGGGAACTGGATGTGCGCGGTCATGATGGAGTCGATGCCGGCGGCGATCGCCTCCCGGAACGGTACGGCGTCCAGCTTCTCCCACAGGTCCCTGCTGTGGGTGATGACCGGGAAGCCGGTGTGGCTGTCGACGGCGGTGTCGCCGTGGCCCGGGAAGTGCTTGGCGGTGGCCGCGACCCGGGACTTCTGATAGCCCCTCACCTCGGCGGCCACCAGCGCGGCGACGGCGTCCGGGTCGGCACCGAACGACCGTACGCCGATGACCGGGTTGGCCGGGTTGACGTTGACGTCGGCGTCCGGGGAGTAGTCCTGGTTGATGCCCATCGCGCGCAGCTCGGCGCCGGAGATGCGGCCGAGGGTGTGCGCGTCTGCGCGGGAGCCTCCGGCGCCGATCGCCATCGCGCCGGGGAAGAGGGTGGCGGGCTTGCCGACCCGGCAGACCGCGCCGTGCTCCTGGTCGGTGGCGATGAGCACCGGCAGGCCGCGCGGCTGGTCCAGACTGGCCTGCTGGATGCCGGCGGACAGGTCCGCGATCTGGTGCGGGTCACGGGTGTTGTGGGCCCAGGTGAAGTAGATGATCCCGCCGACGCGGTACCTGGCGATCAGCTCGGCCGCGGTGCGGACGCCGATCTCCTTGAGGTTGGCGTCGATGTCGGCCTGGTCGGGGGCGGTCGCGGAGTGGCCGTAGACCCGCATCACGAAGAGCTGGCCGACCTTTTCCTGAAGCGTCATCCGGGAGATCAGGGCGCGCAGCCGGCGGTCCTCGCCGGCTGCGGCGGCGCGGGCGGTCGTCGGTACGGTCAGCGCGGCGGTGAGGCCCGCGGTGGCGGCGAGGACGGCGCGTCTGGACGGCCGTGCGGTGTTTCCCGTGCTTCCCGTGCTGGTGTCGCTTCCCGTGCTGGTGTCGGGCACGTGCGCTCCTTCCAGAGGAGAACCGCTGAAGGAAACTTCCGAGGAGTCACCAATATCCAGGAAGTTTCTTTCCGTCAAGGGAATGCACAGTAACCGCAGAAGGGGCCGCCACCGGCGCAGGGGAGGGGGGCGCGCCGGTGGCGGCGGGCTGTCGGCCGCGCCGCGGCAAAGAGGGTGGGTCGGCGTTCGCGGCCAGTCGCGAAGGGCCGACACCACGGCACGGGGACTCGTCCGGCAACCTGCGCGTTGGACGCAACCGACCCGCGCCGGGTTCCGTGCGGGCGCGCCGTCGCCCGGACGGACCGCCCTCGGTGGCGCCTGCCCCGCAGGACGGCGAGGCTGGGGCCGTCATGACCCAAGGCGGATCGGTCCGGGCGTCCGGCCCGCTGGAGGAGGCCGCATGCACGACCGGAAGCGGACGCCGATCTCCGAGCGGCTGCACCGCGCCCACGCCGCGGTGCTACGGCGCGGCTCCTCCGACCCGCCGAGGGCCGAACACCGCATCGCCCTCGTGATGAACGGCGGCGTCAGTCTCGCCGTGTGGATGGGCGGCGTCACCCATGAACTCGACCTGCTCCGGCGGGCGTCCAGGGGGGACCCCGCGAGCAGTGTCCCGCCGGAGGAACGCGAGGTCTTCCGGATCTGGCAGCAGGTGGCGGAGGACGCCGGGGCCGAGGTGAAGATCGACATCATCTCCGGCACGTCCGCGGGCGGCCTCAACGGCCTGCTGCTGGCCACGGCCATCGCCCGTGGATCCCGGCTCGTGAACCTCCGCGACCTGTGGCTGCAGGTCGCCTCGCTGGACAAGCTGTGCCGGACCGGGCGCCGGGCCCGCAGGAAGACCCTCCTCGACGGAAGCTGGTTCGAGAAGAAGGTGACGGAAGCCCTCGCCGACCTGCTTCCGGGACGGCAGCAGCTCTCGGAACGCGTCACGCTCTTCGTCACCGCCACCGCGCTGGACGGCCGTCACCGCACCTACGAGGACAGCGCCGGCAGTGCCTTCGGCGTGCGCGACCACCGCCGCATGTACCGGTTCCGCAATGAGCCCGAGACCTTCGGCTATGTGGAGCGGGGGACCGCGTGGGAGCTCGACGAGTCCGCCTTCGACGACTTCGCCGACACCCGCCTCCGGGCCCTGGCCAGGGCGGCACGCGCCACGGCCGGCTATCCGGTGGCCTTTCAGCCGGTCAGCGAACATCCCCTCCTCGACCACCGGGTCCACCCGGAGAAACGGCTCGACGTCCCCGCGAGCTGTGTGATGGACGGTGGTGTCCTCAACAACGCGCCCTTCACCCCGGTGCTCGACGAGATCACCGAACGCCGCGGCGGCCCGGCCGAGCGTGTCCTCATGTTCGTGGTCCCCTCCGGCGGAATGCCGGCCGACGAGGCGGTCAAGAACCAGCGGTGCCACGACATCGGCATCGTGACGGCTGCCTGGAGCGCACTCAACTACCCCCAGGAGGTCGACTTCCGTTCCGGGATCGACGACGTACAGCTCCGCCTGGAACTCAGCGGGCCCAGATCCCAGGACGAACTGCTGGAGCGGCTGCTCGACCCCGGCCGGGGCCACGAGGAGGAGCGCGCCATGCGGGAGGCGGCACAAGCGCTGTACGCCGAGTACCGCAGGGGCCGGGTCATGGCCGTACGGAGACGGCTGGCCCTCACCAATGCGCGGGTGACCGCGCTGAGAACCGCCGAGGGGCCCGACGAGCGCACCCTGCGCGAGATCCTCGCGCTGGACCTGCTGTGGCTGCCGCCCGCCGACGCGACGAGCCTGACCGAGCCCGGCCTCCAGGAGTGGCGCTGGGGTCTCACCCCCGCGGAACGCCTTCTGCAGGGCCTGCTGTTCCAGCTCCATCAGCTGCTCGACGCGGCACGCCAAGCCGCGGACCGGACGAGGGAGAGCAGGGCCGCCGCCGCGATCCGGCTCGTCAACGACAGCCTGTTGAAGGTCATCGCCGTCAACGAGGCCGTACGCGAGAAGACGCGCTGGGACGAGTGCCCGCCGGGGCCCTGGGAGGAGGCGCAGCGGCTCGACAAGGTGTTCGCGGATCTCTCGGTCCCGGCACAGGCCGGGAAGCAGGTGCGTGAGGCCGCGGCCTGCTTCCTGGAGACGGCGCACGCCGACGGCCGTTACGAGCGATGGGAGCGACCGGAGGACGTGGTGGCCGCCATGCTGGTGGTGGAGGTCCTCACCCAGGCCTTCGCCCCTCCCGCGCGGGCCATGGAGAAACTCTCCCCCGACTTCCGGTTCCTGCGGCTCGGCCCGGACGACATGGGCCCCCTGTTCAACGAGGACTGGTCGGTGGGCCTGGGCGGCAAGAAGCTGTACGGGCTGCGCTGCTACCACTTCGCCGCGTTCATGAGCAGGAAGTGGCGCCATTACGACTTCACCTGGGGCCGGCTCGACGCCGCCCATCACCTGCTCGGTCTGCTCAGGGGACAGCAGGACGGCGAGGAGACCGAACGGCGGCTCCACGAGGCGATCCTGCGGGCGGAGACCCCGCCCGGGAAGGGCGACCCCGTCGCGTACATGAGGGCCCGCCTGAAGGAACTCGTGAACATGACCGACGACGAGATCCTGGTGCACGGGCTGCCCGCCAGGACGGTGCGGAACCTGCTGCACCCGCTGGGCCGTTGGCGGCTCCTGGGCGATGTGCTGGTCCGGGGATACCTGTGGCGCGCGCGACGGCGGGGCCGCCGCCGGTGAGACCGGCGCGTGCGGTGCCCGTCCTGCGCACCCGGGGCGCCGGCCACGACGACCCCGGGTGCGTCCGCACGTCAGCTCAGCACAGGATCCATCCCGAGTCGACCGACCCGCGCGTTCCCACCGAGCCCTTGACCCATACGCAGCGACGGCCGGCGTGGACCGTCACCGGGCCCGCGAGCAGCCGGTAGCGCCCCTTGTCGACGACCGGGCGGCCGCCACGGACCTGGACGCTGACGGACATCGTCTGGGTGGTGCCGGGGTGCCGGGCGACGGTGACCGCACAGACGTAGCCGTCGCGCTTGTAGACGTGTGTCACCCCGCTGCTGAACTGCCGGGTCCACACCTCGCGCCCGGCGCAGCCGCCGGCCGTGCCCGCCGCCGCGGCGGTACCGGATGTCACAAAACCGAGCACGCCGGTCGCGGCCAGCACTGCCGCGCCGAGCGCCAGGCGTCGGCGTATCCCACCACTGTCCACTGTCATCCTCCCCGTATGTGGTCGTGCACCCCCGAATGCCGTACTGATGTACGGACGCACGACGTATGTCGGATGGTTGCACGACCGTCAGCACCACGCGTCGACAGGGTCCTCGCAAGGCCTCAGCGGGACGCGGTGACCGGCTCCTCCGGTTCGGGGCGGCCGACGAAGGTGCGCCACAGTGCGGCGTACCGGCCGTCACGGGCGAGGAGTTCGTCGTGGGTGCCGTCCTCCGCGACCCGGCCGTGGTCCATCACCACGACCCGGTCCGCGCGGGCCGCCGTGGTCAGGCGGTGGGCGACCACCAGCGTGGTACGGCGGCCCGCCAGGCGGTCGGTGGCCTGGTTGACCTGGGCCTCGGTGGCCAGGTCCAGGGCGGCCGTGGCCTCGTCCAGCAGCAGGATGTCGGGGTCGACCAGCTCGGCCCGGGCGAGCGCGATCAGCTGGCGCTGGCCGGCCGAGAGGTTGCGGCCGCGCTCGGCGACCTCGTGCAGATAGCCGCCGTCCAGCGTGGCGATCATGTCGTGCGCGCCCACCGCCCGTGCCGCCGCCTCCACCTCGGCGTCGGTGGCGTCGGGACGGCCGTAGGCGATGGCGTCCCGGATCGTGCCCGGGAAGAGGTAGGCCTCCTGCGGGACGACCCCCAGGCGGTGCCGGTACGAGGTCAGGTCCAGGGCGCGCAGATCCGTGCCGTCGACCGTGATCCGCCCCGCGGTGGGGTCGTAGAAGCGCGCGACCAGCTTGACGAGGGTCGACTTGCCGGCGCCGGTCTCGCCGACGAAGGCCACGGTCTGCCCGGCGGGGATCGTCAGGTCGATGCCGGTCAGCGCCGCGTCGGTCTCATCGGCGACCCCGTAGGCGAAGTGCACGTCCTCGAAGGCGATGTCACCCCGCAGGGACAGCACCTCCACGGGTTCGTCCGCCGGTTTGGTGGACGTCGGCTCGCGCAGCAGCTCCTGGATGCGGCCCAGGGACACCGTGGCCTGCTGGTAGCCGTCGAAGACCTGGGAGAGCTGCTGGACCGGGGCGAAGAACAGGTCGATGTAGAGCAGGTACGCGACCAGGGCGCCGGTCGTCAGCGTGGCCGCCTCGATCCGGTGCGCGCCCGCGATCAGCACGCTCGCCGCCGCCACCGACGACAGCAGCTGTACGAACGGGAAGTAGACGGATATCAGCCACTGGCCGCGGATGCGGGCGCGCCGGTAGCTGTCGCTGCGCTCGGTGAACCGCCGCCCGCCGTCCCGCTCGCGCCGGAACGCCTGCACGATCCGCAGCCCGGCGACCGACTCCTGAAGGTCGGCGTTGACCGACGACACCCGTTCCCTGGCGAGTTCGTACGCCTTCACGCTCGCCCGGCGGAAGAAGAAGGTCGCGACGATCAGCGGGGGCAGCGTCGCGAAGACCACGAGGGCGAGCTGGAGGTCGAGCACGAGCAGGGCGGCCATGATGCCGAAGAAGGTGACGACCGAGACGAACGCCGTGACCAGGCCGGTCTGCAGGAAGGTCGACAGGGCGTCCACGTCCGTCGTCATCCGGGTCATGATCCGGCCGGTCAGTTCGCGCTCGTAGTAGTCGAGCCCGAGCCGCTGGAGCTGCGCGAAGATCTTCAGCCGCAGCGCGTACAGCACCCGCTCACCGGTACGGCCGGTCATCCGGGTCTCGCCGATCTGCGCGGCCCACTGCACCAGCACGGTCAGCAGGCCGAGCAGCGAGGCCGCCCAGACCGCGCCGAGGGCCATCTTCGACACACCCGAGTCGATGCCGTGCCGGATCAGCACCGGCAGCAGCAGGCCCGCGCCCGCGTCCACGGCGACCAGCAGCAGGCTGAGCAGCAGCGGCGTGCCGAAGCCGTGCAGCAGGCGGCGCAGGCCGTAGGAGTCCTCGCGGCCCACCGCCCGGGCCTCGTCGACGTCCGGGGTGTCGGTGGCCGGCGGCAGCGCCTCGACCTGCGCCAGCAGTTCCGGGGTGGCCGGTGTGCCGGTCAGCGCCTGGTCCTTGGGCTCCCGGTCGCCGGTCCACAGCCTCGGGGTCACGCCCCGCTCGGCGTCGAACTCGGCGTCCAGCTCCTCGCGGACGGAGGTGTCCTCGCGCGGCAGGGCGGGCTCGGCGTGGCCCGGCGAGACTCCGCCCAGCTCGTCCGGGTCGGTGAGCAGCCGCCGGTACAGCGCGGACCGCTGCTGGAGTTCCTCGTGGGTGCCGAGGTCGGCGAGCCGGCCGCCGTCGAGCACGGCGATGCGGTCGGCGAGGTTCAGGGTGGAGCGGCGGTGCGCGATGAGCAGGGTCGTACGGCCCTGCATCACCCGCTTGAGCGCCTCGTGGATCTCGTGCTCGACGCGGGCGTCCACGGCCGAGGTGGCGTCGTCCAGGACCAGCAGGCGCGGGTCGGTGAGCAGGGCGCGGGCGAGCGCGATGCGCTGGCGCTGGCCGCCGGAGAGGGTCAGGCCCTGCTCGCCGACCTTGGTGTCGTACCCCTCGGGAAGTTCGGCGATGAAACGATCCGCCTGGGCGGCGCGGGCGGCGGCCTCGATCTCCCCCTGGGTGGCGTCCGGGCGGCCGTACGCGATGTTGTTGCGCACGGTGTCGGAGAAGAGGAAGGAGTCCTCGGGGACGAGCCCGATCGCGGCCCGCAGCGAGTCCAGGGTCAGCTCGCGGACGTCGTGGCCGCCGATCAGGACGGCGCCGTGGGTGACGTCGTAGAAGCGCGGGAGCAGCAGGGAGAGGGTGGACTTGCCGGAGCCCGAGGAGCCGACGACGGCCAGGGTCTCGCCCGGCCGGATCTCGAAGCTCAGCCCGTCCAGGACCTGGTGCCCGCCGTCGTACCCGAAGGACACGTCGTCGAACTCGACGGTCGCCGGCGCGTCGGCGGGCAGCGTCTTCGTGCCGTCCCGCATCGTCGGCTCGGTGTCGATCAGCTCCAGGACGCGCTCGGTGCCGGCCCGGGCCTGCTGGCCGACGGTCAGGACCACCGCGAGCATGCGCACCGGGCCGACCAGCTGGGCGAGATAGCTGGAGAAGGCGACGAACGTGCCGAGCGTGATGTGCCCGCGCACGGCCAGCCAGCCGCCGAGGGCCAGCATGGCGACCTGGCCGAGGGCGGGGACGGCCTGCAGGGCGGGGGTGTACGTGCTGTTCAGCCGGATCGTGCGCAGCCGCCCGGCGAAGAGCCGGCGGCCGACCTCCCTGAGCTTCCCGGTCTCCTGGTCCTCCTGCCCGAAGCCCTTCACCACCCGTACGCCGCTGACGGCGCCGTCGACCACGCCCGCGACGGCGGCGGCCTGGGCCTGGGCGTACCAGGTGGCGGGGTGGAGCTTGCTGCGGCTGCGCTTGGCGATCGCGTACAGGGCCGGTGCCACGGCGAGGGCGACCAGGGTCAGCGGCAGCGACAGCCAGGCCATGATCACCAGGGATATCAGGAAGAGCAGGACGTTCCCGATGGTCATCGGGAGCATGAAGAGCAGTCCCTGGATCAGCTGCAGGTCGCTGGTGGCCCGGCCGACCACCTGCCCCGTGGACAGCTCGTCCTGGCGGCGGCCGTCGAGACGGGTGATCGTGCCGTACATCTCGGTCCGCAGGTCGTGCTGGACGCCGAGGGCGAGGCGGCCGCCGTAGTAGCGGCGGACGTAGGTGAGGACGTAGACGAGCAGGGCGGCGGCCATGAGGGCGGCGGCCCAGGGGCCCATCGAGCGGGTGTGGTCGCCGATGACGTCGTCGATGATCACCTTGGTGATCAGGGGGACCACGGCCATGACGGCCATACCGGCGAGGGACGAGCCGAGGGCGAGGACGACGTCCTTCGGATACCGCCAGGCGTATGCCGCCAGGCGTCGTGCCCATCCCCGTTGCGCTGCCACGCCGGTGCCTTCCTGTCGACCTGCTCTACCGGAAGGCACCAACGCACAGGTGAGCGGATTTCATCCCTCCGCAACAAAACAAGGGCGAAGTCAGACACGTACCCGCAAGTAATAGAACCTGGTCGTCTGGGCCGGGTTCTGGTTGTCGTCGCTCACCAGGAGGACCTTCAGACGGCCCCTGTGATCACGGCCGGTGATCGTCATGCCCTCGATGTTGTCCAGCAGCGGGTTCGGCTGGGGCTGCTTCGCCGTGCCGCCCAGGCTCGGGCAGTCGGCGATGTCCGTCAGCAGGGTCTTCTCGACCAGTCGGACGGAGGCCTGGCCGGTCAGATTCTCTGTACCGCTGGTGTCGGTCGCATGGCGGAGGTCGGCCAGGTAGAGGCGGACGGTGTTGCCGACGCCGGCGGTGAAGCCGCGCTCCAGGACGAGGAGGCGGCCGTCGGGGGTGGCCTGGACCTCGGGGACGCCGAGGCCGGGGTCGGTGCGGTAGGCGTACTGGGCGGCGAGACGGAAGTGGTCCTTGTGCCGCCGCCAGGTCTGGAAACGCACGATCCCCGTGGAGTCGCCCGAGATCGCGTCCTCCATGGAGGCCAGCAGGGTGCGGCCGCCGGGCAGCAGGGTCAGGCCCTCGAAGGTCTGGTTGGAGGTGGCACGGCCGGCCGGGGCGACGAGGAGGGAGGAGGGGACCGGGAGGCGGTCGAGGATCTTTCCGCCGGCGGAGTACCGGCGGACGGACGGCTCGGTCTCGGAGGTGATCAGCCGGGTGCCGTCCCTGTCGACGGCCAGGCCCTCGGAGTCGAGGTCGGCGCCCTTCTCGTCGGCGAGGCGGACGGCCGCCTTCGGCCGCAGGGTCGTCGGATCCAGGCTGAACAGGGACGAACGGTCCTCCAGCGCCGCGATCGATCCGTCCCGGTCCACCGCGAGGGCGGAGAAGTTGCCGACGAAGGTGCCGTCGTACGTCGTCTTGTCGAGCGCGTCGGAGAAGCGGCCGAGGGAGACGGCCGGCGAGCAGGCGTGGCCCGCGGCGGAGTCGGCGCCTGCGGGCCCGGCGGCGGTCAGGGAGGTGGCCGCCGCCAGGCCGGCGGCGAGGGTGGCGAGTACGGTTCTCAGGCGCATGCCGGTCACCGTAGGGCGGACGGGTGTCCGGCGGGAGTCCGCCTCGTGAACCACCGCGGCGGCGTCAGCCCTGCGGCGGCACCGCGACGAACGCCTCGCTGGGCTTGCTGGTCGGGGTGTAGACGGCCGTGCCGGACGTGGTCGGCACGATGTCCCGGTGGATGGCCTTGGCGACGTTCTGAATGGTGGTGACGCCGTAGTCCATGGTGCTGTTGTCCTGCGTCAGCACCGAGATCGTGTAGTCGTGGCCGGCGCCGTTGAAGGTGCCGAGGCTGTGCACCCGCCAGCCGTGCGTCGCGCGCTGCAGCCAGCCGTTCTTGACGTGCACGGAGACCGTGGACGGCGCGCCGGCCGGGGTGCCCCAGCGCTGGTCCGAGACGACCTGGCTCATCAGTTTCAGGATGTAGGCGCGGGCGTTGTCGCTCAGCACGCTGTTCCTGGCGGTGACGAGCCCCAGCAGCTTCTGCTCGTCGGTGACGTTCTCCTGGGTCAGGCCCCAGTAGCCGTCCGCGCCCGGCACGGTCCTGGTCATCCCGGCGGCGGCCAGGAAGCCCTTGATCTTCGTCACGCCCAGCTGCTTCCACAGCGCGGTCGTCGCGTCGTTGTCCGACCGGGTGATCATGGCCTTGGCGAGCGTGGTCTCACGGTCCGTCAGGTACCGGTTGTGCTTCTTCGCGTCCCACAGCAGCGTGGCGAGCACGGTGACCTTGACGGTGCTGGCCGAGTCGTAGGAGCTGGTGGCGCGCAGGGTGCAGGTGGTGCTGGTGCTGCGGTCGTACAGGCCGATGGCGACCGTGCCCTTGCGGTTCGCGAGGGCGGCCGTGATGTCCTTCTGCAGCTTGGCGGCGAGGCCCGCCTTGGCGGACGTACAGCTGACGGTGGGCGTGGTCGCGGCGGCCGGGGTGGCGGCGGCCACGGTGGGTATGAGCACGCCGGCGCCGAGGGCTGCCGCCAGCACTCCGGCGCGTCGGGTCATGCGGTGGGTCATGGAAGGGTCCCCCTGGGGAATGTCGTGTGGGCGCAACGCCGGCGCCTGTTGGCTTGACTCATCAGGCCGGCCGGAAGTTGTACGCATGTTCCCAGGGCGGGAGTTCCACGTGACCGGCGGGTGGCGCTGGTTCGTTCCTGCCGGGACAGGGGGAGGTCAACACCGGTACAGGGCAGGCTGTTCGCGGCGCATTCCGGCCTCACCGGAGGGCGGCGGCGAGGGGCACGTGGCGCGGGATGTACGCCAGCCCGTGGGCTCCCGGTTCGCCGCGCTTGGTGATGTCGAGCCGGGTCAGGGTGCGCAGAGTGTCCAGGTCGATGACATGGACGGTGGAGGAGACGACGCAGGCCACATAGGCGAGTCGGCCGTCGGGGGAGGACCGGACGGTCAACGGCATCGCTCCGACCTCCAGTTCACCGAGGCGTTCGAGGGTGGCGGCCGAGAACACGGTGAGGCGGCCCGGCACCTGGCGGCCGAGGGCGGAGACGGACTCGGGGCCGGAGCCGGGGACGGGCCGGGTGCGCACCTCGCCGGTGAGCAGCTTGCCCGTCGAGGTCAGGTGCACCGGCATGACCACGTGCTCCGTCGGAAGGGTGGCGGTCACGGACAGCGTGCCGGTGTCGATCACCCGGATGCCGGGCGTCCGTCCCTCGGCGGCACCGGCGTACGGGGCGGCGACGAAGACGTGCGCGCCGTCGGCGGAGACGGCGATCCCCTCGCTGCCCGGCACCGCCACCTTCCCCGTGAGCGCGCCGCGTTCCAGATCGACCACCGACACGAACGGCGCCTCCTTGTTGGCGGCGTAGCCCGTCCGCCCCGTCGGATCGATGGCGAACCAGTGCGGTCCCGGCGCACCGGTGTCGATCCTGCCCAGGGGCCGACGGGTGGCGGTGTCGATCACCACGACGCCGCCGGGCCGGTCCGCCGCTCCCTCCACGCTGACGTAGAGACGGCCGCGTGCCGCATCCAGGGCCAGGCCGTGCGGGCCGTGTTCGGGGGCCAGGTCGACGACCTCCACGATCCGGCGGGTGTCGGGGTCGATGACGGTCAGCTCCGTGCTGCGGCCGGTGTTGGCGTGGTAGTAGCCCGAGCGGTAGGTGCTGCTGCACCACAGCAGCCGCTGCACCGGGTCGAAGCACAACTCATGGGGCTCGGCGGGGACTTCGACCGTACCGAGGTGCCGGTCGCAGGCGACGTCGTGGAAAGAGACCGCCGGTCCGCTCTGGCTGACCACGGCCAGCACATCGCCTTCTCGGCCGGCACGGGGTGACTGCTGATGCACAGGTGACTCCTCGCCACTGGGCTGATCCGGATTGCGTGGACCCCTCCACCCTCCGCACCGGGGAATTCCGCAGCAATGCAAAGATCGGCAAGCGATCATTGCCCCAGACGTAAGAACGCAGCTCAGGAGCGTCCATGGATCTCAACCTGCTGCGCGCGCTGGACGCCTTGCTCCAGGAGAACAGCGTGACCCGCGCCGCCGAGCGGCTCGGCACCTCACCCGCGGCGGTCAGCCGTACGCTGGCCCGGCTCCGCCGTGCCGTCGGTGATCCGCTGCTGGTCCGCGCGGGCCGGCAGATGGTGCCGACGCCGCGGGCACTGGAACTCCGCGAGGAGGTGGCCGCGCTGCTGCGCGGCTGCGACGACGTCCTTCGGCCGGGGGCCGGTTTCGCACCGGTGCATCTCCGGCGCACGTTCACGGTGCAGGCCACCGACCTGCTGCTGACGGGGCTGGCCGGGACCCTGACCGACCGGGTCCACGCGGAGGCCCCGCACGTGGACGTGGTCTTCCTGCCGGAGGCGGTGGAGGACGGTCCCGGGCTGCGGCAGGGGCTGGTCGACGTCGAACTGGGCGTCCTCGACCACCTGGATCCCGAGATCCACACCCGGCAGCTCCGGCGTGCGAACCCGGTCGGTGTCGCCCGCAGCGGTCATCCCCTCTTCAACGGGCGGATCGACGCCCGCCGTTTCGCCGCGGCCGGCCACATCGGCGTGTCCCGGCTGGGCAAGCGCACCGGGCCGATCGACCGGGCGCTCGCGGACCTCGGACTGCGGCGCCGGACCGCGGTGGTCGTGCCCGGTTACACGGCCGCGCTGATGCTGGCCCGGGACACCGACCTCGTCGCGCTCACCCTGCCCGACTGGCTCCCCGGCACCATCGCCGCGCTGGGCCTGCGCACCTTCCCGATCCCCCTCGACCTGGCGCCCCTGGAGCTCGGGATGGCCTGGCACCCCCGCAACGCGGCCGACCCGGGCCACCGCTGGTTCCGCGACCATCTGGCGGCCGCGGTCCTGGCACCGGCCGGGAACCCCTGACACACGCCCAACGTCCGCGGATCCGCCGCTACTCCCGCGGGCCGAAGCAGTGCCGCCGGCCCTCGCGTACCAGGCAGGCGCGTACGTGGTCCAGGTCCGACCGGGAGGCGGCGACCATCGGGGTGGACAGGGAGTCCCTGGCGTCGTACCCGTCCTTGACCTCGGTGCGCCACGGCGCGTGATGCGGTACGAGGATCTCCGCCCGGTCCCCCACCTTGCCGAGGTCGATCCGCGCCCACACCGCACCGCAGGCGGTACTGTGCCGGATCTTGACCACGGTCGGCCCGGGGAAGCTCCGCCGGCCCAGGGTCACCGGCACGGGGGCGGCTCCGCAGCCGTACGTCTCGGGGTCCTTGCCCGTGCAGCCGTCGCCGTGGCAGCCCTGTACCGGTACGGGGGCGGAGGGGGACGGGGACGCGCTCGCACCGGACTCGCTGAAGGCGCCGGTGGCCGCCAGGGTCACGGCGACCGCGGCGATGGCGAGTCCACCGCCCGCAAGCACGGCGAGCAGGCCACCGGCCCGGCGCCGGGACGAGCGGCCGGCGTCCTCGGACGGGGGCGGCTCGGCCACGGCGGCCGACGGCTCACCCGCGCATGGGCACCCACCTGACGCATGCCCACCGGACGCATCCCCACCCGCTGCACGCCCACCCGCCGTACGCCCGCCTGCCGTACGCCCACCCGCCGCACGCCCGCTGGCCACCGTGTCCGCCAGCTCCCACAGCGCGAGTATCCGCCCGGGATCCTCGTCCGCGAGTTCGCACAGTGCCGCGACGGCCTGCCGGGGCGGAACGGTCCCGCCGCGGAGATAGCGGTCCCAGGACGACTTGCTGTACGGCGTCTTCGCGGCCAGTGCGGCCAGGCTCAGCCCGGTCCGGGCCCGTAGCCCGCGCAGCGCCTCCGCCAGCCGCTCGCACTCCACCGCCCGCTCACCGGGCGTCATTTGCGCAGCACTCCCCAGGTGTCCTCGCCGACGACCCCGTCCACACGGAGGTGGGCCCGCTCCTGCAACCGCTCCACCGCGCGCTCGGTGCGGGAGCCGAACGCGCCGTCGGCGGTCCCCGGCGAGAGGCCGTGGTGGCGCAGCAGGCACTGTGCCTCGACGACGGCCCACTCGGCGGATCCCTTGCCGATCAGGCCGACGCGGGTCGTGCTGTACCCCGCGTAGAGCAGCCCGTCCGCGGCGCGGTGCACCCTGCAGGGGTAGTCCTTGCCGGCCCGGAACGCGAACGCCCCCTTCGTTCCCTCGCCAGGAGATCCCGGGGCCGGCTCCGTGGCGTCCGCCGAGACCGGCCGGCCGTCGGTCCGGTCCCGTTCGCCGTCCCACGGTGCGGCCACCAGCAGGGCGATCACCGCGGTCACGAGCACGGCCGACGCCAGTACGACGGCGAACAGCCGCCACCTCGGTCCGCGTCCCGCGGTTTCCTGCTCGCCAGGCCCGGAGTCAGGCCCGGAGCCCGGCCCGGAGTCCCTCCCCGCCTGCGTCTCCGCGTCCGTCTCCACGTCCGTCTCCGCCGCCCGGCCGGGATTCCCCGGTCCGCCCCGCCCCGCCGCCACCGCCACCTCGTGCAGGGCCAGCAGCCGGGCCGGGTCGATGTCGCAGGCGCGGGCCAGTGCCGCCACCGCCTCCTGCGGCGGTAACGAACGGCCGTTGAGGTAGCGGTCCCAGGAGGCACGGCTGTAACCCGTGCGGGCGGCCAGGGCCTGCAGCCCCAGACCGCTGTGGTCCTTGATGCGGCGCATCTGTACGGCGAGTTGTCGCACTCGCGGGTCGAGCGAGTCCGGCAACTGCTTCCAACGAGACATGCTCCACCCCATGTCTGTTGCAACTCCCCGGACCAGGATGCCCGACAAGCACCGCTGGTTCCCCTGACCGGCCTTTCGAGCACACGGTTTCGGCCACCCCACCGGCGTCCGGGTGTCCCGCCGGTGCCTCAGGGCGCGGGGGGTTCTCGCAGGTCGGAGGGTGGGACATCCCGCGTCGGCGGCAGCTGACCGGCGGGCCTGGCCCCGTCCTGGACCCGGCCTGCACTGTCGGTGGTGCACGGCGGGCGGTGCGGTCCATCCCGCACCGCCCAGCACTCGGCGGCCCGCCTCCACGGGGGTGGGGCGGGCCGCCTCAGGCAACCGAACCCAAGGAGCACCCATGCGATTCCGCATCGCGACCGCAGCCGTCCTGACCGCGTGCGCCATGACCGGGAGCGGTCTGGCCCTGTCCGCGCAGACCGCCTCGGCGTCCACCGCGGCCCGCCCGCACTGTCCGTATCCGTACGTGTGCTTCTACAACGGCAACACGATGACGGGAAAGTTCAAGGACACCGGCTACTGGCAGACGCTCGGCGCGAGCCGCAGGGCGAAGGGCGCGGTCAACACCCGGCACGACGACGTGGCCTACGTGAAGTTCTCCGACTACCGAACGATCTGCATGAAGCCGGGCCAGGGCTGGTCCTTCGGCGCGGCGCACCCGACGCAGGTGTACATCAGCACGTCGAGCACGTGCCACTGACGTACCCTCGGCTCCGGTGGGCCGTGCTCACGCCGTGAGGTGTGTCGGCGCGAACATCCGCAGGACCGCGGGGAGTACGACCACCGAAGGGCCGGGCGCGGACAGTGCCTTCGCCAGGTCCTCCTCCAGGGTCTCCGGGGTCGTCAGGACCCCGGGGACGCCGAAGGACTCCGCCAGGGCGACGTAGTCCGGGCGGGCCAGTTCCGTCGCCGTCGCCTGGCCGAAGGCGTCCGTCATGTACTCGCGCAGGATGCCGTAGCCGCCGTCGTCGACGATGAGCCAGGTGACCGGCAGGTCGTACTGCTTCGCCGTCGCCAGCTCGGCGATCGAGTACAGGGCACCGCCGTCGCCCGACACCGCCAGCACCGGGCGGGTCGGGTCGGCCGCCGCCGCGCCCAGCGCCGCCGGGAAGCCGTAGCCGAGGCCGCCGGCGCCCTGGGCGGAGTGCATGGTGTTCGCACCGCGGGGGTCGAAGGCCGACCACGCCCAGTACGCCAGGATCGTCATGTCCCAGAAGGACGGGGCACCGGCGGGCAGCGCTCGGCGGACGGCCCCCAACACCTCCTGTTCCAGGGCAAGTTCCTGGGCGGCGATACGGGAAGCCACCTTCTCCAGCAGCTCCCGCACCCGCCTCGGCGCCGACTCGTCCGTGCGCTCCTCCACCGTCTCCAGCAGCGCCTGCAGCGCCAGTCGGGCGTCCGCGTGGATGCCGAGGGCCGGGTGGTTGGACTCCAGCTTGCCGAGGTCGGCCTCGATCTGGACGACCCGGCCGCGGGGCTTGAAGGTGTGGTAGTTGGAGGAGAGTTCACCCAGGCCCGAGCCGACCACCAGCAGGACGTCCGCGTCCTCCAGGAAGTCCGTCGTATGCCGGTCCTCCAGCCAGGACTGCATCGAAAGAGGGTGCTCCCAGGGAAACGCGCCCTTGCCGCCGAAGGTCGTGACCACGGGGGCGTCGAGCCGCTCGGCCAGCTGCAGCAGCTTTCCCGAGGCGTCGGACCGTACGACCCCGCCGCCCGCGATGATCGCCGGGCGGGCCGCACGGGACAGCAGGTCGGCTGCCACCGCCGTCAGTTCGGGGCGGGGGACCAGCTCCTCCGGCGTGGCGTCCGGCGCCGTCACCACCGGCAGCGCGGTCGGAGCCAGCAGCACGTCCTGCGGGATCTCCACCCACACCGGGCCGTGCGGTGCCGTCAGCGCCGACTTCCACGCCGCCGCGACGGCGGAGGGGATCTGGGACTGGGTGCGGACCGTGTGGACGGACTTGACCACGCCGCGGAAGGAGGCGGCCTGGTCCGGGAGTTCGTGGAGGTAGCCGTGCCGGCCGCCGCCCAGGCCGGCCGTCGGGATCTGGCTGCTGATCGCCAGTACGGGGGCGGAGGCGGCGGCGGCCTCCTGGAGCGCCGCGAGGGACGTCAACGCGCCCGGACCCGTCGACAGCAGCAGCGGTGCCGCCTCTCCCGTGATCCTGCCGTACGCGTCCGCCGCGAAGCCCGCGTTGTTCTCGACCCGCAGACCGACATACCGCAGGAAGGAGCGGCGCAGGGCGTCGAACATGCCGAGGGCGTGCTGGCCGGGCAGGCCGAAGACGGTCGTCGCGCCCAGCCCGGCCAGGGTCTCCACGACCAGGTCTCCGCCGTTGCGGCCGGGGGGAGGATTCAGCGCGGCCTCCTGCTGTGCCTCGGTCGGGCGGAGTACCAGGTCGTGGTCGTGAGTCACTTCGCTTCCGAGTCCTTCCGGGCCGCCGCGATCTGGCGGCTCATGATGGTGGTCAGTTCGTAGGCCGTGTGGGAGGCCGCCACCGAGGTGATCTCCGCGTGGTCGTACGCGGGCGCGACCTCGACGACGTCCGCCGAGACCAGGTTGCAGGACGCCAGCCCGCGCAGGATCTCCAGCAGCTCGCGGGAGGTCATGCCGCCGGCCTCGGGGGTGCCGGTGCCGGGGGCGTGGGCCGGGTCGAGGCAGTCGATGTCGATGGAGATGTACAGCGGGCGGTCGCCGATGCGCTGGCGCAGCTGGTCGGCCACCTCGTCGGCGCCCCGGCGGTAGATGTCGGCGGACGTGACGATGCCGAAGCCCATCTTCTCGTCGTCCGTGAGGTCCTGCTTGCCGTACAGGGGACCGCGGGTGCCGACGTGGGAGAGGGCGGAGGTGTCGAGGATGCCCTCCTCCACCGCGCGGCGGAACGGGGTGCCGTGGGTGTACTCGGCGCCGAAGTAGGTGTCCCAGGTGTCCAGGTGGGCGTCGAAGTGCAGCAGGGCGACCGGGCCGTGCTTCTTGGCGACCGAGCGCAGCAGGGGCAGCGCGATGGTGTGGTCGCCGCCCAGGGTCATCAGACGGGCGCCCGTGCCGAGCAGCTCGTCCGCCGCACCCTCGATCGTCTCGACGGCCTCGTTGATGTTGAACGGGTTCACGGCGATGTCACCGCCGTCGGCGACCTGCGCCAGGGCGAAGGGAGAGGCGTCCTGCGCCGGGTTGTACGGGCGCAGCAGCCGGGACGCCTCGCGGATGGCGTTGCCGCCGAAGCGGGCGCCCGGCCGGTACGAGACGCCGGAGTCGAACGGCACGCCCACGACGGCGACGTCGGCGGTGCCGACCTCGTCGAGGCGGGGCAGCCGGGCGAAGGTCGCGGGTCCGGCGTACCGCGGGATGCGGGAGGAGTCGACAGGGCCGCGGGGCGTCTCGTTGCTGCTCATGGTGAATTGCCTTCTTTCTTGCGCTTCATCGCGCATGTACTGCTTTCCCTACGACTCTACTGGTGAGCCGGGACCGGTTCGGACACGAGTTCGGGATCGCCTCCGGCGAGGCGCTCGCGCCAGACGGCGAGGACGGTCTCGTCGGTGGGCCTCGTCGCCAGGGAGACGACGAGGTAGGCGGCGAGGGAGGCGAGCAGGCCGTAGTAGACGGGCTCGTTGGCGAGGATGCCGTAGCCCGCCATCAGGCCGATGACCGCGAGGCCGCCGACGATCACCGAGGCCAGCGCGCCCTGCACCGTGCCGCGCTTCCACAGCAGGCCGCCGAGGATGGGCACGAGCAGGCCGCCGACGAGCAGGTTGTACGCCACGGTCAGCGCCTCGACCACGTTGTTCAGCGCGATCGCCGTACCGATCACCACGACACCCATGACCAGGATGAACGCCCGGTTGCCGGTGACCTCGTCGTGGTCCTCGCCACCGCCGCGCACGGCACCGCGCAGCCGCGACCAGATGTCGTTGTTGGCGACCGTGGCGCAGGCGATCAGGGCGCCGGAGGAGGTGGACATCACGGCGGCCAGGGCGGCGGCCAGGACCAGGCCGCGCACGCCGACGGGGAGTTCGTCCTTGACGATGGTGGCGAAGGCGTCGTCGGGGCTGCCGAGCTTGGGGTAGAGCACCTTGGCGGCGGTGCCGATCACCGCGCCGGCGAGGGCGTAGGCCAGACAGTAGGTTCCGGCCACCGTGCCGCCCCACTTGGCGGTCCTGTCACTGCGGGCGGTGAACACGCGCTGCCAGATGTCCTGGCCGATCAACATGCCGAACGTATAGATCAGGACGTAGGTGAAGATCGTCTCGCCGCCGATGCCCAGCGGGTCGAAGTACGAGGTCGGCAGCTTGGCCTTCATCTCCGAGAAGCCGCCCGCCTTGACCACGGCGATGGGCAGGAGCAGGAGCAGCACGCCGACGGTCTTCACCACGAACTGGACCATGTCGGTCAGCGTGATGGACCACATGCCGCCGAGAGTGGAGTAGGCGACGACGATCGAGCCGCCGAGGATGATCGCGACCGTGCGGTTCAGGTCGAGGAGGACGTCGAAGATCGTCGCGTAGGCGATGGTGGAGGTGACGGCGAGCATGAGGGTGTACGCCCACATGACCACGCCGGAGATGACGCCCGCCCGGCCGCCGTAGCGCAGGTCCAGCATCTCGGAGACGGTGTAGACCTTCAGGCGGGCGATGCGGGCGGAGAAGAAGACGGAGAGTGCGAGGAGTCCGAGGCCGATGGTGAAGACCATCCAGGCGCCGGACAGTCCGTACTGGTACCCGAGCCCCACGCCGCCGATGGTGGAGGCGCCGCCGAGGACGATCGCCGCCATGGTGCCGGAGTACATGGCCGGGCCCAGGCGGCGGCCCGCCACCAGGAAATCGCTCTTGGACCTGGCGCGGCGCATGCCCCACCAGCCCATGGCCAGCATGCCGGCGAGATAGACGACGATCACTGTGTAGTCGACGGCCATGGGAGGGCCTCCTTCGCGCACTGTCCGGTGGCGTGTCGTGCAGATGCAATGGGGACGGACGGCAGCGGCTCGCGGGGACATCCGCCCGTACCCGCGGCTGCCGTGCTGACTTGACCCTAGGTGGCCGGAAAGCGACTGCGAAGTGTACGTTTCATCCAGATGAACGGGGCGGGATGGAGGAAACGCACACCATGCCCGAGACGATCACCCCAGCTGTCCCACCGACCCCACCGGTACCGCTGTCGGCGCTGCTCGCCCGCGAGGATCTCGGTCTGCGGCAGATCGCAGGCCCGTCCGATCCCTCCCTCGTGATCCACTGGGCGCACACCTCGGAGATGGCCGACCCGTACCCGTATCTGCTGGGCGGCGAGCTGCTGCTCACGGCGGGCGTGCACGTCCCGGAGGCGGCGGGTTCGGATGGGGGCGCCCCCGGTCGAGCGAATTCGAGACTGGGGGACTACTTCGACGAGTACGTCTCGCGGATCGTGGCGGCGGGCGGGGCCGCCCTCGGGTTCGGGCTGGCGCCGGTGCACGACACGGTGCCGCGCGCGTTGGTCGCCGCCTGCGAGCGCTACGGGCTGCCGTTGCTGGAGGTCCCGCCCCAGACCACCTTCTCCGGGGTGGCCCGCGCGGTGTGGCAGCTGATGGCCCAGGCCCGGCTCGCCGAGCTGCGCCGCGTCACGGAGGCCCAGCAGAGCCTCGCCTCGGCCGCCGCCCGCCCGGACCCCGTGCGGTCCGTGCTGCGCCGCCTGGCCCGGCATGTCTCCGGCCACGCGGTGCTCTACGGCCCCGACGGCACGGCCCTGGCCGCCGCGGGCCGCGAGCCGGGCGACGAGGTACGCAGCGCACTGGCCGGCCTGGCGACAGTGGTACGCGCCACCGGCGACCCGGCACCCGAGGCGGACCGCGCGCCCGAAGCGGGCCCGCACGCGACGGGCGGCGGCACGGCAGGCACGACGAGAGCGGGCACGGAAGGCGGCGTCTTGCCGGCACCGGACCACTCCGCGACGCCGCCCGCTTCCGGCCGCCCCACCGCGGCCCCTCCGGCCCCCGCTCCCCCGCCCCCCGCTCCCTCCCGTCCACTCCCCGCTTCCGCCACCGACACCGTCGGCTCCACGCACCTCGCCGTCTACGCCCTCGGCGCCGGTGAGGGGTTCGTCCTCGGGATGGCCGGTGCCCGGCGGGAGCCCGGGGACCACACCATCGCCTCCGTCGCAGCGGTGCTGCTGTCACTGCTGACGGGGGAGCATCACAGCGGTGCGGGGGCGGCGCGGTCCTCGGCGCTGGTGCGGCTGCTGCTCGGTGCCTCGCCGGAGGCGGTCGCGCCGCTGCTGGGGGAGGGCGGCTGGGTCGTCGTGCACGCCCGGCCCGAGGGGCAGCGCCCGGACGCCGTCGCCGCCTCCGCGCTCGGCGCCGCCCTGGGATCGCCGCTGGTCGACCTCGCCCATGACGTCGTACGGGTGCTGGTGCCGGGCGGGCGGCTACCGGAGCCGCAGGCCGGGTGGACGCTCGGGGTGAGCGCCGCGGTGGCGCCACGGGAGTGGGCGGCCGCCGACGGTCAGGCGGCCCGTGCCCTCGCCCGGGCCCGCGCCACCCGCGCCCCGCTGGTCCGGCACGGCGCCCGGCCGGGGTGGGACGCCCTGGTGCCGCGGGCGGACGCCGAGGCGCATGCCCGGGCCGTGCTCGCGCCGCTCGCCGGGCGGCCCGAGCTGGCCGAGACTCTGCGCAACTGGCTGGCCCTGCACGGCAGCTGGGACCGTACGGCGGTGGCGCTGGACGTGCACCGCAACACCGTGCGGCAGCGGATCGCCCGCTGCGCCGTGCTGTTGGACGCCGACCTGGACGACCCGGATGTGCGCATGGAGTTGTGGTTCGCGCTGCGGCACGGCTGAACCGGCGAGTGAGCCGCGTCCCAGCGGGCGACATGCCGAGGACGCCCGCAGTGCGCTGCCCCACAATGGAAGACATGCCGATATCCGGGACACCCAGCCGCGCCCAGCTCGTCGACCACCTGGTGAGGACCCGTATCGCGGGGGACGTCGCCACGCCCCGCGAGAACAACCTCTCCCACTACCGTCAGCTCGCCAACGGTGTCCGGGGCTTCTGGCTCGGGCTGGAGCTGGGCGACCGCTGGACGGACGAGCAGGACGTGCTCGCGGTGATGGCCGAGCGGGTGGGGGTCAGCGACGATCCCGAGTACCGGTACGGACAGGACACGATCGATCCCGAGTTGACCGTGGACGCGCTGGAGCGGATGGCGGCCCGGCTGCGCAAGGCGGCCGAGGGACAGCAGCGGGTGCTGTTCGCGACCGGTCACCCGGGCGGCCTGCTGGATGTGCACCGGGCGACGGCCGCCGCGCTGCGCGCCGCCGGCTGCGAGATCGTGGTCATCCCGGACGGGCTGCAGACGGACGAGGGGTACGTCATGCAGTTCGCGGACGTGGCCGTGCTGGAGCACGGGGCGACGCTGTGGCACACCCACTCGGGTGAGCCGATGCGGGCCATCCTGACGGGACTTGAGCGCGAGGGCCGCCCCTTGCCGGACCTGGTGGTCGCCGACCACGGCTGGGCCGGGTACGCCGGACAGCACGGCCTGGACGCGGTCGGGTACGCCGACTGCAACGACCCGGCCCTGTTCCTCGCCGAGTCCGAGGGCACCCTGCAGGTCGTCGTACCGCTCGACGACCATGTGGTCAGCCCGCGTTACTACGACCCCCTGACGGCGTATCTGCTGGCCGAGGCGGGACTGGCGTAAGGCGGTACGCGCCGGGCTCAGCGCGGGACGCGGACCACGCCCTCCTGGATGACCGTGATGGCGAGCCGGCCGTCCTGCGTGTAGATACGGGCCTGGCCGAGACCGCGGCCACCGTGCGCCGACGGCGACTCCTGGTCGTACAGCAGCCATTCGTCGGCGCGGAAGGGCCGGTGGAACCACATCGCGTGGTCCAGGGAGGCGCCCACGACATCCCCGACGGCCCAGCCGCCGCGGCCGTGCGCGAGCAGCACGGAGTCGAGGAGGGTCATGTCGGAGACGTAGGTGGCGAGGACGACGTGCAGCAACGGGTCGTCGTCGAGCTTGCCGTTGGTGCGGAACCACACCTGGCTGTGCGGCTCGCGGGGAGCGCCGAACTGCCCGTACGGCGGCTCGTCCACGTACCTGAGGTCGATCGCCTCGCGGGCCTCCAGGAACCTCTCCACGACCTCGGGTGCCAGGTGGTCGTAACCGCGCAGCCGCTCCTGCGAGGTGGGCAAGGTCGCCGGGTCGGGCGAGGCGGGCATGGGCGCCTGGTGCTCAAGTCCCTCCTCGTGCGCCTGGAAGGACGCCGAGAGGTGGAAGATCGGCTTGCCGTGCTGGACGGCGACCACGCGGCGGGTGGTGAAGGACCGGCCGTCGCGGATGCGGTCGACGGTGTAGACGATCGGTGCGCCGGGGTCCCCCGGGCGCAGGAAGTAGGCGTGCAGCGAGTGGGCGGGGCGGTCCGCGGGGACCGTCCGCCCCGCGGCGACCAGCGCCTGTGCCGCGACCTGCCCGCCGAAGACGCGGGGGACGACGGCGGAGCGGGACTGGCCGCGGAAGATGTTCTCCTCGATCTGCTCCAGGTCGAGCAGATCGAGGAGATCCTGGAGTGCCTGACTCATGGGTTTCAGTTGTACCGGCCGGTGATTGCGCCCGGTCACACGGCCCTTACAGGCCCATGTCCTTGGCGATGATCGTCTTCATGATCTCGCTGGTGCCGCCGTAGATGCGGTTGACGCGGTTGTCCGCGTACAGGCGGGCGATCGGGTACTCGTTCATGTAGCCGTAGCCGCCGTGCAGCTGCAGGCAGCGGTCGATGACGCGGTGGGCGACCTCGGTGCAGAACAGCTTGGCGCTGGCGGCCTCGGCGGGGGTCAGCTCACCGGCGTCCAGGGCCTCCGTGGCGCGGTCGGCGACGGCCTCGGCGGCGTCCACCTCGGCCTGGCAGGCGGCCAGCTCGAACTTGGTGTTCTGGAAGTGGGCGACCGGCTTGCCGAAGACGGTGCGCTCCTGGACGTACTGCTTGGCGAACCGGACGGCGGCCTTGGCCTGCGCGTAGGCGCCGAAGGCGATGCCCCAGCGCTCGGAGGCCAGGTTGTGGCCGAGGTAGTAGAAGCCCTTGTTCTCCTCGCCGAGCAGGTCCTCGACCGGCACCTTGACGTCGACGAAGGCCAGCTCGGCGGTGTCGGAGGTCTTCAGGCCCAGCTTGTCGAGCTTGCGGCCGACGGAGTAGCCCTCGGACTTGGTGTCCACGGCGAACAGGGAGATGCCGTGGCGGCGGTCCTCGGCGGTCGGCGCCGCGGTGCGGGCGCACACGATCACGCGGTCGGCGTGGACGCCGCCGGTGATGAAGGTCTTGGCGCCGTTGAGGACGTAGTGCGTGCCGTCCTCGGAGAGCTTGGCGGTGGACTTCATGCCCGCGAGGTCGGAACCGGTGCCCGGCTCCGTCATCGCGATGGCCCACATCTCCTCGCCGGTGACGAACTTCGGCAGGTAGCGCTTCTTCTGCTCGTCGGTGGCGAGCATCTTGATGTAGGGCAGCGCGAGCAGCACGTGCACGCCGGAGCCGCCGAAGTTCACGCCCGCGCGGGCGGTCTCCTCGTAGACGACGGCCTCGAACTTGTGGCTGTCCAGGCCGGCGCCGCCGAACTCCTCGGGGACGTTGATGCCGAAGATGCCCAGCTCGCCGAGCTTGTAGTAGAAGTCGCGCGGCGCCTGGCCGGCGGCGAACCACTCGTCGTAGACGGGCACGACCTCGGCCTCGATGAAGGCGCGCAGGGTCTCCCGGAACGCCTCGTGATCCTCGTTGAACACCGTACGGCGCACGCCGCCCACCTCCACGTACATGTCTAAGCGCTTGCTCAGACTCCAAGGTACTGGTGAGTATCTTCCGCCGTCCAGAGGTCTCCCCCCGTAACGCTCATCACGCCGAGCCCCGCCCCGCCCCCTCGCCGCCCGGCCTCACGCCTCGCCGGCCGCCGTGAACGCACCCCGCGCCATCCGGTGCAGCAGTGCCGCCGTCGTCCCCCGGCCCGGCAGCGTGCCGGCGCGGCCCAGGTGGGGCGTGGAGTTCAGCAGGCCGAAGACCGAGTGGACCGCCGAGCGGGCCGTCGGCTCGGTCAGCGCCGGATACACCTCGCGGACCACCTCCACCCACAGCTCGACGTACTGCCGCTGGAGCTGGCGGACCAGCTTGCGGTCGCTGTCGCGGAGGCGGTCCAGCTCGCGGTCGTGCAGGGTGATCAGGGGACGGTCGTCCAGGGCGAAGTCGATGTGGCCCTCGATGAGGGAGTCGAGGACGGCGGAGGCGCCCAGCCGGCCGTCCGCCTCCGCCAGGCGCCGCTTGGCGCCGGTCAGCAGCTGGCCGCTGATGCCCACCAGCAGCTCGGCGAGCATCGCGTCCTTGCCCGGGAAGTGCCGGTACAGACCGGGGCCGCTGATGCCGACCGCGGCGCCTATCTCGTCGACACCGACGCCGTGGAAGCCGCGCTCGGCGAAGAGCCGGGCGGCCTCCTTGAGGATCTGCTCGCGGCGGGTGGGGGCGTCGGTTCTGGTGACCATGCAGGTAATTCTAGACAGCGAGGTTAGCGGTCGTTAACCTGGAGGAAATGGTTAACGCTCATTAACACGTTCGACCAACAGGTTCGATCACCGGTGAGGGGACCGCAGGATGCAGGAGGCACCGGAGCTCCGGAGCGCGGCAGATCCCGCGTCGGAGGCCTGGCGGGCCAATGAACAGGCTCATCTCGCGCTGGTCGCGGAGCTGCGCGGCAAGCTGGCCGCGGCGGCGCTCGGCGGCGGCGAGAAGGCGCGGGCCCGGCACACCGCGCGCGGCAAGCTGCTGCCGAGGGACAGGGTGGACACCCTGCTCGACCCGGGCTCGCCCTTCCTGGAGCTGGCCCCGCTGGCGGCCGACGGGATGTACGAGGGGCAGGCTCCGGCCGCCGGCGTGATCGCCGGGATCGGCCGGGTCAGCGGACGCGAGTGCGTGATCGTCGCGAACGACGCCACGGTCAAGGGCGGCACGTACTACCCGATGACCGTGAAGAAGCACCTGCGCGCCCAGGAGGTGGCGCTCGACAACCGGCTGCCGTGTGTGTACCTGGTCGACTCCGGCGGTGCCTTCCTGCCGATGCAGGACGAGGTCTTCCCCGACCGGGACCACTTCGGGCGGATCTTCTACAACCAGGCCCGCATGTCCGGCGCCGGGATCCCGCAGATCGCGGCCGTCCTCGGCTCCTGCACGGCCGGTGGGGCGTACGTCCCGGCGATGAGCGACGAGGCCGTGATCGTGCGCGGTCAGGGGACGATCTTCCTCGGCGGCCCGCCGCTCGTGAAGGCCGCCACCGGTGAGGTCGTCACGGCGGAGGAGCTGGGCGGCGGCGAGGTCCACTCCCGGGTCTCCGGCGTCACCGACCACCTCGCCGAGGACGACGCGCACGCCCTGAGGATCGTCCGGAACATCGTCGCCACGCTCCCGGCCCGGCGGTCCCTGCCCTGGGAGGTGCAGCCGGCGGTCGAACCGAAGGTGGATCCGTACGGGCTGTACGGCGCCGTCCCGGTCGACTCCCGCACCCCCTACGACGTCCGCGAGATCATCGCGCGCGTGGTCGACGGCTCCCGGTTCGCCGAGTTCAAGGCCGAGTTCGGGCAGACGCTCGTCACCGGCTTCGCCCGCATCCACGGCCACCCGGTCGGCATCGTCGCCAACAACGGCATCCTCTTCTCCGAGTCCGCCCAGAAGGGCGCCCACTTCATCGAGCTGTGCGACCAGCGCGGCATCCCGCTGGTGTTCCTGCAGAACATCTCCGGGTTCATGGTCGGCAAGGACTACGAGGCGGGCGGCATCGCCAAGCACGGCGCCAAGATGGTGACGGCGGTGGCGTGCACGCGCGTGCCGAAGCTGACCGTGGTGGTCGGCGGGTCGTACGGCGCGGGCAACTACTCGATGTGCGGCCGGGCCTACTCGCCCCGTTTCCTGTGGATGTGGCCGGGCGCCAAGATCTCCGTCATGGGCGGCGAGCAGGCCGCGTCCGTGCTCGCCACGGTCAAGCGCGACCAGCTGGAAGCGCGCGGCGAACAGTGGCCCGCCGGGGACGAGGAGGCCTTCAAGGCACCGATCCGCGCGCAGTACGAGCGCCAGGGCAACGCCTACTACGCCACCGCCCGCCTCTGGGACGACGGCGTGATCGACCCGCTGGAGACCCGTCAGGTGCTCGGACTCGCCCTGACGGCCTGCGCCAACGCGCCTCTGGGAGAGCCCCAGTTCGGCGTCTTCCGGATGTGAGGAGGGGAACCGTGTTCGACACAGTGCTGGTCGCCAACCGGGGCGAGATCGCCGTACGCGTCATCCGTACGCTCCGCTCGCTGGGCGTGCGCTCGGTGGCGGTCTTCTCCGACGCCGACGCCGACGCGCGGCACGTCCGGGAGGCCGACACGGCGGTACGGATCGGGCCGCCGCCCGCGGCCGAGAGCTATCTGTCCGTCGAGCGGCTGCTGGAGGCCGCCGCCCGCACCGGCGCCCAGGCCGTGCACCCCGGGTACGGCTTCCTCGCCGAGAACGCCGGCTTCGCGCGCGCGTGCGAGGAGGCGGGGCTGGTCTTCATCGGCCCGCCCGCCGACGCGATCGCGCTCATGGGCGACAAGATCCGTGCCAAGGAGACGGTGCAGAAGGCCGGGGTGCCGGTGGTGCCCGGGGGCCGTGACCCCGACCTCGCCGGTGCGGCCCGCGAACTGGGTGCGCCCGTGCTGCTCAAGCCCTCCGCAGGGGGCGGCGGCAAGGGCATGCGCCTGGTGCGGGACATGACCGTGCTGGAGGAGGAGATCGCCGCCGCCCGCCGCGAGGCCCGCGCCTCCTTCGGCGACGACACCCTGCTCGTGGAGCGGTGGATCGACCGGCCCCGGCACATCGAGATCCAGGTGCTGGCCGACGGCCACGGGAACGTGGTTCACCTCGGCGAGCGCGAATGCTCGCTCCAGCGGCGCCACCAGAAGATCATCGAGGAGGCGCCGAGCGTGCTCCTCGACGAGGCCACGCGCGCGGCGATGGGCGAGGCGGCCGTGCAGGCGGCCCGCTCCTGCGGCTACCGGGGCGCGGGCACGGTGGAGTTCATCGTGCCGGGCGGTGACCCGTCGTCGTACTACTTCATGGAGATGAACACCCGTCTCCAGGTGGAGCACCCGGTCACCGAACTGATCACCGGCCTCGACCTGGTGGAGTGGCAGCTGCGCGTGGCGGCCGGGGAGAAGCTGGGCTTCGCGCAGGCGGACGTGACGCTCACCGGGCACGCGGTCGAGGCCCGGATCTGCGCCGAGGACCCCGCGCGCGGCTTCCTGCCCTCCGGCGGCACGGTGCTGCTGCTGGACGAGCCGCAGGGCGACGGCGTGCGCACCGACTCCGGGCTCAGTGAGGGCACCGAGGTGGGCAGCCTGTACGACCCGATGGTGTCCAAGGTGATCGCCTACGGCCCCGACCGGGCGACGGCGCTCAGAAAGCTCCGGGTGGCGCTGGCGGAGACGGTCACGCTGGGCGTGCAGACCAACGCGGGCTTCCTGCGCCGGCTGCTGGAGCATCCGGCGGTCGTGGCGGGCGAGTTGGACACGGGGCTCGTGGAGCGGGTGGTGGACGAGCTGGTTCCCACCGACGTGCCGGAGGCGGTGTACGAGGCGGCGGCCGCCGTACGCATGGAGGCGCTGAAGCCCCGCGCGAAGGGCTGGACCGACCCCTTCTCGGTGCCGAGCGGATGGCGCCTCGGCGGCACCCCGAAGCCGCCCGTCTTCCACCTCCGGGTGCAGGAACCGGTGACGTACACCCCCCGGGGCACCCACACCGTCACCGGCGACCGGGTGACGGTGACCCTGGACGGCGTCCGCCACGTCTTCCACCGGGCCGGTGACTGGATCGGCCGTCACGGCGACGCCTGGCACGTGCGCGACCACGACCCGGTCGCCGCGTCCCTCACCCGGTCCGGACACACGGGCGCGGACTCGCTGACCGCTCCCATGCCCGGGACGGTGACCGTCGTGAAGGTCGCGGTCGGCGATGAAGTGGCCGCGGGCCAGAGCCTGCTGGTGGTCGAGGCGATGAAGATGGAGCACGTCATCTCCGCCCCGCACGCCGGCACGGTCGCCGAGCTGGACGTGACGCCGGGCACGGCGGTCGCCATGGACCAGGTGCTGGCCGTGATCGCACCGCACGACGAGGAAGAGGTGGTGGCGGAGTGAGTGCCGAAGGACTGCCCATGGTCGTACCGGCCGGTGGTCTGCCCGCTCGGGTGCGGATCCACGAGGTCGGCGCGCGTGACGGGCTGCAGAACGAGAAGATGGCCGTACCGACGTCGGTCAAGGCGGACTTCATCCGCCGCTTGGCCGATGCGGGCCTGACGACGATCGAGGCGACGAGTTTCGTGCACCCCGAGTGGGTGCCCCAACTGGCGGACGCCGAGCATCTGTTCCGGCAGGTCTGCGATCTCGACGTGGACCTGCCCGTCCTGGTGCCGAACCGCCGTGGCCTGGACCGCGCGCTCGCGCTCGGCGCCCGCCGGATCGCGGTGTTCGCCAGCGCCACCGAGTCCTTCGCGAAGGCCAATCTGAACCGCACGCTGGACGAGTCGCTGGCCGTGTTCGAGCCGGTGGTGCGGCAGGCGAAGGACGCGGGCGCGCATGTGCGCGGCTATGTCTCGATGTGCTTCGGCGACCCCTGGGAGGGGGCGGTCCCCCTCCACCAGGTGGCCCGCGTCTGCACGGCCCTCAGGGACATGGGCTGCGACGAGCTGAGCCTGGGCGACACGATCGGCGTCGCCACCCCCGGCCACGTCCTCGAACTGCTCTCCCTGCTCAACGAGAAGGGCGTGCCGACGAACGTGATCGGCGTGCACTTCCACGACACCTACGGCCAGGCGCTCGCCAACACCCTGGCGGCCCTGCAGCACGGCGTCACCACCGTCGACTCCTCGGCGGGCGGGCTCGGCGGCTGCCCGTACGCGAAGTCCGCCACCGGCAACCTCGCCACCGAGGACCTCGTCTGGATGCTGCACGGCCTCGGCATCGAGACCGGCGTCGACCTCGGCCGTCTGACCGCCACAAGCGTGTGGATGGCCGCCCATCTGGACCGGCCCAGCCCGTCCCGTACCGTCCGCGCTCTCTCCCACAAGGACCAGTGATCAGCATGGACCACCGTCTCAGCCCCGAGCTGGAGGAACTCCGCCGCACGGTGGAGGAGTTCGCGCACGACGTGGTGGCGCCGAAGATCGGCGACTTCTACGAGCGGCACGAGTTCCCGTACGAGATCGTCCGCGAGATGGGCCGCATGGGCCTGTTCGGGCTGCCGTTCCCGGAGGAGTACGGCGGCATGGGCGGCGACTATCTCGCCCTCGGCATCGCCCTGGAGGAACTGGCGCGGGTGGATTCGTCGGTGGCGATCACCCTGGAGGCCGGGGTGTCGCTGGGCGCGATGCCCGTGCACCTCTTCGGCACGGAGGAGCAGAAGCGGGAGTGGCTGCCCCGCCTGTGCTCGGGCGAGATCCTCGGCGCGTTCGGCCTGACGGAACCGGACGGCGGCAGCGACGCCGGGGCCACCCGTACGACGGCCCGTCTGGACCCGGCCACGAACGAATGGGTGATCAACGGCACGAAGTGCTTCATCACCAACTCCGGTACGGACATCACGGGCTTGGTGACGGTGACCGCCGTGACCGGCCGCAAGCCGGACGGCAAGCCGCAGATCTCCGCGATCATCGTCCCGTCCGGTACGCCGGGCTTCACGGTCGCGGCCCCGTACTCGAAGGTCGGCTGGAACGCCTCGGACACCCGCGAGCTGTCGTTCCAGGACGTACGCGTCCCGGCGGCCAACCTCCTGGGCGAGGAGGGCCGCGGCTACGCCCAGTTCCTGCGCATCCTGGACGAGGGCCGCATCGCCATCGCGGCGCTGGCGACGGGCCTCGCACAGGGCTGCGTCGACGAGTCGGTGAAGTACGCCAGGGAGCGCCACGCCTTCGGCAGGCCGATCGGCGCCAACCAGGCCATCCAGTTCAAGATCGCCGACATGGAGATGAAGGCCCACACGGCCCGTCTCGCCTGGCGCGACGCCGCTTCCCGCCTGGTGGCCGGCGAACCCTTCAAGAAGGAGGCGGCCCTCGCCAAGCTCCACTCCTCCACGGTCGCTGTCGACAACGCCCGCGACGCCACCCAGATCCACGGCGGCTACGGCTTCATGAACGAGTATCCGGTGGCCCGCATGTGGCGCGACTCCAAGATCCTGGAAATCGGCGAGGGCACGAGTGAGGTCCAGCGGATGCTGATCGCACGCGAGTTGGGGCTGGTCGGCTGAGGCAGCTCCGGCGGCACACAGGCCGCGTACGGGTTCGGGTGCGGGGCGCCCCACCCCCTGGACATCGAGTGAGGTTAGGCTAACCTACCTTGAAACCTGTCCGGCGGGCGCTCCGCCCCGTTCGAAAGCAGTCATACCCATGCCCCAGGCCCGTGCCACCCATCTCACTCGCCGCGGTCTCCTCGCCGCGGGCGGCGCCGTCGGACTGGCCGCCGCGCTCAGCGCCTGCGGGGACGACAAGGGCAAAGACAGTGGCGCGGGCGGCGGGTCGAAGGCCGCCAAGTCCGGCCCTTGGTCCTTCAAGGACGACCGCGGCACGGTCGTGAAGCTGGACAAGGTCCCCGCGAACATCGTCGCCTTCACCGGCGTCGGCGCCGCGCTCCACGACTACGGCATCCAGGTCAAGGGCGTCTTCGGCCCGACCACGACCAAGGACGGCAAGGCCGATGTCCAGGCCGGCGACATGGACGTCAGCAAGGTGACGGTCCTCGGCAACACCTGGGGCCAGTTCAACATCGAGAAGTACGCGTCGCTCGCGCCGGACGTGCTGATCTCCACGATGTTCGACGGCGCCGGCACCCTCTGGTACGTCCCCGAGGAGTCGGAGAAGAAGATCTCCCAACTCGCCCCCGGTGTCGGCATCTCCGTCTACGACCGCCGGCTCACCGAGCCGCTGCAGCGCATGTGGGACCTGGCCGAGTCGCTCGGCGCGGACATGAAGGCCGCGAAGGTCACCGACGCCAGGAAGCGGTTCGAGGCCGCCGCCGCCCGGCTGCGCGCCGCCGCCAAGGCCAAGCCCGGCATCAGGGTGATGGCCGGCAGTGCGAGCGACCAGCTGTTCTACGTCTCGGGCACCAACCTCTCCGTGGACCTGGAGTACTTCAAGGCCCTCGGCGTGAACTTCGTGGAGCCGCCGGAGAGCGCCAAGAAGCAGGGCGGTGGCTGGTACGAGTCGCTGAGCTGGGAGAACGTCGACAAGTACCAGGCCGACATCATCATGATGGACGACCGGTCCTCGGCGATCCAGCCGGCCGACATCAGCAAGCCGACATGGAAGAAGCTGCCCGCGGTGAAGGCGGGGCAGGTGATCGCCCGGTCGCCCGAGCCGATTCTGTCGTACGACAAGTGCGTGCCACTGCTGACGAGTCTGGCCGAGGCCTTGGAGAAGGCGAAGAAGGTCGGCTAGGGGGTGTCGTTCGGATCATCCCGGCGTCGCGGGCCCTGGCACGCACGGGTCGGCCGGCGCACCGCTCGTCACGGCCGGCCTGATCCGAACACCCCCTAGGCGCCCATGCGGAGGGGCGCCGTGCATGGCGGGCGGCTGCGGACCGCGTGTGGCTGGTCGCGCCGTTCCCCGCGCCCCTTCAGGCCCGCTGCAATCCCCCGCATCGATGAGGAGCCCACATGACCACGGCCGTAGCCGCCCCGTTCCGGTTCTTCTCCCTGCAGGTCGTACGGACGAGGCGGCTGGGGCCGTCGCTCGTCCGTGTCACCTTCGGCGGAGCCGATCTGCACGCGTTCCACTCCGACGGACGGGACCAGTCCCTCTCCCTGTTCCTGCCGCACCCCGGTCAGACCGAGCCCGTCGTCCCGCTGGAGCTGGGGGACGGCTGGTGGCAGGGGTGGCGGGAACTGCCGGACGACGTACGGGCCGTGATGCGCTCGTACACACTGCGGGCCCTCAGGCGCGACCCGGACGAGATCGACATCGACTTCGCGCTGCACGGCATCGAGTCCGGCGCGTCCACCCCCGCCGGCCCCGCCTCCCGCTGGGCCTCCCGGGCGACCGCAGGTGACCGGGTGCTGCTGCTCGGGCCGGCGGTCGCCGACAACCGCGCGATCCGCTTCCGCCCGCCCGGGGACACCGACCTCGTCGTCCTGTGGGGCGACGAGACCGCCGTACCGGCCGCGACCGCGATCCTGGAGTCCCTCCCCGCCGGCAGCCGCGCCCGCGCCTGGCTGGAGGTGCCGCACGCCGGGGACATCCAGGACGTGCGCACGGCGGCCGACGCGGAGATCACGTGGCTCGTACGGCACGACGGATCCCCCATGGCCGTCGATGCCGTACGGGCCGCCCACCTGCCCGCGGCCGAGCGGCCGTACGTGTGGATCGCCGGTGAGTCGGGGCAAGTGAAGGCGCTGCGGCGGCACTTCGTCGGCGAGCGTGGCGTCGACCGGCAGCGGGTGACCTTCGTCGGGTACTGGCGGCAGGGGATGACCGAGGAACAGCTGCGGGCCGCCGGGTAACCGCTCCTGGAGTGACGCCGGTCACGGGTCAGGCATGCCTTGATCCAATTAACTTAGGTTAGGCTAACCTAAGCTGAAACCCCCGTACGGACTGTCCCCTCGGAGGACCCCCACATGCGCTCGCACCTGCTCAATGGCCTCACCGCGGAGCACTACCGCAGCTCCGTGACCGAAGGAGTCGAGCGGGTGGCGGCCAAACTCGCCACCACCGACCGTCCGTTCACCGGCGTCACCGTGGACACCCTCTCCCCCCGGATCGACGCCATCGACCTCGACCGGCCCCTCGGCGACACCGCCGCCGTACTCGACGAACTGGAGGACGTCTACCTCCGGGACGCCGTCTACTTCCACCACCCCCGCTACCTCGCCCACCTCAACTGCCCCGTGGTCATCCCGGCGGTGCTCGGCGAGGCCGTCCTCTCCGCGGTCAACTCCTCCCTGGACACCTGGGACCAGTCGGCCGGCGGCACCCTCATCGAGCGCAAGCTCATCGACTGGACCGCCGAACGCATCGGCCTCGGCCCCGCCGCCGACGGCGTGTTCACCTCCGGGGGCACCCAGTCCAACCTCCAGGCGCTGCTCCTGGCGAGAGAGGAAGCCAAGAGCGACAGCCTCGCGAAGCTGCGCATCCTCGCCTCCGAGGTCAGCCACTTCAGCGTGAAGAAGTCCGCGAAACTCCTCGGCCTGGGCCCGGACTCCGTCGTCGCCGTCCCCGTCGACCGCGACAAGCGGATGCAGACCGTCGCCCTCGCCCATGAGCTGGAGCGCTGCCGGCGCGACGGGCTGGTGCCGATGGCGGTCGTCGCCACCGCCGGCACCACCGACTTCGGCTCCATCGATCCGCTCCCGGAGATCGCCGGACTGTGCGCCCAGTACGCCGTGTGGATGCACGTCGACGCGGCCTACGGCTGCGGGCTGCTCGCCTCCCTGAAGTACCGGGACCGCATCGACGGCATCGAGCGCGCCGACTCGGTCACCGTCGACTACCACAAGTCCTTCTTCCAGCCGGTCAGTTCGTCCGCCGTCCTGGTGAAGGACGCGGCCACGCTGCGGCATGCCACCTACCACGCCGACTACCTCAACCCGCGCCGCATGGTGCAGGAACGCATCCCCAACCAGGTCGACAAGTCCCTGCAGACCACCCGCCGCTTCGACGCCCTCAAGCTGTGGATGACCCTGCGCACCATGGGAGCGGACGGTGTCGGACAGCTCTTCGACGAGGTCTGCGACCTGGCGGCCGAGGGCTGGCAGCTGCTCGCCGCCGACCCCCGCTACGACGTCGTCGTCGAGCCCACCCTCTCCACCCTCGTCTTCCGCTACATCCCGGCGGCCGTCACCGACCCGGCCGAGATCGACCGCGCCAACCTCTACGCCCGCAAGGCCCTGTTCGCCTCCGGCGACGCCGTGGTGGCCGGCACCAAGGTCGGCGGCCGCCACTACCTGAAGTTCACCCTGCTCAACCCCGAGACACGGGCGGCCGACATCGCCGCCGTCCTCGATCTGATCGCCGGCCACGCCGAGCAGTACCTGGGAGAGTCCCTTGACCGCGCTTCCTGAAGCCACCCGTGTTCATGACTTCGTGGGGATCGGGCTCGGCCCCTTCAACCTCGGCCTCGCCTGTCTCACCGAACCGATCGCCGGTCTGGACGGCGTCTTCCTCGACTCCAAGCCGGACTTCGAGTGGCACGCCGGGATGTTCCTGGACGGCGCCCACCTGCAGACCCCGTTCATGTCGGACCTGGTCACCCTCGCCGACCCCACCTCGCCCTACTCCTTCCTCAACTACCTGAAGGAGAAAGGCAGACTGTACTCGTTCTACATCCGCGAGAACTTCTATCCCCTGCGGATCGAGTACGACGACTACTGCCGCTGGGCGGCGGGCAAACTCCGCAGCGTCCGCTTCGGCACGACGGTCACCGAGGTGACGTACGAGGACGAGCTGTACGTCGTCCGCACGCAGGCCGGTGAAACGTACCGCGCCCGGCACCTGGTCCTGGGCACGGGGACGACCCCGTACGTCCCGCAGGCCTGCCAGGACCTGCCCGGCGATTTCCTGCACAACTCCCAGTACGTGCACCGCAAGGCGGAGCTGCAGGCGAAGAAGTCCGTCACGATCGTCGGCAGCGGCCAGAGCGCGGCCGAGATCTACCACGAGCTGCTCG
Source organism: Streptomyces sp. NPDC030799 (assembly GCF_055572255.1). Taxonomy (NCBI): domain Bacteria; kingdom Bacillati; phylum Actinomycetota; class Actinomycetes; order Kitasatosporales; family Streptomycetaceae; genus Streptomyces; species Streptomyces sp. NPDC030799. The sequence goes on along the minus strand of NZ_JBVIDS010000001.1, from coordinate 45,906 downwards.
CCGAGATCGACGTCCACGGCTACCAGCTCAACTGGGTCACCCGCTCCCCGCGGTTCTTCCCTCTCGAATACACCAAGCTGACCCTGGAGATGACCAGTCCCGACTACATCGACTACTTCCGCGCACTGCCGGAGGAGACCCGCTACCGGCTGGAGAAGCAGCAGAAGGGCCTGTTCAAGGGCATCAACTCGGATCTGATCGACTCGATCTTCGACCTGCTCTACCAGAAGAACGTCGAGAGCGGCGACCGCCCGGTCCCGACCCGTCTGCTGACCAACTCCACCCTGAAGAGCGCCCGTCACGACGCCGACGGCACCTACACCCTCGGCTTCCACCAGGACGAGCAGGGCAAGGACTTCGAGATCCGCACGGAGGGCCTGCTGCTGGCCACCGGCTACCACTACGAGCCCCCGGCCTTCCTCGCCCCGATCCGGGACCGCCTCCGCTTCGACGGACACGGCCGCTTCGACGTCGCCCGCAACTACGCCATCGACGTCACCGGCCGGGGGGTCTTCCTGCAGAACGCCGGCGTCCACACCCACAGCATCACCAGCCCCGACCTGGGCATGGGCGCCTACCGCAACGCGTACATCATCCGCGAACTGCTCGGCACCGAGTACTACCCCATCGAGAAGACGATCGCCTTCCAGGAGTTCGCGGTATGACCGACACGGACATGACCTTCACCTTCCGTCCCGTCGATCCCCTGGCCCACGGCGAACTGCTGCACTCCTGGGTCACCCATCCCAAGGCGTCCTTCTGGATGATGCAGGACGCGAAACTGGAGGACGTCGAGCGGGCCTACATGGAGATCGCGGCGGACGAGCACCACCACGCGCTGCTCGGACTGCGCGGCGGCGTGCCCGTCTTCCTCATGGAGAAGTACGACCCCGCGCACCGCGAGCTGACCGGCCTGTACGAGGCACAGCCGGGCGATGCCGGCATGCACTTCCTGGTCGCGCCCACCGACACGCCCGTGCACGGGTTCACGCGGGCCGTCATCACGGCCGTGATGGCGCACCTGTTCGAGGATCCGGAGGTGAAGCGCGTCGTAGTCGAACCGGACGTCCGCAACACGGCCGTACACGCGCTGAACGAGGCCGTCGGGTTCGTGCCCGAGCGGGAGATCCAGAAGCCGGAGAAGAAGGCGCTGCTGAGCTTCTGCACGCGCGAGCAGTTCACCGCTGCGACGGGGGTGGCCGCATGACCCTCGCCGACACCGTTGCCCACCTCTCCCCCGAGCGCTGGGCGACCGCCAACCGTCTGCTGATACGCAAGGCGCTCGCCGAGTTCGCCCACGAGCGCCTGATCACACCTGCGCGGGAGGGGGACGGGTACGTCGTCCGCAGTGACGACGGCCTGACCTCCTACCGCTTCTCCGCCGTCCGGCGCGCCCTCGACCACTGGCAGGTCGACGCCGAGTCCCTCACCCGGCACCGGAACGGTGCCGAACTCCCGTTGTCCGCCCTGGACTTCTTCATCGAGCTGAAGGAGTCCCTGCGGCTGACCGACGAGATCCTGCCGGTCTACCTGGAGGAGATCTCCTCCACCCTCTCCAGCACCTGCTACAAGCTCACCAAGCCCCGCATCACCTCCGCCGAGCTGGCGGGTCACGGCTTCCAGGCGATCGAGACCGGGATGACCGAGGGGCACCCCTGCTTCGTCGCCAACAACGGCCGGCTCGGCTTCGGCATCCACGAGTACCTCTCCTACGCCCCGGAGACCGCGAGCCCCGTCCGTCTGGTGTGGCTGGCCGCGCACCGCTCACGGGCCGCCTTCACGGCGGGTGCCGGGATCGCGTACGAGGAGTTCGTCCGGCAGGAGCTGGGCGCGGACACGGTCGACCGGTTCCACGGCCGGCTCACCGCCCAGGGCCTCGACCCCGCCGACTACCTCCTCATCCCCGTCCACCCCTGGCAGTGGTGGAACAAGCTCTCCGTCACCTTCGCCGCCGAGGTGGCCCGCCGGCACCTGGTCTGCCTGGGCGAAGGCGACGACGAGTATCTGGCCCAGCAGTCCATCCGGACCTTCTTCAACACGTCCCACCCGGAGAAGCACTACGTAAAGACGGCCCTGTCCGTCCTCAACATGGGCTTCATGCGGGGGCTCTCGGCCGCCTACATGGAGGCCACGCCAGCCATCAACGACTGGCTGGCCCAGCTGATCGAGAACGACCCGGTGCTGAAGTCCACGGGCCTGTCGATCATCCGCGAGCGGGCGGCCGTCGGCTACCGGCACCTGGAGTACGAACAGGCCACCGACCGCTACTCCCCCTACCGCAAGATGCTGGCCGCACTGTGGCGGGAGAGCCCGGTACCCTCGCTCCAGGACGGCGAGTCCCTGGCCACCATGGCCTCCCTGCTGCACGTGGACCACAACGGCGCCTCCTTCGCGGGCGCGCTGATCGCCCGCTCGGGACTCCCGCCGACGGAGTGGCTGCGCCGCTACCTCCGCGCCTACTACACCCCCCTGCTGCACAGCTTCTACGCCTACGACCTGGCGTTCATGCCGCACGGGGAGAACGTGATCCTGGTGCTCAAGGACGGCGTGGTGCAGCGGGCGGTCTACAAGGACATCGCCGAGGAGATCGTGGTGATGGACCCGGACGCGGTCCTGCCGCCGGAGGTACAGCGGATCCGTGTCGAGGTCCCGGACGACACGAAGCTGCTGTCGATCTTCACGGACGTCTTCGACTGCTTCTTCCGCTTCCTCGCCGCACACCTCGCCGCCGAGGGGACCCTGGAGGAGCACGCCTTCTGGCGCACGGTCGCCGAGGTCACCCACGAGTACCAGGAGGCGAACCCCGAACTGGCGGAACGATTCCGTCAGTACGACATCTTCACCCCCGAGTTCGCCCTGTCCTGCCTCAACCGCCTCCAACTCCGCAACAACAAACAGATGGTGGACCTCACCGACCCGTCGGGCGCCCTCCAGCTCATCGGCACCCTGACGAACCCGATCACCGGCCTCTGAGCGTGGGGCTTGACGCCTCCGCGCACCGGGTATCGCAGGCACATGCGGGCATGGCGAGCGGCCGTGTGGGCGGGGCCCTCGTGGGAGGCATTCGTGCTGGGTGTGGTGAGGCGGGTGCGGGCGGGGGCCGGTCCGCAGCCGTGGTGGATGCCGCGGCGCGTACTGACCGTGGTGTCGGCCGATGTCGACCCCGCCTCGGGAGTCGCGGCGGTCTGGATGCTGTGGCGTCCGAAGTCACAGCGGACGCGTGAGCACACCGAGCTGCTGGAGTGGTACGACGAGCGGTGGCGGTACGTGGGAGGCGGCTGGGGCGACGGAGACGGAGACGACGGTGCCGACGTCGATGTGCTCGACATTCGCCACGCCGCGGGCAGCCTCAGCCTCACCCGCCGCCTCGCCCCTCCTGGCTCCCTCATCTCAGCCCCATGGATCGGTTGCGAGATCGTGCGCCTCGGGCCGGACGTGGGGCATGTGCTCATCGGCGCCCGCCGGATCGAGGCTCCCGAGCAGCGCAGGCTCATCGCTGTCTGGACATCTCCCCGCACCGCCGGCCTCGCAGACCGTCCCGTCATCTCGGCCCTGGGCCGCGACGGCACGGAACTCTCCCGCATCGGGCCCCATGACGGCCTGGACAGCCATACCTGGACGCGGCTGAGAGACGAGCTTTGACCGGTCTGCTCCAGCAGTCGGCTCCGAAGACGGACGGGCACCCCGGAGTACGGTCCTCCGGGGTGCCCGTCCGGCTTCTCCGGTTGCCGCTACCAGCTGTAGCTCTGTCCCTCCGGCGTAACGCGGAGGGTGAACCGCTCCAGCTCAGGTGCTCCAGCGGCATACCAGCGGCCCAGTTGGTCTTCGGCAGCGTCCCACAGAGCGTGTGGACCGTCCTGCCGCACAGTCCACCGGCCGTTCTCCTCATAGAGAGCGGCCCAAGAGCCGGAGTCGACGTCGATCAGGACTTCCTCCCGGAGCCCGTCGCGTTCCATGGTCAGACGCTGGCCGCCCGGAAGCGCGGACTGCACAACGAAGCGGGACGCCCAGCCGTCCAGGGCGTCGGCCCCGACAGTGGCCGGGCGCTCCTCGCCTGCGCTCAGGTCTGGGAGCAGGCCGAGTGGTGGCGGCAGCTGCGGACGCGCGAGCATGAAGCTCACTCGGCCGCCCAACAGCGGCCCGGATGCGGTGCCGTCGTCGTGCACGGCCAATCGAGCGAGTTCCGAGGTGCCGAGCCAGCCACCGATGGTCGTCAGGATCTCTCCGCCAGGCCGAGCCTGCTCGATCCACTCCGAGGGCACGGTTCGCACGCCGCAGGTCGCGATGATCCGGTCGTACGGTGCACCTTTGGCAAAGCCGCGCAGGCCGTCACCGGTGATGAGGGTGGGGTACATCCCGATCCGGCCAAGAGCCGTCTGCGCCCGCGCGGCCACCTCCTTGTCGTACTCGATGGAGGTGACGGCGCCCTCGCCCAGCCGGGCGCAGAGCAGCGCGGTCGAGTAGCCGGTACCGGTGCCGATCTCCAGCACCCTCATACCTGGCTCCGCCCGCAGTTCCTCCAGCATGCGCACCACGAGCGAGGGCAGCGTGCTGGAGCTGGTCGGCTCACGCAGGATTTCCCCGCGAATGTCTGACGGAACGATCGTGTTGGCGATCTGTGTCACGAGCGACTCGTCGGCGAAGCAGCCCCGCATCCAGTCCGCGCTGCCCTCCAGAACAGGCTGCCAAGCTGCGGGGAAGGCGTTCGGCACCCGACGGAAGAAGCCGCTCCGGAGGAACTCGTGCCGGGGAACGGACTCCACCGCCCGCCTCCACGGCTCGGTCCGCAGCGCCCCTGTCTGCTGAAGACTGTCGACCAACCGCTGGTGCAGCTGTGTCACCTCGGTGTTCACGTCGTCCTCTCCAGTAGGTCGGCCATGGCCTGGAGCATCGGCATGCCGGTCTCCGGTTCCAGCCAATACCACTGGCCGGAGGGGTTGCACTCCAGGAACCACCATCGCCCGTCCGTGCCCACACAGAAGTCGAAAGCGCCGAAAACGAGCCCGAAGCTGTCCAGATACCGGAAAAGTGACGCCCTAGTCCGTGGTGGCGGCTCCACAGGGGTGTACTTCAGACGGCCGTAGTCAGTACGCCAGTCCAGCAGATCGGAGTCGATGCGAACGCAGAACACCCGAGTGCCGATGACGGTGACGCGGACGTCCGCTTCCTTGGGGACGCGTTCCTGGAAGAGATGCGCGGTGCCGGCCACGTGCTCGTCGATGTCCTCGGCGGCGACCTCCGCGATCCGGACGACGGAGGAGACGCCGTCTACGTGGTACGCCGGGTTCGACAGCGGCTTGTAGATGACCGAGTGGTGGCGTTTGACGAAGGCCCGGGCGGCGTCCGGGCTGGAGGTGATGAGTGTGGCCGGTACGTCGAATCCTGCCTGCCTCGCCGCGACGAGGCCGGAGGGCTTGAATTCGGCGTCGCCGATCCTGTGCGGGTGGTTGACGTACAAGCACCCCGGCAGGGACGCGAGCACGCCTCCGAGTCCGTACCGGGCCTGGGTGACGGCAAACCGCGCATCTTGCTCGGGCAGGTGCGGGAAAGCAAACCCGGTCGGCCGTCGGTAGTACAGGGATCGTACGGCGGTCAGGTCGGCGGTCCGGGTGGGGGTGAGAAGGCGGCCCTGGATACCGTGCTGGGTGATCTCGGCCTCCACCGACAGTGAGGCGGGGAAGTCCCCGGAGTCGAGCCGCACGACCGGGACGCCCCGATCGTGCAGCTCGCGGATCACCACGTCGGCGGTGGGGTCGTACAGGCTGGTGACGACCAAGACCAGACGCGGATCACTCACTGGTCACCATCGCTCCCTTGGTCGGAGTCGGTGTTTCCCTGCCCCTGCCCGTCGGGACTGGTGCCGTGGCCGGGCATATCCATGACCTGCCCGGCGGCGTCGAAGAACACGGCCGCCTGGGTGCGCGGGTCCAGTTCGGCGCGCGCGTATCCCGGGGCCATCGTCGGATAGGGGGCCATGCGACTCACCCCCCAGGGGTCCAGAGTGGGGGTGTCGGACGGCTGCGGCGTCTCGGTCGGGAACCGGTCGGAGTGGACGAACAAGGCGTACTCCTTCACTCATATCGGTTGAAGAGCCCGCTGCGGATCGTTCCGAGCAGGGGCCCGGTGCACCGCTCCCGCCGGAGTCTTGCGGAACCCGGCGGGTGGGGTGATCTTGGGACGCGACCCTGACCCGGCGGTCGCCTGGGGGTGCGTCAGTTGGACGTCCTCGCGAGCACCAGGGCAAGTACGGGGCCGGTGACGGCGGCCACATACATGAGCAGGCCGGCGATCGCCTTCATGACCGTTCGCCGGCCGATGCTTCCCCGTCCAATTTCTCGTAGTGGTCGCAGAGGGCCTTGACGGAGCGGGCGAGCTTGCGCACCACGGCCACGCGGACGGGCGGCGTGCAACCGTCTCCGACCCGCAGGTTCCTGGTCCCCTCGCCGACGCAGGCGAGCGCGCAGTATCGCGGGACGCTGTTCTTCGGTATCCGTCCTGCCTTCTCCGCCACCTCGGGGATCAGCAGCCCCAGATGGCGACGCAGTGTCGCGTTGAGAGTGTCCAACTCCTTGGGGACGGGGGGAAGCACTTCGGGCCCGTCGTCAGGACCGAGCAGCAGGGCCGCGGTCTCACGCATCGTGGCGATGTCCATCAGGCCGCTGTCGTCGTGCTGCTTCACCATGGCATTCACCCGCCCACCGCCTGTCCCGCCCGGCAGCGCGGGCACCCGCAGGGCGGGTACCGGGTGTCCATCACCGGCGGCAGCGGCTCGTTCCCGTATGGCACGGTGATCGCGCCCCGGGCGCGGGTGACCGTGCCATAGCGGTCCATGGTGTAGACCCGAATCGTCATACCGTTGCCTCGTGTACTGGCCCGGGGCCGGGCTGTACCTTTCATCAAGTCGACGCTCCAAGCAGCGTTGGCCATGCCCCCGGATCGGTCGCACGGTCGCGGGGGTCTCCTTGGTCGGTGCCGGTCATGCCGTGGCGGCCTTGCTGCGGCAGCCACATGTGGCGATTCGCCACACACGCGTGCTCCCACGGACCACGACCTGCCCGGCAGCGCGCAGGGTCTTGTTGACAGCCCCGCAGTGGAAGCAGGCCTCACCGTGCAACCGGACGACGCTCACGCGCCCTTCGATGACCGCGGGCGCGAGCCGAAGTGAATCAGGCACTTCTCGACTCCCATCTGTTGGCTCCTGCGCGTGCCACAGATGGTGATGGTGCGGCTACACCACAAGTACCCCTGTTGGGGGTAGCCACGGGACTGCGTCAGATGGCGGCGCACCACTCCGCGAAGTTGGTGAGCGACTCGGAGTCGGCTCGCTTCAAGCGGCGCAGTGTCGCGGCGTCCTGACGGACCCAGGGATGCTCACGCGTGTGCTGTGGTGCAATGTGACGGGCCACTTTCAGCGACTCGAACGCGTCGTCGGCGAGCCCCGACCAGAGCTGAGCACGGGCCAGTTCGATGTAGAACCCACTCCTGCGTTCGGCCGGAAGGTCCTTGGAGGGCTTCCACTCATCGGCGATTTCGAGGGCCCGGCCGACATGTGCGTCTCCGAGGCCGACGGCCACAGAAACCTCGTGGATGCGTACAGAGTCGGGCCCGAACGCGGTGCCACAGTAGACGTCTTCGCTGATGCGGTCACCGAGCTTGCGAGCTTCCGACAGGTGGCTGACTGCCATCGAAACGTCGCCGGCGCGACTGGCAATGACGGCGGCCCTCATGTGCAGCGAACCCTGAGCTGCGATCTCCGGGGCTGTGGCGGGGGCGGGCACCGCGTCCAGCGCTTGGTGGAGCGCCCGTAAGCCTGCCTGATGCGCGCGGGCGGCAAAGAATGTCTCGGTGCGCACGTAGGCCACGGCAGCAGAGAGGAGAGGATCCCTGGCTTCGGCGACGGCCCACCGCATGACATCGATGAGACGGGCAGACAGATCGCGTGCGCCGAACTTGTAGGCCACTGCATCTGCAGAGCGGCACGCCCTGACCAGGAAACCCGCCGCTTCCGCGCGTTCATGCGGTGCGGCCGTGTGGTAAGCGCGTAGGAGTTCTGTGAGCAGGTCAGGCAGTTCGCGGGCAATCTGGGTGTATTGGGCCGCGAGCCTCCGCCGTGTGGCCGCTTGAACGGCCTCCCGCAGCTCGTGCCAGGCGCGGACGGGGCCGTCTTCGGGTAGGTCGTAGGCGGCGATGACAGCGGACAGAGCGGGCAGCCCATCGTGCACGCGGGTGTACGCCGGGCCGCGGTCTGTGCGCAGACGGGCAGGATCGACACCGAGGGCGTCCGCGATCGCATCGAGCGTCGAGTCGCTCACTCCGCGCTCGCCGCGTTCGATCTTGCGGATGGTTCCGAGGGCGACGCAGGCCGCTTCGGCGAGTTGCTGCTGCGTCAGCTTCGGGCGCATGACACTGCGGTAGTAGGCGATCCGGCCGCCGACTCCACCACGGGAACGCAAAGGCATACTGGCTCCAGTTCGGTGCATCCTTTGCGAACGTACTCGCACCGGCACCCCGTGTGCGCAGAAACTGCCCCGTCACCGCGCGTGGGGGACCAGTTTGCAGATTTCAGTCACCAAGAAGCGCGGCAAGCTCGCCGAGGCTGTCGATCCGCCAGTCCGCGGCAGCAATCACATCAGCGTCGTCTGCCCACAGACGTCCCCACGGGCCGCGGCGGATGTGGGCCACGCGCAGTCCGGCCGCCTTAGCCGGGAACACGTCGTTCACCGGGTGATCTCCCACGTACACCGTGCGCTGCGGAGGAGCCTGCGCCACCTCCACCACTCGCCGGAAGAACTCCGGCTGAGGCTTGGCGACGCCCCACTCCCCCGATGTCGCGACCACGTCCGCAGGTAGATTCAGACCGCGCAGCAGCTCACCGGCCCGGACCGTCTGGTTCCCCGCGATGACCACTCGCACCCCGTGCTGCCGGAGCATGGTGAGCGCCGGTCGCACGTCCTCGTACAGGTCTGTCTCGTCCAGGGACTCACCGCGCCCTGCTGCTTCCCGCGCCCGGTACTCGGCGGCGACGTCGATGCCCGGACGGACGAGTCTCAGGGCCTCGGCATTGTCGATGCCTTGAGCCACGACGGCTCCGACGAGCGCGGACAGGGTATGACGGGGAACGCTGAGCCAGTCGGCCCAGGACGCCCAGTACCGGTCATCCCTGGTGATCGTCTCTCCGACGTCGAACACAACCGTTTCAATCACTCGTGCAGCCTACGGTTCGTGAGCGTCGGGGCCGGTGTTGCCTGGGCGAATGGGGGCTTGATGCCCCGCGCATGGTGAGGCGGGCGCAGGCGAGGGCCGATCCGCAGCCGTGGTGGATGCCGCGGCGCGTACCGACCGTGGTGTCGGCCGATGTCGACGCCGCTTCCGGAGGCGCGGTGATCTGGATGCTCTGGCGTCCGCAGTCATGGCGGCGGCGTGAGCACACCGAGCTACTGAAGTGGTACGACGAGCAGTGGCATACGTGGGAGGCGGCAGCGGCGACGGAGGTGACGACGACGGTTGCTGAAGGCCGTCGACGACCTCCAGAAATAGTGGTTCACCGCCAGACAGATGCCCGTGTGACGCCGAGAGCCAGGACGGGTGCGGCGGACAGGACGGCGAGCCGTGCCCAATGGCAGGCGTTGGACCCCTTGAGACACAGGCCACAGGCGAGGCGTCAGCCCACCCACCCTCGCAACAGCCCCTCCCGCTCCGCTTTCCGAGGCGACCCGCCTTCCCGCGCGCGGCCCCACTCCGACATGGCCGCCAGCGTCGTCGCCATTGTCGCGGCTCCCTCCGTGAGGCGGGACAGGAGAGCGCGGGAGAGGTCGACCTCCGTCTGGGAGTAACCGACCGCCGCGGCGGCGTACGCCGACAACTCGTGCTCACCGTCGGTCGATTCCACGCACACCCTCATCATCGGCGGGTCCTCGCCCGTCAGGCCGACACCCCCGGACAGGGCCACGTCCAGCACCATGCCCAGGGCCAGGTCCTTGACCGCGCCGGCCTGCAGCTTCAGGGACTTCACGGGGACGTCCGTCACCGTCAGGGCGCGCACGTCCTCCCACAGGTGCAGGCCGGACTGTCTGTCGCCGAGGGCCACCACGCCCTCGGGGGTCAGACGTACCCCGGGAGCCAGACCGGACGGCTTCGCGCCCAGGTACACGTCGCTCCCGACGATGCAGAACAGCCCCACCATGGCCATGGTTTGCTCCCCCGACGACGGCACCACCGCCGTGTGACACATCAGAGATCAGTTCGCCCTCGCAACGTGCCAACGGGCCGTGGAGTTCCCGCCTCGCCGTCTCGACTCCATACCCAAGGACACCCAGGCAGACGGACGGGCACCCCGGAGTACGGTCCTCCGGGGTGCCCGTCCGTATGTGGTCAGCTCGTGGGCCAGGGGACCTGGGGTGACTTGTAGTAGGTGATGCCCAGGGCGTCCCAGCGTGGGGCCTGGGCAGCCAGGCGTACCTTGTACGTGTCCCAGTCGTGCGTCGCCGCCGGGGACCAGCCCAGTTCGGCGGCGCCGGGCAGGCGGGGGAACGCCATGTACTCGATGTCGGGGGACTTCTTCAGGGTCTCCGACCACAGGGGCGCCTCCACCCCCCGGACGGCGGAAGCCGGGGCGCCCGGGAGGTAGGTGCCCGGGTTCCAGTCGTACGACCGCTTGACCTCGACCAGGCCTGCCCAGTCGAGGCCCAGCTTGGTGTCCTTGGTGTACTTCATGTCGAGGTAGATCCGGTCCGCCGGGGAGAGGATCAGGCCGGTGCCGTTCCGGGCGGCGTTGGCGACCTGGTCCTTCTCCGCCGCGCTGGTGCTGTCCAGGCCCCAGTACTGGGCGAGGGCGCCCTGGGCCGGGTGCGCGCCGGTGAGCTGGTGCCAGCCGATGACCGTCTTTCCGTACTTGGCGACGATCGGCTGCACCCGGTCCATGAACGTCACATAGTCGGCGTGGCTGGTGGAGTGCGCCTCGTCGCCGCCGATGTGGAGGTAGCGGCCGGGGGTGAGGGCGGCCAGCTCCCGGATCACGTCGTCCGCGAAGTCGTAGGTGACCTGCTCGGGCACGCACAGCGAGCTGAAGCCGACCTTCGTACCGGTGTACAGCGGGGGTGCGATGCCGTCGCAGTTGAGTTCGGCGTAGGAGGCGAGGGCCGCGTTGGTGTGGCCGGGCATGTCGATTTCGGGGACGACCTCCAGGTAGCGGGAGGCCGCATACCGGATGATCTCCTGGTACTGCGCCTTGGTGTAGTAGCCGCCCGGGCCGCCGCCGACCTCCGTGGAGCCGCCGTAGGTGGCCAGGCGCGGCCAGGAGTCGAGGGCGATGCGCCAGCCCTGGTCGTCACTGAGGTGCAGATGCAGCTCGTTGATCTTGTAGAGGGCCAACTGGTCGATGTACCGCTTGACCTGGTCGACGGTGAGGAAGTGCCGGGATACGTCCAGCATGGCGCCACGGTAGGAGTAGCGGGGGTGGTCCTCCATGGTGCCGCCGGCGATCTGCCAGGGGCCCGCCTGCACCGTTTTCTTCTCGACGGCCGGCGGGAGGAGCTGACGCAGGGTCTGCACGCCGTGGAAGAGGCCTGCGGGGGCGCTCGCGGTGATGGTGACGCCGCTCGCGTCGCTGTGCAGCCGGTAGCCCTCGGCGCCGAAGTCGCCCGGTGCGAGGTGGAGTCGGATGCCGCCGCCGTGGTCGGTGAGCGGCAGCGGATAGCCGGTGGAGGGCCGCAGGATGCCGGTGAGGTACGCGCCGATCCGGCGGACCTCGGCCGAGTCGTCGACCCGGACGCCGGTCGCCCGCGTGATGCGGTACGGCGTCTTGCCCGGCGTGACGGAGGCGGGTGCCGGGATCACCCGGTCCAGCGGGGTGGGGACGGCCGCTGTCGCCGTGGGTGCCGCGGGTGCGGCGCCGAGCGTGAACACACCGGCCGCGGCCACCAGCAGCAGTGATCCGAGCATGCGGGTGGTTCGGGGAGTCGTGCTGTGTGTGCGTCTCACATGCGCTCCCTTCAGTTGTGGTCGAGACCACTCTCCCGCAGATCCGGTGAAACAATCCCTCCATGGCGGAAATCATCCAGAAGGACGGCACCTGGACCTTCGACGGCGATGCCCTGCGGCTCACCCCGGGCCGGGACAAGAACGTGAGCCTGCTCCGCCGTGAGCTGGGCGAACTCGTCGTGCCGCTGGGGGCGTTGGCCGGTGTCTCCTTCGAGCAGGGGCGGAAGTCGGGGCGGCTGCGGCTGCGGCTGCGGGACGGGGCCGATCCGCTGACGCAGGCCACCGGCGGCCGGCTCGGCGAGCCGCACGACCCCTACCAGCTGACCGTGGAGTCCGACCGGTACGGCGTCGCCGAGTACTTCGCCGAGGAGGTGCGCAACGCCCTGCTGCTGGACCGCGTTTCACCGGACCCGGTCGGCGAGTACCTGCTGCCGGGCCCGCCCCTGCCGGTGTCCGCCTCGGCCGGGGACGGCACGGCGAGCTTCGACGGGGAGCGGGTGCGGCTGGAGTGGAACTGGAAGACCGAGAACGCCAAGGCGAACGTCGGCACCCGGACCATCCCGCTCGCGGATGTCCTCGGCGTGGAGTGGCAGCCGGCGGCCGGTCTGGAGAACGGGCACCTGCGCTTCCGGGTGCGCGGTGCCCCGGTGACGGCGACGGCCAAGTACGACCCGAACGCGGTCGAGCTGTGGGGCTTCAAGAAGGACCCGCTGATGGCCCTGGTGGCCGCCGCCGTACAGGCCCGGCTGCCACATCCGGCCGCGGCGGGGCAGGAGACGCCGAAGGATCCGCCGGTGCTCGACAGGGCGCCCGCCGGGAGCGACCACGACGCCCTGCTGCGCCGCCTGCGCGAGCTGGGCGAACTGCACCGCGACGGGGTCCTGACCGAGGAGGAGTTCACCCTGGCCAAGCAGGCGGTCCTCAAGCGCATGTGAGGACCGCCCGCCGGACTGTCACTTCGCCGTGCGGGACACCGTGAAGTGGTCGATGCGGTCGCCGGTCTCGGCGATGCCCGACACCGTCAGGGTGGTCTGGCGGCCCTTCGGCGCGGGGGTGACGTCCACGCGCAGGAAGGAGTAGTTGAGGTAGCGGACCCGGGACCAGGTGACCGTCTCGTTGACCTTGCCGTCCTTGGTGTTGATGAAGGAGGCGACCGAGTCCACCTCGTGCTCGTGGCCCTCGTAGGAGTCCGGGGCGGAGAAGGCGTACAGGCTGCGGCCCGCCGCGCCCGCCGTGACGTAGACCACGCCCTCGGTCTCGGGGTAGGCGGTACCGCCGATCGGGAGCTTCTTGGTGACCTTGTTGTCCTTGATCACGTCGGTGCGCTCGTACTGGTGGTTGTGGCCGTTGATGACCAGGTCCACCTGGTACTTCTCGAACAGCGGCACCCACTCCTGGCGCACGCCCCCCTCCGAGGCGTGCGCCGTGGACGTGCAGTACGCGCAGTGGTGGAAGAACACGACGATGAAGTCGACGTCGTCACAGGCCCGGTACTTCTTCAGCTGGGCCTCGAACCAGGTGGTCTGGGTTCCGCCGGATATGCCCAGGTTCGCCGGGATCTCGAAGGAGACGTCGTTCGGGTCCAGCGAGATGACCGCGGTGTTGCCGTGGACGAAGGAGTAGACACCCGGCAGGTTCCTGGCGTCGGGGCCGTTGTCCGGGAGTGTCCAGCGGGCCTCCTCACCGCCGTAGCCGTTGGGTGAGTACCAGGCCTCCATGTCGTGGTTGCCGTAAGAGACCATCCACGGGATCTGCTTGGCGACCGACTCGGTCTGGTACAGGAACTGGTCCCAGGTGCGGGAGTCGAAGCCGGTGTCGGTGGTCTTGCCCTGGCCGGCCGGGTCGCCGTACGCGATGTCGCCGGCGTGCAGGTGGAAGGCCGGGTTCTGGCCGAGGATCAGGCTGTCGTTGGCCAGGGCGTGGTAGCTGACGCCCTGGTCGCCGAAGGCGGTGAAGGTGAACGGCGCCTTGCGGGCGGGGGCGGTGGTGAAGGTGCCCAGGGTGCCCAGCAGGTGCCGCTCGGCCGGGTCGAAGCCCTCGTGACCCACACCGTAGTAGTAGGTCCTGCCCGGGCGCAGGTGGGTGAGCCGGGCGTGCAGGTAGTACTGCGTGTGGTCGCCGCTCGCGCCGACGCCGGCCGGTGTGTAAAGGCTGCGGACCTCGGCCTCGATCTTGCGGGAGAGGTCCCAGGGGTGGGCGCCGATGCGGATGAACGGCTTCTTCACGGCGACCGGGACCTGCCAGGAGACGGTCATCTCCGTGCGGGGGTCGTTGCCGTAGGCGAGGTGGCGGCCGAAGGGGGCGACGAGGGCGCCGTCGACCGTCTCGGCGGCGGGGGCGGCCTGCTGGGTCGGCACGGCCGCCCGGGCGGTGGCGCCCGGGACGAACGCGCCACCCGCGACGGCGCCCAGGGTGACGGCGCCGCCTCTGATCAGGTTGCGCCGCGAGAATCTGGCGCGCAGGTACTCGTGCTGTTCGGCCATGCTCATGCGCTCGGCCAGCTTCTCGGGTACTCCCATACGAGGAATGTCCATGGCGTCCGAAACTCGTGGGCCTGGGCAACGAGATGCAAGACACAGAGTGGACAGCTTGCGAACAGAGATCCAACAGCACTCACGGCGGACGTCTGCCCGAAATCGGGCACGCTCCTTGCGAAACCGTGGCCCCGTACCTCAGGATCTACCGGGTGCACGACGAACTCGTTGATCATCTGACGCGGTCCACGCCCCTTGCCCGGGGCGAGGCGCTGCGTGTGATCCAGGACGTGCTCGCCTATTTCGACGAGTCGACGGAGGGCTACGTCCGTCGCCGTCACCGTGAACTGCAGGCCCAGGGCCTGGTCAACGCGGAGATCTTCGAACAGATCTCGGCGGACCTCAAGTACCGAGCGGTGGCACCGCCCGAGCTGACGCTCAGGCAGCTGCGCCGCATCGTCTACGGCTAGGAATACCTATACATGTGCGGAATTGTCGGATACATCGGGAAGCGTGACGTGGCCCCGCTGCTGCTCGAAGGGCTGCAGCGGCTGGAATACCGCGGCTACGACTCGGCGGGCATCGTCGTCACCTCCCCGAAGGCGCCCGGCCTGAAGATGGTCAAGGCCAAGGGCCGGGTGCGCGACCTGGAGGCCAAGGTCCCGGCGCGCTTCAAGGGCACCACCGGCATCGCCCACACCCGCTGGGCCACCCACGGCGCCCCCTCCGACGTCAACGCCCACCCGCACATGTCGGCCGACAACAAGGTCGCCGTCGTCCACAACGGCATCATCGACAACGCCGCCGACCTGCGCCGCAAGCTGGAGGCGGACGGCGTCGAGTTCCTCTCCGAGACCGACACCGAGGTGCTCACCCACCTCATCGCCCGCGCCACGGCCGAGAAGCTGGAGGACAAGGTCCGCCAGGCGGTCCGGGTGATCGAGGGCACCTACGGCATCGCGGTGCTGCACGCCGACTTCCCCGACCGGATCGTGGTGGCCCGCAACGGCTCCCCGGTCGTCCTCGGCATCGGCGAGAAGGAGATGTTCGTCGCCTCCGACATCGCCGCCCTGGTCACCCACACCCGGCAGATAGTGACCCTCGACGACGGCGAGATGGCCACGCTCAAGGCCGACGACTTCCGCACCTACACCACCGAGGGCACGCGCACCACCGCCGAGCCCACCACGGTGGAGTGGGAGGCCGAGTCGTACGACATGGGCGGCCACGACACCTACATGCACAAGGAGATCTTCGAGCAGGCCGACGCCGTGGACCGCGTGCTGCGCGGCCGCATCGACGACCGCTTCTCCACCGTGCACCTCGGCGGCCTCAACCTGGACGCCCGCGAGGCCCGGCAGATCCGCCGCGTGAAGATCCTCGGCTGCGGCACCTCGTACCACGCGGGCATGATCGGCGCCCAGATGATAGAGGAGCTGGCCCGTATCCCGGCGGACGCCGAGCCGGCGTCGGAGTTCCGCTACCGCAACGCGGTCGTGGACCCCGACACCCTGTACGTCGCCGTCTCCCAGTCCGGTGAGACGTACGACGTCCTCGCCGCCGTCCAGGAGCTGAAGCGCAAGGGCGCCAAGGTCTTCGGCGTCGTCAACGTCGTCGGCTCGGCGATCGCCCGCGAGGCGGACGCCGGGATCTACGTGCACGCGGGCCCCGAGGTGTGCGTGGTCTCGACGAAGTGCTTCACGAACATGACGGTGGCCTTCGCCCTGCTCGCCCTGCACCTGGGCCGCACCCGTGATCTCTCGGTCCGCGACGGCAAGCGGATCATCCAGGGCCTGCGCAAGCTGCCCGAGCAGATCACCGAGATCCTCAAGCAGGAGGAGCAGATCAAGGAGCTGGCCGAGCTGTACGCCGACGCCCGCTCGATGCTCTTCATCGGCCGTGTCCGGGGCTACCCGGTGGCCCGTGAGGCCTCCCTGAAGCTCAAGGAGGTCTCCTACATCCACGCCGAGGCCTACCCCGCCTCCGAGCTGAAGCACGGCCCGCTGGCCCTGATCGAGCCGGCTCTGCCGACGGTGGCGATCGTCCCCGACGACGACCTGCTGGAGAAGAACCGCGCGGCCCTGGAGGAGATCAAGGCCCGCAGCGGCAAGATCCTCGCGGTGGCCCACCAGCACCAGGACAAGGCCGACCAGACGATCGTCGTCCCCAAGAACGAGGACGAGCTCGACCCGATCCTGATGGGCATCCCGCTCCAGCTGCTGGCGTACCACACGGCGAAGGCGCTGGGCCGGGACATCGACAAGCCGAGGAACCTGGCGAAGTCGGTGACGGTGGAGTAATTCCGCGACAACAGATCCGCGACAACGGAAAGGACCCCCGCGTGGCCACCTTCACGCGGGGGTCCTTCCGTGCTGCTGCTCATCAGCCGGCGGCCGTCACCCCCCGGCCCGCAGCACGCCCGGGAAGCGCCGTCGGCCAGTGCGCCAGCGCGGCCGTGGCGGCGTACCACGCCACCGCACCGGAGACGGCGGCCACCCAGCCCCCGACCTTGGCCAGGGAAGAGCTGTCGGCGAAGGCCGCGACGGCCAGCACCAGCATCGCCAGGAACAGCAGCCCGTGCATGAGCTGACCCAGGCCGTCCCCGCCCGCGAGGGTCAACGTGAGCGCCACGAGGGCGAACAGGAGCAGGAAGAGCCCGGCCGCGTCGGCGGAGGAGTGACCGCCGGCCGCCCAGGTGAACCACAGCGCGCCGAGGGCCACGAAGCCCGTTCCGGAAACGCCGTCGCCGCCGCGGAAGGCCAGCAGGCCGACCAGGAACAGAGCAACTCCGCCCACGTAATGGGCGACTGACACGGCGTCGGACGCGGCCACGCCGTGGATCACGCCTGTCGTACCGAGGCCGAACGCCAACAGGGTTATTCCCAGGGCGAGTCGGCCGACCACCGTAGTACTTCCGTTGTCCACGGCGGGCTCCCTTCATGTCGTGCAGTTGCGCGGTGACCGATATATGCCCTTCACAAGGGCACAAACCACCTCTACGCGCGAGTAGTTTCGCGCTGTACAAAGGGAGTCGCCGTACTGCTCCGGGGAGTTGGGAGCGTCAGGGAATGACGATCACGGGCCGCCGGGCCCGCTTGGCGAGCCGCCCCGCGACGGAGCCGAAGATCCGGCCGACGATGCCGTGCGTGGAGCCGACGACGATCGCGTCCGCCTCGTACTCCTTGCCGACCTCCTCCAGCTCGTGGCAGATGTCACCGCCGCGCTCCACGAGGATCCACGGCACCTCGGCCAGGTAGTCCGCGCACGCCAGTTCCAGACCGAGGACCTCGGTGCGGTGGTCCGGCACGTCGACGAAGACGGGCGGCTCGCAGCCGGCCCACACGGTGGTCGGCAGCCGGTTGGCGACATGGACGATGATCAGGCCGGAGTGGGAGCGGTGGGCCATGCCGATGGCGTAGGCGAGGGCTCGCTCACTGGAGGTCGAGCCGTCGAAGCCGACGACGACTCCGTGCCGGAAGGCGGGATCGCAGGAAGGGCGTGACGCTTCCGCCGCCAGGGGATCGGCCGCCGTGGGGTCGGCGACCGGCCGCTTGCGGTCCGCGGGTTCGAAGAATTCGTGACCGGCCATGGCTGTCTCGGCGTTGTGATCCTTTATGGGTGGGACGACAGTGTGCGGCGGAGCTGTGTCCGGGAAACATCTTCCCAACCCCATACCCCCAAGGGTACGGCGGCACGCCTCCTGAGCCCAGATCCCGCGCACGCTCCGTAAGCGGTCCCCGACATCCGTAGGGGTTCACCGGAGCATGCACGAGCCGCGCCCGTAACGCAATGGTTGCTGCCCCGTACAGGCGGTTTGCTCAGGATTCACAGACGTACGGGCGGTGACCGACCGCTCGAACAGACGTTGAACCGGGTGAGCCACCGCCACAGGGAGTACGAGAGATGCCCCGTCCCCGATCCACCTCCGATCCGCACCCCGCGCCGGACACCGTGAGTGATGTGATCCGCTGGGCCGCCTTCAGCTGCGTCCTCGTCCCCGTCGTCCTGGTCTGGTACGGCACCTCGCTGGCCGGCGCGGCGGGCGCGGCGCTGGGTCTGGCAGCCGTCACGGCCGTGTGCCGGATCCTGCTGCGCCGGTCGGAGCGGTGCGCCGAGCGGAACGCGCGCGGCCGCAGGCGTTGCCCGAAGCAAAGAGGCGGACGTCACACCCGCAGACGGACACCGGTCGACTGACCTGTTTCCGTACCCCCGAACGTATCTTTTCAGCCAACTTCTGAATGTCGCCCCACAGGCCCTCCAACCACCCTCCAACCCCCGTTCGACCTGCACGGAAAGGGTCTACGGGCAGTTGCGCACCCTACGCGGTTTGGCCACTGCGACAAGGCGCACTTCCCTCCACGCTCCGCGAGTGCAACGCTTCGTGATCGAATGCTTCACGCCAAGTTGTCATGTCGACAATCTGGGGCGTGTGGAACTGGTCACCGTGAGACCGCGGGAGCCAGTAGATTCGATCTTGACTGTCTTTACGGCGGGGGACTCGTGCAGGACCGAGGGGAAACGTGCAGGAGCGACACAACCGAGGAGCCGCGACCACCGAGGGGGGCTTAGCAGTATGAGCCACGACTCCACTGCCGCGCCGGAAGCCGCGGCCCGGAAGCTTTCCGGGCGCCGCCGCAAGGAGATCGTCGCGGTGCTGCTGTTCAGCGGCGGCCCCATCTTCGAGAGTTCCATTCCGCTGTCGGTGTTCGGAATCGACCGCCAGGACGCCGGCGTCCCGCGCTACCGACTGCTGGTGTGCGCCGGAGAGGA
Source organism: Streptomyces sp. NPDC030799 (assembly GCF_055572255.1). Lineage (NCBI taxonomy): Bacteria > Bacillati > Actinomycetota > Actinomycetes > Kitasatosporales > Streptomycetaceae > Streptomyces > Streptomyces sp. NPDC030799. Next base: position 26,683 of record NZ_JBVIDS010000001.1, on the reverse strand, counting down.
AGGTCCGCTGCGGACCACAGGGGGCCTGGAACTCACCGCACCGCATGGACTGGAGGCGATATCGCGCGCCGGGACGGTCGTCGTACCGGCCTGGCGTTCGATCACCGCGCCGCCACCGGAAGAAGCGCTCGACGCACTGCGCCGGGCGCATGAGGAGGGTGCCCGGATCGTCGGGCTGTGCACGGGCGCGTTCGTGCTCGCGGCAGCCGGACTGCTGGACGGCCGCCCGGCGACCACTCACTGGATGTACGCGCCGACGCTGGCCAAGCGCTATCCGTCGGTGCACGTCGATCCACGTGAGCTGTTCGTCGACGACGGCGATGTGCTCACGTCGGCGGGTACGGCGGCCGGAATCGATCTCTGTCTCCACATCGTGCGGTCGGACCACGGCAACGAGGCGGCCGGCGCGCTCGCCCGGCGCCTGGTCGTGCCACCGCGCCGCAGCGGCGGTCAGGAGCGCTATCTGGACAGGTCTTTACCAGAGGAGATCGGCGCCGACCCGCTGGCCGAGGTCGTCGCCTGGGCGCTGGAACACCTCCACGAGCAGTTCGACGTGGAGACCCTGGCGGCACGCGCCTATATGAGCCGCCGTACGTTCGACCGCCGGTTCCGTTCGCTGACGGGCAGCGCGCCGCTGCAATGGCTGATCACGCAGCGTGTGCTCCAGGCCCAACGGCTGCTGGAGACGTCGGACTACTCCGTGGACGAGGTGGCGGGCCGGTGCGGCTTCCGCTCCCCCGTCGCGCTGCGCGGGCACTTCCGCCGCCAGCTCGGCTCGTCCCCCGCCGCCTACCGGGCCGCCTACCGGGCCCGCAGGCCGCAGGGCGACAGGCAGGCCGACACGGAGCCGCCGGTGCACGCCGCCGGCCAGCCGGGCGCGGCCATGGGTCTGACGGGCCCCGGCCCGATGGGCCACGCACCCGTGCTGCACCCGGACCGCGACAGCGGCGTACCGATGCAGAGCCGCCGCACAGCGGCGGGGGCGGTGGGGCTGCTGCCGGGGCCGCGGAGCGGTAGCTGAGAGAAGGGGGGCGAGCAGGCACTCGCCCCCCTTTTCTTTTGCGCAGCCCCGTTTCCGGCGCGGCCCCCAGCATGCTCAGCGCCAGCACAGGGCGTCACAAAAGCCCAGGCCCGCTTTAGGGTGGTCGCATGAACGATCGCATGGTGTGGATCGACTGCGAGATGACCGGCCTCTCGCTGTCCGAAGACGCTCTCATCGAGGTGGCCGCCCTCGTCACCGACTCCGAGCTGAACGTACTCGGCGAGGGGGTGGACATCGTCATCCGCCCGCCGGAGCAGGCGCTGGAGACGATGCCGGAGGTGGTGCGTCAGATGCACACCGCGTCCGGGCTGCTCGCCGAACTGGAGAACGGTACGACCCTCCAGGACGCCGAGCAGCAGGTCCTCGCGTATGTGAAGGAATACGTGAAGGAGCCCGGCAAGGCCCCCCTGTGCGGCAACTCCGTCGGCACGGACCGCGGCTTCCTGGAGCGGGACATGGCGGCCCTGGAGAGCTACCTCCACTACCGGATCGTGGACGTCTCCAGCATCAAGGAGCTGGCCCGCCGCTGGTACCCGAGGGCGTACTTCAACAGCCCGGAGAAGAACGGCAACCACCGGGCCCTCGCCGACATCCGCGAGTCGATCGCCGAGCTGCGCTACTACCGCGAGGCCATCTTCGTCCCGCAGCCCGGCCCCGACTCCGACACCGCGAAGGCGATCGCCGCCAAACACGTCCTGCCGGCGCAGCACAGCTGAGAAGAGGGGCTCGCGAAAACGTGTGCGCGAGCACCCCTTCGGACCCTGTAGACTTCTTCTCGGCCGGTCGGGGAAACGACAAGTTCCACCGCCGGTCGTGGTGGGTGTAGCTCAGCTGGTAGAGCACCTGGTTGTGGTCCAGGATGTCGCGGGTTCGAGTCCCGTCACTCACCCTCACCGATCAGCCGGTGACTCCGTCGCGAGACGGGTCACCGGCTGATTCTTTTGTGCCGTACTGGCCGTGGCAGGCACCGCCCGGGTGAACAGCGAGCCGAGGACGGCCACGCCCACCGAGCCGCCGAGGGTGCGGAACGGATTCGTCGCCGCCGTGGCCGCCCCCGTGTCCCGCAGCTCCACGCTGTTCTGCGAGCGCCCGTGCCGGGCATGCGGGCGCCGTCACCGGCCCCGTGCCGGGCCCCGGCCCAGGTGCGCCGCCAACCACGACGACGAGCAGCGGCCCCGACCCCCGCGCGGCCCTACGACGACGCCCGTGTCACCAGCTCCGTGGGCAGCACCGCGTGCTGCCGCTCCAGTCCCCGGGACAGGGGCGGGCGGCGGTCGGCGACTTCCGTGAGGAGCAGGTCGATCATCGCGCGGCCCATCTCCTCGATGGGCTGGCGCACGCTGGTGAGCGGCGGATCCATGTGGCGGGCGATGGCGGAGTCGTCGTAGCCGACCAGCGCCACGTCGTCCGGGATACGGCGGCCCGCCTCACGCAGCACCTGCCGGGCGCCGGCCGCCATCACGTCCGAGCCGGCGAAGACCGCGTCCAGGTCCGGGCGCCGCTCCAGCAGCACGGTCATCGCCCGGCGACCGCCCTCCTCCGTGAAGTCCCCCGGCACGACGAGGAGTTCGTCCGGCTCGCGGCCCGCGTCACGCAGGGCGTCGCGGTAGCCGTCGAGGCGGCGCTGGGCGCCGTAGACGTCGAGGCGGCCGGTGATGTGGGCGATGCGGGTGCGCCCCCGGGACAGCAGGTGCTCCACCGCCGAGCGGGCGCCGCCGTAGTTGTCCGAGTCCACCGAGGTGAGCGTCTCGCCGGCCGAGCGGGGGCCGCTGATCACGGCCGGGATCTCCAGCTGGGCCAGCAGGTCGGGCAGGGGGTCGTCGGCGTGGACCGAGACGAGCAGGACGCCGTCCACCCGGTGGGCCGCCAGGTACTGCGCGAGGCGCTGCCGCTCCCGGTCACTGCCCGCGAAGATCAGCAGCAATTGCATTTCGGTGTCGGAGAGCTGGGAGCCGACACCGCGCAGCATGTCCGAGAAGTACGGCTCCGCGAAGAACCGGGTCTCGGGTTCGGGGACCACGAGGGCGATGGCGTCGGTGCGGTTGGCCGCGAGGGCGCGGGCCGCCGTGTTGGGGACGTAGCCGAGCTCGGCCACGGCCGCCTCGACCGCGGCACGGGTGGCGTCGCTGACCCGGGGCGAGCCGTTGATCACCCGCGAGACCGTGCCCCGGCCGACCCCGGCCCGGGCGGCGACCTCCTCGAGCGTGGGCCGGCCCCCGCCGCGGCCCCGCGCTCCGTGGCTTGCCATGGGCTCCGCCTCTCTCGACCGACTCCTGGTGCTGGCTGGAATGTAACAGCACCGTTCGCTGCCGTTGCCGTCCCAGGGGCTGCGCCCCCGGGCCCCCGTTCCCTGCCTCCGGCCGACCGCCGGACGGGCCGGCCGAGCGGCGACCGGCGCCCGGAGACACCGGAGGACACCGGCCCCCTTAACGGGCCGATAACTGAACGCGCTTGCCGATGTCCGCTCCCTTGACACCCCGCGCCGAACCGGCGACTCTTCAACACATCACTGGTGGGAGCGCTCCCACAGTACCTGACACCTACACAACCCGCACGTTCCCCGCCCGAGCCGCAGCGCGTACGAACGGGCCCGATTCCATGCAGTCGGCCGGGGGGTCGGCACGTCAGGCAACAGGAGGACGCAATGCGCACGAGCATCCGCCGGTCCCAGCGGCTGATGGCCCTCGCGGCCGTGGCCGCGCTGACCACGGGGCTGCTGGCCGGCTGTGCCAAGGACGCGGACGACGGCTCGTCCAACGACTCGGACGGCGGCGGAAACGGCAAGGGCAAGATCACGCTGACCATCGGCACCTTCGGTGTCTTCGGCTACAAGCAGGCCGGCCTCTACGACGAGTACATGAAGCAGCATCCGGACATCAACATCAAGGAGAACGTCACCACCCGTACCGACGTGTACTGGCCGAAGGTGCTCACCCGCCTCCAGGCCGGCTCCGGAACGGACGACATCGAGGCCATCGAGATCGGCAACATCACCGAGGCCGTGCAGACCCAGGCGGACAAGTTCCTCGACCTCGGCAAGGAGGTCGACAAGTCGCAGTGGCTGGACTGGAAGAACGCCCAGGCCACCACCAAGGACGGCAAGCTCATCGGGCTCGGGACCGACACCGGGCCGATGGCCATCTGCTACCGCAAGGACCTCTTCCAGCAGGCCGGGCTGCCGACCGACCGGACCAAGCTCGCCCGGATGTGGAAGGGCGACTGGAGCAAGTACGTCGACGTCGGCAAGCAGTACATGAAGAAGGCCCCCAAGGGCACCAAGTTCGTGGACTCCGCCGCCTCCGTCTACATGGCGGCGGTGGGCGGCGCGAGCGAGCGGTACTACGACAAGGACGGCAACGTCGTCTGGGACAGGTCCGAGGGCGTGAAGAAGGCCTGGGACGCCGCCATGACCGCCGCCACCAGCGACATGTCGGCGAAGCTCAAGCAGTTCGACCCGACCTGGGACCAGGGATTCGCCAACGGCACCTTCGCGTCCGTCGCCTGCCCGGCCTGGATGATCGGCTACATCGAGCAGAAGTCCGGTGACTCCGGCAAGGGCAAGTGGGACGTGGCGGCGGCGCCGGCGGCGTCGAACTGGGGCGGCTCCTTCCTCGGCGTACCGACCGCGACCAGGCACCAGAAGGAGGCCGTCGCGCTGGCGAAGTGGCTGACCGCGCCCGAGCAGCAGGCGAAGGTCTTCGCCAAGCAGGCCAGCTTCCCGTCGACCCCCTCGGTGTACCCGACCCTGAAGCCGCAGGCCGACACCACGGCGTACTTCTCGGGCGCCCCGATCACCCAGATCTTCTCCGACTCGGCGAAGACCATCCCGGCACAGCCCCTCGGCGCCAAGGACAAGCCGATCGACAACGCGATCAGCGACATCGGCATCCTCCAGGTCGAGCAGAAGGGCAAGTCGCCCGCGCAGGGCTGGGACGCCGCGGCCAAGGAGATCAAGGACGTGCTCGGCCAGTGACCAGCCCCGAGCAGGCCCTCGCGCACTCCGCGACGAGCGCCGACGCCGCGCCCGGCACCCCGCCGGGCGCGGCCCGGGACGCTCACGGTCGCGGTACGCCGGCGGGCGCCGACTCCTGGCGCAGCCGGCTGTACCGCTGGGACATGAAGGCGTCGCCGTACGCGTTCGTGTCCCCGTTCTTCGTCCTGTTCGCGGCGTTCACCCTGGTCCCGCTGCTCTACACGGCCTGGTACTCGCTGCACCACGTGCAGCTGTCCGCGCTGGACCACCAGACCTGGGCGGGCCTGGACAACTACCAGAACCTGTGGTCCTCGGACTTCTTCTGGAACGCCCTGAAGAACACCCTGACCATCGGGGTCATCTCCACCGTGCCGCAGCTGCTGGCCGCGATCGGGCTGGCCCATCTGCTGAACTACAGGCTGCGCGGCTCGACCGTCTGGCGCGTGGTGATGCTGACCCCGTACGCCACCTCGGTGGCCGCGGCGACCCTGGTGTTCACGCTGCTGTACTCGTGGGACGGCGGCATGGTCAACTGGATCCTGCACTTCTTCGGGGCGGACCCGGTCAACTGGCGCGAGTCCGACTGGGGTTCGCAGTTCGCGGTCTCGTCGATCGTGATCTGGCGGTGGACCGGCTACAACGCGCTGATCTATCTGGCGGCCATGCAGGCGATCCCGACCGACCTGTACGAATCGGCGGCGATCGACGGCGCCAACCGCTGGCAGCAGTTCCGGCATGTGACGATCCCGCAGCTGCGCCCGACCATCCTCTTCACGGTCGTGGTCTCCACCATCGGCGCGACCCAGCTCTTCGGTGAGCCGCTGCTGTTCGGCGGCGTCAGCGGGTCCAAGGGCGGCTCGGAGCACCAGTTCCAGACGCTCGGCCTGTACATGTACGACCAGGGCTGGATCATCGGCAACCTCGGCAAGGCGTCCGCGATCGCCTGGTCGATGTTCCTGATCCTGCTGCTCGTCGCCGCGGTCAATCTGCTGCTCACCCGACGGCTGAGGAAGTCCCAATGACCACCAGTGAACTGACGCTGCCCCGGAAGGCGCCCCGCCGCCCGGGCCGAATGGGCGCGGGCAAGCAGCTGCACGCGGGTCCGGTGACGTACGTCGTGCTCACCGTCTTCGCGCTGGTCTCCCTGGCCCCGCTGGTGTGGACGGCCATCGCGGCCTCCCGCACCGACCGGAGGCTGGCCGAGACCCCGCCGCCGCTGTGGTTCGGCGGCAACCTGTTCAAGAACCTGCAGAGCGCCTGGGACCAGGCGGGGCTCGGTACCGCGATGTTCAACTCGGTGATCGTGGCGGGCACGATCACGGTGAGCACGGTGCTGTTCTCCACGCTGGCCGGCTTCGCCTTCGCCAAGCTGCGGTTCCGTTTCTCCGGCCTGCTGCTCCTGCTGACCATCGGCACGATGATGATCCCGCCGCAGCTGGCCGTCGTACCGCTGTACTTGTGGATGTCGGACCTCGGCTGGTCCAACCAGCTGCAGACGGTGATCCTGCCGAGCCTGGTGACCGCGTTCGGTACGTTCTTCATGCGGCAGTACCTGGTGCAGGCGCTGCCGACGGAGCTGATCGAGGCGGCCCGGGTGGACGGCGCGAGCAGCATCCGGATCGTCTGGCACGTGGTCTTCCCGGCGGCGCGTCCGGCCATGGCCGTACTCGGCCTGCTGACGTTCGTGTTCGCCTGGAACGACTTCCTGTGGCCGATCATCGCCCTGAACCAGCAGAACCCGACCGTGCAGGTGGCCCTGAACTCGCTCGGCACCGGCTATGTCCCGGACCAGGCGGTGATCATGGCGGGCGCGCTGCTGGGCACGCTGCCGCTGCTGATCGCGTTCGTCCTGTTCGGCAAGCAGATCGTGGGCGGGATCATGCAGGGCGCGATCAAGGGCTGAGAACCCCTCCCAGGGGCCGGGCCACCACCACCCCGGCCCCTCCGGATCCTCTCCATTCCCCCGCACTACGCCAGGTCTCCTACGACCCCCAATGGGAGCGCTTCCATGCCCGAACCCGTTACCTCCGTGACCTTTCCTTCCGCCTTCCTCTGGGGTGCCGCGACCTCGGCGTACCAGATCGAGGGGGCGGTGCGGGAGGACGGCCGCACGCCCTCGATCTGGGACACCTTCAGCCATACGCCGGGCAGGACGGCCGGCGGTGACACCGGGGACATCGCCGTCGACCACTACCACCGCTACCGCGACGACGTGGCGCTGATGGCGGAGCTGGGCCTGAGCGCGTACCGCTTCTCGGTCTCCTGGCCCCGGGTGCAGCCGACGGGCCGGGGCCCCGTGGTCCAGCGCGGTCTGGACTTCTACCGCCGCCTGGTGGACGAACTCCTCGCCCGGGGCATCAGGCCGGCGCTCACCCTCTACCACTGGGACCTGCCGCAGGAGCTGGAGGACGCGGGCGGCTGGCCGCAGCGGGACACCGCGTTCCGGTTCGCCGAGTACGCCCGGCTGGTCGGCGAGGCGCTGGGCGACCGGGTGGAGCAGTGGATCACCCTCAACGAGCCCTGGTGCAGCGCCTTCCTGGGATACGGCTCCGGCGTCCACGCCCCCGGCCGTACCGACCCGGCAGCCTCCCTGCGCGCCGCCCACCACTTGAACCTCGCACACGGCCTGGCGGCTTCGGCCCTGCGCTCGGTGATGCCGGCCCGGAACGAGATCGCGATCAGCCTCAACTCGTCCGTGGTACGGCCGCTTTCCCAGGACCCCGCCGACATCGCGGCGGCCCGCAGGATCGACGACCTGGCCAACGGCGTCTTCCACGGCCCGATGCTGCACGGCGCGTACCCCGCGTCGCTGCTGGAGGCGACGGCCTCGGTCACCGACTGGTCGTACGTCCTCGACGGCGACACACGCACGATCAACGTGCCGCTGGACGCCCTGGGCCTGAACTACTACACCCCGGCCCTGGTCTCGGCCGCGTCCGGCGGGGCCGCGGGTCCCCGGGCGGACGGCCACGGCGCCAGCGACCACTCCCCCTGGCCGGGCGCCGACGACGTGCGGTTCCACCAGACGCCGGGCGAGCGCACCGAGATGGGCTGGACGATCGACCCGACGGGCCTGTACGACCTGCTCCTGCGCTACACCCGCGAGGCGCCGGGTCTGCCCCTCTACATCACGGAGAACGGCGCCGCCTACGACGACAAACCCGACCCCGACGGCCGCGTCCACGACCCCGAGCGCATCGCCTACCTGCACGACCACCTCGCGGCGGTCCGCCGGGCCATCACCGACGGCGCCGACGTCCGCGGCTACTACCTGTGGTCCCTGCTGGACAACTTCGAGTGGGCGTACGGCTACGGGAAGCGGTTCGGGGCGGTGTACGTGGACTACGGGACGCTGGAGCGGACACCGAAGTCGAGCGCGCGGTGGTATGGGCAGGTGGCCCGGACGGGGGTGTTGCCGGGGGTGGAGCCTGGGGTCTGAACATGCCGGGACGGCGTGCGGCAGTAAAGGGAGTACCGCACCCCGCGTCTGCCGAGGTCGGTTCTCGGTGAGCTAGTCGTCGAGGCCGAGGTGCGCAAAGACGGCGTCCCGGACGCAGCGCACGGCGCCGGGGTCGACCACGGCCAGGACGGGAACGGCGTGGTACCAGCCCTCCGGGGTGAGTGCCTCGGCGAGGAGGGACCTCGCCCGAGCGGGATCCGGGCCGTCGGGGGGCGGGTGGAGGTGCGCGGCGATGCGGCGGGCGAGTGCGGCGCGGATGCCGCCGCCACCGCCGATCAGGCCGCCGGGGTCGACGGGTGCGCAGGCAGCGTGACCGGCGAGGGCGGAGAGGGCGGCCGACGCGAGCTCCTCATCGCGCCCGAAGCCCTGGACAACGGCCCTGGCCTCGGCGTGGTTCCCCAACGCGGTGTGAGTGAAGGCCTCCGCGACCGCCGCCCGGAGATCCCGCACCGCTCTGTCCTCCCGCACCAGTCGGTCGAGTCGGCCCCGGGTCCTCTCCGGATCGTTCGCGGCGGTGGCCAGCACGATCAGGGCCCTCTCCCCGTATTCGCATGCCGTGGGATCGTCCACGTCGACCCCCCACAGCAGTGCCTGGACACGGGCGGCGCGCTCGGCGTCGTGGGGAGCCGTCGCGGCCAGCAGCCCGAGGAGGGCAGGCACGGATGGAGGGTGCCTGTCCCGGTGCTCGCGGAACAGGGCATCGGCCAAGTGCTCCGCCCTGTCCGGATCGTGCGGCCACAGGGATGTCACCACGATCGCACGAGCTTGATCGGCGAAGAAGTAGTCGGTCCGGCCTCTTCCGAGCTGTTGCACCAGCTTCATGGCCCGCTCCGCCCCTCCTGTGCTCGCCAGTGCCTGGACGACGGCGGTCAGCACGCCGGCACGCACGACCTCGTCCCAGCCGCCGCCGAGCTCGGCCGTACGGGCCGCCTGCTCCGCCAGACACGTCGCTCGAGAAGCGTCCACGCCCCCGAGGGCCACCGCCGCGGCGGCGTACGCGAAGGCACACATGTCGGGCGTGCGGATCGCCTCGACAAGACACTCGGCGTCGTCCGGTGCGCCCGTGGCGGCGAGTGCTCCCGCGAGCACGGCGAGGCGCTCGTCCTGGCGGGAGGCGTCGATCCAGCTGTAAGTCTCGTCCGTCCCGCCCCTCAGCTGGTTGCCACGCTCCGCCTGGCGGAGCAATCTCAACGACCGGGCGGGATCGGTGTCGACGAAGTGGTCCGCGAGCGCGGCGAGTGCTCCGGCGACCCCTTGCCACCACCAGGTGTTCGTCCCGGTGAGCAGCAGGGTCTCCAGCTCGTCGGCGGCTCCTGCCGTGGCGAGCAGTCCCACGACCCGGCCGACGGAATCGTCCTCCTCGGAGGGGTCATGAAGCTCCCAGAAGCCCTCGAGTTCCTCCCACGCTTGCAAGACGCGACCCTCCCGGGCCCACCCCACGGCCATCGCAGGTCCCACACTCCGCGACGGATGGGACCACCGCAGCAGAACCTCCCGGAGTTCGTGTGCCTCGGCTGTGCGATGGGTCTCGGCGAGCGCGGACACCGTGTCGTAGGCGTCCTCTTCATTGCCGGGCGCCATCAGCCCCCCTCGCCCGTGAGCTTCGAGGGCGAGCCGGATCATGCGCTCCGCCTGGGGCCGGTTCACGGTGTGCAGGATCCGTGCGGCGGCCGCGGGGACATTTCCTGAGGCGTAGGCGTGCTCCTCGGCGAGGGCGGCCACTTCGTCGTACAGACGTGCGGCACGGCTCGGCGCTGCATGGGCCGTCCATGCTTCGGCCGTGGCACCCAGCGCACGGACACGGTCGGGCAGGAAGGTGATACCTCGCGCCAGTTTTTCCGTGTGGTGCAACAAGTCGGCCGCGCACTGTGGGTCCTTGGCAGCGCGGGCGACCATGGCCAACGCCTCGACGCCCCGCCTCTTGCTCGGCGGTCGCGACTCGCCGAGCCGGCGCAGTGCCTCACCCTCCTCGCCCGTCGCCATCAAGACGGCGGCCAGCTCCCGCAGCGCGTCGTCGACGATCCCGTCGCCGTGGGACCACTGATTCTCGCCCACCGTCCTCCGCGTCAGTTCCAGCGCTTCCTCGGCCAGCCCCACGGCCCGCCGGTCCCCCGCTTCGGCCAGAACGCGTGCAATCCGGGCCAGTGCGCGTGCGCTGTGGAACGGATCGAAGACACTGCGGGCGAGCCCGATCGCATGGCGCACGCGACCCAGGCGGGCGTAGACCGCGGGGATGTCCGGGTGCAGCGACTCGTTGCGCCAGGCGAGCAGATCCGCCACGGCTGCAAGGGCTGCCAGTGTCCCCAGGTGATCAGGGGCGTTGCTGCGTACCACCTGTCGTGCCGCCTCGATCTCCGCGAGGCACGCCGCGTCGCTGCCGGTGACCTCCCGCAGCCGGTCGCGTCGGCGAGCGTCCGTGGCGAGGGCACGGATACGACGTACGTCCTGGAACTGTGTGAGCAGACGGCCGTACGGCTGGAGCAGGTACAGCGGGGTGTCGGCCGGCCACCCCTTGCGTGCATGGGCCTCCGCCCAGCTGTGCAGACGTTCGGCGTACGTGTCCAGGTCCGGCCCGAGTTCCTCCTCGGCCGCGGTGAGAAGGGTCTCGTGTGCGAAGAGGTAGCCGCGGCCCGCCACGTACAGGGTCACGTCTCCGCCGCTGTCGACGCCGGTACCGCGCTCGCGCAGGATACGGCCGAAGGCACTGCCGAGCCGTCCGGTCAGCTCGTGGTGGCGCGCGCCGGTCAGTTCGCGCAGGTCTTCAGCCGTGAGTGTGCCGCGTGCCGCGGCGAGCAGCCCGACCAGGTCGACCTGCAACCGGTCTCCGGACAGCGCCCGCCGGAGGTCGAGCCTGGCCTTGTACTCGGTGTGCCGTGCCTCCGCTGTCGCCGTGAGTTCGAGGACCCGGCAGTGACGCAAGGGGTGTTCGTCGTTCACGTCCAGGGGAAGGTCGGGGCTCGGTCGGCCGGTCACCAGGACGCGGACGTTCGGGGGAGGCCGCCGCGGCAGCAGTGACGCGATGCTCGGTCCGCTTCCACCGTGTGCGAGGGACTGGTCCTCGTCGAGTCCGTCCACCACGAGGAGCAGGGTGCCACCGTACTGTGCGACACGTTCGGCGGCCTTGCGCAGGAGCAGGCCCCGCAGCCCGTCGCGGGCCCCCGGCGAGTGCTGACCGAACGGCGCATGACCCGCGATGGCGGCGAGCTGGTCGATGAGGGCGCTGGTGAAGGCGTCGCTGTCCGACTGGTGTGCGTTGCGCGAGGTGATGAAGAACCACACCGGGACGACTCCGCGGGGCGGGTGCAGTGCGAACCATGCGGCCAGCGAGGTCTTTCCGGACCAGGGCCGCCCCTGAAGCCTCAGATACTGATCGGGGCCGCTGCACAACGCGACGAGCTCGCGCAGCTCGGACTCCCGGCCCTTGAGTTCCTCGGGGGCGAAGTCCTCGGCGAGCTGGGTGCGGTAGGCCTCCTGAATCAGGGCGAACGTAGTGGCCGGTATCACCTCAGGCAGTGACTCGGTGGCCAGCTCGCAGCCCAACGCCTCCTCCAGGAGAGCCAGCTCCGCGTCGGGGAGCGCTTCGGCCCAGCGGTCGACCCGGAGCGCGGCGATGCGGCCGGGGCCGTCGCTGCGGTGGTGGCGAGCAACGATGCCGATGAGTCGCCCGTTGCCGAAGACGGCCGCCCCGGACATGCCTTCCCAGACGTCCCGGCCAGGCTCCGGGTCGTCGGCGGGAGGCGAGGTGATGGCGAGGTCGAGGGTGCCCTCACGCCGGTTGGAGAGTACAGCGCAGCTGGTGCGGACGTGCTCCGCGTCGCGGAAGCGCGAACCGTCCTCGCCGCGACGGAGCTTGAATCGCGGGAAGCCCATGGCGGTGCAGGACAGCACCGCGTCCTGGTCACCGACCCGGCCGAAGGTGGCGGGGGTGATGCCGGCCACCGGCTCGGCCGTGATGGCGAGTACCGCGACGTCGATGCCGTCCTGCCGGTACAGCACTTCGGCCGCGACGGTCCGCTCACCCGGCCGGTCGGCCTGAAAACGGACGTGCACATCATTCGCGCCGTCAACGACATGGGCGGCGGTGAGGACCTTGCCCGGTGCGAACAGATAGCCCGTACCGCGCCTGGCCTCAGCACGGTTGGACGGCGCTGCGATGATCTCGGCGACCTGTGCCGGCCGAAGGCCCGGGTCACCGCTCGCCGTCAACCTCGCCGCCCGCGATCAGAACAGGCCGGGCCGGGGTGCCGTCCGCCGGGATCGTCTTCGGGGTCAGCGTGACCTTGATCCGTTGGGTCTGCGCGTTGGAGTACTTGCCGTTCGCGCCCGCGTCGACGACCCACAGCTTCACCTTGGCGTCCGCGCCCGCCTCGCGGGTGACGGCGACGGTGGCCTCGACCTCCACCGGACCGACCTCGAACCGTACGAGCTGCCCGTCCCCGCCCGTCAGGGCCGACGTCAGCTGTTCCCTCAACTCGCGGATCATGTCGGACAGTTCGATCACTGCGCCCCCTCGTCCACCGGATGACCCGATGCTACCGGGGGGCGCGGCACCCCACCGTCGTGCCGCGCCCCCCGCGCAGGGGGGTGGGTCACTTGAAGGCGCCGAACGCCTTCGAGAAGGCGTGCTTGTCCTGGGCGATCGAGCTGCAGGTGGCGTCGGCGGTGGGCTTGGGGCCGCCGGCGCACTGCTGGTCGCGGGTGGCGGACCACATCGAGAGGCCACCGAGGCCCTTGGACTTGGCGAAGGTCGCCAGCTGGGTGGCGTCGTCCACCTTGAAGACCTCGGAGGAGACGTCGTTGACACCGATCATCGGGGTGACCGCGACGGTCTTCCAGGCGGCGGAGTCGGAAAGGCCCAGCACGCTCTTGACCTGCGCCTGGGTGGCGGTTGCCGCCTGTTCGGCCAGGTCACCCATGTCCCCGCTGAACGAGGGGCCGTAGTCCATCGCCATGATGTTGACCGTGCCGATCTTCACGCCGTTGGCCTTGGCGTCGGACAGGAGGTTCACGCCGTCCTGGGTGAGGCCCTGCGGCAGCACGGGGAGGGTGAAGGAGACGTCCAGGTCCGGGTGCTGGGCCTGGAGCTTCGCTATCGCCTTCGCCCGGAGGGTGTTCGCCGCCGTGTTGGGCAGCGCGCCGCCCTCGACGTCGAAGTCCACCTTGGTGAGCTTGAACGCGTCGACCGCCTTGCCGTACGCCGCCGCCAGCGCGTCGGCGGAGGAGCAGGTGGTGGCCAGTTCGGAGCCGGACGCGCCGCCGAAGGAGACCCGGACGTCGCCGCCCTTGGCACGCAGGGAGCCGATCTGCGCGGCGACGCCGTCGCTGGTCAGGTCGGTCACTCCGCCCCACTTGGGGGTGCAGCCGCCGCCGTCGGTGATGAAGGCGAGGTTGTAGTTCTTCACGCCGGTCGCGTCGGCGGCGGCGAGGAGGTCGAAGGCCGGATAGAGGGAGGTGTCGACGTACGGGGCGAATCCCGCGGAGGAGGTGGTGCCGTTTCCGGTGCCGGTGCCGCCGGTGGGCGTGGGGGTCGCGCTCTTGGTCGGCGTGGGGGTGGGAGTGGACGACTTGGTGGGGGTCGGGGCCGGCGACTGGGTGCTGGTCGGGCGGCCGCTCGGCTCGGGAGTGGGCGCGTCGTCCGCCGAGCACTTCGCGTCGTCGATACGACAGCCCCCCGGGTCGCCGCTGCCGTTGACCACGAAGCCGACGGTGACCGACTTGCCGGGGGCCAGACCGTCCCTGTCCCACTTCGGGGGCTTCACGGTGACGTGCCGGCCGCTGACGCTCGACTCTCCGTTCCAGAGCGAGCCGAGCCGGGCTCCGGCCGGCAGGTCGAACTCCAGCGTCCAGGTCTTCTCCGGCTGGGCGCTGTTGTTGGTGACGACGTACTGCGCGGTGTAGCCCGTCGACCAGTCGCTGGTCCTGGTGTACGCGGCGTTGACCCCGGCCGCGTTCGCGGTGCCGGTCAGCAGGATGGCGCCGCCGCCGACCGCGGCCGCGGCCACGAGCCCGCCGATCGCCTTGTTCCTGCCACTGATCCTGCGCCGGTGCGTGCTCATGCGCGTGCCTGCCTTCGCTGTTCACGGGGGTGAGGTGCGGCAGCACGCTAGCGATCCGGAATCGGACAAATGGCTTGATCGGGACGGCCGTTGCAGACCTTAGGGTTCGCTTAAGGAAGGGATCGGCGACGATTAATGGTCGAGACCAGTCGGGACCGGTTTGCCCGATCGGCGTCTTCGCGCACGGCCCCGCGCCACCGGCCCCCGCCCGTCCAGCTGGAACCAGATCCGCACCTCGGTGCCGCCCAGCACCGAGGATCCGATCCGGACGTCCCCGCCGGTGGCCTCGGCGAGCCGGCGCACGATGTCGAGGCCGAGCCCGGTCGAGCCGGTGTTGCCGGAGCCGCGGCCCCGGGCCATCGCGGCGTCCGGGTCGGCTATGCCGGGGCCCGCGTCGGAGACCAGCACGATCACCGCGTCCTCGGCGTTGTGCACGTCGACCGCGAAGGCGGTGCCCTCGGCGGTGTGCCGGAAGACATTGCCGAGCAGGGCGTCGAGGGCCGCGGCCAGGTCGGCGCGGGCCACGGGTATGCGCACCGGCCGCTCGATTCCGGCCACCCGCCACTTGCGGCCCTCGTCCTCGGCGAGCGCGGACCAGAACTCCATGCGCTCGCGCACCACTTCGGCCACGTCGCATCCGGCGCCGGGCCCGGCCGCGACCGTCTGCGGCTTGGCCTCCCGGGCCGTACGGATGATGGTGTCGACCTCGCGCTCCAGCTGGGCGACGGCGGCGCGGGTCTGCTCGGCGGCGGGCCCCGCGCCGAGGGAGGCCGTGTTGAGCCGCAGGACGGTGAGCGGGGTGCGCAGGCGGTGGGAGAGGTCGGCGGCCATCTCCCGTTCATTGGCGAGGAGTTGGACGACCTGGTCGGCCATGGAGTTGAACGCCACGGCGGCCAGTCGCAGTTCGGTCGGACCGTCCTCCGGCACCCGGGCGCCCAGCCGGCCCTCGCCCAGTTCGTGCGCGCCCTCGGCCAGCCGCTGGGCGGGGCGCACCATGCGCACCCCGAGCCGGTCGGCGACCGCGACGGAGCCGACGATCAGCGCCAGGCCGACGGCCGCGAGCACCGCCCAGGCCGTGCCGACGCCATTGGTCACCTCGGACTCGGGGACGTAGACCTCGACGACCGCTATGGCGCCGGAGCCGAGCGCGACCGGCTGGAGCAGCGTGGAGCCGCCGGAGACGGAGGTCGTGGAGGCGCGGCCCAGTTTCCGCACCGCCTGGATGTCGCGGCCGGCGGCGCGCTGTCTGCCGAGGTCGAGTGCCGACCGGCCGTCGGCGGCGGGCAGATGCACGGCCATGCCGGAGTCGGCACCGGCGGAGGCGACGACGCGCTCCAGTTCGTCCCGGTCGGTGGTGATGGACAGCGCGGGCGCCACCGCGGCGGCCTGCCGTTCGGCGTTGGAGAAGGCCCGGTCACGGGCCATCTCCTTGACGACCAGCCCGAGCGGGACCGCGAAGGCGACCACGACCATCGTGGTGACCGCCAGGCACACCTTGACCAGGGCCCATCTCATCGGACCGGCTCCCCGTCCGCAGCCGGTGCCACGGGGGGTTCGAGCTTCACGCCGACGCCCCGGAGCGTGTGGAGATAGCGGGGCCGGGCGGCCGTCTCCCCCAGTTTCCGGCGCAACCAGGACAGATGTACGTCGATGGTCTGGTCGTCGCCGTAGGACTGCTGCCAGACCTCGGCGAGGAGTTCCTTGCGCGGGACGACGACCCCGGGGCGGCCGGCGAGGAAGGCGAGCAGGTCGAACTCGCGGCGGGTGAGGTCGAGGCGGACTCCGTCCAGTTCGGCCTGGCGGCGCAGCGGGTCGACGGTCAGGCCGCCGACGCGGAGCACGGACGAGGGCGGGGCCTCCCCTCCGCCGGAGCGGGCCCGGCGCAGTACGGCCGCCATCCGGGCGGACAGGTGCTCGACGGAGAACGGCTTGGTCAGGTAGTCGTCCGCACCGGCGTTGAGCAGCCGGACGATCTCCGTCTCGTCGTCCCGTGCGGTGGCGACGATGACGGGGACGTCGGTGATGCCGCGGAGCATCTTCAGCGCCTCGGAGCCGTCCAGGTCCGGCAGTCCGAGGTCGAGGACGACCACGTCGAAGCGGAAATGGGCGACCTCGCGCAGCGCCTCCAGCGCCGTACCGACGCTGCGCACGGTGTGTGCGGCGTCGGTCAGATGCCGGATGAGCGCCGAGCGTACGAACTGGTCGTCCTCGACCACGAGCACACTTGCCATGCGCCGCACCGTACGCCATGCGGACCACACCGGGCGGGCACCTGTGGACAACTCGGAGCATGTGCGCACCGCGGTGCCCCTGAGGCAGTATGACCCGCCATGCGCAGAGGACTCGTACACGTACTGGCGTGGCTGCTCGCGACGGGAGCGGCGGTCACGCTGTCGTGGTGGGGCGTGCACACGGTGATGGCGGGGACGGCGTACGACCCGCCGCGCGCCCTGCCGGTCACCGCCGCCGACGCCACCGCGCAGGGCGGCAAGGCGCTGCCCCCGCCGGCGCACCGGCCGTCGCCGTCGAAGAGCCCGTCGAGCCGGCCGCCGACGCCCACGCCCTCCCGGACGCCCACCCGCACCCCCTCCCCCGCCACCACGTCGGGCCGGGTCAAGTCGTACGACACCGACGGCGGCCGGGCGGTGTTCGAGTTGGACGCCTCCAGCGCCACCCTCGTCTCGGCGACGCCGGGGACCGGCTGGTCGATGCAGGTGTGGAAGACGCAGACATGGATCCGCGTGGAGTTCAGCCGGGGCACGGACCGGGTCTCGGTTTTCTGTGCCTGGCACGACGGTCCGCCGCATGTGGAGGTGGGCAGCTACTGAGCTCCCGAACGGCGGCCGAGCAACCGCGGGAAGGGCCGGGGCGTCAGCGGAACACCGAGGGCGGTGGGGCCGGGGAGGCCGCCGCCGTGGCGTCCGTCACCGGGAGTGCGCCGCCGGTGAAGTCCCTCAGCGGCTTGCCGTGTTCGACCCGGCCCGGGTGCGGGTCGGCGGCGGCGCGGCGGGTGAGGTCGGCGAGCGGGAGCGGGGCGTCGGAGGCGACCAGGACGGCGTTGCCGAAGCGCTTGCCGCGCAGGACGGCCGGGTCGGCGATCAGCGCCAGCTCGGCGAACCGGGCGGCGGCGGTGGCGATCTGGCCGCGCAGGTGGGCGAGCGGCGGGCCATCGGCCAGGTTGGCCGCGTAGACCCCGGACGGCTTCAGGGCCCGGCGGACCTCGTCCAGGAACTCGGTGGAGGTGAGGTGGGCGGGGGTGCGGGCGCCGCTGAAGACGTCCGCGACGACCAGGTCCGCCCACCCGTCCGGGACCTTCGCCAGCCCCGCGCGGGCGTCCGCCGAGCGCACCCGTATCCGCGCGTTCGGGTCCAACGGCAGCTCCCGGCGGACCAGTTGGACCAGGGTCGCGTCGCGTTCGACGACCTGCTGGGTGGAGCGGGGGCGGGTCGCTGCGGTGTACCGGGCGAGGGTGAACGCGCCGCCGCCGAGATGCACGGCGTGCACGGGCCTGCCGGGCGGGGCGAGAAGGTCGATGACATGGCCGAGGCGGCGCTGGTACTCGAAGGAGAGGTACGCGGGGTCGTCCAGGTCGACGTGCGACTGGGGCGCGCCGTCGATCAGCAGCGTCCAGGCCCGGTTGCGGTCGGGGTCGGGCACCAGCTGAGCGAGCCCGCCGTCGACCGCCTCCACGACGGCTTCGACGGCCGGCCCGCGCCGCGTGTCCCGTGTCCGCCGTGTGTTCCTGGACCTGCCCATCGGACCATTTTCGCAGCCCGTACGGGCGGGCGCCTCACCGGCGGCTGTCGGCCGCCTCGATCATCCGGGCCGCCTCCCCGAGGGCCCGGCGCAGCACCACCGGATCGGTGGCGAGGTCGGCCTCGCCGGGCGGCAGCAGCCAGTCGGAGCCCTCCACCGGCGGCTCGGGATCGAGTCTCAGTCCACGCCCGTCCGTCTCCGTACAGGTGCTGCCCGGCACGTCCCAGCAGGCCGCCGTGCCGGCCGGAACCAGGAAACCGAGGGTGGCGCAGCCGCCGTCGTGCAGCACGGGTCCCATCGCGTCACCGGCGCCGCGTCGCAGGATGTCGACCGCCTCAAGGCCCTGCCGGGCCGGTACCGTCACGAGGTCGCAGGCCGCCTCGGCCGCCGCACCCTTCGCGGCCGACGACGGCGAGGTACAAGGTTCGTTGCTCTGGCTGGTCTCCATGCCGGCCTCCACCACACAGCCCTGTTGCGGTCCACGGGGTCCAACGCGTGAACGCGTCAACGGCTACGGCACAAGTGCGCCGCAAAGGATGGCACTTCATGGCGGATCGTGGATGAGATATCCGGTTTGTAGCCAAACACAGCGTGGCGGACCCTTCACAGCAGGTACGTTCATGCCCGCCGGAACCAGGACGTCACTCGGACAACTCGTCCCGAATCCGTCCCGGATCCGGCATGGTTCGACGGTTCGCACGAGAGGACCCGGCCATGGCGTCGTCAACCGAGACCGCGTCACAGCCCGAACGGCCACCCCGGCCGAACCTCGCCTTCCGGCAGCTGCGCGGCAGTCGTTCACCGGCCGAGTTCGCGGCACTGGTACGCCGTGCCGCGCGCGAGATCGGTGAGCGGGTGAGCTGTGACGCGCGGTATGTCGGCAGGGTCGAGGCGGGCGAGATCCGCTGCCCCAACTACGCGTACGAACGGGTGTTCCTGCACATGTTCCCCGGCCGCACGCTCACCGACCTCGGCTTCGCGCCCCGCTCGTCCGTCCGCGGGCGCGCGGCGCGGACGACGGCGGCCATGCCCGGGGCACTCATCAACGGTGAGGGCCGGGGGGCCGGTGAGACACCGGCGGCCTTCGAACCGTATGACACACAGGACCCGTACGACCCGCACGAGCCGTACGCGAAAGACCATCCGAACCACGAGGAGAGCGACGTGCTGCGTCGCGCATTCATGACCGGCGGAGGCGCCACGGTGGCCGCCGCCACGCTGGGCCCGCTGGGGCTCACCACGGACGCCGCCGCGGCGGTCCGCACCGCTCGCCGGCCGGGAACGCCCGAGGCGGCCGCCCTGGAGGAGGCGGTCCGCCGTATCCGGCTGCTCGACGACCGGCACGGCGCGGACGGCCTCTACCGGCGCGCGGCCGCTCCGTTGCGCGCGGCCTACGCGCTGCTGGACGCCGGCGCGACCCGGCAGACCACCGCCGACCGCCTGCACTCGGGCGCCGGTGAACTCGCCATCTCCGTGGGCTGGCTGGCGCACGACTCGGGCCGCTTCGACGACGCCCGCTCGCACTATGCGGAGGCGCTGGCCACCGCCCGGATGACCGGGGACCCGGCGCTGGAGGCACACGCCTTCTGCAACACCGCGTTCCTTGCGCGGGACGCCGGCCGCCCGCGCGAGGCGGTCCGCGCCGCGCAGGCCGCCCAGCGCGCAGCCGCTCCGCTGGGTTCGGCGCGGCTGATGTCCCTGCTCGCGCTGCGCGAAGCCGGCGGCTGGGCGGGGCTCGCCGACCGCACGGGCTGCGAACAGGCTCTCGTCCGGGCCCAGGCGCTCTTCGCGCGGGGCCGATCGGACGCCGACCCCGAGTGGATGAGCTTCTACGGCGAGGCCGAGCTGGAGGGGCTTGAGGCGCAGTGCTGGTCCACGCTGGGTGACTGGCGGCGCGCGTCCCGGCACGCGCGCCGGGCGGCGCATCTGCAGGATCCGCACTTCACGCGGAACATCGCCCTGTACATGGCCGAGCTGGCGGACGACCTGGCCCGCGAGGGCCGTCCCGACGAGGCGGCGGCAGCCGGTCTGAGGGTGCTGTCGTTGCTGGACCAGGTCCAGTCCTCCCGCGTCCAGGGGATGCTGGCGGGGACGGCTCGGGTGCTGTTGCCCCACCGGCGGGCGTCGGGAGTGTCGGAGTTCCTGGACCGGCATGCGTCCATGCCGAGAACCGGGAGGGCGTAACCGCTCCGGGCAGGGGCTGCCGGTGGTCTCCGGGCTGCGGTGCGCGGGGTCGCTCGCGCAGTGACCCGCCCCCTTCAGGGTGCCGCCCAGCCCCCGCACCCGATCATCCCGCCAAGTGCCCCACGTCGTTCCAGCTCTCGATCGCCGGCTCGCCGTAGGCCCAGCCGAGGACGGACAGCGAGGTCGGGTTCAGGCGTATCCGCGCCGCGAAGTCCAGCGGCAGGCCCAGCCACCGGGCGCCTATGGAGCGGAGGATGTGCCCGTGGGCGAAGACCAGGACGTCGCGATCGGACGAGCGGGCCCAGGAGACCACCTCGTCCGCACGCGCGGTCACCTCGGCGAGGCTCTCGCCCTCCGGCACCCCGTCCCGCCAGATCAGCCACCCCGGCCGTACGGCCTGGATCTCGGCCGGCGTCATCCCCTCGTAGGCGCCGTAGTCCCACTCCACGAGTGTGTCCCACACGGTGGCCCGGTCCCCGAAGCCGGCCAGTTCGCACGTCTCACGCGCGCGTGCCAGCGGACTGGTGCGCACCTCCACCCCCCGCAGCCCGTCCAGCGGAGCCCGGTGCAGTCGCTCGCCGAGCAGCTTGGCTCCCCGCCTGCCCTCCTCCAGCAGCGGCACGTCGGTCCTGCCGGTGTGCTTGCCGGACAGCGACCATTCCGTCTGTCCGTGCCGGGCCAGCAGGATGCGCGGTGCCATGGGAGACCTTTCCGGGAGGAAGACGCCACACGGACGCCACGAGAACGACGAGAGAGGACTTCTCCATCATCGCTCACACCCGTTCGGGGCAACCCGGCGGGCGATGTCAGCGTCTTCGGGGGCCGGAGCGCCCGCATGGGCGGAACACGGACACCGTAAAGTGGCACGGTCGCCCTCCGGGGGCGCACCGCACTGCAGAAGGGGGAGGGCGATCGGATGCCGCAGACCGAGACACCGGGCACCGAGGTGACCCCGCGACCCCGGCTGCGCTGGTGGACCGAGCTGCCGCTGATCCTCCTGGTCTACGGCTGCTACTCGGCCGGCCGGCTCCTCGCCCGCGGTGACGTGTCCTCCGCCGTCGACCACGGCCTGGCGCTCCTGCGCCTGGAGAAGGCCCTGCACCTGGACGCGGAGCACCCGCTCAACCGGCTGTTCACGCGCGAGCCCTGGCTCGGTGTGCCGGCGGACTTCTGGTACGCCTCGCTGCACTACCTGGTCACGCCCGCCCTTCTGATCTGGCTGTTCCGGGCCCACGCCGAGCACTACCGGCGGGCCCGCACCTGGCTGATGACGTCCACGTTCATCGGCCTGATCGGCTTCACGCTGCTGCCCACCTGCCCGCCCCGGCTGCTCTCCGCCGGTCACGGCTTCGTGGACACCATGGCGCACTACAGCTCGTACGGCTGGTGGGGCAGCGAGGCGAGCGCGCCGCGTGGCATGGGCGGGATGACCAACCAGTACGCGGCGATGCCGAGCCTGCACGTCGGCTGGGCGCTGTGGTGCGGGGTGATGCTGTGGCGCCACGGCCGTACCCGCCTCGCGAGAACCGTCGCCGTCGGCTATCCGCTGGGGACCGCCCTGGTGGTCATGGGCACCGCCAACCACTACCTCCTGGACGCGGTCGCGGGCGTCGCCGTGATGGGCGTCGGCCACCTGCTGGCGCAGCCCGTGATGCGGGTCGTGGACCGGGTCCGGGCCCGCCTGCCCCGGGTGTTCCCGCGCAGCGCACCGGTCACGGACGCCACGGGTTCCCCGATTGTCAGTGCCGGATGCCAGACTTCCGCGGGTGAGCGAATTCCACGGCAGCGCCAGTCGCAGCTCGACGCCGGGGCCGAACCGGACACCTCCGCCCGCGACGCGGGCGAAGGGGCTCCGACACCGACTCGCTGAGCTGCGCGGTCCCGACGTACCGGCCAAGGCCCTGGACGCGCGCGCCCTCGCGGCGCTCGCGGCGAACCCCGGGTGCGCCAGGCGGGCCATCCTGGACGGCGCCGGGGTGGACAAGGCGCGGCTGGCGAGCGCGCTGGGCGCGCCGTCCGCGTTCGGTCAGTCGCAGTTCGCGCTGACGCGCGGCAACGCGTTCGAGGCGAAGGTGAAGGCCGACGGCGGCGCCGAGTTGCTCCGGCTGGCGCACACCCGCCTCGACCCGGGTGCCGCAGCGCCGGAAGGGGCCGCCGTACCCGACCTGACCGCGCACGGCCCCGAGGGGCGTACGGCACGTACGGCGCTGGCGCTGCGCGAGGCCACGCGCGCGGGCGGCTGGACGCTGCTGGACCATCCGATGCTGGCGCTGGACGTGGCCGGTTCGCTCGCCTTCCTGGAGCCGGACGCGGTGGTGGTGCACCCGGACGGCAGCTGGTCCGTGGTGGAGATCAAGTCCTTCCCCCTGCTGGACGGCTCGGCGGACCCGGCGAAGGTCGGTGCCGCGGCCCGGCAGGCGGCGGTGTACGTGCTGGCGCTGGAGGAGGTCGCCGCGCGGCTCGGCGCGGAGCCGGAGGGACGCGCCCACGAGCACGCCCCCGTCCCGTTCGTACGGCACCGGATCCTGCTCGTGTGCCCGAAGGACTTCTCGAACCTGCCCGCCGGCTCCGCCGTCGACGTCCGCAAGCAGCGCGCGGTCACCGCCCGCCAGCTGGCCCGGCTCACCCGGATCGAGGAGATCGCCGAGGCCCTGCCCGAGGGCCTGTGCTTCGCGCCCGACCGGGGCGCCGAGGAGCTGACGGCGGCCGTGGAGGCGGTCCCGGCGGCGTACGCGCCCGAGTGCCTGTCCGCGTGCGAACTGGCCTTCCACTGCCGGGACCGCTCCCGCGCGCAGGGCGCGGTCACCCGTCTCGGCCGTCCGCTGCGCGCCGAACTGGGCGGTCTGACCACGGTCGAGGACGTCCTCGCGGCAGCCCGCGGCGAGACGGGCGATCCGGACGACCCCGCGGTCGCGGCGCTGCGCAGGGCGGCCGCCCTGCGCGCGGAGGCGCTGGCGGACGCGGCCCGCCGGGAGGTCGTCCCGTGTCCCTGATCACCACCCTCGCCCGGCTGGAGGCGGTCGCCACCGGCCGGGCCCAGCCCGCCGCGACCGTCCGGCACCGGCATCTGTCCGACCGCCCGCTGGTGTTCGTGCCGCTCACCACCGCGGGCGAGGCCGGCGCCCCGCTCGGCGCCCTGGTCGGCACCGACCGGGACGCGCCCCGCCTGCTGGTCGTACCGCAACCCCGCGACCGCGACCTGCGGTTCTCCTTCCTCGCCGACCTGGCCGATATCGTCCTGCCGTACATCGACTCCTGTGCCAAGTCCGTGGAGGCGGCCGAACGCACCGAGACCGACCCGGAGACCGGCAAGCGGGTCAAGGTCGAGGTGGAGCTGTGCGCGGACGCGCCCCAGCTGATCGTGCCGAGCCGCGCGGGCCTGGACTTCGTACGGCTGCTGGGCCGCTCGATGCGGTTCCGCCGTACGGCCGAGCAGGACCCGGAGGCGCCCTACCCGGCGCCGCCCCGGGTGCCGCTGCTCGGCCGCTGGCTGACCCACTACGGCGAGCGGTCCCGGGTCCCCGGCTCCTCGCTCCTGCTGGCCCTGACCGATCTGCTGTCCCGGCACTGGGCGACCGGCCAGTCCGGTCTGGAGGACCAGCACCTGGGGGCGCTGCTCGCCTGGATCGACCCGCCCGAGGGCACCTCCGGCGCCGAGGCCGCGCGCCGGGCCGAGCTGGCGCGGGACGCGGCCGGCCAGCTGCTGTGCCCGCCGGCCGGTCCGGCCACCGACCCGGCCTTCGACAACAGGCTGCTGGCCCCGGCGATCGAGCGGTACGACCGCGCACGCGCGGCACTCGCCGCCGCCGAGGACGCCCTGGCCGCCGACGACCGGCTGGCCGCGCTCACCACGGCCGAGCAGACGATCCGCGACCTGGTGGAGAGCCGCACCCGGCCCACCTGGGACGCGGTGTGGCGGGGCCTGGACCTGCTGCGGGCGCTGCCGGAGGGCGCGCACGTGGCGGAGCGCTGGACCCGCGACCGCTGGTCCTTCACCGGGCACCGCGACCGGGTGCTGGCCGGCGAACCCCCGCAGCCGCGCCGGGACGATGCGGTGACGGCGGCGAACAAGCTGGCCACGCGCGAGCGCGAGCAGGCCCGTCTGGAGGCGCAGGAGGCGCTGGACGATCCGCTGGTGATGGCGGCGCGGCGGCTGGCCGGGGAGGCGTTCACGGGCGAGGTGACCGATGTCGTGATGGCGTACAGCGAGGGCAGGCGGCCCAGCCCGCGCCCGCTGGTGACGGTCCGCACGGACGACCGGCCGCATCTCGCGGAGCGCGCGAAGGTGTACCGCTCGCTGGGCGGCAAGCCGCAGTCGGCGGAGTTCGCGGGATACGACTCCGAGGACGGCCTCGTGCTGCGGATCCTGGACAAGATGGGCCGCGGCAAGGAGCCCGAGCCCGGTTCCGTGCCGGAGAAGGGCGACCGGGTGTGCTTCACCCTCTTCGAGCACGAGCAGCGCGGCGGGGCGAAGCTGCCCGACCCGGAGGAGACCCCGTGGACGCACGGCGGCCCGCCCGGTGAGGCCGTACCGGAGGCCCCCGACACGGTGACCGAGGAGGATGTGCTGTGACGACGGTCGACGTCGATCCCGGGGCCGCTGCCGCCCGCGCCACCGACGCGATCCTCCACGACACCCTGCACGGCTCCGAGCGCGGTGTCGTCGTGGACTCCCCGCCCGGCGCGGGCAAGTCGACGCTGGTGGTCCGCGCGGCGCTGGAACTGGCCGAGGCGGGCCGCCCGTTGATGGTGGTGGCGCAGACGAACGCACAGGTGGACGATCTCGTCCTCAGGCTCGCCGAGAAGAACCCAGACCTGCCGGTCGGCCGCCTGCACAGCAGTGACACCGACGCCTACGACAAGGCGCTGGACGATCTGCCGCAGGTGCGCACCTCCGCGAAGGCGGCCGACCTGAACGGCCTGCCGGTCGTCCTGTCCACGGCCGCGAAGTGGGCGCATGTGAAGGTCGACGAGCCGTGGCGGCATGCGATCGTGGACGAGGCGTACCAGATGCGTTCCGACTCCCTGCTGGCCGTGGCGGGGCTCTTCGAGCGGGCGCTGTTCGTCGGCGACCCCGGCCAGCTGGACCCGTTCGCGATCGTCGGCAGCGAGCAGTGGGCGGGCCTGTCGTACGACCCCTCGGCGTCCGCGGTGACCACCCTCCTGGCCCACAACCCCGGCCTGCCCCAGCACCGCCTGCCGGTCTCCTGGCGCCTCCCGGCCTCCGCGGCCCCCCTGGTCTCGGACGCCTTCTACCCCTACACGCCCTTCCGCAGCGGCACCGACCACGACGACCGCCGCCTGACCTTTGCGATCCCCTCGGACGGCTCCGGCCCCGACCGGGTGATCGACGAGGCGGCGGAATCCGGCTGGGGCCTGCTGGAGCTGCCCGCCCGGCACACCCCGCGCACGGACCCGGAGGCGGTGCGGGCCGTGGCCACGGTCGTCCGCCGCCTGCTGGACCGAGGCGGCGCCGCGACCTCCGAACGCTCCCCCTCCCCCACCCCCGTCACCCCCGACCGCATCGCCGTCGGCACGGCCCACCGCGACCAGGCGGCGGCCGTCCGCACGGCCCTCGCCGAGCTGGGCGTGGCGGACGTCACGGTCGACACCGCGAACCGTCTCCAGGGCCGGGAGTACGACATCACGGTCGTCCTGCACCCGCTCTCCGGCCGCCCCGACGCCACCGCCTTCCACCTGGAGACGGGCCGCCTGTGCGTCCTGGCCTCCCGGCACCGCCACGCCTGCATCGTGGTCTGCCGCGCGGGCGTGAGTGACCTCCTGGACGACTATCCCTCCACGGAACCGGTCCAGCTGGGCACGCTGGTGAAGTTTCCGGACGGCTGGGAGGCGAACCACGCGGTGCTGGCGCATCTGGCAAAACACCGCGTGAGCCGACGGCCATGACCGGGACCAGGAGCGCCGCACCACCACACCTCCGCGTCCGCCCCCCAACCGCCGGACGGAGTCCGGCACGCCGCCGCAGGCGGCCGATGAACACAGCCCGGACGGCTGGGAGGCGAACCACACGGTGCTGGCGCATCTGGCGGAACACCGCGTGAGCCGGCGGCCATGACCGGGACCAGGAGCACCGCACCACCACACCTCCGCGTCCGCCCCCCCCAACCGCCGGACGGAGTCCGGCACGCCGCCGCAGGCGGCCGATGAACACAGCCCGGACGGCTGGGAGGCGAACCACGCGGTGCTGGCGC